>JAZLHP010000043.1:0-4752 GCA_045616905.1 Bacteroidaceae bacterium
CGAAGAAGCCATGTTCGTAGGCTGTGAACGAAAGGTTCATGCCCGAAATGGTATGTCCCTGACCGTCGAAGTAACCTGTGAATCTTCTGTCAGCACGACCAATACGAGTCCATGCCGAAGTCAATGTGATGTCGGCTGTCAGCTTAGCGTAGATTCCAGAGTTGCCGTTTTCGACATACTGCTGGAACGTTCTAAGGTCAGCTTCGGTAGCGATGAGGTAAGGGGAAGATGATGTTCCGCTACCACTGATAGCCCACGCCCCTTGTGGCATGAGCATGGCGATGAGGAGCAGCATGAGCCCCCACAGTCGCTTGAAATGTTTTGTTTTGTTCATTACTTTTTGTTTATTATTTTGTTGTTATTGATTATTCGAAACCATCAGACATAGCAAAGCCTTCCAAAGATGCCCGAAAGCACCTCTGAAAGGCTCTGTATTCGTCTAAAATATAATGAGTTACTTTGTGCGCGATACCCCCCCCTAAAACGGTGGCACACAGCAAGTTAGCACCATTGTTGGCGCTAAGGGAAGTGTGGTATGGAGGTAGGAGCGCGGTCATTTGCGATTGGGGGATTTATGATTCGTGATTATTTCGTTCTGCTTCTTCAAGCAACATATCCAGATACTTCTGGGCATTGGCGTATATAGAAGTTACGTTCAAGCTCGTCGTCTATCTTTAGTATCTCGTAATAATGTCCCCAGCACAAAAGGTGGGACGGTGTCCCACTTTTCTCGAATATCAGTTTATCGTACTGAGCGGCAGTGCTCTTTTCTATTGCATTGTCCATACTTCCCAGGTTTATTTGCCTTCTTTTTAAGCAGTTGCATAAAATGCGACTGTAGAATTAGTGGATACGCGGAGAATTATTACATCTCCAATGACTTTTAAAGTACAAAGTTACACATTATTTATAAATAAAACGACATAATCCCAATGATTTAACTCTAAAATTAACACTTTTGCTATTAAAACGCCTTAAAATTGCCATCTCCACCCCATAAATTGCTCTTAAAAAACATTAAAAACGTTAAATCTCACTCTCCCTCCAAACCACTCCAAAACCACCCTCCCCACTTTTCTATCTTTATACACGCATTATCCTGATACACAACACTTTGCAAAAACGATGGCTGAAATTACAAAACATCATCATGAAGACAATAGCTGTTCCAAGTTTGGGCTCAAGTGCGTTCTCAAATCCAACATTATATCATGCACCTCTATACGTTCGTGCTGAACTTTATTATGACTTTGCCTTTGATGACAAATGGTATCAATTCATCAACATAAAGAAGTATGTGGAAGAGGCAGAGGAGACATCAGCAAACAAGGCATATTTCCTGATGAACGAGGATGGTGCCAGCTACATTGTTTATGATGCAGTGAACGATAAACTTGCTGTACGCGAAGGTGTGCAGGATGTTGATGAGGCTAATCTCAACGACAACTGGACGGTGATAAATGAGGGTGGCAACCAATATCTCTATAACATGGGTGCGGAGAAGTTTGCTGTGAGAGACAACAGCGAGATTGGATTCACGCTCGTTGACGGCACTTCGCCATTGGCACCTGCCAGCACCATGAACAAGGTAATGGGTACTGGTGTGCAGAAAAGTGTGCTCTTCGTTGAGAACGGTTCTCTCTCTGCAAGCGAAAAGGCTAACGACATGGTGGTAGGAATAAATGATGTGCTTTCTGACGAAAACGCCTCTGACGAGATTTACACTCTTCAGGGTGTGAAGGTGAAAGGTGGCAACATCCCAGCTGGCATTTACATCGTGAACGGCAAGAAGGTGATGATTAAGTAACAGCATCAAATTTCACCCTCTATTAAGACCGACGCTGATCTCCTATTAAGACCAGCGTCGGTCTTCTATTGTGATTAATTTCATCATCTATAGAAGTCCCATATCTCAGCAGAATAGAAAGCGCACCAAGATAGCTGAAATTGTTTGTAACTACAAACTTTTTGCTACATCACGATGTAACAAATACGATGTCGTGACGTAGCAATTTTTTTGGTCGTAACGTAATAATTATAGGGTGTCTTGTGAGGCATAGCTTATGACAGAGAGGAGGCTTAACTTGTGACCAAGGTCTGTCTTAAGTTATGACCAGAAGAAGGACAAGAAGAAGGGGGTACGATTAGGGATGAAGATGAATTTGATGAGAACCACCTTTGGGGGGTCTGTATGTACACAAAAAGAGCCTGCAGATGTTGCAAGCTCTTTTGCGCTTCAGGATGGGCTTGAACCAACGACCCCATGATTAACAGTCATGTGCTCTAACCAACTGAGCTACTGAAGCAGTTTGTTTTGATTTGTGGTGCAAAGGTAAGGAGTTATGACGAATCTACCAAACTTTTATACAGGAAAATTTACTCTTATCTTTAAAATTTCGTCTATATCAATAAATTTTCGTACCGATGACCTTTGGTCGAAGGTACTCTCGCTCGGAAATACTCAAATAAATCTGGCTTTCGCCGAATTTAGGCTGCACCTCAGCATAAAAATAAATTTTTCTGCATTCGGTTTGCTCTAAATTTGGTATTTCTCTCGCTTAATCGTACCTTTGCAGAAAATTTGGGACATGAGGGTACTTATCGTCAACACATCGGAGAGGATAGGCGGTGCGGCTATTGCTGCCAACCGCCTTATGGAGGCTTTGAAGAAACAGGGCGTCAAGGCTAAGATGATGGTGCGCGACAGGCAGACGGATCGTCTGACGGTGGTGTCGGTGGGCAGCTCGCTGCTGTCGCCGATAAAGTTCCTGTGGGAACGGTTCGTGATTTTCATGTCAAACAGGATGAGCCGCAGAAACTTGTTTCAGGTTGACATTGCCAATGCTGGCATGGACATCACGCAGACGGAGGTTTTCAAACGTGCTGACGTGGTGCATCTGCACTGGGTGAACCAGGGTTTTTTGTCGCTTGCGGATATTGAAAGAATCATACACTCGGGTAAGCGTGTGGTGGTGACTATGCACGACCAGTGGTATTTCACTGGCGTGTGTCACTATTCGGGTGAGTGCGTGAAGTACCGCAAGGAATGCAACAACTGTGAACTGATGAATGGCACGCTCTTTGGCGACAAGGCAAGGAAGGTGTTTGCACGTAAGCAGGAGATTTACAAGGGTGCAGGACTCACCTTTGTTGGTTGCAGCAGATGGATTGCCGACCTTGCCCGCACTTCAAAGCTGACGGAGGGTCACGAGGTGGTGAGCATTCCGAATGCAATTGACACGGATGTGTTCTGCGTCAATGACAGGATGGCAGCACGTTTCCTCTTCGGACTTCCTCAGGACAAGAGGCTGCTACTGTTCAGCTGTCAGCGCATCACGGACGAGAGGAAAGGTTTCAGATACCTTGTCGATGCTTTGAACATCATAAAGAGGGATAATGCGGAACTGGCTGAGAGGATTGAACTGGTGGTGGTCGGCGGCAAGTCGGAGGAGGTGAAGAGCCTTGTGCCGTTTAACATAATAGCTGTTCCGTACATCAGCGAGACTGACAGAATGGTGGCACTGTACAATGCCATTGACCTTTATGTGACTCCTTCGCTGCAGGACAACCTGCCTAACACAATCGTGGAGTCGATGGCATGCGGTGTGCCTTGCGTGGGGTTCCACGTTGGGGGTATTCCTGAGATGATTGACCACAAGGTGAATGGTTACGTAGCTGACTACTGCAGTGCGGAGAGTCTTGCCGAGGGTATTGCATGGTCTCTGACCACTGACCATGTGCAGTTGTCTGAAAATGCGCGCAGCAAGGCGGTGGAAACATACAGCGAGACGGTGGTTGCGAAGAAATACATTGAGGTTTATGGAACGAAACAGTAGGAGCGGACTTGACGACAGATGGCTGCTGGTGAGTTTCATCACGGTGACATACAATGCGGAGCACACCATCAGCCGCACGTTGGAGAGTGTGGCGGCACAGGTGATGGCTGACCGCGGTGTCTTTGAGCATATCATCATCGACGGTGCGTCGAAGGACGGTACCTTGGACATTGTGAATGAATACAGGCAGCGTGTGAATTATCCAGTGACGGTGGTTTCAAAACCTGACAAGGGACTGTACGATGCCATGAACAAGGGCATTGACCTGGCAAAGGGCGAGTACATGGTGTTTCTGAATGCCGGCGACAAGCTGCATTCGAATAAGGTGATACGAAAGTTATGGATGGAGCTGCATCCTGACCGTATTCCTGAGTTACCGGGTGTGGTGTATGGCGACACTCACATTGTAGATGATGAGGGGCGTTTCCTGAGAACCCGCAAGCTGCGTCCTCCGAAGAAACTCACATGGAAGTCGTTCAAGCAGGGCATGCTGGTGTGCCACCAGTCGTTCTATGTTCACCGGAGCATAGTGCAGAAGTACGACCTGCAGTACCGCTTCTCTGCCGATTTCGACTGGTGCATACGGTGCATGAAGGAGGGAAAGAGGCGGAATATGAATAACGTGGCAATAATGGATAGTAGCACACAGTACGGACAAAGCAGCTTCTACACCGTGACGGACTATCTCTCGGAAGGCATGACCACGGCAAACCACAAGGCATCGCTGAAGGAGCGGTTCAATATAATGTGCAAGCATTACGGCACGCTGAGCACCATCCTGCATCATCTATGGTTTTTAATAAGGTAAAGACCCACCCCGACTTTCCCGTCCTCACTAAGAGCACTTAGTTCGGTCGCTTCCTAAACCGTGACATTTAGTCACGCTTTCATACGGTCGCTACCCGTAAAGGGAGGG
>JAZLHP010000044.1:0-44911 GCA_045616905.1 Bacteroidaceae bacterium
AAGACGGTTCCGGGAACAAAAGGCGCAGGTTTTGGGCGAAACGGGAAAGAAGGAGGGGGCGAAAGGGGCAAAACGAGGGGGCATCGACGGGAAGCAGAGGATGCTCGCAGGGAGGTGAGGATGCACCTCCTACGGGGGCCGGGAGGAAGCCGGAGGGGACTGTCGGTTCTATTTAACCTGACGCTATTATTTATATAATCAGGCGCTCTTACTATATATTAATAATGTGTAAATTGTACGACAAGCATTAATAACTTGAATAAAATTGGTAAAAAAACGACGGATTCATTCTACATATCACGTAAAAAAACTAAATTTGCAATCGAATAGACAAACATCTTAACAGCAAATAACTACTTCTAATATTAATTTATGGCAACTATATACTATTTTGACCCACGTTATGCAAAGTGAGTATCTATTTATTCTATAGTAACTATTCATTCTATAGTATCTATTCATTCTAATATTATAACTGGTGTCAAATTGCATATAAATGCTTAATTTATTGAAGTTTTTAAAGTATTTATACAAACATAATTATGAGCGATAAAGATAACAATACCGATGTTCAGCCATATATTGGCGAAACACCCACGCACAACAGCGTTCAAAATGAAGACAAAGAAATTCTTGAGGGCAACCACAACAACAATTACACAGAGTCCAACGCCTCGGACGATGTAAAAGTCATAAGTATCGAAGAGAGCACCTTACACACAGACACACTGTTCAACGGGGTAATTCCAAACGAGATATTAAACTATAGGATTATTTGTGAACTCGGCAACGGCGGCATGGGGCAGGTATTTCTGGCTCAGAACAAAAACATCGAACAAACCGTTGCCGTTAAAGTCTTACATCCAAGATTAGCAAGCAATAGTGCATTGCGCAAACGCTTCAAACAGGAAGCAGAGATGTTGTGTTCCCTGGACCACCCTAACATTGTAAAATTTCTCAATTTTGTAGAAAATGAAAATGGCGTATTCCTTATCATGGAATATGTGGAAGGCAAAACGCTTGGCGACTATATTCAAGATGCAGGAGGTGTTTTAGGCAAGAAAGAAGCATACCCTTTGATGAACGAAATTCTCGAAGCATTCACATACGCCCATTCTCAAGGCATTGTACATCGAGACATCAAGCCAAGCAACATATATATCAATAGCGAAGGACATGTCAAGGTCATGGATTTCGGTATCGCTCAAATCATCTCAGAATCAAGCGACGGCGACAACGGACCTGTGATGGGAACACCGCGATACATGAGTCCCGAACAGATATTAGGCAGCAGCATCGACAATCGCTCCGACATATACTCTCTCGGTGTGCTCTTCCATCAAATGTTAACAGGTGCATTGCCTTACGGCGACACTCAAAGCACATCGCCAAAGATGAAGAGACTTGTCATCACAGAAAACCTGCCACGAATCAAGTCGTTGGCACCTTCTGCGCCAGAAAGCATGCAGAGGATTCTCGACAAGGCAATGGCAAAGGACAAAGAGAAGAGATACACAGACTGTGCCGAGATGAGAAAAGATGTGAAGAAGGTTCTCAGTCCAGACCCGATAAACAAGACAATTCTTTGGGGAGGTATCGTAATAGCATTCCTTCTCATCGCAGCCGGCATATTCGCATGGGATTACTTCCGCACTAAAGTCTATTATTATAAAGACTATGTAGAATGCTTCGGCGTGCCGGAAGGCATCGGCGAACTCACAGAAGAAGAGCAACAGCAATCCGAACTCAGCTACCGTTTCGAATACACGAAGCACAAGCTCAGACGCGTTTCCATCGTGAATTCAAAAGGCAGAATCAGTGCTGTGTCAGAAACAGAGCACATGAACTCACGCTTTCCTGACGCATACTATTACTACACCGATGACGGCAAACTGGATTACAAGAAGGTGTACAATCAGTATGAGAAATTCCTTTTCAAAGTTGATTACGACGAGAATCTGCGCACAGCATCATTCAAACTTGATGATGAGTTCGGCACAGCAATGACTCTCGGAGCAAACACTACTAATGCCCGCAGAAATGCCGACACCGAGCAGTCAAGGAGTCACATATCGCGCTACCTTTTGTATTGGGACGACACAACGGGCAGACTCAAAAGAGTCATCTACGCTGCAGGCGACGACAACAGCAAGGCATGCGACGAGGATGGCATATATGGTCGCGAATATGAATACGACGAAAAAGGACACATAATACAAATCTCGTTTTTGGGAGTTGATGAAAAAGTCAAAGGAAACTCTTTCGGACTTGCAATCAAGAAACTCACATACGACGAGAACGACAACTGGACATCCATATCATATTTCTCCGCTGACGGCAAACCTTCCCATGATGGAGAGTTCTGTCCTACAGTAAACCTCTATTATGACAAATGGGGCAACAGAATAAAAGAAGAATACACTACTCACAGCGGGAAACCGGCAATCCGCCATTACAACAACGACGACCCTAATCTGGAATTAGCGTCCTTGAACTGTTCTGGATTCTTGTACGAATACACCAACGGATGCAGAACCACCCTCACAGCTATCAACGGAGCAGGAAATCCAACAACTACCGGTTTTGGATACAGCAAGGTTGTTTACACATACGACGAAAACGGATACGAGACAAGCGAGACATATTATGACATAAACAACGAAAAGACAAACTGCCGTGTCAACGGAGGCTCGTATGCATGCATCCGTTACAAAGTGAACGAAAAAGGACTGCAGACAGAACAGGCGTATTTCGGAGTCGATGACAAACCTGCAACATACTGCGGCTATCACAAGACAACATACGAATACGACAAGAACGGCAACGCGACAAAAATGTCAAATTTCGACAAAAAAGGAAATCTGACCGTCTCTAAAGACTTCTATTCCGTAGTAACTGCAAAATTTGACGAGAACAACAGACTTCAAAGCATACGATATTTAGGCACAGACAACAAACTGACTCTACTACCCGACAATTTTTCAGGCATTGACTATGAGTACGACAGGAAAGGAAGCGTGACAAAAATTTCATACGTAGGAACAGACAATCGTCCAATATTGTGCGCCGATAATTATGCCTCTGTAGAATACAAGTATGATGATAACGGCAACAATATACTTGTTGAGTGTAAGGACATAATGGGAAACCTTATAACCGGATCTGCAGGATTCGCACGTCTGGAGAATGAGTTTGCGCCAAACTCAATGAAAGTCACCAAGGAAAAAGCATACTTGGCAGACGGCAGTATGGCATATTACCAAAGATACGAATACGACAGCACAGGCAACCAGACACTCATTGCAAAACACAAGTCAGACGGCTCGCTCTACCCTGGCACCGTCATTTCGCATTTAGAATATGACAATTACGGACGCGTCACCAAGGATTATGCCACTGACATCAATGGCAACAGAGTAAACCAAGAAGGAATGTCGTATTGCCAGCAGAACTACAAGTACGATGACTACGGCAACATAACAGAACAATCATTCTTCACCACAAGCGGCACGCCAGGCATGGATTCCAATGGTGCTCACATTCGCATTCACGAATATAACGAAATCGGGCAAGTGGTACACGAGAAAAACATTGGCATAGACGGAAAACCGACAGCTTCAAATGCTGAAGGAGTCGTTAAATACGACAATAACGGAAACATGACAGAACTTGCTCATTACGACGGGTACGGAAACCCTGTCAATGACACCGACGGATGGTTCAAGAAAGTGCAGACATTCGACAAGTTCAATCAGCAAACGTCTCTTACCTTCTACGACACAAATGGAAACCTTGCCGTCAGCAAACAGGCAAACTGTGCCAAATACATAGTTAAATATGACAGCAAGAACAGGCTTGCCAGCATAAGCTTCTATGGTGCAGACGGTAAAATCAGTTCCACAGCAAAATATGAATATGATGAAAACGGACAGCAGAAACCACCTACATACTATGATGCCAATGGAGTGCAATTTGGAAGCAGCTCCATGGCTGACGATTGGCACTCAGCAATGCTGGCACAGAAACAATACCTGCCAGTGACCATTGACGAGGGAATCATCCTTACAGGCATCGACGTCACAACAAACGCCCTCGACTTGACCATCAAACTCAACATGTTGTCACGAAGCGATATGGAAGACAACATGCCTCTGGTCAGAACCATGCTTCAGCAAGTTTATGACTTCCTCAAGAAATCCATCAACATTCCAAAAGATGTCGCTCTCGACATGTACGTTTACGATAAAAACAACAAATTCGTATTATTATACTAAAAAAAACATACATTATGAAAAAGACATTCATCCAAATCCTGATATTTGGTTGCATTGCAGTATTTTCCTCATGCAATGGAAAAATCGAGGAAATGCAGAACCGCATCGACTCGCTCACAAACCTTGCAAACAAGCAGGAGCAAGACAACGAAGAACTTAACGACTTTGTTGAAACCATATCGACGAGCCTCGACAGCATCGCCATGTCTGAAAACATGATTATCAACGCTGGCGGCAGCGAAGGTACGAAACCAACAAAAGCAGACATCAAGGAAAATCTGGAAAACTTTGCAAATCTCATCGAGCGCCAGCGTGCACAGATCGCACAACTGGAACAGAGAGTAAACGAAAACTCCGCATCACGTACAAAGATGAAAAAAATCATTCAGTTCATGACATTGCAACTGGAAGAGAAAGAGAAAGAGATAAAACAGCTGAGAGCAGAACTTGACTCAAAGAACGTTGACATCACAAACCTCAACCAAAAGATAAACAAGCTCAGCGACGACAACACGCAACTAACCCAGACAATACAGGACAAAGAAGAAGAAATTGCCATTCAAGACAAGAACGCAAACATCTGCTACTACCTCATTGCCTCAAAGGACGAATTAAAAGCAAGCGGTGTTTTATCAAAAGGCAACTTATTCAAGAAGTCAAAATTAGACCCATCATCCATAGACTTACGTCTGTTCACACAAATAGACAGACGCGAACTGACAAGACTGTCCATTCCATCAAAGAAGGCAAAGATTCTCACCCCTATTCCAGAAGACAGCTATTCAATAACATCAAGCAAATCATCTTCCGTTCTTGATATAATTGACACAAACAAATTCTGGAGTGCCACAAACGTCTTGATTATACAAACAAATTAACAACATCAGATATTCCCAATCCGAGTAGGTGTTCATAACATTGAGCACCTACTTGTTTTTTTACGCATAAACACTGGAAACGCTGTTTCTAACTCCAATCCGTTCGGGAAGACGCAGGAAACGCGGTTTCTTGCTTCATACAGTTTTGAAACATACTAAAAACGTCGTTTCTTGCTCCATACAGTTCTGAAACAGACTAAAAAAGCAGTTTCTTGCCCCATGCACTGATGTTTGAGACTATTGAACAGCGTTGACGCATAATCGCAAATTTGATTCAAGCCAATTACATAAAACAAAACCGGGATGCACAAATTCGTGCATCCCGATTTTTATTATTTTGACAAGTACTATCTATCGCTTAGGCAACTTCAAGTACCAAGGCTTTCCTGTCATGTTATCACTCCAAGGATTTGAACCGTTTACAGTAGGATACTTGGTTGCGATATACTCAGGAAGAGTGATTGATGAAGAGTTGAACTTGTTCTCCTGCATCTGGTAACGCATGAGGTCATAGAAACGCAAGCCTTCAAACATACCCTCAAGAGCTTCCTCATCAAGGATGAGCTGAGCTACGCGAGCCATTCTCTTTGCACGAACAGCAGGAGATGCAAGGTAAGCGATGTTCTCATCCTTCAAGGTCTTGTACTCTAAAGAATCAGCCTTGAACTGAGCATAGAGTTCTGGATAAGACTCGTAATAAGCTATTGAGTCATTACGAGCAGCCACATACTTGTTGTATTCACTCTTTGTTGTAGTTGCTTTTGAATCAATAAGCTTAACAGCAACCTTCCACTCTTCATACTCAAGTTCTCTTTCGCTTGGCTTAACTGCCACCTTTGGAGCAACTGGCTTTGTTGGCAATTCATTAAGACCAGCAACAGTCTCTTCATCATCCAAATAGTATTTCAAGTTATACTCTGTGTCACCTGAACCGAATGAGTGTACACCAATCTGTGTAAGATAAGCAGCAGATCCCTGTGGACGTGAAGCACCGCTTGACTGGTTCTTCTGGAGAATGTCAAATACAGTTGATGGCCAAACCACGAATGAGCTGTTTGTCTTTGCAGAAAGCTCCTCGTCTTCCCTATCCTTCTGCTCCATGAGTGAGAATCCGTATGACTTGATTTCGCAAAGACGGTCAAACTCGTCCTCCGAAATGATGTCACGGTTTCTGAGAACATCGTAAGCGAGACCGTACTTCAAGATAGCATAAGCTGTCTCTGGGAATCCGGCACGGTTGAGAGCTTCAGCAAGGTGGAGATACAACACTGTTGTTCTGAAGTAAGGAACGTATGCGTTCTTGGCATCAGTGCTCAGACGGCTTGAACCGTCAGTCCACTTTGCGATGAAAATCTTCATATCGTTCACGCTGCTGTTGTACTTACTCTCAGAAAGATTTGAGTAAGTCTGGTAAACAGCGTTATAACGAAGGTCACCAACCTGACGAGACACTTCATAATCGTTAGGATCCTTAGAGAACATGAGAGTGTCTATTGTCGAAGCATTTGTATAGATGTACTTGCAGTAATCCTGTCCAGCAGACAAGTCCTTCAGTCTCTGTGAAGGCTCCACCCATGGATAATAGTTATTTGAATACTGCGAGTTGAACACCTTACGCAAATCAGAAGTGTTACCATAATATGTAACAGTATCACAAGGAATGACACCGATGTACTCACAGCTACGGTTGCTGTACAAAGCGTATCTTGAAGAATACATGTCCATATCCACTCTGTGATCACGGTCAAACCATTCTACTACGTCATCACCAGTGGCACGCTCTTCGTTAGGGAAGCAGAAGAAGTCGTGATACATACGGATTGCATTGATGTAGTCAGCCTCGCTGTTTGTATAAGTGCCATGCCACAAGTAAAGCTCTGCAAGAAGCGCACGTACTGGAATGAACATCTTGTCATAGCCGACACCGTTCCATGTCTGACCACCATACTTAGGAAGGAGCTCACTGTTCTTGCTCATGTAAGGATACTTTTGGAGGTCCTCAATACAGAAATTAAGAATCTCACCCATATCCTTCTTCTTGCTGTCGTCAGCTACAATCTGCTCTGCTGCATCAGCAGTGAGAACAGGCTCTGTGACGAATGGCACCGAACCATAAATCTTTGTAAGCTCAAGGTAGCACCATGCACGGAAACACTTTGCAGCACATACCTCCTTCTCATAATAGTACTCACCATGAGTCTTGAGAAGAGAATCCACGTGATGCAAGTAGATGTTACAGTTGTTGATAACTGCATAATACTCTGCTGGGCTGTTGTAAATATTGTCCTCAGAGATAATGTTGTCATGAAGCTGCTGAATATCTGTAGAAGCAACTGCAGGATTAACCTGAGTGAGGTCTGCACGAATCTCACCAAGAAGCACTGTGCGGTCTGCCAATTTCTGCATACGCTGCACTATACCCATCATCTGATAGACTGTATCCTGTGGTGCGAGGTCTGTAGTCACCAGCTTGTTCTCAGCAGTGAACATATCCTCGCAGGATGTAGTGGCAAATCCTGCAGAAAGCAGGAGAGCACCACAAGCTATGATTGATTTGATTTTCATGTTTATTATTTTTTAGGTCCCCTGCGGACTTGCCGCAGGGAACTTGGCTATGATTAGAGATTTATCTTAACACCAAGGTGGATGCTGCGTCCAGGAGTGAGGTAACCAGCATCAATGCCCTGCATGAGAACACCGTTACCGCAAGAAACCTCAGGGTCAGCACCAAGGTACTTAGTCAAAGTGAAAAGATTGTTAGCAGATCCCCAGACTGTGATTCCCTGGATGTATTCGTTGCGAACAGGAATCTTGTAGCTGAGAGTTACATTAGAGAGCTTGAGGTAGCTGCCGTCCTCAATCCAACGGTCAGAGAAACGTGAGTTACCCATTGGGTCAGTGTAAGTGATTCTTGGGATATCAGTAACCTGTCCTTCAGACATCCAGCGACGATTCAGAGCCTTTGTCTGGTTGAGGAACAAGGAACCGCCTTCGAGAAGAGCACGCTGGTAGTTGTAGATGTCATTACCGAGGCTATACTTGAAGCCTGCGCTGAGTGACCAGTTGCTGCCGATGTGGAATCGCAAGTCAATGTTACCATAGATGTCTGGATTAGGATCACCGATGACCTGACGGTCAAGCTTTGTGATTTCTCCGTCACCATCAGTATCAACGAACTTCATATCACCACCGCCGAAGTACATTTCGTTGCCGGCTGCATCAGAAATGAAGAGTTCGTCATTGAGAGCCTCTGCATTAGTTGCATAAACACCGTTTGTCTTCCATCCGTAGAACACGCCTGCACTGCGACCAACCTCAGAAAGAATTGTTGCGCCGTACATGTCTGTCTCAAACGAAGCCTTTCCGTTAGGAAGCTTAGTGAGCTTGTTCTTGTAATGACCAGCAGAAGCACCAAGCTCAAACTTGAAGTTCTTGTTGTTGATAAGCTTTGCGTTGAATGCTACGTCATATCCTTCATTCTTCAAAGCACCATCGTTAGTGTAGTAGTCAGTAACACCTGCTACATAAGCGAGTGTACCGAGAGTGACGAGGTTGTTTGTGCGAGAATTGTAGTAGTTAGCTCTAACATTCAAACGGTTGTTGAGGAAGTTACCCTCTACGCCGAAGTTGAAACGGTTTGTTGTCTCCCAACGGAGTGAAGTGTTACCGATGTTGCTGAGACCGATAGAAGTAACGCCATTGTTAAGGAGAGCAGCAGAAGACATGTAAGTCAATGTTGCAGAGTTGTCAATAGCGTCATTACCTACAGACTCAAATCCTGCATTAATCTTCAACATGTTGATTCCACGGTTAGGACGGAACCATTTCTCGTTAGAAACAACCCATGCACCCTGAATAGATGGGAAGAGACCCCAATGTACGCCAAAGAGTCCGAGACCAGCCTTCACATCCTTACCGAAACGTGAAGAAGTCTCCATTGAGAACTGACCCTGGAGGTAGTACTTCTCCATGTAGTTATAGTCAAGGTTTGCATAGTATGACAAAGAGTTCCAAGAGATGTCAGAACCTGTACGCTGCTTAGTTGTCTGACCGAAGCTGTTGTTTGGAGTCTTGTCGTTACCAGTATTGTCACCAATGAGGTATGAAGAAGTGAATGTATCATTCATGAAACGAACACCACCAAGGAGACTGAGGCGATGAGCACCGTTAGGAAGGATGTTCCAGTCAGCCTGTGTGTCAGAGAAGATAGCATTGTGCTTGCTGTAGAGAGACCACTTAGAGTTTCTTGTCATAGCAATGCTTCCCTCAGCGAGATACTCTGGCATACCGATGATTGGTGTGAAGTAGCTCTCGTCGAAAGACTGCATTGTGTATGCAAACTTCTCAGTGAGAGAGAAATTCTTTGTTGGTTCCCATGTTGGAGCAACAGCAAGGTTAATCATTGTACAGTCAGTATGGTTCTTGTTCTTTGCCTCACCATTAGCAATGATTGCTGTTGGGTTTGCAAGTGAACCTCTGTTACCGAGCACCTCATACAGATAGTTATCAGCATCAGCAATGAATGTTGTCACTTTGCGGTCAGTTGAATAATCGTATGGGCTGAGGAATGGAGCCTTAGCAAGTGCGAGGAACGATGTTGAAGCACATGCGTTAGAGTTGAACTCAGAGTCAAGACCATCGCTACGGAGGTTACGAGTAACGTTAGTGTAGCTTGCGTCAAACTTGGTTATGAACCATCTGTTCAACACGATGTCTGTGTTGAATCGGATATTGAAACGCTCAAGACTGTTAGCCTTAAGAGTTGACTCTGCATTTGTGTAACCTACAGAGAGGTTGTATGATGCGATGTCGTCACCACCCTGGATTGAGATTCCGTAGTTCTGGCTCCAAGCCTCGTCGTAAGATTCCTTCTTCCAATCTGTATCGTTGTGATACATATTATAATAATAATAGTTAGGATCAGATTTGAGGAACTTGAACTCCTTGAGCTTTGTGTCAGTAGTACCGAGAAGGTTTGATGCATAACCTCTGTATTCTGAGGCATTCATCATATCCATTGACTTAGGAATGAATTCAAAACCGCCGCTGATGTTCACATCAATGCGAGTAGCCATGGAATGGCAACGCTTTGTCTTGACGAGAATCACACCGTTTGCAGCCTTTGCACCATAGATGGCAGTACCATTCTTAAGCACTTCAACAGACTCGATGTCCTCAAGGTTGATAGCCTGAAGAAGATTGTTGAAGTAACCAGTATGGAGCATCTTTGAATCATAAAGCTGGTCAAACACAACACCGTCAACGATGATGAGTGGCTGTGCATTTGAATTGAGTGAGTTATATCCGTTTATGAACATTGACACACCCTGACCAGGATTAGCAGAACGCTGGATAGTGCGAACGTCAGCATTAAGTCTTGCAGAAATCTCCTCATCGATAGTGATTGCAGATGACTGCTCAAAATCAGATGTTGAAACAGACTTTGAAGCAGAAATCACATCAGTGTAGTCATTGAGGTATCTGTCAGAATAAAGCTTTACGTTAACGCCTTCACTACGGCCATTGATAGACGCAGTTACAAGGTTGTATCCTTCAAGCTTTACCGAGAGAGCTGTAACGAAATCAGGAACATTGATGACAAAAGAGCCATCCTCACCTGTCATTGCAGTGTATCGCTTGTTATTCAACGCCTGCACGTGAACACCGGCAAGAGCCTCGCCTGTTGCAGCGTCAACTACTGTTCCCTTAATCTCAGAAGTTGGATATTTCTTCACGTCCTTAACCTTCTTTACAGGTTTTTCTGCAATAGCAGCAGGAGCCTCTTCAACCTCGTCCTGAGCAACCATTGGCATAGCACCCATGAAGAATGCCATCGCTGCGAGTCCCAACTTACCGACACGCAGGATATGTGATCTTTTATTATAATTCATATCTTTCATAAGAATCGAGGTTTTATCTACGATTAGCTTCTTCTGCCTCAGACTTCTGTCCTTCAGTATATCTTGGCTTCAGAATTACCTTTGATATAAGCATTTCACGACTGAACTCCTTGGCGTTCTTAGTTGACACCTGAACCTGCAACTGGAGCATTGCACCAGCCTTCTCCTCATCTATACCCTGGCTGCGAGCCCAGTATGAGTTCTTGAAGGTATGGTTGCCGAGGTAAAGAGTGTCGATTCTCTCTGTTGGGTCAGTGATGAAATACTTCTCATCAGAAGGATCACTATTGCCGATACCAACACCATAAGAGTCAGTGTAGCTGTCAGATTCTGGGTTTGGAACCATCAGCTGAGTCTTGAAGTCAGACTTTGAAGCAGTAGGATACTTGCCCAATGTGTTTTTTGCAGGATCGTTCTCACGCTCATAAACGTATGCATAGAAACGGTATGCACGTGGGTCGTCCTCATATTTCTCACCATTTACGAAACCTGTTCTACCCCAGATTGGAGAAGTCACGAGATAAATCTCATACTCACCTGACAATGTGTTAGGGATGAAGAACGAAATAGTAGGGTTCTTTGATGATGTTTCCTGGAAGTCAACGAAGCTGTATGAAGTCTTTCCTCTGTAGATAGAGTCAACCTTCTCTGGATCCTCCTCTGTTGGATTTGGAATCACGTCATACTCATCAAAAGTACCGCTCTGGTATGTCTTGCTACCTACGTTCTGCACATATTCAGCCTTGTCAGAAAGGTAAGTAAAAGCACTGAGCTGGATTCTCTTGAATGCCTGCTCTGTTGGAGACATTGGATAATCATCAATGATATAAGCATCACCGTTAGAACATTCTACAGGAGTGAGTCCTGCGAGAATGTCGTTTGTTGGACGCTCCTTGTACTGAGGAGTCTTCTTGTCAACACGATAATAAACGCCATACATTGGACCATTCGAAAAGTAAGTAGTAGATTTCAATGAGTCCTGCCAGTGTTCGTTAGCATTCTTGTTGAAGAAGAGGTCATTCATTGCAAACATGTTTGCGAAGTATGCCTGCAAAGAGTCAGTAGTGCTGATTCTCTCTGTATCGTTTGGATCGTCTTTCTCATTCTCGATTGGGTTGAACTTCAAAAGATCCTTATAGATGTTGAAACGCTTCTGGAATGCTTCAACAGTAGGTACGAGAGCGATGTAGCTTGAGTCCTCTTCATACACAAGAGCGTCAACGTTCTTGAGTGTAGTGTTGTTTCTGATTACAACAGAGTCAACCCAAATCTTCTCACCATTCGCATCAACACCACGGCTTACCGAACGCTTCTGGTCAAGAGAGTCGCTGTTTGTCTGCTGAAGGAACGCATAGAGAGAACCGCCACGAGGGCTTGAAGGGTCAACATCATAAGCTCCATCGAGCGACTTCTTGTAAAGCTGCTCCATCAACTCATAGATGTTTGTCTTGTAGTTGATGTTTGCATCAACCAAATGGAGAAGACCATTCTTACAAGAGATGTTTGTGCTACCCTTTACAAGTGCTGCAGAACCGAAATGAATGTCATCCATTGTAGTGTTCTTCGCACTCATGAGTGGAATCTCCTGTGTAGTACCGTTATCCGAGAACGAGAATCGTGCAATGTGGTTCTTGATGAACTGATCAACAACGTATGCTGAGTCAGTCTTTACCAACTCGAGCAAGCTGTCAACATTTAATTGCTGTGGTGCCCAGATAGTGTATGTATTCTCAGAGTTCAACTCTCTGTCGAATCCGGCAGCCTCGATAACCTTGGCAAAGTCAGGAGCCTTCTCCTTGATGGCTGCCATTGTTGTGCCATCGAAAGTGATGTTGGCTCCAGCACCGTAATGCTCATCCCACGTATCTGTGCAGGAGCTCATCGCTGCAGTTCCTACTGCAGCAATGACTCCCATACGGAATATGTTTTTGATATTATAGTTCATATTATTTCTGAATATTATGTGAATGTATTACCATCTGTCCTCAGTGTAGTACTCACTGTTATAAACAGAACTTGGACAAATCTCGATGAAGTCGAAGTTCAACTCACCACCAGATTCCATCTTCTGCTGGAGACGCAGGAAGTGGTCGCTCTTGCCATCTGTGTAGAAGGTACCGAGAACCTTTCTGATAGTGTTTGGAAGGTTACGCATTGGTGCTGCTCCATTGTCAAACGTAGATCTGTTTCCTGGCATGTAGAATGCAGGACCCTTCATCCAGCCGAGGTTATGGATAGCCTTGTCGAATGCGACAATTGCGTCTTCGTCACCGAGTGCATTGTCTTCTCTGAAGCCGAACAATACTGGACCACCTGGACGCATGTCGAATGGAATGCCCTGAGCTTCACCGTCAATGTATGCCTGAACGATACCACGTGAAGGGAAATCGACACAAGTCATCAGACGAATTTCGTATGTACCAGCTGGTACAGGAGGCAATGTGATTGTTACGTCGAAGTTATCCTTGATTGTAACCTCGTCAGCCTCGTATGACCAGTAGTTGAGCACACGGCCACGCACGTGAATGTGTGTATTGTCATTAAAGTCGAAGTTACGAGCATATCCAGCCTTGAAACCAATACAATGGTCTTTGTTTGTGGCAGCAGATGTACCCTGACCACCAGCACCGTACATGTAGTTATCAGCAGAGTTTGCAGATGTGTGACCACGAGCTATCTCACCGTCAGTGAGCTTAGTCATGAAGTCAGGAGAAAGTGTAGTACAGTCGAAACGCATACGTTCGTTAAGTACAGTACCCTGAGTTTCTTCTCCGTATGCAATCACATCGTCAATGTAGTGCAGGATACCGTTGATACCTGCTGGCTGCTCAGGACCTTCAGATGGCTTAGACACCTTAGCACCTCTTATGAACACACCTCTTTCATCAGGACGTGACTGAACGCCACGGCGGTTGATGTAAAGACCGTTCTGCGAACCTGAAGGGAAAGAGAACTTCATCAATGAATGAGGCATGAGAGTCTGGTAGTAGTCACAGATATCGTGCTTACGACGGTTGAAGTTATACTGAAGCTTACCGTTGTCCATTGCTGTCAACTTGTAGTAGTCGCCATAACGGTCAAGGATGTGGTATGAGATGAAACGGTTGAGAGCGTTCTTGCGACTATGAAGGTCATTGTCATCTGCATCCTCTGGATAGACAGGGTCATAGAGCTTGTGAGCAAGATACTCGAGTGAAGTCTCGTCGTTCGGGCCACACACCGTTGTAATGCCATACTTTTCCAAAAGCACCTCGTCCTTCACGGCAAACATCGTGAAGTTGAAATATCGCTTCTCTGGGTAAGCAACATTATCATACTCAGCAGCAGTGTGGATACAGAGTGCGTCGTTTGTCCAAGTACATGAGTCGATACGGTCTTTCTCAGTCTTGAATCCGTATGTCTCATCAAGATAATCCTCCATCAGCCTGTTAATACCTGTTTTCTCGAGCGCTTCAGCATACAGCTTAATGTTAGGGTCAGCAGTGATGACTGCTGGGAGCAAGTCGTTAGATGTGCAGACAACCTTGTTGACAGTATGTACAACACCGTTGCACACAGAGTCGTCAGCATGTGTGATGAGAGCTGACTTGTTAACCAACATTCTCAACTTGTCATCGCCACCTTCAACCTCCTCTGCCTCAGAAGAGATTGACATGATGTGCTCAAGCATGTTTGACTTAGGATATGTAGCATCGCTATAGTCAGTTGTGAAGAATGCCTGCTCAATGATTGAGTTCAAAGCGATTGTGTCACATTCTTCCTTTGAAAGTTCATCAATAGAAGATTTTCCACAGCTGTTAAGATACTCGTGAACGGCATCGTTAGTAGGAGCAAACACGGTATAAGAACCGTATGTGCCAAGGAGGTCTATAAGACGTAAGTCTTTACGTTCACCTGTTGCACGTGAAAGGATCTGAACGTATTCTGAATACTGCGAACGGTTGTTCAAGTAGTCAGATGCGTATTCCTTAGTGCTTGTATAGTAGCTGTCCAAACCAGGGTCATCAGAACAGCTCACAAAACTAATCTGCATAGCCGAGATAACCATCAGGGCTGCTGCAAGGAACTTAAAATTGAATATTTTCATAAGGCATTAGTTTTTAATGATTTGTTCCTCGTCGAGATAAGCTGAGTTCTGAACGAGATTTAGATTAACCTGCATCTGAGTCTTGAGAACAGGCATGTACATGAAATCCATCTGCTTCATCTTGATTGCGATAGCAGCACCACCACCTTCTGTGAACTTAGTATTGAGGGCAAGCACGAACTTGCCTGTGTTGCCTTCGCGACGTGCTTGACGTACAAGGTCGAAATAACGCTTTCCTTCAAAGAGGAGTTCACGACGACGCTCGTTCATGAGAAGAGTTGAGAAGTCAGAGTAAGATTTGAAATTAGTCCTTACAGGACGAGCAGTGCTCTTTGTTCTTGCTGCAGGATTTGAGCGGAGGTAAACAGCAGAGATGAGGTTGAAAGCATCGTCATAGAGCTCTTCTGCTGTCTGCAAGTCTGCACCCTTCTGCGCCTTGCGCATGTTAGCAGGAACATCATCTTCTTGGTCATTCTGCTCTCCCTCGTTTTCATTGTCACCCTCAGCAGGCTGCTGCTCTTCTTCTTCAGCAGCTGCTGCCTTGTCAAGATTAGCAGCAATCTCAATTTCTGCCTCAGCACGGAAAAGCATAATCTCTGTCAAGCGATAGAAAATCCAGTTTGGATACATCTGTGAGTGCGAACGATTCGCGCGTGCTGACAATGTTGTGTACTTAGTGAAAGGCTCTGTACCAGAGTAGTCAACATCAACGCTACGGCATGAATACTTGCTGATTTCATACGCTCCTCCCTCTGAGTAACGGAATGAAAGGATTGAGCGCAGGTCTGTAGCAGTAGAGAACAGCTTGGAGTTGTCAAAAGTCTCA
Source organism: Bacteroidaceae bacterium (assembly GCA_045616905.1). GTDB lineage: Bacteria > Bacteroidota > Bacteroidia > Bacteroidales > Bacteroidaceae > Minthosoma. The sequence goes on from JAZLHP010000044.1 coordinate 15,966, forward strand.
CCTACAGGAGCGGATGTCATCAACTGGTCATTAGCAGTAACATAAGTCACGCTTTTATTCTTATCGTCATAACCTCCGTACATGAAGCCTACATCCTCATTGATTTTGGTGTTAGAAGGACTGTTGTAGCAGAGCTCGAAGATTGACTCAAATGAGTTTCCTGTTCCGAAGATTGAGTTGAAAGCAGAAGAACACTTATACATAGAGCCTCCCGTTTCACTGAGAAGTGGATAACCGAACTCGCTCCAAACCTTAGTGTCAATCAGCTTAGACAAATCCTCATCCTCGATGTCATTGTTCTTGTACTGCTGAATCTTGAAGTCGATTACCCAGTCACAAGCCTCGATACACTTGCGGTAATAATCGTTCTGCTCTGATGGAGTGAGGTTGTAGTCGGATGCACGCCACAGATAGAGCTCTGCAAGAATAGAGTACATTGCTGCACGTGTAATCTTGGCAGTGTTGTCAATCTTTGTTGAATACTTACGAGGAGCAAAGTCCTTGCATCCTTCAATATCCTTGATAAGCGTGTCAAGAATGACCTCGAACTTTGTCTGTGGAAGACGATAGTCAACATTGTCATCAATTGACGGCTCCATTGTGAACGGAACGTCTCTGAATGTCTTGATGAGAGTAAGGTAAGAGATTGCTCTGATTGCCTTGCACTCTGCAATGTTGACATTGAGGTCTGAAGGAGTGTAGTTAGGGTCCTTCTTTGCAACCTCAGGTGCATAATGGAGCATTGTGTTACAACGGTTGATGACATTGTAAATAGGTGCCCAGTTGCAATAGGTGTTTGTTGTACGGATGCTTCCCTTCATAAGGTCGCGGAGAGGCCCTGGTACATTCTGACCTGCAACGATATTGTCAGAACGGTCCTCGCCCCATACGATTGTGGAAGAAATGTATCCTCCCTCCTGCATGCCGGAATAGCATGATGCCATCACACTCTCAACGTCTGACTTATCTGTCCAGTAGTTTTCAAGCACGACATCATTGAGCGGAAGCATGTCGAGGGAACAGGAATTGAGTCCCATTCCCACGGCTGCAACAGCTGCCGCTAAAGTTATTTTATTCTTTATAATATTCATAATGTGTAAGCTCTTTTTTTAGAATGTTACAGATGCATTAAGTGTGAATGAGCGTGGCTTTGGTGTACGCATATAGTCTCCTGCAGGAGCGAAACCTGCCTGAGCAACTTCTGGGTCAGCACCTGAATACTTTGTGATACAGAACAGGTTGTTCATTGTAGCACTCAAGCGGCACTTTTCCAAACCGAGGCTCTTGATAACCTTTGGAGCAAACGAATATGAAAGCTGCACATAATTGAGACGGAGGAACGAAGCGTCCTCTACGAATCGGTCACTACCGAGGTAGTTGTGAGTGATAGCTTCAGTCGAGTTGCCTGTTACGACGTCTGAGCGAGATGCTGCACGTGGGAGTGCTGCCAAGTCACCCTCATTGTGCCAACGCCAGTTGATTGACTTTGACATGTTTGAGTTAGTAGCCATGTTCTCAACATTCATGCGACCATAGTTGATAACCTTGTTGCCGTAACGGTAGTTGAACTGCATGTTCAAGCCCCAGCTGCCATAGTTGAACTTGAAGCCGAAACCACCTGTGAGCTTAGGAAGTGAGCTGCCGAGGTAAACAATGTCGAGTGCATTGATCTGACCGTCCTTGTTTACGTCCTCATAAACTGCATCACCACCTACGAACTTATACATTGTGTTCTCGTAATCGTAATACATGAACTTAGGAGCACCCTTAGAGTCGCGTACAATCTCACCTTTTGCATTACGTGCTACAGGGAAACATCTTACGTCGTCGAACTCTTCCTGAGTGATAATGCCTGCATTGAGAGCATCGAGAGCGTCGTTGTATTCAGAATAGCGGTAAACGCCAAGGCTGCGGTAACCATAGATAGAACCGAGTGGGTTGTTAAGGCGAACCATTGACAAGTATGTTCCGTTGTCTGGAGTGCTGCCGTTACCGTTCATAGTCTCGAGGATTGTTGGATCCATAGAGAGAATCTCGTTGCGGTTGTTGGCGAATGTCACGTTGAAGTCCATAGAGAACTTACCAGCCTTGATTACTCTGTGACCGTTGATGTTGAATTCCCAACCATTGTTGCGCATAGAACCTACGTTCTGCCATGAGAGAGTAGCATAACCTGATGATGAAGGTATCGCTCTGTTTCTCATGAGAAGGTCTGTAGTCTTCTGAGTATAGATAGAGAGGTCACCATCGATGAGACCGTCGAAGAGTCCGAAGTCGAAACCGAGGTTGTATGTCTCCTTCTGCTCCCACTTGAGGTCTGCGAGACGGATGTTTGAAGGATATACAGATGGAGAGCCAAGATAAGAAGATCCATTAGCATACTTAGAGTAATAGAGATACTCACTGTCTGGCTGACGACCTACGATACCCCAACCTGGACGGATAGAGAGCATTGAGATCCACTTAACCTTTTCCATGAATGGTTCGTCAGAGATGTTCCAACGTGCAGAGAGACCAGGGAAGTTACCCCAGCGCTGTGCAGGTCCGAACTTAGTTGAACCGTCACGACGAACTGTAGCATCTACGATATACTTTCCCTTGTAAGCATAGTGGAGCTGGAAGAGGAAGAACTGAGACTTCCACTCACCTGCACCTGTGCCGAATACTGTGTTCACACCACCTGCAAGTGGAGAGGTGATTCCGCTTGCTGTAGGGAGCCACTTCTCACCGAGGTTCTGGTCTGAAGAGGAACCGTTGTTATACTGGAAACGGCCCATGAGCAAGAGAGAGTGTGCCTCATTCTTGAAACGAGGAATGAATGTGAATGTGTGGCGGGTAGAGAGTGCATGGCTCTTGTATGAACGAGATGCTGCTGCATTGTAGCTGTCTGCTGACCAGTTACTTGCAATCAAGCTACCAGGGAAGTACGAATCGTTATTGAGTGAGTAGATATCGAAAATAATCTGTCCTTCGTACTGAAGACGTGTCTGGTCTGCATCTGTGCCAAGGAGATCGTATCTGAGGATGAACTCAGGAGACAACTTAACAGTCTTCTCATCATCGCGTGCCTGATGTGCTACAGCCACAGGGTTTGGCAAGGCATACTGGTCTTTGAGAAGTTCTGCCGATGCTGCATACACACCTGTTGCCTTAGTGATGTATGGGTTCATTGTGTAGAAACGGCCTGTGTCATTTCCGTTTGCATCCTCTTCATAGATAGAGAGGTTTGGCATCTTTACCTGTGCAATACTAACCAAGTCACGATCTTCATATCGGTAGTTCTTCTGGTTTTTAGTATAAGTGAGGTCGAAGTTTGTTGCAACCTTGATACGGTCACTTACGAAATAGTCAAGAGCTACACGTGTAGTGAAACGGTCGAGCTGCTGCTTGATAACCTGGTTTGTCTCGTTGTCATAACCACCAGAGATACGGAAGTTTGCCTTTTCGCCACCACCTTCGAGAGAAACGAAGTGCTGGTGTGTGAGACCAAATCGGCTGACAGCCTTGTACCAATCGGTGTTGTCATTGAACATGTTATACTCAGAGAAGTTCTTGTTGTAGCCGATTTCAGGTACATAGTTAGCAGAGTTACTGTTTCCGTAACCGTCAGTCTGCTTAGGGTTGAAGTAAGCCTCCTTGAGGTACATGGTATAGTCGTCACCATTGAGAAGGTCATAGCCATTCTTCTGCCATCTTCCGGTGAGACGGTATGAGTAAGTGACCTTAGTCTTACCTCTTGCACCACGCTTTGTCTTGATTTCGATTACACCGTTAGCACCCTGTGAACCCCAGATAGCTGTTGCTGCTGCGTCCTTGAGTACTGTGATTTCCTCGATATCCTCAGGGTTTACATTGAGGAGTTCTGCGAACTTTTCTTCATTGGCATTTGTATAGTCGAAGTCGCTGTTGGCGTCGTTTGTCCATACGTTGCCGTTTACAACGATGAGAGGTTCAGCATTACCGTTGATGGTGCTGACACCACGGAGACGCATTGTTGTACCAGAACCGAGGTTACCGGAATTTCCAACGATGTCGAGACCAGAGATACGTCCGACGAGTGCCTCGTCAACACTTGTAACACCGAGTCCTTCGAACTCTTTCATGCTGATAGACTGCGATGCAACGGAGATTTCGGTTACTGGGATGGAAAGACCAGATGACTGAGTCTTGCGCACCGCCTTAACCTCAACCTGCTGGAGAACAGTGTTGCTCTTGAGGACAATCTTACCGAAAGCTCGCTTGTTGATAGGAAGGATTGCTGTCTGGCATCCAATATACGAGATACGAATCTTGTTCTTTGGACTTACAATCTTGAATGAGAAGTTACCGTTGATATCGGTAGTTCCGTGGGCAACGATACGGTTGTTGTTGTCAACCTCGACAACGTTAACCATCATCAATGGTTCGAGGTCATCCCATACCTGACCGCTGACGACGTCGCCGGCTTTAACCTGCGCACTTACTGTGATGGAGAAGCACGCAAAAAGCATTAGGATTGATAATATTTTCTTCATGATAATGATTTTTAACGTAGATTAGCTCCTGCGTCTTGAGTGAGCGGTTTGTACTTATAAATGAACTGTGTAGGCACAATTTCGCCATTTGCGTCTTTATGCTTGCCGTCTGCATAGATCAGCGGACCGTCGATAGCATGAACAACGACTGATGACGAATTGTTGAGGTGGTATTCGTATGGATTTGCAGTGACCGACATCTCGCTTGAGCTTGTTGTCTCACCTTTTGAAATCCAGTACTCAGCAGCCTGAATGTTGTAAAGTTCAGGATCAGAAGTCAACACGTGACGTACGTTACCGACGTTGTCTGTAACTGTCAAGCCACCATTTGTATCAACCTTAAGACGGTAAGGGCGACCTGGAGAGTACTTACCTGTATAGTACTGCACTGTATATTTACCTTCTTCGTCAAATTCCTTAGCCTTGATGAGGAACTTGTTGTATGTGGTCTTTTCCTTTATATATATAGAGTCGCCTTCTACGAATGTATTAGCATTGCCTGCTGAGTTGTCAACGCTTACACCTTCTGCCACATTGACAGATGCGATGAGCTCAGTCTTTGTTGACTCGTACTGACCACTTTCGAAACCTGCTCCGTCAACATAGAGGGAGTTTTCGTGAATATGGTACTTAACGAAATCAAGCATAACCTCTCTAACGCGTGCTGCTGAGTCTGTGATTGCATTAGGGATTTCATTCTCCTTAACGTATTCATCCCATTCTTCTGCTGCTACGAGGTCGTCATAAGAAGGAATCTTGTATCCTGCGTTACGAGCCTCTTCCAATGCCTTGTTTGTTGGAGCGTAAACTGTGTAATGGTACTTGTTGAGGATGAATGTGACCTTCTTGTTCTTGTTCTTATCAACTGATGCAGGCTTGTCCTCTGCACCGACTGTTTCCCAGTCCTTGATGTTGATAAGGTTTCCAAGACCCTTCTGAGTTGCAGCTGCTGCCATGTTGTACTGGGCACTACCGTTTGAAATGGCACCACTTTCCTGCAAGAGCCACAAGAATTCTGAGAATTCATCGTGCTCGTTGAGTCGCATGGCAACAGAGTTGCGAGTTCCCATGACAGGACCATCAACTACGAGAGTGTAACCATTTTCCTTTTCGTAATATTTAGTGACATTGAGTGGGTAGTCACGTTCGCTCTGGAACGAACCGTAAACCTTTGAACCCTCTTTGAATCCTTCTACACGGACAAATGTGTTAGCCTTTGTCTTATAGTAAGTCTGTCCGGCATCATACGCTGTTGTAACGATGATATTGTCAAGGAGATTCATGAGACGGTTACAAAGGATTTCAGAAGTCTTTGGAACCCAAGCTCCCTGGACCAATTGTATGATAGGTCTGTTTTCAATCTTTGTTACGTAATCGCCTTTCTCCCACTTGCCGGTTGTAGAGTTCAGCTCGCACTTGAAGATTTCAGCCCAGATGCGTGACTCTCTTGCCTTTGTTGGGTCGTAATGGAACTGCCACATCTGTGAAGTTGTCTGTCCGTAGGAAACAGGGTCAACGTATGAAAGCATACCCTCGTTAGTAGGAAGAAGGAAGATGTAGTGAGTCTCCATCGCGTTGAGGTACTTGTCGTAGTCAAGACAGCTGATAGCGTGCTCGATGATACGGAAGTTTGTTGTGTCAACTACTGCTGGGAACAATACTGATGAGTAACTTGCAGGTGCGAACACTCTGTTTGTCTTGTAAACGGCACCGTTACAACCAAGAATAACTTCCTTAACATCTTTTGGCTCGATGCCGAGTGCGTTCTGCGTACTCTGGTCGAGTATGAGGTTGAAGTGAGAAGGTACCGACTTGGTAAGGTTTGAAAGCTGGTTTACACGGATAAGGTCATCGAGTACTGAGTTTGGTGTTTCGTCGATAGTTTTGTAGAAATCTTTTATATCCTTACCGCTTTTGTTTTCCCACCAATCTAGCATTGCTTCGTCAGTAGGAACAAGCATTACAGCCATATCCTCCTTCATGGCATCACGACCTTCACCGCTATATGCGCAATATCCGTTCCATCCTGGATCGTATGCAAGTGCTGCATCGAATGTGCCGTTGTCCTTGTCTGTTGAGAATGCAACTGTTGAAGAACCTGTTGAGCCAGCTGAACGGTCAGAGAAATAACGCTTGTTGAAAACAGAGTCAACATCTGTTCTGTACACGTTGTTATACTGGTCTGTAAGAGTTCTGCTGTAATCAGGTGCAGCGAATCGCTCAATGATCGAACTATAAATAGATGTCTCCTTGTCCTTGCGGATGATTTCTGCCATGTTGTCAAGTGGCAGAATCACGCGGTCAACCTGATGGATGAATCCGTTCTTACAGAAAATGTTCGCATTGATAACCTTTGCATTGTTTACATACACATCGTCAGCACGACGAGTGCCAGGCTTATCGTTGTAAAGGAAGTCAATGTCGGTGTCTTGAAGTTTGTTAGCTGCAACGAACTTGTAGTTGAAGTGAATCATCGGTGCTGCGTTTGACGCATCGGTGAAGAGCACGATTGAATCGTGATTTGCAAGAATCTCGCGGAATCGGTCGTTTGCAGGAAGAGCTTCAACTTTAGCTGTTTCTTTCGGGTCTTTTACTTTTACAAAAAAGACAGAGTCGAAGAGTGTGAGTGATGATGAACGACGACAAACCTCACCCTTTACTGGTCCTTCTGCTGTAGAGAGCATGGAAGTAGAATAAGGGTTGTCGATCATTGCAGAGTAGAGAAGAAGTTTCTTCTGAGCAGGCGACAAGTCTGCGTAGCTCTTTACGCCCCATGAGTTTGAAGCATAGAACTTTGCAAACGCATCATCATCTGCAATGAACATTGTTTTACTACCGGTCTTGGAGAGAACTTCTGTCTCGCCGAGATCATAGATCAGATGCAAAGTGTTTGTGAACTTTCCCTGGTCTTTCATGTAACCGTAGATACTGTTCAGATTTGATGGCTGTTCAGAATCAAGGTCGTACGTGTCAGAGCATGAGAACATTCCCAAACCTGCAGCAAACAGTGCGCCTCCTACCAGGAGGTGTCTGCATAGTTTTTTCCTCTGAAAGTTATACAACATAAATATTAGAATAGATTTGTTTTTCTCTAAAGTTGTTGGTAAAAAAAGATATCATTCAAATCTCCTTATGCAAGGCTTTGCAGCAACATTTGGCCAAATCGCTACGCAACCTTTCATAATTAGTGCAAATTAACAAATAATAATTGAAACAAACAAAAAAAAAGTTAAAAGTTTTTTAAGAATGGCGTTTTTTAACTTTATAAGTAAAAAAAAGGTTAAATCATGCGTTTTATAGCAAATAGTTTGCAAATCCTACTTTGCGAACGGTAGAGGCACATAAAACGTCGCGTAACCTGTCTGAGATTCCATGTTGCTGGAGCCTGATGTTTATCACGATTGAAAACTATCGTTTATAAGGAATAAATTTGAACGCTTACAAGGGGTGAAATTTATCGCTTACAAGGGATGGAGTTTATCGCTTATAAGGGATGAAGACAGTCGCCTATTAAAACCGAGGTTAGTCATCTATTAAGACCAAGTTTCGTCATCTATTGAGACCTAGGTTCATCATCTATTAAGACCTAGGTTCATCATCTATTGAGAGCAAAGCCGGTCTTAACTTATGACTGAGATTGGTCTTAACTTATGGCAGGGGTTGGTCTTAAGTGATGATAAAATTTTTCCGTGCCCACGGAATTGGAATTCCACAAGCACGGAAAAAAATAACTCTTATTTGAAAGCTGATGCCTTAGATAGTAGTTTAACGATTTATGTTGACTACTTACAGGCGAACTTTCTTACCATTCACGATGTAAATACCCTTTCCTGGAACGGCAACCTTGCGTCCTGTCAAGTCATAAATGCCTTGCTTTGCTGAAGGAGTTGCGCTTGATTCTGGTATTTCAACAGACTCAACGGATACCACCTTGTCAACGCCTTCTGGTGTCATGTCGTTCACTCTATTGAGGACATTGTTCAAATCGGAAACGTCAGCTGACGACAATTCACGATCATAAATGAGGAGGTCGTCGTAACAAGCGTCTGCAGAACCCCAGAACGAACCGATTCCGAAGCAGAAGTAACTTGCTGATGTAACGAAGTCAATCACTTTCTGTTTGTCAAAGTTTGCCAACTTATCTGCACTTCCGGCGAAGCTGACGCTGTACAACTTACTGCCGTCCACATAGATTGTGTATGCGTTCTTTGCCGAGAAGGTAACGGTAACAAGTTTCCACTCCCCTACCGTAATCTTATCGACTGACTTGGTGTCAGGATGGTTTGCATCAAACCATGTTCCTTCATTATCATTGAATCCGAGATAAGTGTTTCCTGTGAAATAAAGTCGTGGACCTTGAGCTGATGCAACCGTGCTGTTATAGAACGACCAGAGGGCATCCCATACATTTGCATCGGCACGTCTTACGAACATGCTGACGGTGAATCCTTCAAGGTTTTCTGCACCTTTAAGTGGATTTAGCATGCGTACATAGCTATTTGAAGACATGGCTCCAAAGTATGTGTGTACGTATTTGCTGAAGCGTGTGTTGTCTTGCTCGAATTTAGGTGCTGTGTTAGAACCTAACCTTAAAACAGTGGTTTTCTCTTCTGCATTGTATGCGTTATAATTAGGAGATGCGTTGAAGTTATAATATGCAACGATGCCGCTATAAGGGTCACCTGAAAGCGCTGGCTTTGCTGCTGCTGTTGCATTCACGACTTTCTCCCAATAATAATCGCCACATTCCATTCGTGCAGTCAACGTAAGCTTTTCTGCAACGTCTGATGGATTGTACTCTCCTCCGTCAGAGATTACATCTGGATTGGAAGATTCCCATGTCAAGTTCACATTCTCCACTGCATCAAACAACAATGGAACATTTTTCTTCACCTGCAATGTGGTACTTGGGAATAATGTTGAATGTTTCTGATAGTTGTAGGCAATGGCTGATTGTGGCTGGAGCTTATAGCCCCATACCGGTACACCTGTGTTTGCGACAGCTGTAAAACAAAGTGTTTTTGCGGTATTGTTTTCCAGAGTCTGCTCGACTACAACTCCATTATAGGTCACTTCGGAAAGAACAATCTGCACATAGGATGCTCCTTCGTCTGTGTATTTCCATGTTCCTGTCAAATCGCCTGTGATTATACCATCTGAGGTGAGTTTGATTTTTTTAGGGGTAGCCTCTGCCATATTTTCATAGTCAAGCTTGTACGGATGTATAAGGACGTGGTATTCGCCTGCTACATCATCATTTGACCAAGGTCTTGACGAGGCAATGTCGGCATCTGTGGTGGTTTCTCCATTGAATTGGAATGGTGCTGTACACAACCAGCCGAACTTGTTCAGATAGAGCTGGTATGCACGAACTGAATGGCCGGCAGTACCATTGTTGAACTTTGTATGGCATACAAGGAATGCTCTGCCTTTGTCGTCAACGCATGCGGAATTATGTCCTTGCGCACATTCTCCCACGGTCATGTTGCCCCAACCGTTCATGGCGCCGATAAGCTTCATACCCTTATTGGTTGCGGCTCTTGGGCCATAGTTCATCTGATAGCCTGTGTAGGTTGCAACATTTCCTGCTGCATCCTTATACGGACCTGTAGGGCTTTCGCTTCTGAAAACTCGCATCTCATAACCTCCGTCTGGAGAGAAGAATCCATAGCTAAGGAACAGATAATAATAGTTCCCGATGTGCTGAATGTATGGACCCTCGCCACTCACATAGTATCCACCTGCCACTCTCTTTCCGAAATAGGCATCATCGGAGGTGGCGTTAGGTGTTGTACCTGTTCCGGAATATGTGTATGTATAGTCGCGCAGTCCTGTTGTCTTATCAAGTTTCAGCATCCAGATGCCGCCTGACCATGAGCCATAAACCATCCACATCTCTCCTTCTTCATCGAAGAACACACATGGGTCTATGCAGTTAGGATAGTATGTTCCCCACTTATCTGTCTTGTAGCGAGATGGAAGTGATGATTGAGTGCCGAGCACTATTTCGAGGTCGGTTTTCTTGTAATTTACATTAACGCCAGAGCGCGACTGACCATCAAATCCACCAAAGACGACTGGTCCCTGGTATGTATAAGGTCCTGCTATATTATCGCTTGTCATGAGAACGACAACTGATGCCCAGTAGTCTCCGTTCAAGCTAACGTAATAACACCACTTGTTCATTGAAGGATTCCAAACGACATCTGCAGCCCACTGGTCACCACCTACCCAAGCTGCTTCGGAAGTAGGCTGTCGATCACCGACTGTTATACCTGCGTATGTTGCACAGAAAGATGCTGCATCGTATGATGGGAAATCCACTTCTTGCACCTCAGTCTTACCAGGAAGCACACGTTTAACCGTACGCTTAGTATTAGATTTGAAAGCCTTGTCGTACGTAGTGTTATAGTAATTTATTATTGGAGTCCAGTTGCGTAAGTCTGCAGATTTACCTCCATAATAATGTGATCCGTAGATATAGAACATTCCGTCTTTGTGATTATAAACAACGGAAGGGTCATGAATACTTATCTGTCTGGAAGTTGTTGCCTTGTACAAATCGGCAAATTCGCTTGTCTGCATCTGTTTTTGAGCAAAAACAGACACACAAAAGAGTTGTAGAATTAGATTAGTTAGTATAAGTTTCTTCATAATACATTAAATTTGCCACAAACTTACGCATTTTTTTTGAAATAACGTGTACCTCAACGCAAAAAAAAGGAATTAAGCTCTAATTTAACTAAAAAAGCACATCCCGAGAGATGTGCTTTGTAAAAGATATAATTGCAACAGAATTATTCTGCTGGTGCTTCTGCTGGCTCTTCAGCTGGTGCTTCTGCCTTAGGAGCAGCCTTGCGAGAACGACGAGTACGAGTCTTCTTAGCCTCAGTCTTAGCCATGTTCTCATCAAAGTCAACCAACTCAATGAATGCCATATCTGCATCGTCATTAGCGCGCTTTCCGAGCTTGATGATACGAGTGTAACCACCTGGACGATCTGCAACCTTTGTTGCTACTGCACCAAAGAGCTCTGTGATGGCATACTTATTCTGAAGATAGCTGAATACAACACGGCGAGAAGCTGTAGTGTCCTCCTTTGCCTTTGTAATCAGTGGCTCAACATAAACACGAAGAGCCTTTGCCTTTGGAAGCGTAGTAGTGATTCTCTTGTGCATGATGAGTGATGTTGCCATGTTTGACAACATTGCAGCTCTGTGAGAATGCTTGCGTCCAAGGTGATTAAATTTCTTATTGTGTCTCATTGTCTTTAGTCTTTGTCTAATTTATACTTAGAAATATCAGTTCCGAACGAAAGGTTCAAGCCCTCAAGCAAGTCGTGAAGCTCTGTGAGCGACTTCTTACCAAAGTTACGGAACTTGAGCAAGTCAGTTTTGTTAAATTGTACAAGATCGCCGAGGGTATCGACATCTGCAGCCTTTAAGCAGTTAAGTGCACGGACTGAAAGATTCATATCGACGAGCTTAGTCTTAAGCAACTGACGCATACGCAACATATCTTCATCAAACTCATTTTCTCCAGCGATATCATCATTCTCAAGAGTGATCTTCTCATCTGAGAACAACATAAAGTGATAAATGAGTATCTTTGCTGCCTCTTTCAAAGCATCTTTTGGATGAATAGAACCATCGGTAGTAATTTCAAGAATGAGTTTTTCGTAGTCAGTCTTCTGCTGTACACGATAGTTCTCTACTGCGAACTTGACGTTGCGAATTGGTGTATAGATTGAGTCAATAGCGAGGTCGTTGATTTCTCTGCAGAACTCACGGTTCTCTTCAGAAGGAATGTAACCACGTCCCTTGTTGATGCTCAACTCTATATCCAATGTTGCTTGAGGATCTAAATGACAAATTACCAAATCAGGATTTAACACTCCAAATCCACTGAGATAATTGTTGATATCTCCAGCCTTAAACTCGGTTGAATTCTCGATAGAAATAGACACTTTCTCTGTGTCAATTCCATCAGCAATCTGCTTGAATCGAACTTGCTTCAGATTCAAGATAATGTTGGTCACGTCTTCCTTCACACCAGGAACGGTAGAGAACTCATGCTCAACACCTGCTATGCGAATAGTGTTGATAGCATAACCCTCAAGTGAAGAAAGCAAAATGCGGCGAAGGGAATTACCTATAGTGATTCCGAAACCTGGCTCCAAAGGACGGAATTCAAACTTTCCGTACTTGTCGTCAGCCTCCAACATTATTACTTTTTCTGGTTTTTGAAATGCTAATACCGCCATTTGTTTAATTATTATTTAGAGTACAACTCGACAATCATCTGCTCCTTAATATTCTCTGGAATATCTGCACGCTCAGGCATGTGAAGGAACTTGCCACCCTTTACGTTCTCATCCCACTCAATCCATGGGTACTTGCTGTGGTTGAAACCTGAGAGCGAAGCCTCAATTACTTCGAGGCTCTTTGCCTTTTCACGAACAGCAACAATCTGACCTGCTTGAACTGAATATGAAGGAACGTTTACTACCTGACCATCAACAGTGATGTGCTTGTGGCTAACAAGCTGACGAGCAGCTGCACGTGTTGGAGCAATACCAAGACGGAATACCACATTGTCGAGACGTGATTCAAGAAGCTGAAGAAGAACCTCACCTGTTACACCAGACTTAGTTGCTGCTTTCTCAAACAAATTACGGAACTGACGCTCGAGAACACCATATGTATATTTTGCCTTCTGCTTCTCAGCAAGCATGAGACCGTATTCTGATGATTTCTTGCGACGGTTGTTGCCATGCTGACCTGCAGGATAATTTCTCTTTGAAAGAACCTTATCTGGTCCGAAAATTGCCTCGCCAAAACGACGGCTAATTCTTGACTTAGGTCCAGTATATCTAGCCATATTTAACTGTAAAATTAATCGTCATTAGCATTTGCCTACTCACAGCAGCAGCCGCAGAAAGGAAAGATGCGACAAAACGAGCAAACAAACACACAGACAAATGTAAAAATTAAACTCTTCTTCTCTTAGGAGGACGACATCCATTGTGTGGAAGTGGAGTAACGTCGATAATCTCCATTACTTCGATTCCAGCTGCGTGACATCCACGGACTGCAGCCTCACGACCGTTACCTGGACCCTTAATGTATGCCTTTACCTTGCGGAGACCGAGGTCATAAGCGACCTTGGCACAGTCCTGTGCTGCCATCTGTGCAGCGTAAGGTGTGTTCTTCTTTGATCCACGGAAGCCCATCTTACCTGCTGCAGACCAAGAGATGACATTACCTTCACTGTTTGCAAGAGTAACAATGATGTTGTTAAATGAAGAGTGAACATGAAGCTGTCCCTCTGCAGTAACCTTGACATTTCTCTTCTTTGCAGAAGCTGTTTTCTTTGCCATATCTTATTATTATTTAGTAGCCTTTTTCTTGTTTGCAACTGTTTTCTTCTTACCCTTGCGAGTACGTGCGTTGTTCTTTGTACTCTGACCGCGTACTGGGAGTCCAAGACGGTGACGGATTCCACGGTAACAACCGATATCCATCAAACGTTTGATGTTAAGCTGGATTTCAGAACGAAGGTCACCTTCTACCTTGTATTCTGCAGCAATCACCTCACGGATCTTACCTGCTTGCTCGTCGTTCCAGTCCTTAACTTTAATGTCCTTATCTACGCCAGCTTTTTCAAGGATTTTAGCTGAGCTACTGCGACCAATACCGAAAATGTATGTGAGCGCAATTTCACCTCTCTTGTTCTGTGGGAGGTCTACACCAACAATTCTTATTGCCATATCTTTTAATATTTCGAATTCTTACAAAAGAATTATCCCTGACGCATCTTGTACTTAGGGTTCTTCTTATTAATTACAAACAGACGTCCTTTACGTCTTACGATTACGCAATCAGGTGTACGTTTCTTCAAAGATGCTCTTGTTTTCATATTACGTTTTTATTTATATCTAAATACTATTCGTCCCTTAGAGAGGTCGTATGGAGACATTTCAACTCTTATCTTATCTCCTGGCAAAATCTTAATGTAATGCATTCTCATTTTTCCAGAGATATGAGCAATAATCTCATGACCATTTTCTAATTCGACTCGGAACATTGCATTTGACAATGCTTCTACAATTGTTCCGTCCTGTTCTATAGCAGACTGTTTAGCCATACTTTATATAGATTTTTGTCTTAATACTTTTTCTATTTCTTCAAATGATGAGAGAATATCTGCTTTTCCTTTTCTAACACATATTGAATGTTCAAAGTGGGCAGCAGGCTTTCCGTCTCGGGTTACTATACCCCATCTGTCTTCCTGCATAAAGATGTCTTTCGTTCCCATCGTTATCATGGGTTCAATGGCAATACATAATCCATTTTTTAGCAATGGTCCATTTCCTCTTCTTCCGTAATTTGGCACTTGAGGTTCTTCATGCATATTCTTGCCAACTCCATGACCAACAAATTCACGAACTACTCCATACCCTTCTTTTTCGCAATGTTCCTGAACGGCATAAGAAATATCTCCAATACGATGTCCAACAACTGCTTGTTCTATTCCTTTATAAAGCGATTCTTTTGTTGTTTCCAACAGTTTCTGCACTTCTGAAGAAATACTGCCTACTGCAAATGTATAACACGAATCGCCGCAGAATCCATTAAGTTGTGTTCCACAATCTATTGATACGATATCTCCTTCCATTAGCGGTTTATCATTTGGTATTCCATGAACTACTTGATTATTCACAGAAGTGCAAATGCTCGCAGGGAACGGTCCTCCGTTGGGGTTAGGAAATCCTTTAAATGTAGGTACTGCTCCGTGGTCACGAATGAAAGTTTCAGCTACTTTATCCAATTCTTTAGTTGTAACGCCTGGCTCAATTATTTTTGCCAACTCTGCAAGAGTGTATCCTACAAGTAGATTTGCTTTCCTTAAAAGCTCTACTTCCTCATCTGTCTTTAGATAAATCATCTTGACACGAAGAAAAGTTAAGCATGTTCTCCACGTACACGTCCCGTATCAAGCAGTCCATCGTAATGACGCATCATCAAATGACTCTCAATTTGCTGAAGTGTGTCAAGCACAACACCAACAAGAATGAGCAACGATGTTCCACCGAAGAATGCACCGAAATCTCTCTGTACACCTAAAATATCAGCGAATGCTGGCAAAATTGCTATAAGTGCTAAGAAAAGTGATCCTGGGAATGTTATGAGTGACATAATCTTGTCAATATAATCAGCTGTTGCCTTACCTGGCTTAACACCAGGAATGAAGCCGTTGTTACGTTTCATATCCTCTGCCATCTGCATTGGATTGATTGTAATTGCTGTGTACAAATAAGTAAACACAACTATAAGCAATGCAAAAATAGCATTATACACGAAACTTGTGTTATCAACGAGCTGCTGGATGAATGCACTACTTGAACTTCCGCCAGAAATGTATCCTGCCAATGTGATAGGAATAAACATTATTGCCTGAGCGAAAATAATAGGCATCACATTTGCTGCATAAGGCTTCAATGGGATATATTGACGAGCACCTCCGATCTGACGTGAACCAGCAATACGCTTAGCATACTGTACTGGAACTCTGCGAACTCCCTGTACAAGAAGGATAGCGGCTGCGATTACTGCAACAAACACTATAATCTCGAAGAGGAAAATCACAAGACCGCCTTGACCAGGAGTTGTGAACTTTGTGGTAAGCTCCTGCATAAACGCCTGTGGGAAACGTGCGATAATACCAATCATGATGATAATTGATACGCCGTTACCAATACCCTTGTCTGTAATTCTCTCACCCAACCAAAGTACAAACATACTACCTGCTGCGAGGATAATAGTAGAAGCTATCAAGAAGAAGTTCCAATCAAGAGAACTGAAGACAGCAGCACTACCTGTTTGCATCTTGAGGTTGATAAGATAAGCTGGACCCTGGAACAGAAGAATCGCTACAGTCAGATAACGAGTGTATTGATTCATCTTACGTCTTCCACTTTCACCTTCACGCTGCATTTTCTGGAAATAAGGAACTGCAATACCTAACAACTGCATAACGATAGATGCAGAAATGTAAGGCATGATACCAAGCGCAAAGATTGAGGCCTTAGAAAAAGCACCACCTGAGAACATATCAAGCAAAGACATCAAGCCATTATCTGTAGTTTGTTTTGAGAGACCTTCAAGTGCTGCAGTATCAATACCAGGAAGCACTACGTATGATCCAAATCGATAGATG
Source organism: Bacteroidaceae bacterium (assembly GCA_045616905.1). Classification (GTDB taxonomy): domain Bacteria; phylum Bacteroidota; class Bacteroidia; order Bacteroidales; family Bacteroidaceae; genus Minthosoma. Next base: position 32,699 of record JAZLHP010000044.1, read on the forward strand.
ACAACTAACAACAGCGTGATGAGGATACGCGAACGCAAATCCTCAATACGCCAGATGTTATTAAATGTCTTAACAATCTTGATATTCTTAAGTTTATCGATTGCTTTTCCCATTATTTTAGAGTTTTACAGCGTTACCACCCTTTTCTGTGATTGCAGTCTCTGCTGTAGCAGAGAATGCATGAGCTTCAACATCAACCTTGACAGTGAGTTCGCCATTGCCAAGAATCTTTACAAGCTGCTTCTTGTTTATGAAACCAGCTGCAATGAGCTCTTCAATACCAACCTTAGTAAGGTTCTTTTCCTCTGCAAGTTTCTGGATGAGATCAAGGTTAATTGCCTTGTACTCAACACGGTTGATGTTCTGGAAACCGAACTTAGGAACACGGCGCTGAAGTGGCATCTGACCGCCTTCAAAACCGATCTTTTTCTTATAACCAGAACGTGCTTTCGCACCCTTATGACCACGTGTAGAAGTGCGGCCCTTACCAGAACCGTATCCTCGGCCTACGCGCTTGCTATTATGAGTAGCACCTGTTGCTGGTTGCAAATTATATAATTCCATTTTTAATCTGATTTTAGTGTATTAAACGTTAGTCAATAACCTCTACAAGGTGTTCAACCTTGCGAATCATACCACGTAAAGATGGAGAATCCTCACGCTCAACGACCCTGTTAATCTTACCGAGACCGAGAGACTCAAGAGTTCTCTTCTGGTCGATTGGACGACCTGCCTGGCCCTTTACCTGCTTAATCTTGATTGTTGCCATGATTTTTTCTCTTTATCCTTTGAATACTTTTGTCAAATTAACACCACGGTTCTGAGCAACAGTCTTAGGGTCACGCATGTTTGCGAGAGCCTCAATAGTAGCCTTTACAAGGTTATGAGGGTTTGAAGAACCTTTAGACTTTGCAAGAACGTCGGTAATACCAACGCTTTCAAACACTGCACGCATGGCACCACCGGCTACAACACCTGTACCTTCTGATGCTGGCATTACAAGTACACGTGCACCACCGAATTTTGCGTATGCTTCGTGAGGAACTGTTCCTTTGAGCACTGGAACCTTAACTAAATTCTTTTTAGCTGCCTCTACACCTTTTGCGATAGCAGCAGTAACTTCTCCTGCCTTACCAAGACCATAGCCTATCACTCCGTTACCGTCACCTACAACAACGATGGCTGCGAAAGTGAATGTACGACCACCCTTAGTAACCTTAGTAACACGATTAATAGCAACTAAGCGATCTTTAAGCTCAGCATCGTTTTGTACTTTAACTTTATTTACCATAATCGTATTCTATTAAAATTTAAGTCCAGCATTACGGGCAGCTTCAGCTACCTCCTTAACTCTTCCGTGATACAAATAACCGTTACGATCGAACACAACAGCTGAAATTCCAGCTTCAATAGCCTTTTTAGCAACCATTTCACCAACCTTTGCAGCCTGCTCTGTTTTGTTTGCAGCTTCAATTCCGAGAGAAGATGCAGAAACGAGAGTTTTCTGTGCGTCATCGTCGATTACCTGAACATAAATCTGCTTATTGCTTCTGAAAACACTCATACGTGGACGTTCAGCAGTACCAGAAACCTTATTGCGTACTCTATATTTAATTTTGAGACGTCTTTCAATCTTTGTTATCATACTCTTATCCTTTCATTATTTAGCGTTAGCAGACTTACGAGACTTTCTTCTAATAATCTCGCCTTGGAAGCGAATACCCTTACCCTTGTATGGTTCAGGCTTGCGGAAAGAGCGAATCTTAGCACATACAAGTCCAAGAAGCTGCTTGTCACAAGACTCAAGCATGATAAGAGGATCCTGATTTCTCTCAGACTTTGTTTCCACCTTAATCTCCTTTGGGAGTTCGAAAACAATTGCATGAGAATATCCGAGTGCGAACTCAAGAACATTGCCTTGATTAGAAACACGATAACCAACACCTACGAGTTGAAGTGTTTTCTTATATCCTTCAGAGACACCAACTACCATGTTGTTTACAAGTGAACGGTACAAACCGTGGAAAGCATGACGCTGCTTTGCATTGTCCTGCATCAATTCCTCATTCTCTTCCATTGTCAACTTTCCGTCCTCGAGAGAAACCTTGATTGCAGGGTTCACATACTGGCTGAGTTCGCCTTTAGGACCTTTTACAGTTACAATGTCATCCTTATGAGTGATAGTTACACCTGCAGGAATAATAATAGGTAATTTACCAATTCTAGACATTATATATCCTCCTTAATTAATAAACATAACAAAGAACTTCACCACCCACTTTGAGTTCTGAAGCTTCCTTATCTGTCATAACACCTTTTGAAGTAGATACCACTGCGATACCTAATCCATTAATTACACGAGGCATGTCCTTGTATCCAGTGTACTTACGAAGACCTGGACGCGAGACACGCTTTAAGCACTGAATAGCGCTAACTTTTGACTGAGGGTCATACTTAAGAGCAATTTTAATACTTCCTTGTGGACCCTCTTCAATGAACTTATAGTTCAAAATGTAACCTTTGTCGAAAAGAATCTTTGTGATTTCTTTCTTAAGGTTTGAGGCTGGTACATCTACAATCTTGTGCTTAGCCATGATTGCATTTCTCAGTCTCGTGAGAAAATCAGCTATTGGATCTGTCATAATAAAATTAAATTAATCGGGACTGGGTTAATAATGCCCGACAATATTTAACAATAATGAATTTGCTTATGGGAATGTACAAACAAGTAAAAACGTGCAAAATCACACGTCTCCAGACTTGTTTCAAGTCCAAAAGCGCGCAAATTTACAACTTTTATTTTAATTACTGTTTAATTATTTGCAAAGACCACTCCGCAAACGAGATCTTTTAACAAAAAATAACATTCTTACATATTTATCATAGTAATTATGTATCATGAGTTTACCACTCCCGAACTTGTGGTAAACTCCTGATTATAATTACCAGCTTGCTTTCTTAACACCTGGGATAAGTCCCTGAGATGCCATTTCGCGGAACTGGATACGAGAAATACCGAACTGACGGATATAACCTCTTGGACGTCCAGTTATCTTGCAGCGATTGTGAAGGCGAATTGGATTTGCATTTGCTGGGATTGCCTGAAGAGCACGAGCTGCCTCGTATGCCTCTACAGGATCAGCAGAAGTAGCTATAACCTTCTTCAAAGCAGCACGTTTTGCAGCATACTTTGCTACGAGCTTTGCACGCTTAACCTCGCGTGCTTTCATTGATTCCTTTGCCATAGTGTGGTTTACTTTTTAGCGTCCTTAAATGGAAGACCGAATGCCTTGAGGAGTGCATATCCTTCCTCATCAGTCTTAGCAGTAGTTACAAAAGTGATGTTCATACCCATAATCTTGTCAACCTGATCGATATTGATTTCTGGGAAGATAATCTGCTCAGTAATACCGAGGGTATAGTTACCACGACCGTCAAAGTTTGATGAAATACCCTTGAAGTCACGGATACGAGGAAGAGAAACACGAATTAGCTTCTCAAGGAACTCATACATACGCTCACGGCGAAGAGTTACCATAACTCCGATTGGCATCTGCTTACGAAGACGGAAGTTTGAGATATCCTTCTTTGACTTAGTAGCAACAGGCTTTTGACCAGTAATCTGAGCTATTTCCTTCATTGCAACCTCAATAACTTTCTTATCTGCCGTTGCCTGGCCAAGACCCTGGTTTACTACAATCTTCTTCAATACAGGAATCTGCATTGGCGAAGAGTAGTTGAACTGCTTCATGAGTGCTGGAGCAATCTGCTCAGCATATACGTTTTTAAGTTGTGCTGTTGTACTCATTAGATTTCCTCCCCTGATTTTTTAGCGTAACGAACTAACTTACCATTCTCACCAATCTTGCGACCGATACGAGTTGGCTTGCCTGTCTTAGGGTCAACAACATTAAGGTTAGAGATATGGATAGGAGCTTCCTGCTCAACAAATCCTCCCTGTGGGTGTGCTGCACTTGGCTTAGTGCTCTTCTTAACCATGTTCACACCCTCAACAATAGCACGCTGCTTTTCAACGAGAACTTTTGTGACCTTACCAGTCTTTCCCTTCTCGTTACCAGCATTCACGTAAACTGTGTCGCCTTTTTTAATATGTAATTTACTCATAGATGTGATTCTTTAATGATTAAAGTACTTCAGTAGCCAAAGAAACTACTTTCATGTTTGCAGCACGAAGTTCACGAGCAACAGGACCGAAAATACGGCTACCTCTCATTTCACCTGCATTATTGAGGAGAACGCATGCGTTGTCATCAAAGCGGATATATGAGCCGTCAGGACGACGAACTTCTTTCTTTGTACGAACGATAAGAGCCTTAGATACTGAACCCTTCTTAACTTCACTTGTAGGAATAGCACTCTTTACAGCTACTACGATAACGTCTCCTACAGTAGCATAACGACGTCTTGTACCTCCGAGTACTCGGATACAAAGAACTTCGCGTGCACCGCTGTTGTCAGCGACCTGTAATCTTGATTCTACCTGTATCATATTTACTTAGCTCTTTCTACGATTTGTACTAGTCTCCATCTCTTAGTTTTACTCAATGGACGAGTCTCCATAATAAGAACAGTGTCTCCAACATGAGCATCATTCTTCTCGTCATGAGCATGGTACTTTTTTGTCTTCTGGACAAATTTACCATATATTGGGTGCTTTTCCTTGAACTTGGCAGCAACGACGATTGTCTTGTCCATCTTATCGCTGGTAACAACACCCTGTCTTTGTTTTCTTAAATTTCTAGCTTCCATTGACTCTAATTATTTATTGAGTTCACGCTGAGTAAGCTCACCCTTCATGCGTGCGATGTCGTGACGCAACTTCTTAATCTGAGAATTGTCTTCGAGTGGAGAAATATTGTGATTGAACTTCATATTGTTCAAATTAGCAACTTCAACCTCGATACGCTCAGCGAGCTCTTCATTTGTAAGTTCTCTAATTTCTGAAATTTTCATAATTAAGCGTTTTTGTCGTAATCACGACGTACAACAAACTTTGTAGTAGTAGGAAGTTTCTGTGCACCGAGTCGGAGAGCCTCCTTTGCGATGTCATAAGAAACACCTTCAATCTCGAAGAGAATTCGTCCTGGTTTTGCAGGGAACACATACTGATATGGATCACCTTTACCTTTACCCATTCGGACGTCAGCAGGTTTCTTTGTGATAGGTTTGTCAGGGAATATACGGATCCAAACTTGACCCTGACGCTGCATATAACGTGTAATAGCAACACGGGCAGCCTCAATCTGACGAGCGGTAATCCACTTTGTCTCAAGTGCCTTTATGCCGAAGCTACCAAAAGAAAGTTCTGTTCCTCGGTGAGAAACACCCTTCCAACGACCGCGACCTTTTTGCGGTCTTCTATATTTTTGTCTTTTTGGCTGTAACATAGTTAATGTCTTTTATGTGCTGCACCTTGACAAATGAATCATCTGATTCTTGTACAAAGTTTGCAACATAAGTGATTAATTGCGGTTGTTAGATTTTCTATTATTTCTGAATCGACGGCCACCATTGTTGTTGCCGTTGCCACGTCCTGACTCCTTAGATTGTGTGAAATTTGGAGTAAGATCCTGCTTACCGAACTTCTCACCACGGCAAATCCAAACCTTTATGCCGAGAAGACCAACCTTTGTGAGCGCCTCTGCGAGACAATAGTCAATATCTGCACGGAGTGTGTGGAGAGGAGTACGTCCTTCTTTGTACATCTCTGAACGGCTCATTTCTGCTCCGTTAAGACGACCAGATATCTGAATCTTAATACCTTCTGCACCAGAACGCATTGTGTTTGCAATTGCAGTCTTTACAGCTCTGCGGTAAGCAATCTTACCTTCAATCTGACGAGCGATGTTGTTGGCAACGATTACTGCGTCGAGTTCTGGACGCTTGATTTCAAATATATTAATCTGTACGTCCTTGTCAGTTACCTTTTTAAGCTCCTTCTTGAGCTTCTCAACTTCTTCGCCACCCTTTCCGATGATAAAACCAGGGCGAGCTGTGCAGATTGTGATTGTCACAAGTTTAAGTGTGCGCTCAATTACAATCTTTGAAACACTTGCCTTTGCAAGACGAGCGTTAAGGTACTTGCGGATTTTGCTATCCTCGAGGAGGTTGTCGCCAAAATCATTTCCGCCGAACCAGTTAGAATCCCATCCTCTTACAATACCGAGGCGGTTGCTTATTGGATTACATTTTTGTCCCATAATTACTTTTCTTCATTAGTTTTAGCGTCCACGAAAATGGTTACATGGTTAGAACGCTTACGAATTCTATAACCACGTCCCTGAGGTGCTGGTCTCATACGCTTAAGAGTTGCGCCTTCGTCAACAAAAATCTTCGAGATATAGAGTTCTCCGTTTTCTGCCTTGCGGTCATTCTTCTGCTCCCAGTTAGCGATTGCAGAGCGAAGCAACTTTTCAAGATCCTTTGCAGCATCTTTGCTGTTGAACTTGAGAGTTGCAAGAGCCTTGCTCACTTCCATGCCACGAACGAGATCAGCTACGTAGCGCATCTTGCGAGGTGAAGAAGGGACATTGCGAAGACTAGCGAAGTAAGTAGTCTTTTTGGCCTCTTTTATTTTCTCGGCCATTAATCTTTTTCTTGCTCCCATTATATAAAAGTCTTTTTTACTTGGTTGAAGCCTGTTTTATGATTACTTCTTCTTATTACCTGCATGACCACGGAATGTGCGAGTAAGTGCAAATTCTCCAAGTTTGTGGCCAACCATGTTTTCAGTAATGTAAACAGGGATAAATTTGTTACCGTTATGCACTGCAATAGTATGTCCCACGAAATCTGGAGATATCATTGAAGCGCGAGCCCATGACTTGATAACGCTCTTCTTTCCGCTCTCATTCATTGCGAGAACTTTCTTTTCGAGCTTCACATTAATGTATGGACCTTTTTTTAATGAACGACTCATATTCAGTTAACTTTATTACTTGTTACGTCTTTCGATAATGTACTTGCTTGACTGCTTCTTTGGTGCGCGAGTCTTAAGACCCTTAGCATAGAGGCCATTGCGTGAACGTGGGTGTCCACCTGTGTGACGTCCTTCACCACCACCCATTGGGTGATCAATTGGGTTCATTACAACACCACGGTTGTGTGGACGACGACCGAGCCAACGGCTACGACCTGCCTTACCAGAAGATTCAAGTGCATGGTCTGAATTGCTTACGCTACCGATTGTAGCACGGCACACAGAGAGCACCTTACGAATTTCGCCTGAAGGAAGTTTAATTACACAGAAACGTCCTTCACGTGAAGTTAACTGAGCAAAGTTGCCTGCAGAACGAACCATCTTAGCACCCTGACCTGGACGAAGCTCGATATTGTGTATAACAGTACCGACCGGAATGTTCTCAAGTGGAAGAGTGTTGCCAAGATCAGGAGTTGCATCCTTACCTGACATGATAGTCGCGCCTACCTGCAAACCGTTAGGAGCAACGATGTAACGTTTTTCACCGTCAGCATAGAATACGAGTGCGATACGAGCAGAACGATTTGGATCGTACTCAATAGTCTTAACTACTGCAGGAATTCCGTCTTTCTCTCTCTTGAAATCGACAATACGAATCACGCGCTTGTGACCGCCACCTCTGTAGCGTGTTGTAATCTGACCGGAATTGTTACGTCCGGCAGTACTGCGCTTACCGAAAACAAGAGTTTTCTCTGGTACCGATGTAGTAACATCATCAAAAGTACCAATAGCCTTGTGTCTTTGACCAGGTGTTACTGGTCTAAATTTACGAATACCCATTTGTTTAATTAAATGTTACTATAGAAATCAATAGTTTCTCCTTCTTTAAGAGTTACAATGGCTTTTTTGTAAGCCTTCGTGCTGCCCTTAATAACACCAGCCTTTGTATAACGGCTCTTACGCTTACCAGCGTAATTCATAGTGTTTACAGAAACTACATTTACGTTATATTTAGCTTCAACTTCTTTCTTGATCTCAATCTTATTGGCCTTAGGAAGTACGATGAAACCGAACTTATTGCCCTGTTTCTCTGAAATAGCTGTCATCTTCTCAGTGACCAATGGTTTTACTATATATGCCATATTTGTACCTCCTTACTTGATTAAAGTTTCATCAATGAGTTTGAGTGCGTTTTCTGTCACAACAAGAACATTTGCATTCATCACCTTATAGGTGTTGAGTGCACTTGCAGTCATAACTTCAACACGTTGAATGTTACGGACTGACAAATTTACGTTCTTTTTAACTTCTGACAAAACGATAAGAGTCTTCTTGCCCTCAACTTTAAGATTATTTAACATTGCAACGCCGTCTTTTGTTTTTGGAGCCTCGAAATCGAAGTCTTCAACAACAACGATTGCATTCTGCTGAGCCTTATACGAGAGAGCACTCTTACGTGCTAAAGTCTTAACTTTCTTGTTAAGTTTGAACCAATAATCACGTGGCTTTGGACCGAAGACACGACCACCACCGCGAAGAACTGGAGACTTAATGTCACCACGACGAGCACCGCCACCGCCCTTCTGACGGATAAGTTTTCGAGTAGAGCCTGTGATTTCGCTTCTTTCCTTAGACTTGTGAGTACCTTGTCGCTGAGCAGCGAGATACTGGTTTACTGCGAGGTAAATAACATGGTCGTTTGGTTCAATTCCGAAGATTGCATCGTTCAGAACCACCTTCTTACCAGTGTCCTCACCTTTGATATTTAATACAGAAACTTCCATTGCTTACTTCTTGATTATAACGATTGAACCTTTAGCACCAGGAACACTTCCTTTAAGGAGAAGGAGATTGTGTTCTGGAACCACCTTAATTACCTGAAGGTTGTGAGTTGTAACCTGCTCGTTACCCATTTGTCCACCCATTGGGACATTTTTGAATACACGAGAAGGTGTTGCACAAGCACCGATTGAACCTGGCTTGCGGAGACGGTCGTCCTGACCATGTGTAGCTTGACCAACACCACCGAAACCATGACGCTTTACAACACCCTGGAAACCTTTACCTTTTGATGTACCAGTAACGTCAACGTAAGCTGTATCGTCAAAAATATCTACTGTGATTACGTCACCGAGGTTATGTTCCTCTTCAAATGTGAACTCGGCCAAGTGTCTCTTTGGTGTTGTTCCTGCTTTCTGGAAGTGACCTTTCATCTGCTTAGAAGTATTCTTCTCCTTAGCCTCCTGGAATCCTACCTGCACTGCAGCGTAGCCATCCTTTTCAACGGTCTTTACCTGAGTTACAACACAAGGACCTACTTCGATAACAGTGCATGGCATATTCTTGCCCTCAGCACTGAAAACGGATGTCATTCCGATTTTTTTTCCTAATAATCCTGGCATTTCAATAATAATTTTAATTGTTCTCTAATATTAAACCTTAATCTCAACCTCAACACCGCTTGGAAGCTCGAGTTTCATCAAAGCATCAACTGTCTTAGTTGTTGAGCTGTAGATGTCAATAAGTCTCTTGTAAGTACAAAGTTCAAACTGCTCACGAGACTTCTTGTTAACGAATGTAGAACGGTTAACTGTGAAAATACGCTTGTGAGTTGGAAGTGGAATTGGACCACTTACGATAGCCTCTGTTGCCTTCACAGTCTTCACAATCTTCTCAGCTGACTTGTCAACGAGATTGTGGTCATAAGACTTTAGCTTAATACGAATTTTTTGCTGACTCATTTTATTTATAATTTAATTATTAAAACGAGAGGATGCACCAAAGAGTCGTTTGCTTGGTGCAGAGCCTCATCGCATGATTTTTATTATACGAGATCTGTGCGTCCGTTGCATTCTGCAAGCACTTCTTTAGCAATATTGCTGCTTACAGGTGCATGGTGGTCATACTGCATTGATGAAGTCGCACGTCCTGATGTAATAGTACGAAGTGCTGTAACATAACCGAACATTTCGCCAAGCGGAACCATAGCCTTGACGATACGAGCACCTGAACGAGCGTTATCCATACCTTCAACCTGACCACGGCGCTTGTTAAGGTCACCAATAACATCACCCATGTTCTCTTCTGGCGTTACAACCTCAAGCTTCATAATTGGCTCCATGAGAACAGGCTTAGCCTGTGAACATGCATTCTTATAAGCCTGACGTGCTGCAACCTCAAACGACAACTGGTCAGAGTCAACTGGGTGGAATGATCCATCTACCAATGTAACCTTCATGCTATCCATTGGGAAACCTCCGAGAACACCATTCTTCATTGCCTCAGCAAAGCCCTTTTGAACAGATGGAATAAATTCCTTAGGAACGTTACCACCCTTTACTTCATCAACAAACTGGAGACCTGTACCTTGGAAGTCCTCATCTACGGGACCTACGTTCACAATGATATCTGCGAACTTACCACGACCACCCGACTGCTTCTTATAAACCTCTCTGAGGTTAACGGTCTTAGTGATTGCCTCCTTATAGTTAACCTGTGGTTTACCCTGGTTACATTCAACCTTGAACTCACGCTTAAGACGGTCGATGATGATATCAAGGTGAAGCTCACCCATACCAGAAATAACAGTCTGACCAGACTGCTCATCAGTCTTAACTGTGAATGTTGGGTCTTCCTCTGCAAGTTTTGCTAGACCAACAGAAAGCTTATCAAGATCTTTCTGAGTCTTTGGTTCAACTGCGATACCGATAACAGGGTCTGGGAAATCCATAGACTCGAGGATGATTGGTGCATCCTCATCACAAAGAGTATCACCAGTGTGGATATCCTTGAGACCAACAACTGCGCCGATGTCACCTGCACCAATTACCTCAACAGGGTTCTGGTGGTTTGAGTGCATCTGGAAGAGACGTGAAACACGCTCCTTCTTACCTGAGCGAGTGTTGTATGTATAAGAACCAGCCTCAATCTTACCAGAGTAAACACGGATGAATGTGAGACGGCCTACATATGGGTCAGTTGCAATCTTAAATGCGAGAGCTGATGTCTTCTCATCCTCAGATGGCTTGCGATCCTCTTCTTCCTTTGTATCTGGGTTTGTACCAACTACAGCCTCAGTGTCAAGTGGAGAAGGAAGGAATGCACAAATATAATCAAGAAGAGTTTGTACGCCCTTGTTCTTGAATGAAGAGCCACAAAGCATAGGAGTACAAGCAAGAGCACAAGTTGCTTTACGGATAGCAGAGATGATTTCATCTTCTGTAATTGTAGAAGGATCATCGAAGAACTTTTCCATAAGAGCATCATCGAACTCTGCTACAGACTCGAGCATCTTGTTACGCCATTCTTCTGCCTCATCTTTAAGATTCTCTGGGATGTCAATAATATCGAATTCTGCACCCTGAGTTTCATCGTGCCATACGATACCATGCATTTTGATAAGGTCAACGATTCCCTTGAAGTTTTCCTCTGCACCGATTGGGATAACCACTGGTACTGGGTTTGCTCCGAGAACCTCTTTCATTTGGCGAACAACCTCAAAGAAGTCAGCACCAGAACGGTCCATCTTATTTACATAACCCATACGTGGAACATTGTACTTATCCGCCTGACGCCATACAGTCTCAGACTGTGGCTCTACACCACCTACCGCACAATAAGTAGCAACAGCTCCGTCAAGAACGCGGAGTGAACGTTCTACTACAGCAGTAAAGTCAACGTGTCCCGGAGTATCAATCAAGTTGAACTTATACTTATTACCATTCCAAGTCCAATATGCTGTTGTGGCTGCAGATGTGATAGTAATACCACGCTCCTGCTCCTGAGCCATCCAGTCCATAGTTGCACCACCATCGTGAACCTCGCCAATCTTGTGAGTCTTACCTGTATAGAAAAGAATACGTTCTGAAGTCGTAGTCTTACCGGCATCGATGTGTGCCATGATACCAAAATTACGGGTAAGGTGCAAATCTTGCTTTGCCATATCTAGTATTTTACTATTAACGATTTAAAATAACTTTATATTAGAAACGGAAGTGTGCGAATGCTCGGTTAGCCTCAGCCATACGGTGCATGTCTTCCTTACGCTTAAACGCACCTCCCTGCTCATTGAATGCGTCCATAATCTCAGCGCAAAGCTTGTCAGCCATACTCTTACCTGAACGCTTACGAGCAAACTGAATGAGGTTCTTCATAGAGATAGCCTCCTTACGGTCAGCACGAATCTCTGTTGGAACCTGGAAAGTTGCACCACCGATACGACGGCTCTTAACCTCAACCTGTGGAGTCACATTATCAAGTGCCTTCTTCCAGAT
>JAZLHP010000045.1:0-3240 GCA_045616905.1 Bacteroidaceae bacterium
TATTTGCACACGAAAAGTAGTTTTTGTGCTGTTTTGCTATTTCTGTTTGTAAACTTAAGGAGTGATAATCTCCTTACAATGTGTAAGTAGATGCCTTATTTGTTCAGGTCAAATTCGTAGCGATGGTCGTAGTCCTCACGAATTGTAACCCAGAGCTTGCGGTTCTTGATGTCGTAGGTGCTGTTGTGCTCTGTGTACCAGAGTCCCATCTCTGGCTTGTATTCGCCTGTCTCCATGTAGTTCTTGAAGTTCTTGAAACCTTGCTGTACGGCACTGTCGGCAAGTATGGTCTCCAGCGGAGTGTCTATGGTGTAAGGCATTCCTTCGTAGTATTCAGACTTCCAGAATGGCTCTGTTGCAGGGTCGTATGCCTGTGAGAAACGTACTCGCTTGAGGAGGTTCCACATTCCTTCCATTGACTCACCACCTTCAGCATAGTGTTCCTTGATGATTTCGAAGCGCTCTATGCCATCGGCGTGTGGTGTGTATTCTGGGAGGAGATTGACATAGAAGTTTGTCATGATGGTCTGTTCCTTGATGACTGCCTTGTTGTCGATGAATTCTACAACGATGGTTTTCTCTGGGTCGCCAATCATGAAGTGGAGGTTCCATCCTCCCTTGTCCATGCCAATCATGTTGTGGTTGTTGATGAAGTCAATGGCTTCGTCAACGTTGGCACAGTTGTCGAGGAGCGCACGTACGAGGAATGCGTTGTTGAGGTCTGGCTTTCCTGGGTTTGTGCCTGTGTTTGGTTCTCCGCCATCTTGTGAAGGTGTGACATTCATGTTGCAGAAGAGTCCTGCATCGTTGATGCCGTCGAACATTCCCCAAGGAAGGATGTTCATCTGCTCTTCTGTGAGTCCTTTCTCAATGTCGGCATCTGTGCAGTTGTCGAGACGTCCTACACCGATTGATGCGTGGCGTCCCTCTTTTGCTGTTGTCCTGATGACGATTTCTGATACCTCGCTGATGAAGAAGTCGAGGTTGCGTCCGTAGTAGTTGCCGTTGCGTACTGCTGTACATCCGAATTCGGTACCAACCTTGCTAATGAGCTTGTTAGGAATGGTGTCACAGTAGTCATCGACTGTAATCTCAAAGAGATAGTCGGTAATTTTTACAGGCTGAGGAATAGCCTCTTCTGCTTTCTTTGTCTGGCAACTGCAGAATGCTATTGCCATGATAGACATGATAAAAAACAGATTCTTTTTCATAAGATTTGTTTATGAGTTTTGGGTTAAAGTTGTTGTCTTTTTCGATTTATCGAGTCGTCGAGTCATCGATTTTTCGAGTTATCGATTAGTCGAGTCATTGAGTTATCGTTTTTGTTTTTGTTTACTTATATTGCGACTGGTAGCAACCGAGGTCTGCATGTGCTGACGGACGTACTATGCCATCCTTGTCGGTAGGGTATAGTGAAGAGTATGCTGACGATGCCTTGCCTCGTGCATTGCTGAGCGAGTCAAGTCGAAAATCGTAGAAGTAGTTGTCGGTGTCGATGGTTCGGAAGTGCTTCTCGCGTGTGGTGCGTTTTTCACTACCGTCTTCCTTTGCTGCATCGTGTGAGTTGTCGTCGTCAATGCAGTCGGTGAAATATTGAGGGTCGCTGACGTCGGTGTTGACAAGGCTGTTGTAGAAATGCAGGTGCAGTTCGTCATTCTGTGAGTCGAACTTCGCATATACCTCATCGCGTGCCTTGCCTGTGATGATGCAGTTGTAGAAATTGACGGAAGGGGTTATGCTTGCTTCTTCCATAAGTGTCTGTGTGACCATTAGTGCGTTTCCACGGTCGGCAGACCAAGGATAGAACTGGGCAATGGTGCTGTGATAGCACTCTAACTGTGCATTCTCTAAGTTGATGCAGTCGCCTGCGGCATTGGTTATCTGACAGTTGGTTATTATTGCCTTTGAATGGCGTATGGAAAGTGCATCGAATGCTACATTGTGTACGGTTGTGCTTTCCATGTTGAGCGTTCCTGCTATGGAGTCGCACAGGATGCCGAATGCTCCACTATGAATGTCGGTGTGGGTGAGATTGCATCCCTGGCATGAGGATGTGAGTAATACGCCTCCCCATTGAGCGTCAAGACGATCGTATGGGAGATATGAGAACATGCGGTCGAGACGGTCGCCTCGCATCATCACGTTCTTGTCTGCTGTTCCTTCTGCGTTTAGCTTTCCATGAACAATCAGGCTTGCTCCATTGTGGAAATAGAGTGATGTGCCTGCTGGTATTGTAAGGGTGGCGTTCTCTGCCACCACGAGTGAGTCGTATATGACGTATGGAAGGGCAGGGGAGAGTGTTGTGTCGGTGCTGATGGTCTCGTGATGCAGGAATGTGCATGACATGCCGTATGTGTCGAGTACGACCTTCTGGCGTATGCCGCTTTCCATTGTGAAGACTATCTTGTCTGTTATTTTCTTGATGAGATATTCTTCGCTTGTGCCTGTGGGGTTGCTCTCTGGCGTGGTGACTTCTACGAAGATGTGGATGCTGTCTTTGCCGAGTATCTCAACATTGTTGATGGAGGATCCGAACTGTCCATCTACATTCATCCTGTACAGCGAGTTGCTGCCTTGTTCTAATGACACATTGGCGAGATGCACTCCCTTGCTGTTGTGGTTGTAAACAATGAGACGCTTCGTACGTGAGGTGACGGTGTTGAAGAGTGTGTCGAACGATAGGGTGTCGGTGCTGAATGTCAGTGTGGCACTTTTGTCAGCAGTGAATTCCTCGTTGTCGGAACATGCAAGCATTGTGAAGATGAATGCCATTGATGTTATGTATGTGAAGAGGTGTCTCATTTCTCTTTATTGATGGTTTTGCCACTTGGGGCGGAAGTTAATGGAATCCTCCAAAATCATAGGAGCAGACAATTCAAATAACGAATTGCCTGCCCTTTTTATTGTGTGATAATCACTTTTTTATTTGCCCTGAAGCATCTCGTGCATGTTGGCAGCAGCACGGCGGCCGTCACCCATGGCGAGGATTACAGTTGCGCCACCGCGTACGATGTCACCACCAGCGAAGATTGTTGGGATGCTTGACTGCATCTTCTCGCTTACTGCGATAGTGTTCTTGCGTCCGAGTTCAAGACCTTCAACTGATTTAGGCACGAGTGGGTTTGGTGATACACCTACTGCCCCGATTGCGTGGTCGATGTCGAGTGACTCGATCTTGCCTTCTACTGGGACTGGAGAACGACGGCCTGATGCGTCTGGCTCGCCAAGCTCCATCACCTG
>JAZLHP010000046.1:0-7687 GCA_045616905.1 Bacteroidaceae bacterium
TCCCTGTTTTTTCGGTCATGATGCCCGCATCACTCACTCTAAAGCCAGAAAAAATCTGTATAGCCTCTAATCAATATGTATTACGAGCCTAATGAACTATTTGGGATTAATTTGAGGTATAAGCAAAACAACCTCCTCAGAGTAATGAGGAGGTTGTTCCTGTATTAGTAACGTGGAAAATTAATTGTGAGCACCTTATTATAACTGAACACACCACTACAGCAAGAGGCTGACAGCAAACAGCACTCCGAAGAGGAAGATGTTACGTGCAGTAATTGCAAGCACTGAGTTGAGGTCTCGTCCATCCTTTGTCTTTATCTCACGGAATGCTCGGAAATGCAGAATGAGATATATGAGCATTACCGGGAAGTGAATGCTTGAGAACGGGAACATGAACAATGCAGCTATCGCTATGAGTGTGGAACAAACTCCTAACCACAGATAGATGTCGAGCGATGCCTGTTCGCCTTCCTTTTGTCCATATTGCTTAATGAGTTTCACCACTACAGTACGCTTGCCACTCTCTGCATCCTGATTACGGTCACGATAGTTATTGACCATCAGGAGATTGTCAGTTGCGAGACCAACAGCAAGTCCTGCCATGGTGACAGGAAGGCTCCAATCGCCATTAGTCATGACGTAATATGTGAAGCAGACAGGCACGATGCCGAAGAACACCACCACAAGCAAATCGCCAAGTCCCTGATATGAGAAATGGGTGGTATATAAGAAACTTGTAAGAACACATAATGCACCAACAAGCAAAAGTTCCCATTGCATGTGTATGAGCATTATGCCTATCCCTGTGAGAACACTCAACACGGTGGTGACTATTATGCCCTTCATCATCGCCTCTGGCGTTATCCACCCCTGAGCACATGCACGCTCCGGTCCTAAGCGGTCCTCACGGTCGGTGCCTTTCTTGAAGTCATAATAATCGTTTATGAAATTGGCATCTATCTGCATGAGCAATGCAAAAAGGAGGCACAGCACAAACGGAAGTATAAGTGATGTGTCGAATGAAAGAAGATCATACTTCGTGTTAAACTGAAAATCAGCAGGCAGTATGTTGAGGCAATGTATAATCCATGCCATCATACCACCGACAAGTACTGGTGATGCTGCACCACTGAGAGTTTTTGGGCGTGCAGCAAGAACCCATGCTCTGATACTATTCTGTTTCATCTTTCCAATTCTGAATTGACAATGTATTGTCGGTACGGAACATAGCACCATATCCCTTACGGTCATTGTTCACATAACGTCCGTAATAGTAATTGCCATTTGCATAATAGTATATACCCAAGCCCTCGCGCTTTCCATTCACTGTCTCACCAACATACTTGTCTCCATTCTGGTATGTGAGCGACTCAAAACGGAAGGTCTGTCCATAGTCAGCAGGAAGTGTGTATTTCTGACCATCCTTCATTATGTACAGAGGATCACCAGTGGTAAGGTCATAAGCGATGTAATGGTCATTGGTGCCTACTCGTGCCATTTTGATGCCCATCTTTATGCCGAACACAAACTCTGCATAACGGAACTGCCCGTAGATGACTCCATCCGAATCGGTGTAATATGAGCCATAACCATATATGTTCTTTTCACGGGTTATCTGTCCGAAATACTGTCCGTAGCCGGTCTTAGCCACACCACTCGCAAAATCCTTACAGAAGTCAACAAATGCAGCATCGTATGCAGTAGGCACAGTGGGGTACTTCTCAAGACGCGAGAATTGTGCCTTTGCTGTCACGCATGTAATAAATAATAATAATGTGTAAAGAGCTTTTTTCATTCTTTTGACAATAAATTTATGCAAAATTACATATTATTCCGCAAATATGCTTTATGTCATTAAACCTTTTCGTTTCTTTTAAGTCTAATTTAATATAACGAAGGAACAAAATGCAATTTTATAAGATGAAGAAATCACTTTTATTTTTAATGCTTGCCGCCATGACGAGTCTGACGGCAATGGCTCAATCAAAAGTAAACGTGTCTGGTACAGTGATTGAGGATGAGACAAAGGAAGCTGTAATCTCAGCAACAGTCAGAATCCTATCCTTACCAGACAGTTCTATGGTAGGAGGTGCTGCATCAGGCGTTGATGGCAGCTTCACCATCAAAGACATTAAGAAAGGAAAGTATGTACTGAAAGTCACATACATCGGCTATCAGGATCATGAAATGCCTCTTGACCTCACCAAAAGCGGCAACAAGAACCACAACATAGGATACATAACAATGGTATCTGACGCTAAGCTGCTGAAGGAAGCTAAAGTGACTGCAAATGCTGCTCAGGTGCAGGTAAGCGGTGACTCAATCGTGTATAACGCATCAGCATACCGAGTAGCAGAGGGTTCTGCTCTTCAAGATCTCGTGAAAAAGCTCCCTGGTGCTGAGGTTGATGACGATGGCAACATCAAAATCAACGGCAAAAGCGTTAAAAAGATTCTCATGAACGGAAAGGAATTCTTCCTCAACGACACTAAGGTGGCAATGGAGAACATACCTACTGACATCATTGACAGAATCAAGTCATACGAGCGCAAAAGTGACTATTCACGAGTAACAGGCATTGATGACGGTGAAGAAGAGACAGTGCTCGACCTCACTGTGAAGAAGGGAATGAACAGCGGTTGGACTGCCAACCTCAACCTTGGAGTAGGTACTAAGGAGCGTTATGACAACCGTCTTTATGCACGTCGCTCACTTGAAAATGCAGCTTATACCCTCATTGGAGGACTGAATAACACTGGCAGCCGTGGCTTCGGTGGCGGTGGCGGCCGTGGTGGCTGGGGCGGAGGAGGCAACGGCCTTCGCACAGACAAGAATGCAGCATTCAACTTCGCTCTTGCTGCTACAGAGAAGCTTGAGATGGGTGGTAACATCCGTTTCCGATACAATGGCAATGACACTCGCTCTGAGTCAAACACACAGAACTTCGTGTCGCCAACAGGTGCCTTCACTAATGCGGCAAGCACCAACCTGTCGTCAAACAGCGGCGTAAACATGGACCTCCGTCTCGAATGGAAACCAGACAGCATGACAAACATAATATTCCGTCCAAGTGGTAACTACAGCCGCAACCGTGGATATTCAAACAGTGCTAATGCCACTTTCAACGAGAACGTATATGACTATTCTGACAAGTTCAACGGCAGCATATTTGACAACATAGACAAACTCAACGACCTTGTTGAGAATCTTGTTGTCAACAGCAACTTCAGCAGACAGCAGACATACAGCAACAACAAAGGTCTGAACGGAGAACTTCAGGTTAACCGTCGTCTGAACAATGAAGGTAGAAACATCACATTCCGTGCCACAGGCAATATCAGCGGAAGCGAAAGCAAGCAATTGTCTGCCAGCAACATCAAATATTATGCTGCTGACCGCGACCCTAACGTGAACAATCGTTTCTATAACACTCCTGGAAGAAGCCGCAATTACTCTTTGCAACTCTCTTACTCAGAGCCTATTGCATACAAGACATATCTGCAATTCTCATACCGATATAACTTCGGATATTCAAGAAACGACCGTCAGGCATTCACATTCGACCCTGTAGCATATAACGACATCTTCGAATCGCTTAACAAGTTCCGCTACAACATCGACGGAGCAATAGACTGGCTGCTGAGCCGTGGAGACGTAATGAAGGACGCAAGCATGGACGATGATGCAAACCGTCTGTCACAGTATTCTGAATATCATAACTACAACCATACTATTAACGCAAGTTTCCGTAAGGTTGGTGAGAAGTACAACTTCACATTCGGTTTTGACTTCATGCCACAGAATACTACTCTTGACTACAAATACATGGGTAAGCAGTACGATACAGTAAAACGTCATGTGTTCAACTATGCTCCAAACCTTGACTTCCGTTATGATTTCGACAAGCAGACAAACTTCCGTCTGAACTATCGCAGCAACACAAGTCAACCAAACATGACTAATCTGCTTGACATCACTGATGACTCAAACCCTCTCAACATCACAAAGGGTAACCCAGGACTGAAGCCATCGCTGAACCATAACCTGAGACTCAACTTCAACTCGTTTGAGGCAGAACACCAGCGTAGCATATTCTCATGGATGGGTGCATCGCTCACACAAAACAGCATTGCCAACCGTGTAAGCTATGACGCAAGCACTGGTGTGCGCACAACAAAACCAGAGAATATCAACGGTAACTGGAACGGTTATGCCGGATTCGGATTCAACACTGCACTTGATGCAAACAAGTATTTCACAATACGCAACATGACCAACTTCGGTTACAACCATCAGTTAAGCTATCTTGATCCAACTCAGTATGAAGAAGACAAGTCATCTACAAACTCGTTCAACATCTCTGACGGTCTCGGCTTCTCATTCCGCAAAGACTGGTTTGAAATGTCTATTAATGGTAATGTAAACCACCAGCGTTCACGTAACAATGTGATGACCAGCAACAACCTCAACACATGGACATTCTCATACGGTACAGAACTGAACCTCATCTTCGAGAACGGTTTCTCTATCTCTACCGACCTTTCACAAAGCAGCCGCCGTGGTTTCTCTTCTGCATCAATGAACACCAACGAACTGCTCTGGAATGCACAAATCAGCAAGTCGTTCCTCAAAGGGAATGCACTCACCATCACAGCACAATGGAACGACATCCTGCATAACCGCAGCAACATCAGCCGTGCAATAGACGCAATGAGAAGTAGTGATACGCACTATAACTCAATCTATTCATACGGTATGATCCGTGCCATCTACAAACTCAACATCTTCGGAGGCAAGAGCGGAGCTCACCAAGGCCCTGGAGGTCCTGGAGGTTTTGGCGGATTCGGAGGCAGACCAGGTGGCTTCGTAGGTGGAAGACCAATGTAAAGACGCCCATAAGCAAATCATTTTTGCTTACTCCACATAACAATCCATATACCATCCATTCAATCGTGAGGTTGATTGGATGGTTCTTTTTTATCCACATAAAGAATATAATCACAACAACTTTTTAACACACAATCTACAATATTTACATCTTTTTGTTCTTGTTTGCTATCTTTTTACGTCATTTTATCAATATTTTAGCAATTTATAGTTACAAAATGAAATAAAAACACTAACTTTGCACTCAAATTCTTAGAACAACGTTTACAGCAATCACAACAGCTAATAAAACAACCACATTATTAATATAATATAATACACAAACATATAACTCACAAAACTATGGCAAAAAGACAGCTTGGTTTATACAGTGCCGACTATGAACACGACGCATGTGGTGTCGGAATGGTGGTCAACATACATGGTGGCAAAAGCCATGAACTGGTTGACAATGCACTGAAAGTTCTTGAGAACATGGAACACCGTGGAGCTGAGACACGCGACAAGACCGGTGATGGTGCCGGAATATTGCTTCAGATTCCACATGAGTTTATTCTCCTTCAAGGAATTCCTGTACCAGAAAAAGGAAAGTATGGAACAGGTCTCGTATTCCTTCCTAAAGACGCACAAAAGCAGTCAGACATCCTCAGCATCATGATTGAGGAGATTGAGCGTGAGGGTCTCAACCTCATGCATCTGCGCAATGTACCTACAAACCCAGATGTATTGGGTGTAGGAGCACGTGACGTGGAGCCTGACATCAAACAGATTTTCGTAACGGGCGTAAGCGATGAGAAGGTTGACATATTTGAACGCATTCTCTACAAGGTACGCAAGAAGATTGAGAACCGCGTTGAGAATGAAGATTTCTATATCTGCTCGCTCTCAAGCAAAGACATCATCTATAAAGGAATGCTCACATCGGGACAGCTTCGCCGCTATTTCCCAGACTTGAGCAATAATTACTTCACAAGTGGTCTTGCACTTGTTCACTCACGATTCTCTACAAACACATTCCCTAAGTGGAAATTGGCACAGCCATTCCGTCTCCTCTGCCACAATGGTGAGATTAACACAGTAAGAGGTAACCGTGGATGGATGAAAGCACGTGAATCTGTGCTCTCATCACCTGCACTTGGCGACATCAAAGAGATTCGCCCAATCCTTCAGGATGACATGAGTGACTCTGCATCACTTGACAACGTGTTTGAGTTCCTCGTAATGAGTGGTCTCTCACTTCCTCAGGCAATGGCAATCCTCGTGCCTGAATCGTTCAACGACAAAAACCCAATCAGCGAAGACCTCAAGGCATTCTACGAATATCACTCTATTCTCATGGAGCCATGGGATGGTCCTGCCGCACTTATGTTCTCTGACGGACGTTATGCAGGTGGTATGCTTGACCGTAACGGTCTTCGTCCTTCACGCTACACGATCACAAAGAGCGGTATGATGGTAGTAGCCAGTGAGGTGGGCGTTATGGATTTCGAACCAGGAGAAGTGGAAAGCAAGGGACGCTTGCAGCCAGGAAAGATTATCCTTATCGACACACTTGAAGGTAAAATATATTACGATGGAGAAATAAAGGAGAAGCTTGCCACAGAGCATCCATACCGTCAGTGGCTCTCGACAAACAGAATCCAGCTTGAGAAACTTAAGAGTGGACGCAAGGTGGACAATTCCGTTGAGAACTATGAACGAAAACTCCGTTGTTTCGGATTCGGCCAGGAAGATATAGACAAGACCGTTGTGCCAATGTGCACTGGAGGTCAGGAGCCTGTAGCTGCAATGGGTAACGACACTCCACTTGCTGTTATAAGCGATAAGCCACAGATATTCTTCAACTACTTCCGTCAACAATTCGCACAGGTGACAAACCCTGCCATCGACCCTATACGTGAGGAGTTGGTAATGTCGCTTACTGAATATATTGGAGCAGTAGGTACAAACATCCTCACTCCAGACGAGAGTAACTGCAAGATGGTGCGTCTGCCACAGCCTGTGCTCACAAACACACAACTTGACATTCTCTGCAACATACGATACAAAGGATTCAAGACTGAGAAGATTGACACTCTCTTTGAGATAGAGAAGGGTGCAAGCGGATTGCGCCAAGCAATTGAAGACATCTGCAAAAAGGCAGAACAGAGTGTTGATGAAGGCGTCAACTACATCATCCTCAGTGACCGCAACATCGACTCTACTCATGCTGCTATCCCTTCATTACTTGCTGTATCTGCAGTTCACCACTATTTAATAAACGTACAGAAACGAGTACAGACAGCCCTCATTGTGGAAAGTGGCGAGATTCGTGAGGTAATGCATGCTGCACTCCTCCTTGGCTATGGTGCCAGCGCACTCTGCCCATACATGACATTTGCTGTTCTTGACAACCTCGTAAAGAACCATAAGATTCAGGAAGAATACGCAACTGCAGAGAAGAACTACATACAGGCAGTTGACAAAGGTCTCAAGAAGATCATGTCAAAGATGGGTATCTCTACAATCCGTTCGTACCGTGGTGCCAAGATATTTGAGAGCATCGGTCTCTCAGAAGACCTTCTCCGCCGTTATTTCGGAACAGAGATAAGCACAATAGGCGGAATAGGACTCCGTGACATTGCTGCTGATGCAATCAAACTGCACAACGAAGCATTCAAGCCAACAGAAATAAACGAGTTCCTTCCTAACAATGGTCTCTTCTCATGGCGTAAGGATGGTATCCTCCACGCATGGAACCCAGAAACTATCGCTAACCTCCAGATTGCTACTCGTCTTGGTTCGTACAAGAAGTTCAAAG
>JAZLHP010000047.1:0-48495 GCA_045616905.1 Bacteroidaceae bacterium
CATTGAAATGGCTTACTGCAGCCAATGATAAAGCAATTATTAACTTTTTCATAATATTCTATATTGGTTTGTTTAATAAAAAGATAAATTCCCCCTCCTTGTTCCTTGTTAAAACAAAGAATGAGGAGAGGGAAAGGAAAATGTATTTATTTACTTCTTGATGAACTCTACACGACGGTTCTTTGCCTGACCTTCCTTGGTCTTGTTGTCAGCGATAGGCTCATGACTGCCCTTACCAACAGCACGGAGGTTCCACTCGTCAACACCGAGCTTCACGAGAGCTGCAACCACAGCCTCAGCACGTGACTGAGAGAGAGGATCGTTCACCTTGTCCGAACCCTGGTTGTCGCAGTGACCCTGTACCTCGAAGCGTACCGACTTGTTCTTCAGCATGTAGTCAGCCACCTTCTGGATTTCCTCCATCGACTCAGGAAGGAGTGTTGCCTTACCTGTCTCGAAGTTGATGTTATTGGTTACGAACTTACCGGTTTCCTCCATTGCCTTCTCCACTGCTGTGAGATCCTGAGCATTGCGGTCATAGAGTTCCACTGCACCCTGTGCAATCACTACGTTGCGGATGAAGTTCAGGTTGTTGTAATCAAAGCAGCCCTTGATGGCAACCCACTTAGGTTGCTTCATGTTTGGCACGTTCATCACACGGTTGCCATCGATATACATCTTACCGGCACGCTTGTTGAATGAGAACTGCACGGTGTGCCAACCATTCGAGAGATTGTAGTCGTAGCCGGTTTTGATTTCTTTGTCGGCTGTGGTCCAGTATTTGTATGTCTTTGGCTGCATGTCGCAGACACCGAAACTTGCCCATGTAGCATTATAACTATCAAAATCATTGCGGTCATCATTGTTCATCAGATAGAGATCTATTTCATTCAGTCCGACACCTTCTTTAGGATTTTCCCAGTAGTAGAAATCGAACTCAATGGTGAATTCCTCAGTGAGATAGGCACCCTCCTGCTTGATGAGCGGTGTGATGACACCATCTTCGGTCACCTCCACTGCCAGCTGGTTGCCAAACTTCTTCACCTCAGCCTTACCAGCGAGCAAATCCCACTTTGATGGGAACTCGCCAACCTTCTCGCTCTGGAAATCATCCTGGAAAAGAATCTTACCACCGCGCTTGAAATCGGTAGAAGTGTTTACCTGAGGTGCATTGTCCGAAGCAGCAACCTCTCCATTATCTCCCTTGCTTTTCTTGTTTTTTTTGCCGCTAAGTACACGGTCAGCAGCATTACTTACAGAGTTCTCAACCTTATCGGTTACCTTTTCTTTAACTTTTTCCTTTGCCTTGTCAGCGAGGCCTTTGAGGAGCCCCTGTGCGTTTGCATCAACAGAAAAAGAGAATGATAAAACAAAAGCCAGCATCGCTAACTTTACAAAAAAGGAACTTTGATGTTTTCCAGAATTAATTTTCTTGCACATAATAAGAGGCTTCATTTTTCATTAGTTTTAATCTGTGTTCTCCGATCAGACTCATGATTAGTACTTGCAAGCTTGAACGACAGAAAGAAAAGAGCGTGGAGAACCTACCTGTTGCCTTTCTCTGACAGGATTTTGAATTTGCGAGATTCGTGTAGTCAAAGATAAGCGTTAAGTAAACGCCTTCCAATATGTCGTGACACCAAATGTAGCCTTTTGATCTTCAACCGAAGTTTCCGACTTCCAAGTTTAGCCAACAATGGTGATCGAGTACAAAGATACACATTATTAGTAAAAAAATGAGCAAAAATATTTGAAAAACCACATAAAAAAATGTCAATTTCAGCAAAAAGCACTAAAAACAGCACTCCAAATAGCATTTTTCAATAGAAAAATTTGTTAGATTGACAAAATCTTCCTCCCATCGTACCGTTAGTTCCAGCCGAGCCTCTTTACAAAGCTTAAACCCAAATAGGCTGGGCTTAGTGCAGGTTGATGTAGGGTTAGTGTATGGCTAGACGGGACCATACACCATGCTAAATAATAGATAGTCATGGCGTTAAATATATTTAGTGTAGGAAGTGTAGGGTTGAGCGAGCATTCCTCTTTTTATAACATTGTCATGAATCCAATAGTGACTCCAGTTCTATGTCTTCCCCTTGCTTTATGAATTAGATATCTATTACAAATTTACAACAAATGTGTTCATTTATCACATTTCGAACACATAACGAACACATAACGAACACATAAATGTAGGAGGAAGAGAGGAGGAAGCCCTTATGAGGGGTGTTAACTGGTAAAAGAGTGTCGGTATTTCAAAAAAAGTCACGAAATGCTTTATTGTATGATATAAAATGTGTAATTTTGTGGCAATAACAGAAATTTTCTATTCTAATAACTAATATTTTCATGAAAAAAGACAGATTATTATACAAGTCCAAAAGAATGCTTGTGACGGCACTATGCATTATGTTTGCAGTCATGGCAAATGCGTATGACGCAGAAATTGATGGAATATATTAGGTAACTTTTTAACTAACAATTATTACAATGAAGAAAATACTTTTACCATTTATCGCCTCTGCCCTACTCTGTGCATCATGCGGCAAAAAGTCTGAAGCGACAGGTGATGCAGAAACAGACAGTATAGAAGCATCTGCAGTTGCTGACGAGGATGAAACACTTGAAGAAGAAGAAGAAGAGCCTTTCTCTTTGGATTTTAAGAACTACTCCGAACATTTATTGTTTAAAGCTGATTCAAAGAAAGATAATTATCATGAAAATACGATTTCTATTGAATGGCCTGTGTCGGGCGAAGGTATAGATGTCAAGCATTTACAGGAGAAACTTCTTAGCAGATTTCATATTGATGACAAGAACATCGAAAAATATGTTGAAAATTGGGCGAAGAACACATTCTCTGATGAATGTGCTAATTCTTATACAATTGTGAAAGAGCGATTGCCTGAGAGTAACAATGATTCAGAAGATGATGAAGAGGAAGATGATGATGAGTATATACCAATGTATGACACAAGCTGTGATTTTGACATAAACTATCTTGGTGCTGATAAGAACAAGAAGTTAGTAACTTTCTGCTGCCATAGCATTACAAATAACGGCTGCGGCATGGGTTCATGCATTTTTATGTACAACGATTATGCAATTTATGATTATGCCAACAAAAAAATTGTAACAATTAACGACATTATTGCCAATCGTAGATTAGCGGCTAAAGCGCTGAAGAAGCAGGCTATCTTCTCAGGCCAATACGGTGGTCTTGAAGGGTTGGCTTCAATCGAAGATGTGCCTGATAACTTCTACATTCAAGGAGACACACTCGTTTCTGTTTTCAGCAAATATGAAATATCTTATGGTGCAGATGGTTCTCCTGAACTTGGTTTTGATGTGAGAAAGGTGCCAAATATTCTCACAGAATATGGAAAGAAACTTTTCAATTTAGAATAAAAATCCATTCAAGTTAACTTATTTCCTGGCAGCGAATACCATTCCACATATCAGCACAATGGTTCCAACGACAGCCATGACGGTAATTCTCTCTCCGAGAACGATGGCGGAGATAAGCATGGTGAAGAAACTCTGGGAATAAATAAGATTGGTGGTGCGTATGATGCCAAGTCGGCGTAAGACCCAATTCCAAAGCACGAAGCATAGCATGGACGCTATGATGCCAAGATACAGAAGGTTGCCCCACACTTCGGGTTTTGACAAGATTGTCACATCAAGATTCATAGGACTGACAAACACGATGTACGGGATGATGGTGAAGAGTCCATAGCCAAAGACTTTTCGTGTGATGAAACGTGTGTCGTACTGAGTGGAAAGGCGTTTCATGATGAGCGAATAGAAACCCCATGTGAGTGCCGCACCAAGTGCGAGCATGTCGCCCAACGGATTGAGATGCAGCACCAGCTGACCGTTCAGCACGACAAGCACCATGCCCACGAATGCCACGAGAGAGCCTGTCAACTGCTTCCGACTCATACGCTCGTCTTTATAGAATATCCACATCAGCAATGCGGTCATCAATGGTGTGGTGCCTACAAGTATAGCCACATTACTTGCCGTGGAATACATCAACGCCATGTTTTCTGACAGGAAGTATAAGGAGCCTCCTGCCAACCCCAAGGCAAGGAACATCATTTCGTGTCTCCATGATTTAGCACAGAAACTCTTGTGTGACAATGCCCACATAAAGGCGTATGCCATTGTGAAACGAAGCACAAAGATGTTGGCAGGAAGTAATCCTGCATTGAGAAGCACTTTTGATGACACAAATGTTTCTCCCCACACAGCAATGACAAGTATGGCGACTGCAAATGCGACTTTTTGATTTGTTTTCAGAGTTGTGAGCATAAACTGAATTGTAAAAACGGATGCAAAGTTAAACTAAAAACACACATCAAAGAACTTTAGAAAGTTATTTTTAACCATTACTTTGTGTTTTTGAAAAGAATGCATTATCTTTGTAGCATAAACAACTAAAAAAACTCTATACCTCTATGAAGCTACTACTAACTCTCTTGACGATCATCTGCCTGACCTTTTCACCGGCAGATAGTCATGCACAAGTATCGTTTGGAAACGCACAAAAGTTTAATTCCGGGTGGCTGTTCACTCTTAAAGACGATTCTGCTTTCTGCAAGAAGGACATCAATGACAGCAAATGGGAACACAGGAACCTGCCTCATGACTGGAGCATAGAGGGGCAGCTGTCCCCTACTCTTGCCAGCTGCACTGGATACCTTCCCGGAGGCATTGGCTGGTACAGGAAGCACTTCAACATGACGGAAAGTGAGCTAAACGATGAGGCAAAGGCTCTGAAATACATTTATTTTGAAGGTGTTTACAACCGTAGCGAAGTGTATCTGAACGGACAGCTGCTCGGCAAACGCCCAAGCGGTTACGCTTCTTTCCTATACGACATGACACCATACCTGACAGAAGGAGAGAATGTGCTTGCCGTAAGGGTGGATCACAGCAGATATGCCGACTCAAGATGGTACACCGGCAGCGGCATCTATCGCGATGTGTGGTTGGTGGAGGCTCCTAAGTGCCATCTGGCACAATGGGGAACAGGCTGGCAAGTAACAAAGCTGGGCAATGGAAGTGCATGCGTACAGGTTGATGTTGCAGTAGATAACGCAGACAAGGCAAACGGGAAACTGCAGGTTAAGGTGCTGATAACCGATGCCGAAGGTAAGAAGGTGGCAGAATCATCTGTGGCAGTAAACGAGAAAGCAGAGCGTAACATTCTGAAGCTGAACATCAGCAATCCTCACAGATGGAACCTCAACGACCCATACCTATACAATATTAAGACGACCTTGGTTGATAATGGCAAGGATATTGACAGCAATGAAATGAAAGCCGGTTTGCGTTCTCTGGAATTTGACGCTAACCGCGGTTTCTTCATCAACGGTAAGAACACCAAGATTAAGGGAGTGTGTCTGCACCACGATGCAGGAGTGCTTGGTGCTGTGGTGCCAGAGGAAGTGTGGGAAAGAAAACTGATTAAGCTGAAGGGAATAGGCGTGAACGCCATACGCTGCGCCCACAATCCTCAGTCGCCAATCTTATACGACTTGTGCGACAAGCTCGGATTGATGGTCATGGACGAGGCAAGTGACGAATGGGAGTTTCCTAAACGCAAATGGGTTGAGGGATGGAATGCCGGCACTCCAAGCTATGACGGCACCTTTGACTTCTTTGAAGAATGGATTGACCGTGATGTGACTGACATGGTAAGACGCGACCGTAATCACACATCTATAATAATGTGGAGCATCGGCAATGAGGTGGATTATCCAAACGACCCATACTCGCACCCTGTACTTGACGGCGGCAATGCTGCCATCAACCAACCTATGTTTGGAGGCTACGACCCTAAACGACCAAATGCTGAGCGCATAGGAAAGATTGCAAAAAGACTGGCTGCTTGCGTGAGAAGCGTGGATAAGTCACGCCCTGTAACTGGCGCTCTCGCCGGAGTGGTCATGAGCAATCAAACGGAATACCCAGATGCTGTGGATGTTGTGGGATACAACTACACAGAAAACAGATATGACGAAGATCACAAAACTTATCCTAAGAGAGTGATTTACGGTTCTGAGAACGGAGTCGGGTATGACGCATGGTGTGCAGTGCGCGACAAGGAATTCATTTCAGGTCAGTTCATCTGGACAGGCACTGACTACCTTGGAGAGTCGGGTAGATGGCCATCAAGAGGTCTAAACACTGGTTTGCTCGACTTCGGAAGTTTTGCAAAGCCACGAGGTCATTTCCGTGCTTCGCTCTGGTGCGAGGAACCTGTATGTTACATCGGCACTTATCCTGCCACCATGCGCAGAGGACGTAACGGAGGCAGACAGAACATACCTGTGTCAGCAGAGGCTCTGGACACATGGAACTACGAAGAAGGACAGACAATACGTGTGGTATGCTACACAAACTCACCTAAAGCGAAACTGCACTTAAACGGTGAAACAATTGGAGAAGTGAAAGAGAAAGACCCTAAGAACGGCATTGTATATTGGGACATTCCGTTCAAAGCAGGCGAATTGAAAGCTGTCGGAATCAGCAAGGATGGCAAGGAAGAGGCTTCTTACTCGATACACACGAACCTGTACCCACATAGCATAAAGGCTACATTTGACAATGCAACAACAGATGCTGCAAATGCGAAGCCTGGAAGCATAAACCATCTGCTGATAGAGGTGCTTGACGAGAATGGCAATGTCGTTCGTCTTGCCGACAACAACATAACAGTGTGGATTGAAGGCAATGCGCGTCTGTTAGGACTGGAAGGTTCGGATAACACAGACATGGGCAACTACCGCGACAACCAGCAAAGGGTACACAACGGCAGATTGTTGGCATACATCAGAAACGGAGAAAGAGGAGGATCTGTAAAAGTACACATCTCGTCACCTCTACTGAAAGGTCAAACCGTAGAGTACGAAGTGAAGTAACCGCGAATGGTTGATGACAGCATTGCCGCTATCAATCAAACATTGCCTTGAACACATCCAACGATTTCAGTTCAGGGAAAGAAGGCACATGTAATCTGTAGAAGTCGTTCAACACATGCAAAATGCGCATTCTTACTGAGCGTGAGAAACGGAAAAGATGTGCATTGCTGAAATCCATACGGAAGAGAAGCGGGAGGAATCGTGCCTCCTCTGGTTTCAGGAAATGTGCATGTGGAGGTTGTGCCTTACAGAACGTTCCTGCCATAAGGTCAAAAAACAGCATGCTGCTACCGGAAGTGTTTCCGGTAGCAGTTATTTGTACTTTCCAATCGACAGAATTAGGATCGACATTGGGGTAAATGCCGATAAAATGGCTCAGGTGTATCAAAAAGGCTACATGGAAATTAGCTATTGCCGCATTTGACTGAACCATGTCCAGCCACTGCAACGATGATTCCAGATACATGAAGAGCGGTTCGTTAGTCTTCTCCTCACGAAGTGCAGCAGATAGGAATTCCGCAACGAACAAAGCTACTGTGGACTTTATTGGTGAATATGGCAAGGAATGATATACATAATAAGAATGTATGTCTTTTGGTTTTGGCATTTTGCCCAAAGGACGGATGTCTGCCTGGAACTCAACCATACTTAGCGGCTGCCAACAAGAAGACGTGTTGCTCACACGACGTCCACGGGAGATATTGGTCATAAACGACATTCGTCCATGCCCTTCAGTAAACATGTCAACGATAAGCGACGAATCACCATATTTGACAGTTCTAATGACTATTCCTCGTACGTTTTCAACCATAAAGCTGTGCAAAATTACAAAAAACTATGGTTTTGAAGAAAAAAGTTGCAAAAAGTTTTGGTAATTAAAAGAAAGTTCCTACCTTTGCACTCGCAAAACAACGCTTGTCGTCTGTTTCGCTTAGAAGTTCGCTTCAAAGGCTGGTCCCTTCGTCTATCGGTTAGGACGAGAGATTTTCATTCTCTAAAGAGGAGTTCGACTCTCCTAGGGACTACCAATGCGCCGGTCAACCACCGGCGATTTTTTTGGAAGAAGGGTGCGAGGTCTAAAGCCATACCACATCGAACTTCCGCTGAATTATATTATTAACTCACCTATAGCAGTTTACGCTACAGGAAAAAAAACAAAAAACAAATGGCAAATCACAAGTCATGCATCAAGCGCATTCGTCAGAACGAGAAGCGCCGCATCCACAACCGTTACTACGCTAAGACAATGCGTAACTACCTCCGTGACCTTCGCGCAACTAAGGACAAGGCTGAAGCTGAAGCAATGTTCCCAAAGCTCCAGAAGATGCTCGACAAGCTTGCAAAGCAGAAGATCATCCACTGGAAGAAGGCTGCAAACCTCAAGTCAGGCGCTGCAAAGCTTATCGCTAAGCTCGGCTAAATAATCATTCTTAGAGAATACGAAAGACTGGATTTCTTGGAAATTCAGTCTTTTTCTTTTATATCCACAAGCCGCATTGACCTCACAAGGTTAAAAGCCATTGTTTTTCATTAATATTTTTGAACTTATTGCCTTTTCTTATTGAAATATATCTGCTTTTATTTCGTCATTTCAATAAAAATCCGTAACTTTGTAACGTTTAAAAACATTCACAAGAAATGATCGAAAACGAAAACAACGAAGCACAATATTCAGCGAGTAACATCCAGGTACTCGAAGGTCTTGAGGCGGTGAGAAAACGCCCTGCGATGTACATCGGCGACATCAGCGAGAAAGGACTTCACCACCTTGTTTATGAGACCGTGGACAACTCTATCGACGAAGCGCTGGCTGGATATTGCTCACACATAGAAGTAACTATTAACGAGGACAACTCCATCACCGTTCAGGACGACGGACGTGGAATTCCTGTTGACATGCACGAGAAAGAGCACAGAAGCGCTCTTGAGGTCGTAATGACCGTATTGCATGCCGGAGGTAAGTTTGACAAAGGCTCATACAAGGTTTCTGGTGGTTTGCACGGTGTAGGTGTGAGTTGTGTCAACGCACTTTCCACCCACATGATGTCGCAGGTATTCCGTGATGGTAAGATTTACCAGCAAGAGTACGCATGCGGTAAGCCTCTATACGATGTGAAAGTTGTAGGCGAGACGGACAAACGCGGTACACGCCAGCAATTCTGGCCAGACGGAAGCATATTCATCACCACAACCTACAAATATGACATTCTCGCAAACCGTATGCGTGAATTAGCATACCTCAATGCAGGCATTAAAATCACTCTCACAGACCTCCGTCTGAATGTGAATGCAGAGCAAGGCATTGAAGGCGTACGCCAGGAAGTATTCTACAGCGAGGGCGGTTTGAGGGATTTCGTTCGCTACATTGATTCGACACGTACACATCTCTTTGACGATGTAATCTATCTCAACACAGAGAAGCAGGACACGCCTATTGAGATTGCGATAATGTACAACACCTCATACAGCGAGAACCTGCACTCCTACGTTAACAACATCAACACAATAGAAGGTGGTACACACCTCCAGGGATTCAGAACAGCTCTCACACGTTCGCTGAAGAAATATGCTGACGACAATAAAATCACTGAGAAACTCGAAAAGCAGAAGATTGAGATTAGTGGAGAGGATTTCCGTGAAGGTTTGACTGCTGTCATAAGCGTAAAGGTGGCAGAACCACAGTTTGAAGGACAGACAAAGACAAAACTCGGCAACAGCGAGGTTGCCGGTGCTGTACAGCAGGCTGTAGGCGAGGCTCTCACAAATTACCTTGAGGAGCATCCAAAAGAAGCAGACCTCATCATCAAGAAAGTGGTTCTCGCTGCTGAGGCACGAATCGCTGCACGCACTGCACGTGAGAAGGTACAGAGAAAGAGCCCTATGAGTGGAGGTGGACTTCCAGGAAAGCTTGCTGACTGCTCAGAAAGAGACCCAGAGAAATGTGAGATGTTCATAGTCGAGGGTGATTCTGCGGGCGGTTCTGCAAAGCAAGGACGTGACCGCCACTACCAAGCTATCCTTCCAATCCGTGGTAAGATATTCAACGTGGAACGTGTAAAATGGCATCAGGCTTTCGAGCACGAAGAAGTAAACAATATTTTCCAAGCATTAGGCGTCAAGTTCGGTCTCAATCCAGAGGACACGAAAGAGGCAAACTATGACAAATTGCGTTACTACAAGACAATTATCATGGCGGATGCCGACGTGGACGGTGCCCATATCGGTACTCTCCTCATGACATTGTTCTTCCGCTATCTGCCTCAGCTTATACGCGATGGAAGACTTTACATCGCAATGCCTCCTCTATACAGATGTTCTAAAGGCAAGAATAGCGAATACTGCTATAACGAGGCAGACCTCCAACGCTTTATGGACAAATACGGAGACGGAACTGAAAACAGCATCAAGGTACAACGATACAAAGGTCTTGGTGAGATGAACCCAGAACAGCTTTGGGAAACAACCATGGATCCAGAGCAACGTCTTCTCAAACAAGTAACTATTGAGGATGCTGCAGAAGCTGACTACACATTCTCAATGCTTATGGGCGAAGATGTCGGCCCACGCCGCGAATTTATCGAGCGTAACGCTACATACGCTACACTTGATATTTAGCCCATACAGATGCTTTAGGCATGCTAAAACAGCAAAAGCAGTAAGTTGGTTATCCACTTTGTTTTAACATGGTAAATAGGCACACAGCAGCCGTGTAGCACGCATTAATCATGCGTCATATACACAGAGCAAGCTAAGAGGATATTTCATTCAATTCTTACATATATTCTCGTGCCGACCAAAAAGAAGTGATTCTGACCGAGTCGGCACATTTTTTTATTTTTAATACATTTTTTCTCACAAACCCGAAAGAGAAAAAACAAAAAATGGGAACCGTAGCGACGGATTCCCATTTTTACTTTTATAGTATTATTCTCTTTTTAGAAGCTTATCACAGTACCTGGCTCTACAGAAACATTGCTTTTTGGTCCTAACTCTGAAAGTTGCCTCAACGTCTCTTTTGAACGCTTGTATGTTGGTGATGTCTCCACCATGCTTATTACATCCTCATTATCGAGATCTTCGTCCTTAAAGATGTAACTCCATGTCGGACGACGATAGCTTTTGTTCTTCTTGTCCTGACCATAGAAACGTCCGCGTCGTGCTGCTCTGTTAGCAGCCTCTTCAATAGCCTCTGCTTCACGCTGCTGTTGTTCCTTGTCGCGAGCATCAATGCGGTTAGAAAGCTCCTCAGAATCGATATCCTCAACACCAAAGCCTGTAGCAAGGATTGTAACCTTCACCTTGTCTTTAAGGTCTGGGTCTTTCATATAACCCCACTTTGTCTCAACATCTTCTGTTCTGATCTTTTCCATGAACTCATGAACCTCATTCATTTCATCCATCATAAGAACGTTTCCGTTCTCTTCTGTTGGACCAGAAAGACGTATAAGCACCTTCTTTGCGTGGAAGATGTCATTATTATTGAGCAATGGAGAATTCAGGGCATCATTGATAGCAGCTGTCACTCGTCCTTCACCAGATCCAAATCCAGAGCTCATGATAGCAACACCACCATCCTTAAGCACTGTACTTACATCATTGAAGTCAAGATTTATCTTTCCGTGCATTGTGATGATTTCAGCAATGCTTCGAGCTGCATTACACAGGGTATCGTCTGCCTTGTCAAATGCATCATCTATAGAAAGGGTCTGATATATTTCACGAAGGCGCTCGTTGTTAATGACAAGTAATGCATCAACATTACGGCTAATCTCCTCCACTCCATCAAGAGCCTGGTCAATCTTCTTTGGTCCTTCCCAACGGAATGGTATGGTAACGATACCGACTGTAAGGATTCCCATGTCCTTAGCAGTCTTAGCGATGATAGGGGCAGCTCCTGTACCTGTTCCTCCGCCCATACCAGCTGTGATAAACGCCATTTTTGTGCCGTCATTGAGCATGCGTTTAACATCCTCAATAGACTCCTCAGTTGCCTTACGGGCACGCTCTGGTCGGTTACCTGCACCAAGTCCTTCGCTTCCAAGCTGTATCTTATCTGGTACAGGGGAATCCTGCAACGCCTTGTTGTCTGTATTGCACACAACGAAAGTGACATCATGAATACCTTCATTGTACATGTGGTTGACAGCATTGCTACCTCCACCGCCTACACCGATTACCTTTATTATACTTGTAGTGCCTTTCGCAAAATTGAAAACACTCATGTTATCGTCGTTTTCGGCCATATATTTATTTGTATTTTTTCGTTAAACAATGATTTATAGTAATAAACTGACATGTTTATCAGTTGTTGTCCTCGTTGACAATTTCTGAGACACCTCTTTTGATACGTCCCCAGAAACTATTGTCCTTGTTAGCCTTCTTGACTTTTGTCGAAAGATTGTCAACTGCATCTGTAAGTTTTTCTGCAAGCTCAGCACCTTCCTTAAGGCTCTGCTTATACTTATCCTTACCTTCAAGTGCTGCTGCAGCATTATCGAACCTCTCGCCGAGAACCTCATCGAGAATACTATTCGCCAAATCGTTCGCCTTCTTGCGTACAGACTTGTCGCCACTCGCTTTAGCCAATTCCTCTGTCTGCTTGATTACCTTCTCGTATGCACTTCGGATAGAAGCCTTGATATTATCAAATGCAATAGCATCCTGAGCCTCCTGTGCTGCTGCTGCCTCAGCTTCTTCCTGGCGCTTGCGACGCTCTTCATCCTTCTGCTGTTGACCGAAGATATCAGCACCATCAAAAGCACCGCCACCACATGGAACCGTTCCCGCAAGAAGAAGAGAAACAATAGTGTTTGTCTGAGAGTTATCAAGCGAAAGACTTGGGGCGTTTGAAGTCTTTATTACAGTCTGATTTATCTTCTTTGCAATACGCACCTTGTCTATCTTTGTGCTTGCGACAAAGGCATTCACGATATTCTTCATGTTACTGCCACCACCTGTGAGCACAATGCCTGCAAGCAATTTCCCACTGTAATTTGAATTGACGATCTGGCTGCTCACATTAGCGACAATCTCTCCGACACGAGCCTCAATAATGTTACGGAGAAGAGCGACTTCAATCTGGCGACCGTCTGTTGTAGTATAGGTCTGAGGTTCCATATCCTCTGCACCTTCCACGTCCTGTGTGCAAGCATCACCATACTTAAGCTTGATGTCCTCCGCCTCAGCATCTTCTATCTGAATTGAAGCAAGGTCTTTGTTGACATTATTGCTTCCGAGAGGAATTGTTACAAGATAGCGTACAATATTGTTCTTGTACACAATGACAGTTGTGGTTTCTGCTCCGAGGTCAACAAGCACACATCCAGAACGCTTTTCTGCATCTGTAAGAATGTTGTCTGCCAACTGCAGCGGAGATATAAGCTCTTCTGCAATCTCTACATTTGTATTCGCAAATACAGTAGCAATATTTGCACGAAGTTTAGATTTTCCTATAACATCAAGAAATTCACCTTCTATATTTGTGCCCATCACTCCCACAGGGTCAGCAATTACGTTGCTGTCCACAACATACTCTTGTGGGAAATTTTCCAACACCTCGCAATCTGCAAATGGAATTTCGTAACTCTCTTGACGTATATTATCAATTGCCTCATTTGTAATATAACTTTGTGTAAGCATATTACGCTTTATCACGCATCTGAACGAACGCACCGACTGTCCACCCAAGCCTACATAGACACGAGTGATTTTGGCCTTGAGCACAGTCTCAAGCTTACCAATGATGCTGTTGATGCACTGGTAAGTCTTTTCAATATTAAATGCCATACCTCTACGTATGCACCCTGCTGATTTTTCTTCAGCATACGCTAACACATGCATTGTGCCGTCTTTCTTCTTTCCGGCAATGCCTGAAATTTTCGAAGAACCGAGTTCTATCGCAACAATGAAATCGTTGTCTGTTGTCATATATCGTATTGTTTTTGTTCTTGTCTATTTTATTATTTATCCCTTTTTCTATATCTGCTATTTCAAATGTGTTAATTACGTTTGGTACAGATCACTTGGTTGCCATACTGCAAATCAATCTTTTCATATTTGTCCCAACCGACTTGTTTGATAGCCTTGTCATAAAAAGCCTTTAAGTGATCAAGCTTCTTTTCAAAATCATCAATACTACCAAGATAGATGATGTGATCACCAACTCGGGGTATCAATTCTATTACTGGCTTTTTATTCTTCTTTGACACATAAATCTGCTCTATCTGATTATTCCAGAACTGATTTGAGTTGATATAACGTCCCAACTGAGCCAATTCGGTCTTTGCAAATTCATCATCTATTGCTCCAGATGCAGTAACCATGTTCATCACATAGCTGGTATTGGATATTTTAACGCCATCTGCATCTATGAAATAGCCATCTTTCCCATCAGGAAGAATGTATATGATAGGCTCACGCTGCTCTATCTTAATACAAACTTTACCTTTCCCTGCTTTGTAGCACTCGACCATGGAAATAAACTGGTCAGAGCAAAGCACCTCTTCTATTTTCTTGGTGTTAACATCCTTCATCAACATCCCCTTAGGATACACTTTTGCGTCCTTAAGCATATCCTCCACCTTCTTTTCGTCTATATACCTTACCACAGACTCTTGGGGCATGACTAATTCCACAGCCACGCACTTTTCCTTAGGGTCAGGTTTTGAAAGAAACATCGATGCATAAATTACATAAGCGATGATTCCCACAAACAGGAGTAGGATAAATGTTATCTTAAATGCTTTAGATGCTTTCACTTTAGTATATCAACTATTTTATACGTCTTTGTATGCTTACTGCTACGATATGACGTCTGTATCTGGATAAAAACGATGAGATTGTAAGAACTATTTCAATATTTCTGTAATCTGCGGCACATAGTTTTCTATATCACCTGCTCCGAGCGATATGAGCACATCAAATTCTTTCTTTGCTACCACATCAAGGATATCCTCTTTATGGATCAGATGCTTTTCTATGCCCTGACGTAAATTATCATATATAAGCTGACTCGTAACACCTGGGATTGGCAGTTCACGAGCAGGATAGATATCGCAAAGATACACAATATCAAGCAATGACAAGCTATCAGCAAACTCTTTGTAAAAATCACGAGTGCGTGTATATAGATGTGGCTGGAACACTGCTGCTATTTTTTTGTCATTATAAAGCTCTCGGATTGACTTGACGCTTTGCTCTATCTCACTAGGGTGATGTGCGTAATCACTCAGGAACACCATTTTGTCATTCTTCACCTTGAAATCAAAACGGCGATCAACTCCTCCGAAGCTCTTCATTCCATCCCGTAATTCTTCATCATTTGCACCATTCAACATTGCAAGTGCCATTGCAGCTATACCATTGTCAATATTGATACTAACAGGAACACCAAGCTGTATGTCTTTTACCACTCCTTCAGGATGGACAAAATCAAACACGATCTCGCCTCCACCAATACGAATGTTTTCTGCATGGAAGTCACCCTCGTTACGCGAATACTCATACACGGCAACTCCAGGTTGCACATCTGCTTTCATTTCCAATCCTTTATGGATAATCAAAGCACCACCCGGTTGAATCAAAGTAGTATAATGACGGAAACTCTCGAGGTATGCTTCTTTTGTTCCATAGATATCCAAATGATCAGGATCTGTAGCTGTAATTACAGTCATGTATGGACGAAGCCAATGGAAAGAACGGTCAAATTCATCAGCCTCAATAACCACGTAATCACTATCAGAAAGAATATAATTTGTACCATAGTTCTTGCTTATTCCTCCGAGGAACGCATTACAGTCCACATGACTATGATGTAAAAGGTGTGCCGCCATCGTAGATGTTGTAGTCTTTCCATGTGTGCCAGCAACACAAAGTCCCTTGTGTGCTTGAGTCAGGTAACCTAACACTTGGGCACGCTTTTGAATTTCGAATCCATTTTCACGGAAATAAACCAACTCTTTATGTTCTGCAGGAATTGCAGGAGTATATACAATCAATGTGCTTTCTTTCTGCTTGAAACAATCTGCTATACTTTCAACATCTTCCTCGTAATGAATGCTCGCGCCCTCTTCTATGAGTTTTTCTGTCAGTTCACTTGGTGTTTTATCGTAGCCACCAACATTAAAACCTTTTACAAGGAAATAACGTACCAAGGCACTCATTCCTATGCCTCCTGCACCTACAAAATATACTGATTTTATATTGTCTGTCTGCATTTTATATACTTATCGAAATAATTCTTTGTTTATATCACTTTGTCTTTGCCAACTTATACACTTCTTCGGCTATCACATCCGCTGAATCATGGAAGGCAAGTTTTTTCACATTCTCGCTAAGTGATGCTAATTTCGAATCGTCATTAATAGTATCCAAAGCGATTCTTATCAAGGTGTCCTTTGCATCGGCATCTCTCACTAAGATTGCTGCACCTTTTGTGCTTAGTGCCATAGCGTTCTTAGTCTGATGATCCTCTGCAACATTAGGAGATGGGACAAGAATGCATGGCTTTCCCAAAAGACACAGTTCTGAAATAGAGCTGGCACCTGCTCGCGAAACGACCACGTCAGCTGCAGCATAGGCGTTATCCATATTGCTGATGAAATCCATAACTTTCAAATTAGGGACTTCTTCCACCTTACTGAGCGCTTCCGCAATTCTCTCACTGTAGAATTTACCCGTTTGCCAGATAAATTGGACGTTACTTTTACGAATCTCATCAAGATATGCCAGCACACTCTCATTTACGGTGCGTGCGCCAAGACTTCCACCTATGATAAGTACGGTGCGCTTATCTGCCTCTAATCCGAAACTTTTCCTTGCCTCTTGAGGAGTTATCTTTGAATCGAGAAGATTCTGACGAACAGGATTTCCTGTCATAATAATCTTCTCTGCAGGGAAAAAGCGATCCATCCCACTATAAGCGACACACACCTTACGAGCTTTTTTTGCCAACGATTTATTTGTCACACCAGCATAACTGTTCTGCTCTTGTATAAGACATGGTACACCTAATGAATAGGCGGCATTGAGCGTCGGCGCTGATGCATAACCTCCAACCCCTACGACCACATCTGGTCGGAACTCACGAATGATTTTCTTCACCATTCGTTTGCTTTTGAAGAAATCCATCATCACACCAAAATTCTTCGGACTCCATAATGGTCTGACAAGACCCCTCACTGGCAGTCCCTCAATCTTATATCCAGCAGCAGGAACACGTTGCATTTCCATACGACCTTGGGCTCCCACAAATAATATTTCCGCTTCTGGGTGTTGCTTCTTAATAGCATTTGCAATCGACACTGCAGGAAATATATGTCCTCCAGTGCCACCACCGCTAACTATGACTTTTAATGGTTCGTTATGTTCCATCCTCAACTCTCTATATCTTTATACTGAAACACTCCAGCATACATGATTCAATTATTTAGGCAAATATACTAATAATTGATAGAATATCAATGACAAAAGTGTGATATTTAACTTTTATAAATAAAAAACAGCATTTACCATCCCATGTTAATGGAAATATGGGGGATATGGAATCACGACATCGCTCCTTCCGAATAGTACTCACTGGTCTCTCCGTCTGGTACTGGTTGCACATCAAAAGGAGTGTTTGTCACCACTTTATTTGCATAACGACTGACGCTCAATATTACACCTATGTAGCAACTCGTTATTAGAATAGAGGTTCCACCTTTACTGATTAACGGAAGTGTCTGACCTGTCACTGGCACAAGACCGACCGCTACACACATATTGACAAATGCCTGAAGCACCATCATTATACCGAACCCAAGCACAAGATATGCAGGGAAGAAACTACGGCATTTCTGAGCAATACGACTCACCCTTATCAGTAATATCAAATAAAGGAACACTACAAACAAAGCTCCCAAAATACCAAGTTCCTCAATTATGATAGCAAAGATGAAATCGCTTTCTGCATGCTGCAAGAAATCTCGCTGAATAGAGTTTCCTGGACCGAGCCCTATAAAGTTTGCGTTTGCTATTGCAATCTTCGCATAGGTGGACTGAGACTTCTTGTCACTTAACAACACTTTCAGCTCGCGCTGCTCCTCAGCAGCCCTCGCCGCGTCGTCGTCAAGCGGCTTGCCTGTTGTTGAATCCTTTGCCACTTCTGCATATACGGCTGTATTCTCCTTACCACTCTCATCGTGTCCCATCATGCGCTCTATACGATGCTTAACCGTTACGAGTCGTTTACAGAATGGTATCTTTTCCAAAGTATCCTCTGGTACGGTCATTGCAACAGTTCCAGCCAATATGCCGAGTGCCATAAGCGCTCCCAATCCCTTGAACATCAAATGCCTTGGCACATGACCGATAAACATCATCAGCACCACAACCAAGAACAGCATCAAAGCTGTTGACACATTGTCTGCGAAGATAAGTCCACATATTATCAGTGTGGCACTTCCTATCCAGACAAATGCAGTGTTATACCGATTCCCTTTCAAGGCACCTGATATTTTCTTTTTCTTACCTCGAACATATACGATCTTTTCTGTTTGAGACTTAGCGAGAAAGACTGCAGTCCACAACAACAACACTGCCTTTGCCACTTCTGAAGGTTGGAAACTAACTCCTGCAATACTTATCCACCTATTAGTTCCGTTTATCTCGCCGCTTCCGCCCAAAAGACTTGTATATATAAGCAAACCAAGCGCTGGCACAATAAGAATTATGCCCAGCATAAACCATTTGCATGGAATACGATGAATCAGCAGTATGAGAAGGAAGCCGATTCCAAGAAATCCTGCCTGACTGAGCATTGGGCTCCAATGGTGTCCACCTTCAAACGTAAGACGGCTTGAGGCACTATACACTTCTACAAGCGACACCATGCACAGAAAGAAATACACCATCCATACAACTTTATCGCCTTTAAAAATGTTTCCCTTAAAAAGGTCTGTCATTAATTTTCCCATAATAAAAACCCAGCAAACTAATAGATTTCTATAACTATTTATATTACACTATCAAAAAGAACAATGCTCAAATTGCGCATCTATCAAAACTCACGAAATTGCACTTACAAATTCTTAACACATTCTTTAAACTGCTCACCTCTATCCTCCATATTCTTAAAGAGGTCAAAACTTGCACAGCAAGGGCTCAACAACACTGTACTTCCTGGCTTTGCCATCTTGAAGCACTCATCAACGCAATCCTTCATACTCTTAACATCTGCAATCGGAATGCCAAAACCATCAAATGCCGCATGAAGCTTACTGTTATCAACACCCATGAAGACAAGGCCAATGCACTTTTCTTTCACAAGGTCAAATATTTCACTATAGTCATTACCCTTGTCTTTACCACCAAGAATAAGAACTGTAGGAGTTCGCATGCTGTCAAGTGCATACCAGCAAGCATTGACATTTGTTGCTTTTGAGTCATTGATGAACTCAACGCCACGAACTCTTCCTGCCTTCTCTAATCTGTGTTCTACACCCTGGAACGTCTTTAGTCCTTCAAGTATCTGCTCATTCTTCACTCCTGCCAAATCAGCAGTAATACCAGCTGCAAGTGAGTTGTAAAGATTATGCTTTCCTCGAAGTGCCAGTTCCTCTTGTTCCATGTTGAAAGGTGTTGGCCCCTCTATCACATACTCATCAGAATCAACATAACCTATCACGCTGTCACTTTTGAATTCAGAGAAAGGACATAGTCTCGCTTTTATATTGTATTTCTTCAGTTCTTCCGCTACGATTGGATCGTCATTCCAGAA
The DNA here is from genome assembly GCA_045616905.1 of Bacteroidaceae bacterium. Taxonomy (GTDB): domain Bacteria; phylum Bacteroidota; class Bacteroidia; order Bacteroidales; family Bacteroidaceae; genus Minthosoma. Next base: position 19,690 of record JAZLHP010000047.1, read on the forward strand.
CACGAAGGCATCGCTCTCTGTCTGATTCTGAATTATTCGCATCTTGGAATCAACATAATTCTGCATCTTAAAATCATAACGATCAAGATGGTCAGGAGTTATATTCATCAGCACTGCGATGTCTGCTTTGAAATCATACATGTTATCCAACTGGAAAGAACTGAGTTCTATCACATAATAGTCAAAATTCTTCTCTGCCACCTGCAAAGCAAGACTGCTACCGATATTTCCTGCAAGTCCCACATTATATCCAGCATTCTTCAGAATATGGTAGATAAGAGAAGTTGTGGTTGTCTTACCGTTACTTCCGGTAATACATATCATTTTTGCATCAGTATATCGTCCTGCAAACTCTATCTCTGATATGATTGGAATTCTCTTCTCTTTGATTTTCAATATCATTGGGGCATTCTCCGGAATGCCTGGACTTTTTATGACCTCGTCAGCATTAAGAATCAACTCTTCGGTATGCTTACCTTCTTCCCATTTGACACCATGGTCATCAAGAAGCTTCTTATATCTATCTTTTATCTTAGACATGTCGCTGACAAACACATCAAATCCTTCTTTTTTTGCCAGCACAGCTGCTCCTGCACCACTCTCAGCAGCTCCAAGTATTACAATTCTTTTCATAATATCTTCTTTGTATTTACAATTTCAAAACGATTGTGAAAACAACTTATTTTATCTTATTTTTAATGTTAATATTGTGAATGCCGCGAGCAATATTGTCACAATCCAGAAACGAGTGGTAATCATTGACTCAAACAGCAATCCCTTTGGACGTTTTATGATATATTTCACTCCATCTTCCATCTTGTGACGATAATGGTCATGGAAAGGAGCACGTTTAAATAATCTCCATTTCTGTCCGCGCTTATTACCCATCTTCGCATATTGAATCTGTAAAATCACAGAAAGACTTTCCATCAAGAATATGCCACAAAGAATTGGAAGAAGCAGCTCTTTATGGATAATAACGGCTGTTACGCCTATCACCCCTCCAATTGCAAGACTTCCGGTATCACCCATGAACACTTTTGCAGGATAAGCATTATACCAAAGGAAACCAACCAAAGCACCTACAAATGCACACAAGAACACAACAACTTCCTCCGTTCCTGGTATATACATCACATTCAAGTAACTGGCATACTGAATATGTCCACTGACATAAGCCAGTATGCCTAACGCGACGCCTATTATAGCCGAATTTCCTGCACACATTCCATCCATTCCATCATTTAAGTTGGCACCATTAGATACGGCAGCGATCACGAAAGTTGTAACGAGAATGAACAAAGCCCATCCACAAGCACGTTTTGTTTTACCGTCCTTAATGAAACTAAAGGCTTCGAGATAATCAATATTATTGCTCTTCAAGAAAGGAACTGTAGTCACAGTACTCTTTATCGCTTCACTTTTGTGATACACCTCTACTTTCTCGCCAATTTCACGCTCAACGTTTTCACGCACAACAGCTTGTGGACTTAGCCACAGGGTCATACCCACCACGACACCGAAAACAAGTTGAGCAAGCATTTTCCATCTTGGCTTCATGCCATCCTTATTGCCTTTCAACTTGATTCTATCATCGATAAAGCCAATTAAGCCAAAGAAAGTGATTGTCGCAATAAGCAATATCATATATACGTTTGTAAGCTTTCCTAACAATAATGCTGGGAATATCACAGCGGCAAGAATAACTACACCACCCATTGAAGGCACTCCTTTTTTCTGCACCCCATATGGATCAATTGACGCATCACGCGCCTCTTCTATATGTTTCCGTCTCCTCATGTACTTGATGAAATACTCACCAAGAACCATAGATATCACAAGTGACAATATGAGTGCTGCCAAGGCTCTGAATGACACGTATGCAAACATTCCCATTCCTGGGATGTCAAGGTCTTTAAGATATTCACTTAAATGGTAAAACATCGTTATTATAATGTTATTATATAGTTACAACCTATTGATTTAATCACTACTACAGACTCGCCATCAGAAACAAGCCCTCACTTCTTCCTTGTCATCAAAATGGTGTTTCACACCTTTTACTATCTGATAGTCTTCGTGACCTTTTCCTGCAATTAGAATCACATCGCCTGACTTTGCCAACATACAAGCTGTTTTTATAGCCTGACGACGGTCAACAATTATCAACACATTAGACAACTCTTCTTCAGACAATCCAGACTGCATATCCTTCAATATGTCTTCAGGTTCTTCAAAGCGTGGATTATCACTTGTGAGGATTACTTTATCACTCTGCTTAACAGCCTCTTTTGCCATGAGTGGACGCTTACCTTTATCTCTATTTCCACCGCAGCCACACACGGTTATAATCTGACCTGACTTACCCTCCATTACTCCATGAATGGCATTTAACACATTCTCAAGAGCATCTGGAGTATGTGCATAATCCACAATAGCAGTATATCCAGACGGCGATCTCAAAGCCTCAAACCTACCATTTACGGGCTTCATGGCACTTAATGCCACAAGAACATCATGAGGATCTTTTCCCAACATTATTGCGGTACCATACACTGCCAACAAATTGCTGACATTGAATTTCCCGATAAACTGCACACCCACTTCCTTGCCATTGACTTCAAGATACATTCCGTCAAAATGGCATTCTACTATTTTCGCCTTGAAATCAGCGGGACTCTGCACTGAATAAGTTTTTATTTCGGCATTTGTGTTCTGTACCATTACCATACCATTCTTATCGTCAGCATTTGTAATGGCAAAAGCACCCTTCGGTAAATTATCAAAGAATTGCTTCTTTGCTTTGATATAATTTTCGAATGTCTTATGATAATCAAGATGGTCACGCGTAATATTAGTAAACATGCCTCCTGCGAATCTCAATCCTCCGATACGGTTTTGAACAACAGAGTGTGAACTCACCTCCATAAAAGCATATTCACAACCTGCATCCACCATTTGAGCAAGCAGTTTGTTAAGAGTGATTGGGTCTGGAGTTGTGTGTTCCGTTGGATATGCAACTCCATCAACATAATTACAAACTGTTGACAACAAACCTGCCTTATGTCCCATTGCACGGAACATATTGTACAACACTGTAGCAATAGTAGTCTTTCCGTTTGTACCAGTAACACCCACCAGCTTCATTTTACCCGTAGGGTCTCCATAGAAAACTGTTGCGATTTGACCTACTACCTGCTCAGAACAAGCCACCTTGATGTATGTTACATTCTCATTGATATCTGCGGGAAACTCCTCACATACAACAGCTGCAGCCCCTTGTTCAACCACCTTTGAGATGAAATTATGGCCATCTGTAACTGTACCCTTAACTGCTACGAACATGTCTCCATTGCCTACCTTTCGAGAATCTATGTTCACCCCTTTTATATCGCGTTGCAAGTCGCCCTTCACCTCCAGGACATCGACTTTGCTTGTGAGAATGCTTAATTTCATAATATATTGTGGTTTTGTGTGTTACAATTTATTGATACTTATTCGTGTCTTGCAATGTATGTTTAATCATCCATCATTTTAATTCAAGTTGGATAGTCTGACCCTTTACAATTTTCTTTCCGTAAGCCACACTTTGCGAAAAGACCTTTCCGCGTCCCTTAACATGTGTCTTTATACCTCTACTTTCAAGACAATACACAGCGTCTCGCATACCCATACCTGTCACATCAGGAACAATGGAGTCATTAACCTTTACCTGTTCAAACTCCACCTGACTTTCACCTCTGGAAGCTGTACCCCACTCAAATCCAGAACCACTTGAACGTACGCCGAATGCGTCAAGCACTGATTTTGCGGCTATCACATCGCCATTTTTCACACGAGGCACAAACACTGCCATCGAGTCCTTTGCCATTTTGATGTCCGATGTCACGTTCTTTGAATATATACGCTGTGCTATCTTTGAGAACACAGGACCAGCCTGTCCACCTCCACTGGCAGTATAATAAGAGTGGCGGATTGCAACTATACATGTATAGCGTGGTTGTTCCGAAGGATAAAATCCGCAAAAGCTCACTAAGTGTTCATTTCTGCCTCCATGATAACCGCCACCATTAGACACCTGAGCTGTGCCCGTCTTGCCTGATACATGGAAATAAGGATTACCGGCTTTCTTTCCCAATCCCTCTTTATCGTTAACTACACGATACAATATATTACGCATGTCGTCAAGTGTAGATTGCTTACAGATATTCTCGCGTAATACCTCCACAGGGAATTCCTTCACCACTTCGCCATTTTTTTCCAGGGCCTTTACAAATCTTGGACGCACCATCTTTCCGTCATTTGCAATGGCATTATAGAATGCAACCGTACTGATAGGAGGAATCTGAGTCTCATAACCAATAGACATCCACGCCAATGCCGTTTTCGACCAGTTGCTCCTATCTGCATTTGGCATTCTGATGACAGGATCAGCAGCACCTTGGAAGGGAAGTCCCAGAGGAGTTCCTATCCCAACTCTTCTAAGTCCTTCAACAAACTTCTCTGGCTGATTATGATAGTTTTCGTCTATGATTCGGCTCACACCGATATTACTTGAGAACATAAGTACATGGGGAACATCTATCACATGATATCCACCTCGTGCCCAGTTATGATCCTTCATCTTTGAACCATGCATGTTGTAAATGCCGCATCCAGTATCTACCGTTTTGTTCAAATCTATATAACCGTCATCAAGGGCAACCATGATGCTGGCAGTCTTAAACGTTGAACCTGGTTCCATAAGTGCAGCAAGGGCGTAATTACGTGCTTCGTAATATTCGCCATCATCATATCGCTGCAGATTCACAATAGCCTTGACGTCACCTGTCTGCACTTCCATGAGAATAACAACACCCATGTCAGCCTCCAATTCCTTGAGTTTTTCACGCAATGCACTTTCACATATATCCTGCATGCTCACATCTATAGTACTGACAAGATCATAACCATCTTCTGGATACTGGTCTATCACCTCTAAATACTTTGACAACACCTTCTTGTTATGCTTCAACCCTGGCTTTCCTCTAAGAAGAGAATCATAGGCAAGTTCCAAACCAGAACGTGCAGAGTCTTTAGCACCGAACATTTCTCCAAGTGTACGTTTTGCCAAAGAACCGAAAGGTTTGTTACGGTTGTTATATGGAACCACTACCATTCCACTTTTATTCAAGTTTTTTTCGTTGAATATAGGCAGTTTTATAAGTTCATGATACTGGATGAAATTGAGAAGACAGTTTGGGCAAACCTCCCAATAACGACTGCCTTTTCCCTCCTTGCCTGCAGTCATTCCTTTCTTAATGTGTTCCGCATACTCATCTTTTGTGTAACGATCACATATCTGAGCCAAACCTGAACTTATAGTGTCAAGATTCGCCAACCAAACAGAATCTTTTTGAGCTTTGACAAGCGAGTCTTTATCTGCACCTCCAGATTGAAAATCCACAAACACCCTGTAGTTTGGCAGACTACTAGCCAGCAACTGACCATCAGCAGACAAGATGTTTCCGCGTTCTGCAGGCATAGGCACAGTATCACCAACGCTCACAGCACCCACCCTCATCCATTTATCACGCTCCACAGTAGTAGTCAAAACAGCTTTAGTGATAATCGCAATGCTGATGAGCGCTGCAACCACCACTATCCATGTGACTCTGGCACTTATGTATTTTTTGTCAAATTTCATAGTCCTTTCTTTTTGGTAATTTCAATCTATCCCGACTCTGTTCCTCTTTCAATTCAGTGTTGTGTTTTTTTCTTTTGTAAGGTTCGCATCAACCTCATTCATTTTTATAAGATAAGGAGGCATTGTGGAGCTCTGCATCGTACTGTCGCTTGTGACACGTAATCGTTTTTCAACATTTGACTGCCGTGTCTCATTTAACAAATCAGTCGATTGCGTCAGCACATTGTACTTCACCTCTTGCAAGTGATTACGCAAGCTGTCTATCAGGATGGCATCTTGCTGACTATCGTAACGGTTGCCTGTATATATAATCATCAAGACAACACAGAAAATCACGAATATCACCTGCTTCATGAAAAAACGACTCTGTAAGAAGTCACCTCCAAGGATAGTTCTGAACGACACTTCAAAACTCTCGTCCTCATCCTCCTCTTGAGTGAACTTCTTGATCGCTTCTATCGCCTTCTCGTCCTCTGCGTAGCTGTCGTTCCCCTTTGTATCGGAAGGAGTCACCTTCAACTCCTCATCCTTAATGTTGTTCTGTTCTTTTCTTTTCGACATAAGCTACGTTTGTTTCTTTTCTTTAAATAAATAATGTGTAACTCACTATATCAAAATAATCTATAGGCGTGGATGTTTTTTATTCTTAAGCCTTTTTCTTTAATATTCTGTTAATTTTTTGTGGGGAATTATGTTATTCTATCTTTATTCTTTCTGCAATTCTCAATTTCGCACTCCTGCTACGTGGGTTTCTATCTTGCTCTTCGGCATTAGGAACGATTACTTGTCTGTTCACCAATTTGTACGGAGTGCTCACCCTTCCAAAGAAATCCTTATCCTCATGCCCCTCCACATTACCTGTCTTCATCAAGTTCTTAACTATTCTGTCTTCCAGCGAGTGATAAGTTATCACCACAAGCCTTCCACCAGGTCTCAACAGCTCTGTAGCAGCATTCAACATCTCTTTTAAGGCATCCATTTCATGATTCACTTCTATCCTTAGTGCCTGAAACACCTTTGCCATATCTTTCTTCTCGCGTTCGTTTCTAAAAAACGGTTTCACCACCTCCAAGAAATCACCTATGGTGTCTATCTTCCTATTAGCCCTTGCCTTAACTATTGCTGAAGCAATCTTACGACTCTGCTTAAGTTCACCATAGAGATACAGTATATCTGCCAGTTGCTTTTCGTCGTATGTATTGACAACATCTGCCGCAGTCTTACCCGCACGCTGATTCATTCGCATATCAAGTTTCCCCTCAAAACGAAAAGAGAAACCACGGTCACTATCATCAAAATGATGCGAACTGACTCCCAAATCAGCAAGCAAACCATCAATCTGTTCGACCCCATGATAGCGCATCCAGTTCTTCAAATAGCGGAAATTACTTCTCACAAATGTGAATTTCTCATCAGAGAAACCTTCTGCATTCTTCTCTGCATCTGCATCTTGATCAAAACTGTACAAGTGTCCTTTGGAAGAGAGTCTGGAGTAAATCTCACGGCTATGACCAGCACCACCAAATGTGACATCGACATAATTGCCACCTTCACCTATGTTTAGCCCATCAACACTTTCTTTGAGCAACACAGGAACATGATATATAATCAACTCATTCATCACCCAACAATGCCTCTATCGAGTTGCCTACTTCTGTACTTTTATTCACAATATCCTCAAGTGCCTGCCTATTCCACACCTCTATACGGTCATCCATAGCGAGGAAGCGTACATCAGACTCTATACCGGCATATTGTAGTTTACGTTTAGAAATGAGGAAACGTCCATTGCTATCCAACTCCACAGATTCCGCTTCTGCAACAAACTGACGAAACATCATCTGATGTTCACGGTTCCACATGTTGAGACGTGATTTCAGTTCATCAAGCTGTGTACTCCACACCGACTCAGGATACAGCACCAGGCAATGCTGGAACAAGTCCACGCGAAGAACGAGACGCTGCTCATTCTCTGCTTCAAGAACCTTCCTAAATGCAGCAGGAAGAAACACTCTTCCCTTCGCATCGCTTTTTGCTGGATAATCACCTATGAATCTCATATTGTATGGCCTGATTGGCATCGCTTTACAGCGTCTCTTACATTATTATAATAATTTTTGTGCAAAGATAGCACAAATTCCCCACTTTTCTCCACTTTTAGTGATTTTTTTTCAAAAAAGTTATCAACATAGGTGTTAATAACTCTATAACATATTGATTGTGTGATATTTTACATATACAATAAAAAGTGGGGCAAGACACACAAACATACTATTATTTGCAATCCTTTTCTTACATTTTATCCAAAATATTTTTGTGTTCCGTTTTTTTTTATTTAATTTGCAGTCAAATAATATTTTACAACTAACAAAAAACAGCAAATTATGAAAAAGAACATCTTCGGACTCTTAGCGCTCATCGTAGCGTTTGTAGTTGCCACGCCATCACAGGCTCAAATACAATTTGGAGTAAAGGCAGGTCTCAATATGAACAAAGTGAGCCTCTCTGGAGAATCACTTGGACAAAAAATAAAAGATAACGGAAAGAACACAACAGGATTTTTTGTTGGTGCAACCGCTGATGTGAAAATTCCATTGGTAGGCTTAGGGGCTGACATATCTTTACTTTACGACAACAAGAAGATGGAATTTGAAGATGGTCCAAACAAAACACTCCACTACATCGATCTCCCAATCAACGCAAAGTACACAATTGGATTTAGTAGTCTCGCAAGCATTTATCTTGCTACTGGTCCACAATTCTCTTGGAATGTTGGAGGAAAGAAATGGGCAACAGACGCAACAAATGGATGGGAACTTAAGAAATCCGAATTCAGCTGGAACATAGGTGCTGGAGCCACTCTTCTTAAGCACGTTAGAGTTGGATACAATTACAACATTGCAATTGGCAAGACAGCGGATTTAACTATACTCAATGCCACAACAAGTGCCGTAAAAGGTAAACTCAAGAACAACACACATCAGATTTCCCTCACATATCTGTTCTAACATAAGACACACATCTTGTGACTCTTTTTGCAGACGTCATACTACCTATAGCATTCGACAGCTTCACATACCGCATCCCGTCATCATTACACGGTAGCGTTATGAGAGGCTGTCGAGTTGTTGTGCCACTTGGGAAAAACAAGATTTACACAGGTGTTGTACTCACCACACACAATAACGAGCCTATAGGTATAGACATAAAAGACATCATAGAAGTACTTGATGAACATCCTGTGGTAAACGAGAACCAGTTCAAGTTTTGGCAATGGATTTCAAAATACTATTTATGTCCACTCGGTGATGTTATGAAATGTGGACTGCCTGGAGCAATGAAACCCAAAGATGCCAAGGCATTAAAGGAGGTTAAACGCAAGCAAGACAAACAAGGCAAGAGCATTCTTTCCAAAGATGACCTTTTGTACAACACGCTTAATTCTGCACAAATACAAGCACTTACAGAAATAGAGCAATCGTTTGAGACAAAGAATGTCACCCTATTGCACGGAGTCACATCAAGTGGGAAAACTGAAATATACATACACCTCATAAAAAAGTATTTAGACGAAGGAAAACAAGTTTTGTATCTCCTTCCAGAGATTGCACTAACCACACAAATCACAAACAGGCTCCAACGTGTGTTTGGGGACAACATGGGTGTTTACCATAGTAAATTCACCGAAGTGCAACGGCTTAACGTGTACAAGCGTCAAGCATCATCACATCCGTACCAATTAATACTCGGTGTTCGTTCCTGCATATTCCTCCCATTCCAGAATCTCGGTTTAGTGATTGTAGATGAAGAGCACGAACAGAGCTACAAACAACAAGAGCCTGCCCCTCGCTACCATGCGCGCAACGCAGCCATAATGCTTTCGCACATGTTCGGAGCAAAAACACTTCTTGGCACTGCAACACCAAGTTTCGAAGTATTTCATCTCGCACACAAAGACAAATATGGATATGTGAAACTCACAAAGAGATACCGTGACATGCAGATGCCTGTGATTGAAGTTGTTGACACAAGGGAAGCAAAACGGAGAAAGCAGATGACAGGCATGTTTTCACCACGCCTCATTGAAGCCATACAACACTCCATCAACAAAAAAGAACAAGTCATCTTATTCCAAAACAGACGTGGTTACAGTCATTTCATAGAATGCAAGCAATGCGGGTGGATTCCTCATTGCCCACATTGCGACGTAACTCTTACCCTACACAAGAAAACATCGACATTAACCTGTCACTATTGCGGATACACATGCAACGTACCGCATAAATGTCCAAACTGCAAAGAAGAAAAATTCACGTCTATAGGAACCGGAACGGAACGAATAGAAGACGACATACAAGTGCTGTTTCCAAATGCGACTACACTACGAATGGATCTTGACACCGCAAAAACGCGGAATCAATATGAACGCATCATTGGTGAATTTGCAGACCGTAAAGCAGACATTCTCATCGGCACACAGATGGTTACAAAAGGACTCGACTTTGACAATGTTTCCGTTGTAGGCATCCTTGACGCTGATTCAATGCTACATATTCCAGACTTCCGTAGTTACGAACGAACGTTCCATACTCTAAGTCAAGTAGCAGGACGAGCAGGACGAAAAGCAACCAGTGGGCATGTCATCCTACAGACACGCTCTGCCGATAGCGAAATAATAAGACAAATAAAAAACGGGGACTATTGGAGCATGTTCTGCTGTCAAATGGAAGAACGCCAACTATTCAAATACCCACCATTCACACGACTGATATACGTGTATTTGCGTCATCGCGACGATGAACTATTGACACACCTTGCCATAGAAATGGGGGGTCGCCTGCGCACCATTTTCGGATCTCGAGTATTAGGTCCCGAGAAACCTGTCATCAGCCGAATCCAATCTCTTTACATTCGTAAAATAATGATTAAAATAGAACATTCTGCCAATATTGACAAAGTTCGGCAAGCACTCATCTCGGTACAGCAACAGATGACACAGCAACCAGTAGCACGCAATCTCAACATCTTCTATGATGTTGATCCAATGTAGTTGACAAAGCACCCGTTCGTATAATAAAACACAATTCTGCACCACCCTTTAAACATAATTCAAACCATTTCTTATTCATTTATTTGGCAAATTAAAAAATAAGAACTAATTTTACAACCGAAAACAAACTAAACACAATAACTACACTCATATAAAAAATGAAGTTCCTGAACATGAAAAAAACAATCATTTTCTTTCTCATCTTATCTGTAGTCATAAATGCATCTGCTCAAGACAACACCATACGTAACGGAGGAGAGTACTATCTGTATAACACATACTACGGGCGTTGTTTTGGAGCAAATGAAGCATACAACGGATTTGCACTTTCATCTTTAGGAACACAAGACAACAGCAATTACGTCTGGGTTGCAGAAGCTTCAACCTTAGATGAAGGTTATTATTGGCTTCATCTGAAAGGTACGACAAAATACCTGCAAGCCAGTAATGATCCAAACAACACATGGTCAGTGTGGATGGCGGGAAGCCTGAATAAAGCTTATAATTCATACGAATGGATGCCAGTTGGAGGCATTTCTGGATACATCAAATCAAAACGCGGCGAAGTGATAAATTCAGAAGGCAATGCATGGCTGGCTCCAGACCCTGACAAAGAAACAAACACATATATCAACGTGTATTTCAACAAACCACAAAGCGCACGTTCCGTCTGGCAAATCGTTGACGCAAACTACCCATTGGAGCAAGGTCGCTTGAAATTATACACTGACGAACTTGACAACGCAATATCTGCAGGCGAGGATGTTTACGAAAACCCTGTGTTTGGAAGCAAAGGCGAAAAAGACGAATTAGCAATATCCTTGTACAATGCACGTTCTGCAAAAGAAACTGCATCACTCGACGATACCGAGACAATGACGAACGCCATAGAAGCACTCAAAAGCGCGACAAACAACGTTATGGAGAAAAACTACTCCATTTGGATAAGTGGTAGCAATTTCGGGACAAACACAGCATTCACAGTAGCAATGAAGAGTGTCAGTTTCACGGAAGAAAGCAGCAACGGAGAAGTGAGAATGCTAATACGTAACACAAAGAAAACAGGTGCGACTATTTATCTCGGCAACGACCACGTGACAATCGGCAACAAAGTCATGACACTCACAGATGCCAAAGACACCAACGACTGGCAGTTTGCTTTCAACGGCACCGACGTCAGCGTGTATGGCAATGGCACTCTCTTAGGAACAGCACCACAAGAAACCGTAGCGCCACTCACTTCCGTTGGTACCGCAGCCGAATGGACTGCATTCGGCATCAACGCCCTAAAGAGCTACACGCCAGAAATTGTAAGCTACAACTTTTCATACGCACCAGGTGAGTATTATCAAGAGAACAATAAATCAAAAGACACTGCTCTTAAACTAATCGGTACGAACCTGACAATAAGCGAACCAATGGATTATCACATCCTTGCCGCTTCAAACACGCTAAGTAATTCAACAATCAACTTGACAGACAAGGATGCATGGGTGATATTTGACAACGTACGTCCATCTGATGTAATCAACAACCATTTGAAAAACATAAAAATAAATGGAGCCAACGCATCTAACGGAACAAACTGTCGAGTAGCAATCTACCTGCAAGGCGCTGTTGTGTATCCATTCTCAAATTCAGATGTAGCACTCTACGGATATAGCGGACAACAATACACTGGCAACGAATACACATTCACGCTTGGTAGAAATGACGAAATGGGTGAAGCTGCAAACAACATACAATCGTTTATACTCAAACGTGGATACATGGTGTGCTTCTCTACTAATGCAGACGGTAGCGGATACAGCCGTGTGTACGTAGCAGACCATGACGACAAAAAAATCGACAACCTGCCAGCAGAACTAAGCAGACGAATAAGTCGTGCGTACATACGAAAATGGAACTGGGTAAGCAAAAAAGGCTGGAGTTCCACAGAATCAACAGGCGCCATCAACACAGAAGGCAAACTTGTAGGAGCGACATGGTTCTACACATGGGGAGCAGACCGCAGTACACAGACTGATATGGAATATGTTCCTACAAAGCAGCACATATACTGGCCGTCATATTCTGCCATAGACCAGACAAACTCAACAGCATGTTTAGGACTCAACGAGCCAGACCATAGTGAACAGCATGACAACTGCGACTGTAAAGGTACCATTGACACTTGGAAAGCAACAACCATGATGCCTGACTTTCTCGCAAGTGGTTTGCGCATTGGTTCTCCTGCACCAACCGACGCAAGCTGGTTGTCATCATTTATAGGTCACGTCAACGACATGGCTTACCGTTGCGACTTCGTGGCATTTCACTCATACTGGGGCAGTAACGAAGCAAGCAATTCCGATGCGTGGTGGTCATGCCTCAACAGCATATATCAAAGCACCAAACGCCCTATTTGGTTGACAGAATGGAACAACGGAGCATCTTGGACATCAGAAAGTTGGCCATCAAGTTACAGTGACAGGCTCACTTACCAAATGAACAAAATCAAGTCCATCCTCTCCGTTCTCGACAATGCAGATTTCATCGAACGATATGCTATATATAATTGGGACTATGGTATGCCTCGCATGGTTATGAGTTGGGACAGCAACAAAAACAACTGGTGGGTTACACCTTGCGGTGAGGTGTACCGTGACACGCATCCGACACATGCTTATCAGGAAAAGATGCAGTATGTGCCTCATTACTGGTGGCCATCACTCAAGAAAGAAGGCAACACCCTCAGCTTCACATTGAAGTCTGTAGGAAGGAAACTTAATCTCACTTCAACAAACCAGAATGGCGATGTGACAGAATCCGAAACACTGGAATACAAAGACGAAGACACTGGAGAATGGAAAATATTCCACGACAACCCATTCCCACGCAACACACTTGACATCAAAGGAGACAGGAACACGACAGTTGCACTCGACGAATGTACCATTGACCCTCTTATCCAAAACACCATAACCTTGCGCCTGAAGATAAAGACCGTCAAAGGAGAAGAAGTAATTACAGAACCATTCACAGCAAACAATACAAACTACATCATCAACCACTACAGTAATATTGTTGGCGTATCATCCGTTACAGTTGACGACAAAGCCGTAATAAGTGCAGGAAATGGATATGTTACAATCACAAGCAATGCTCCTGAAAACATTAGCATATACAACACATCCGGAACGCTCATTTATCAAGAAATAACAGACGGTACCACTCAGATACCATTGCCATCTGGAGTGTACCTGATTAACGGCATGAAATACTCCGTGAAATAAGCACATAAATAGCACATAAATCAAGAGCATTATTGAAATATCACCATTAACTTCCCTTATTTTCGTTTCACAAACGGCTTTTTACACATTATTTTGTAATAATTGATTGCTCATATATTTTTTTTTCGTAAATTTGCAACGACTAATACTCTGTATTTCACTAACCAAGTATTGGCAAAAACAAATTAACAATCGATAATAATATGAGTTTGAAAATTATTGTACTCGCTAAGCAGGTGCCAGACACACGTAATGTCGGTCCAGACGCGATGACTCCTGAGGGAACAGTGAACCGTGCAGCACTTCCTGCAGTGTTCAACCCTGAGGACTTGAATGCCCTTGAACAGGCACTTCGCCTGAAGGATGCAAATCCGGGCTCTACTATCACAATGCTCACAATGGGTCTTCCTAAGGCTGCAGAGGTTCTGAAGGAAGGCCTTTACCGTGGTGCAGACGAAGGTGTACTCATCACAGACCGTGCTCTTGGTGGCGCTGACACACTCGCAACCTCTTACACTCTTGCTCAAGCAATCAAGAAGGTTGGTGACTACGACATCATCCTTTGCGGTCGTCAGGCTATTGACGGTGACACAGCACAGGTAGGTCCACAGGTTGCTGAGAAACTCGGTCTCACTCAGATCACTTACACTGAGGAAATCATCTCTATTGACAAGGAAGCAAAGAAAATCGTTGCAAAGCGTCACATCGACGGTGGTGTTGAGACCGTAGAAGGCCCACTCCCAATCGTTGTCACTGTAAACGGTTCTGCTGCACCTTGCCGTACACGCAACGTGAAGCTCGTTTGGAAGAACAAGAATGCGGAATTCCCAGCATGGGGAGCTGCCGACATTGAAGCAGACCCAATGCAGATCGGCAAGGCAGGTTCACCAACAAACGTAAAGGCTGTGAAGTCAATTGTCTTCAAGGCTAAGGAAAACAAGACTCTCACATCAAGTGATGCAGACATCGAGGGTCTTATTGTAGAACTTATGGAAAGCAACACAATCGGATAATATGAATAGCGTATTTGTATATTGCGAACTTGAAGGCAACAAGGTTGCTGACGTAAGTTTAGAGCTCTGCACCAAAGGTCGCAAGCTCGCCAACACTCTCGGCGTTCAGCTTGAGGCAGTACTTGTAGGTACAGGTCTCGATGGTGTTGAAAAGCAAGTTATGCCTTATGGCGTTGACAAGATTCATGTGTTCGACGCAGAAGGTCTTTTCCCATACACATCACTCCCACACACATCTGCTGTAGTAAATCTCTTCAAAGAGGAGCAGCCACAGATTTGTCTCCTCGGAGCAACAGTTATCGGACGCGACCTCGGTCCACGCGTTTCCTCAGCACTCCATTCTGGTCTTACTGCCGACTGTACTCAGCTTGAGATTGGCGATTTTGACATGAAGGTTAAGAATGAGGCTGGCGAATTCGTTGAAAAGCACTATGAGCAGCAGCTCTACCAGATTCGTCCTGCATTCGGTGGCTCTATCATTGCTACAATCGTCAATCCAGAGCATCGTCCACAGATGGCAACAGTCCGCGACGGTGTGATGAAGAAGGAAATTCTCGACGAGAACTATAAAGGCGAGGTTATCAAGCACGACGTTGCAAAGTACATTCCAACAACAGACTATGTCGTTAAGGTTCTAGACCGTCATGTAGAGGCAGCAAAGCACAACCTCAAAGGCGCTCAGATTATCGTAGCCGGTGGTTACGGAGTAGGTTCAGCAGAAGGCTTCAACCAGCTGTTCGAACTTGCAAAAGAACTTCACGCAGAGGTAGGCGCAAGCCGTGCTGCCGTTGACGCAGGTTGGATTGACCACGATCGTCAGATTGGTCAGACAGGTGTAACAGTTCGTCCTAAGGTTTACATTGCTTGCGGTATCTCAGGTGCCATCCAGCACATCGCAGGTATGAAGGACGCAGGCATCATCATTTCTATCAACAATGACCCTAATGCACCTATCAACCAGATTGCGGACTACATCATCAACGGTACAGTAGAAGAGGTTGTTCCAAAGCTCATCAAGTATTACAAGAAGAATTCTAAGTAAAAATGGCAAATTCATATACAGACGTTCCTGAGATTAAATTCCACATGGAACACCCTTTAATGAAGCGCATCGTTGAGTTAAAGGAAAGAAACTATGCTGACTATGGTCAGTACGACTATGCACCAAAGGACTTCGAGGACGCTATGGACAACTACGACAAGCTCCTTGATATCACAGGCGACATCAATGCAAACATCATCGGCCCAAATTCTGAGGACGTTGATGCAGAAGGTCCCCACTGTGAGAACGGCCGTGTACGTTACGCAAGCAAGACTTACGAAAACCTTGACGCTACTATCAAGGCTGGTCTTTGCGGTATGACAATGCCACGCCGTTACGAGGGTCTCAACCTTCCAAACGTTGTTTACACAGCAGCTAACGAAATCATCGCAGAGGGTGACGCTGGCTTTGAAAACATCTGGTCACTTCAAGACTGTATCGAGACTCTCTACGAGTTCGGTGATGAAGACCAACGTCGTCGCTACATCCCACGCGTATGTGCTGGTGAGACAATGTCAATGGACCTCACTGAGCCAGACGCAGGTTCTGACCTCCAGTCTGTAATGCTTAAGGCAACATACGACGAAGCAGAAGGATGCTGGCGTCTCAACGGTGTTAAGCGTTTCATCACAAACGGTGACGCAGACATTCACCTCGTGCTCGCACGTTCAGTAGAAGGAACAAAAGACGGACGTGGTCTCTCTATGTTCATCTATGACAAGCGCAACGGTGGTGTTGATGTACGTCGTATTGAGAACAAGCTCGGTATCCACGGCAGTCCAACATGTGAGCTCGTTTACAAGAACGCAAAGGCAGAGCTTTGTGGATCAGAGAAGCTCGGTCTTATCAAATATGTAATGGGATTGATGAATGGTGCCCGCCTCGGTATCGCATCTCAGTCAGTAGGTGCAGAGCAGGCAGCATACGAAGAAGCAATCAACTATGCACGTGACCGTAAGCAGTTCGGTAAGGAAATCATCAATTTCCCTGCAGTTTACGACATGATTGCTCGCATCAAGGCAAAGCTTGACGCAGGCCGTTCACTCCTCTACATGACAGCTCGTTACGTTGACATCTACAAGTGTCTTGATGATATTTCTAAGGAGCGTTCACTCACTCCAGAAGAGCGTGCGGAGTTCAAGAAGTACAGCAAGATGGCAGATGCCTTCACACCACTCGCAAAGGGTATGAACTCAGAGTTCGCTAACGAGTCTGCATACGACTCTATCCAGGTGCACGGTGGTTCAGGCTTCATGCTTGAGTACAAGTGTCAGCGTGTTTACCGCGATGCTCGTATCATGTCTATCTACGAGGGTACAACTCAGCTCCAGACCGTTGCAGCAATCCGCTACATCACTTCTGGATTCTACGAGGGCATCATCAACGAGTATGCTCAAGAGCCAGTTGCAGCAGAGTACGCATCTTATGCAGAGCGTATCGCAGCAATGTTCGAGAAGCTCAAGGCAAGCACAGCAAAGGCAAAGGAACCTGCTAATCAGGAATACCTCGACCTCTGCTCACGCCACCTCTATGAGATGACAGCATACGTAATCATGTCTCACCTTCTCCTTCAGGATGTTCAGCGTAATGCTGACCTCTTCAAGAACAGTCTCGTAGTATTCATGAACTACGCAGAGAGCAAGGTTGAAGAGCACTACAACTACATCTCAAAGCTTGATGTTGACCAGCTTGAGGCTTACCGTCAGGCATAATCCCGTTGTTAATAAAGAAACACTTTATCAACAATAGCGAAAGCGTGTCTGCATCATTCGCAGACACGCTTTTATTATAGATGGATTCATATTTACATAATAAATGAAAAACTACAGGTATGAAGAAATTATCGACACTCATCATCGCAGCTATTACATGTCTTGGTGCGATGGCACAAAGCAAAGTGTACTTTACAAAAGAAATCACTCCTGAGTCATTAGTCAGGATTTACGAAGCACTTGGTGTTAAGGTAGAAGGACGTGTTGCTGTAAAGATCAGCACCGGTGAAGGCGGAAACACACACTATCTAAAGCCTACACTCATACGCAATCTTGTAGAGAAGGTAAACGGCACAATCGTTGAGTGCTGCACCGCATACGGAGGTACACGCCAAGACCCAAAGAAACATTGGGAGACAATCCACGACCATGGATTCGATTCAATCTTTGCCGTTGACATCATGGACGAGTACGAAGAGATTCGTATTCCTGTGCAAGACCAGAAGTGGTTGAAATACGACATTGTCGGAGAGCACGTAGCTCACTACGACTGGATGATCAACCTTGCTCACTTCAAAGGCCATACAATGGGAGGCTACGGCGGCGTACTCAAGAATGCAAGTATCGGCGTTGCATCTACTGCAGGCAAAGGCTATATCCACTCACACGGAGTAACAAGCAAAGTGCCTGACGCATGGCAGCACAC
This sequence comes from Bacteroidaceae bacterium, assembly GCA_045616905.1. Taxonomy (GTDB): domain Bacteria; phylum Bacteroidota; class Bacteroidia; order Bacteroidales; family Bacteroidaceae; genus Minthosoma. The sequence goes on from JAZLHP010000047.1 coordinate 38,174, forward strand.
ACAGCCACAGGACGCATTCCTTGAGTCAATGGCAGCAGCAGCTCAGGGTGTACACAACTATTTCGGCGGCAAGGTTGTCTATATTAATGTAATGAACAACATGTCCGTTGACTGCGACTGCGACGGTCACCCAGCTAAACCAGAGATTCTTGACATGGGCATCATGGCAAGCCTCGACCCTGTAGCTGTTGATCAGGCATGCCTTGACAAGATTTTCAACCACGAAGGCAAACCAGGCGATGACAACCAGCCACTCATCAAGCGTATCAACCGTCAGCACGGTACATACATCACCGAGTATGCAGAAAAAATTGGTTTAGGTTCAAAGAAATACAAGCTTATCAATCTTGACAAATAACAATCACAAACCTTTTCGATTACCTTAGACATTCCCGCCTAAGGTAGTCGATTTTTTATAAGAATGAAGACTTTATTTACATTTATTGTGGCAGTTGTGGCATCAATGACTGCAACGGCACAGACTGACACTGTAAAATCAGAAAGACTCAAAGACGTTGTTGTTACAGGCACACGCAATGCCACGACAACACGCAACCTCCCTATGACTGTGAGCGTCGTAGATCATGCTACACTCACGGAGAAACAACAGCCAAACATCCTAACCACATTGAATGAGCAGGTGCCAGGCATGTTTGTCACACAGCGTGCCATGATGGGCTTCGGAGTCAGCTCCGTCGGCACAGGAAGCGTGAACATACGAGGCATCAACTCAGGCATAGGTCAGGTGCTCGTGCTCATTGACGGAAACCCTCAGTATCAGGGAGTATATGGACATGGTGTGGGAGACTCATACCAGACAATGACGGCAGAACGCGTCGAGGTGCTTCGTGGACCTGCATCCGTGCTATACGGCAGCAATGCCATGGGTGGTGTCATCAACATCATCACACGCGGAGCACAGAGTGATGGCATACGCACACAAGTCAACCTCGGAGCAGGCTCATACGGCACATTCCAGGCAGAAGCAAATAATCAGATTCGCTCTGGCAAGTTCAGCAGCACAGTTGCTGCACAATACGGCCGCAGCGACAACCACCGTCCACGAATGGGTTTCGAGCAATACGGAGCATACGCCAAGTTCGGCTACGACTTGTCTAAAAACTGGAACGCATTCGCCGATTTCAACTTCACACACTTCAATGCATCCTCACCTGGCTCCACAACATCACCACTCTACGAAGCCGACCAATGGATAACACGCGCAGCTGCCACTATTGCTATCGAGAACCACTACGAGAAGACAAACGGCCGCATCAGCGTGTATGACAACTTCGGATTCCACAGAATCAACGATGGCTACAATGCAGAGAACCCTACTGCAAAACCAAAGACCGAGCACTTCCGTTCAAAGGATGCCGTGGCAGGAATCAGCTGGTATCAGTCCATCAACCTCATTCCAAGCAACAGCATCACCGTCGGTCTTGACTATCAGCACATTTACGGCAGAGCATACTATACCGACATTGCTACAGGAGCAGTCGTTACCGACAAAAACAACCGAGGAATACAGAGTGGTCATGCCCACAGCAATGAGATAGCAGGATATGTCGATGTTCGTCAAGACCTCACCTCATGGCTTACAGTTGACGCAGGTGTCCGCTACGACCACCATTCAGTTGCAGGAGGCGAGTTTGTCCCTCAGGCTGGTGTCGTAGTCAAGCCTTCATCAAACGGAGAATTAAAGGCATTGGTCAGCAAAGGATTCCGCAACCCAACCACCAAGGAAATGTACATTTATGGCTCAGCCAACAGCGACTCTCTTCATGCAGAGCGTATGTGGAACTATGAATTGGCATGGAAGCAGCGCCTCTTCAACGGTGCCTTCACTTACGGAGCAAACATCTTCATCATCGATGCCGACAACATCATACAGACCGTTCCTTTCGGAAAGAGAAATGTGAACATGAACACAGGCAAGATCAACAATAGAGGAGCAGAACTTGAGGCAACATGGCGTGCCAGCAAGCACATCTCCCTCAGCACCAACCACTCGTTCCTTCACATGCACAACCACATCGTTGCAGCACCAGAGTACAAGGGTTATCTCGGAGCTAACATCCACTATGGCAAATGGAGCGGAGTCCTTGGCGTACAGCAGCTCTGCGGCCTCTACACTACAGTAGGCGCCAACGAAAACAAGGACGATGTAACATTGGTGAATGCCATCATCAACTATCAACCTATCAAGCAACTCAAGCTTTGGGTGAGAGGCGACAATCTTCTTGCACAGAAATACGAGCTCTTTGCAGGTTACCCAATGCCTCGCGCCACATTCATGAGCGGTGTAAACATCACATTCTAACCCTCCCATAATTTGGCAGGATTACATTAAGACTAAGAATAACATATACGGTTTGACCTATGCGTCTTCTACGCTTAAGTCAAACCGTATATCTTTTTCCGCTTTCAGTTCCTTAGAATTGGAAATATATGAACGGTTGTACATCGCTGCTCTTCACCTGTATCACGATATACACCACAATCAAGATTATCAGAGCCTGGACAACGAGAGGCGTCTTCACCACGAAACGCTTAACGGCATCTGACAGTCTCTCGGGAGTGAAATGCAGCACATAACCTATCAGCATGAACATTCCCACTACAGAGTAAGACTCTATCCACTGACCCAGAATTTGAGGCTGGAAACTTGTGAATATCTGCGTGAACACCTGTCCAGCCACCTCAAACGACTGTGCACGGAACAGCACCCAGCATGCAGCCGCTATGTGGAATGTAATGATGGCACCGACCCATTTCACCACGGTTGCCGTGCCACGATTCTCCTTCGTCACAGGATTAGGAACCTTCTTGCTTGGCATATACGACAGCGGACTAAACTTCGGACACATCACATGCCATATCTTGTCAAGACAGAGGAAGAGTCCGTGCAGACCGCCCCACAGGATGAAGTTAAGCGAAGCACCGTGCCACAATCCACCAAGCAACATTGTCATCAGCAGGTTAAAATACTGGCGTATCTTACCCTTGCGATTACCTCCAAGACTGATGTACAGATAATCCTTCAGCCACGAAGAAAGACTGATGTGCCATCTTCTCCAGAACTCCGTAACCGACTTCGACTTATATGGAGAATCAAAGTTCTTAGGGAACTCAAAACCTAACAGCAAGGCAATACCGATAGCCATGTCGCTATAACCAGAGAAGTCACAATATATCTGCAACGTGTATCCATACACCGCAAAGAGATTCTCAATACCACTGTACAAGTCAGGCTGGTCAAACACACGCTCAACAAAGTTCACGCTTATGTAGTCGCTTATCACAGCCTTCTTGAACAGACCAGCCATGATGAGGAACACACCCGTGCCGAACATCTGAGGAGTGACGCACAGCTTACGCCTTATCTGAGGAATGAAATCACGCGCACGTACTATCGGACCAGCCACAAGCTGTGGGAAGAACGACACATAGAACGCATAGTCAAGCACACGGTTAAGCGGCTTTATGTTGCCTCTATATACATCAAGAGTGTAGCTGAGCGACTGGAATGTGAAGAACGAAATGCCCACAGGCAGGAATATGTCACGTGGCTGCCACACGATGTCCGCCTCAAGAGTACCGCGTACCGTGTCAGACAACTCCACTCCACACGACTGCAGAAGCGAACATATATTCTCACCTAAGAAATTGGTGTACTTAAAGAACACCAACAGTCCCAAGTCCAGCAACAGCGACAGGAACACCAGCATCTTAGCTTGCCGCTTCCCTCCCCCACTCGTTGCCGACGCACCGTTAGGCAGCACCCCGGCAATAGCCTTCGCTATGTAGAAATCACTCACCGTCACGAGAGCCAGCAATGCGAAATAGAGACCGCTGCTCTTATAGTAGAAATAATAAGAGAATGCCGTTACGAAGAAAATGCGGAGAGTATCCGCCTTACCCAGCGCCCAATAGACGAGGGAGAATCCTAAAAACAAGAACAAGAAGATTCCGCTGCTGAAAATCATCGGGGAATCCGGCTGATACGAAAAGAGGTCAGCCACTCTTTGCCAATCTATATCAAACACTCTTGAGAAAAATTTAAATATTCATAATTAAGCTGCCAGGAAACACTCTGTTAAAAACCCTTTACACTCTTGTAAGGTTTCTGTTCCTGAGGCGTTGGAGCATGCATCATACGTGTCTGCGATCCCGACACAGGTGTATGCAAGTACGCCTTATGTATAGCCTCACCCAACAGTTTACCCTGCAGTATATACGCCTGGGCAGAATAATGCACCTGATCCGCCGCCATCAGTCCGGCATCGCGCCAGTTGCTGAAGGCATTAGTGCTGCCGCCTGCAATTTCAAATATGTCCCATACGGCATGGTTATGCGAGTTGCAGTATCTCACTATGCTGTTAGCCACCCTCTCGGTATTGTGGTTAGGAGCCTTCACCGATGTGTAGTGAGTGCGTCTGTATCGTCCGCGACCAGTCGTGTAGCTGCCCGTACGCTGGGCTATGTAGCTGCCCGGAGGTGTGGTGAAGAGGAACAGCACACCTGGGCATCTCGCACTAATGCTGCCCGTCAGCTGATCCATCGTTGCCGCATGCGCCCTCTCGTCCAGCACAGCACCGTGTGCCTCGTTAGTGCCGAACGACACGATAACCAGGTCAGGATGCTCGTCAGCCACACGCTGCACCATGTCGTTCTCGTAAAACCTGCGCGCCCACGCACCGTTTATTCCGTAATAAGCAAACTCCAGTCGTGGGAAATAGCTTTGCAGTGTCGAACCCACCGCTTTAGGCAGATAATTACCCTTCACATGACTGTCACCAATATGCATCACCTTAATCGTCTTTCCCTGCTTCACCTTCCTGAACAGAGTCGCCAGCGAACGTGCGTTACCCAACTCATTCTTCTTCGTGTTACGGAAACTCGAAGGGAAATTAGTGCTGAGCAGCTGAGCATTGCCCTCATTCACATTCACCATGAAAATGAGCAGCAGTGCCACCAAACGGATAATATGTCTGATTCTTGGTTCTGTCAAAACGAGTTAATTATTTACAGGCTTGTGCGGTTGCCGTAGTTTTCCTTTCCGTTTATGAGTACATCAAACAACAGCTGGGCGAGATAATGACCGCCGGCAAAGTTGATGTGCGTATAGTCGAGGTTTGCCTCTTTCCTTTCCTTCATCTTCGCAATGCTTCCGTCACCTCCCATTGCCTCATACAGGTTCCAGAATGCCACCTTATGGTCGCTTGCCATCTTGCGTTCAAACTGCACCAGTTCCTTCACGCCACCCATCGTGTGCATCTGTCCGTCAGCACCGCGCTTGTCTCTGTCGCCCATGCTCACCACCAGAATGCTGGCGTTAGGGAAAGCAGCCTTGAAGTTATCTATCACAGGACCCATCGCATTGATGTACGAAGTGTAGTCCTTCACCTTAGGACCTGCCACGTTAAGTCCGTAATGTATTATAATCAGGTCGTATGGACGCTGTGCGTTAAACTGTCGCAGAGTCTGCATCGGAATGCCAGCTAAATGATGACCACCGCTGCCTCGCATGCTGAAGTTATCCACCGACACGCCATACTTGCCGTCCAGTGCCACACCATAGAAACGTGAGCCACCACCGCCTGTCACATTCAGTTTCAGACTGTTTATGCGGCCAGTGACCTGCTTAGCCACCAGACCTCCGCCAGCCGATTGCTGTGGCTCCTGTGCCTTGCGCTCACGAGCAACCACCTCCACAGTGCCCGAGTCAGTATATACCGTGTCATACGTCTGGCTGTATGTCACCGTCGGAGCCGAACCTCCAGCCGAGTAGATGTTTGTCGCCTCACCACCGTTCACCGAAGCAGTCACGTCAAGACCAGCCCCTGGGGTGAAAAACACCGTTGCCACCTCTGCCGTGTCCAGCTGGTTGGCAAACACGTTACGCTGACCGCGAATCTCGAATGTGGCATTCGAATGAGCCACGAAGTAGCTGCCCGCTATTCCCTGAAGCGACTTGTTGAAACCACCCCTGTCGTTGGCATGATGATCGCCCCATCCCGAGCGTCTTGCCGTCACCGTGCGACGGAAACCCGACGACACACAGTTTATCTCAACAAAACCCACGCCACGACCGCCATACTTGCTCTGTAGCATGTTACGCAAGTCCATGGTTAGGATGTCACCTTCAATGTAAGAGTCGCCGAAGTAAGCGACACGCACGTTACGGCTGCCGGCATTAGCCAGAGCACGATAAAACTTATCCATCTCACGATGCACGCCACTTGGGTCGGCAAAGTCCTCAATGCCGGTCATTCCTTCAGGAATCTTATCCTCATACTCCATCTGGCGCACGCGTATGGCGTTCGTGTCGAGTTTCTGCTCCACAATACCATCCACAGAGTCAGCCTTGACTTCTGCTAAGATATTGCCCTCAGCATCCCTCTTCTGAACGTCACTTAAGATGTTGACGCGACGCAGCATTGTGTCACCGATTTCTATGCGTGGCAGGTAAAACAATGCCACCAACGATGCCAGCACGATGGCTGTGAGTGCAAACGTTCTCCAAAGATTATTCTTCATTTCTTACAATTAATGTACCTAAAACAAATCTTTTATACCTCTTATATACCTTTTTCATGTGCAAAGTTACGACTTTTTGACGATATAAAAGACTTTCAGTACATTATTTAGTTCTTTCCCTGCAATTCTGGGTACGAGATGCGGGTATGGTATATTGTTTTGAGTTTCTCCTTTAGCACTTTCTTCGCGATGGCAATGTCACGGAAAGTGACAGAACTCTCCACGAAGAATCCCTCAGCCATCTGTCCATCGACAATCTTGTCAACCAGATTGCTGATGCTTTCCTCTGTGTATTCAGGAAGCGAACGCGAGGCAGCCTCCACCGAGTCGCACATCATGAGTATAGCCTCCTCCTTTGTCACAGGGTTAGGACCAGGGTATGAGAATGGCCTGTCATCCACCTCCTCGTCCGGATGCTCGTTCTTGTATGTGATAAAGAAGTACTTAGCCTTTCCGAGACCGTGGTGAGTGCGTATGAACTGCTTTATGCTCTCTGGCAGATGGTGCTTGTCAGCCAGTGCCAGACCATTTGTCACATGCGATATTATCACCTCCGCACTCTTCAGAGCTGTCAGGTGCTTATGAGGCGACACACCGTTCTGGTTCTCAGTGAAGAACACCGAATGCTCTATCTTACCGATGTCATGATACAAGGCACCCGTGCGCACCAACAGCTCCTTCGCACCAATCCTGTTCGCCACCTCCGCACACAGGTTCGACACCTGCATCGAGTGCTGGAAAGTGCCAGGAGCCACCTCTGTCATGCGTCGCAGCAATGGGTTGCTCAGGTTGCTGAGCTCCACGAGGGTCACGTCACTCACGAATCCGAACACCTTCTCAAACATCCACAAAGCCGGATAAGCGAACAGGAGCAGCACACAGTTCACGGCAAAGTACATGTACATGTCCGCATCCGTCTTGAAACTGTTCTCGTGCAGTATCGTGTAGCTCGTATAGACAATGGCATAGATGACGAAAATGAGGAAAGACGTGCGTATGATCTGCGAACGCTGAGTCAGCTGGCGCAGAGTCTGTATCGCCACCATACCCGTGGCTATCTGATACACAACAAACTCATACGCATTGTCAACGATGAGCGATATTATCAGCACCATGGCACAATGGAACATGAAGGCAGTACGCGAGTCCATGAACACACGTATTATTATCGGCACCATGCAGCATGGCAACATAAACACATTCAGCACCTTGCTCGACTCCATCAGACATGCCAACACCGTGAACAGCACCGTGAGGGCAAACGGCAGCACACTGCTTCCCAACGCATCGTAATAGTCAGGACGGAAGAGCGTCACGTACGCCACGAGCGCAAGCATCATCAGCAGCACGAAGGCAAACTGTCCCACCAGCATGAAAGGCGTCTCCGTTGACATTCCGCCATGCTCCTTCGCGTTACGCTCAAACGAACGCAGAATTTCGTATGTGTCATTCGTAACCGCCTCACCCCTGTCGATAATCTTCGTGTGAGCCTCCACAAATCCCCTCGTCTCCGAGATGTGGCTCAGCGCATTATCAAGATCCGTCTTTGTCTTGTTCTCGTCAAGCGTGAGGTTAACATACAGATACTCATTGACATTGTACCCCTTCAGGTCATCGCCCGACATGTTCATCCGTCTCGACTTGATGATGAACTCATACGCCGACTTCTCCGAGAACACATACGATGCCGGCACCGACAGCGAGTTATTCTCTATCAGCAGACGCACCCTCTCATTGCCGTCCTTCATCAGAGTGGCATAATCATCGTTCGACAATATGCCATGACCATACACCGTGTCCAGCAATGCCGTTAGGAACAGCACATTACGACGTGAGTTTATGTCATCCCAATTCTCAGCAAGCGTCTCGTGCAACAACTCCGTCGCCTTGTTCTTCACGTTGGTGTCCATATTGAAATACGGCTGCACCTGTCGTGCCACACTGTCCTTCTCGTGATTCAGCAGCGAATCACTCTTGTAAATGCCAAACTTTGAAGAAGAATACAGAGCATTATATCCCCACGGCTTCCCGATCTCATACGTATAAGTGAAATCGTTACCACGAGGCATGAAATACACAATGATAAGTGTTGACACTATCACCAAGCCGATTTTCGTCAGCAGACGCTCACGGCTGTTACGCTTCTGTAGCTTTGTCTTCTTCAAAACAGATAAAATAATATGTTAAAGCTTTGCAAGCATACTCCCTATGCTTCCATCAAGAACTTCTTGAAGTCAGCAAACTCCTTGCTCATAGGAATGCTCTGCTTAGTGCCTTCCATGAAAGCAGCAAGCTTAGCAGGGATGTCGATGCTCTCACCAAGGATGCCGTCAACAGTGTCTTTGAACTTAGCAGGATGAGCTGTCTCGAGGAACACGCCCACCTCACCAGGCTTCAGTCCCTCCTTCAGCGCACGATAACCGCAAGCACCATGAGGGTCACACACATATCCAGTCTCAGCCTTCACCTCCTTGATGGTGTCAGCAATCTGCTCATCACTGTATGTTGCACCACTGATGTCAGCACAAATCGCAGCATGATCCTTGCCATACAGGTCATAGATACGTGCGAAATTGCTTGGGTCACCCACATCCATAGCATTGGCAATAGTCTGCACCGATGGCTTAGGGTTATACTCACCAGTCTGCAAGTACTTGAAGAATATGTCGTTGGCATTGTTGGCAGCAATGAAACGCTTCACTGGCAGTCCCATCTTCTTGCCGAAGAGTGCCGAACAGATATTACCGAAGTTACCAGAAGGCACGCACACCACCATCTCGTCAGCCTTGCCCAACTTCTTCATCTGAGCATACGCATAGAAATAGTAGAATGCCTGAGGCAAGAAACGAGCCACGTTGATAGAGTTAGCACTCGTCAGCTTCATGTGAGCATTCAAATCAGCATCCATGAACGCATTCTTCACAAGCGCCTGACAATCGTCAAACACACCATCCACCTCTACCGCAGTGATGTTCTGACCGAGAGTTGTGAACTGGCACTCCTGGATTGGCGACACCTTACCCTGAGGATAAAGCACATACACGTGAATGCCATCCACACCGAGGAAACCGTTGGCAACAGCCGAACCCGTGTCACCCGATGTAGCAACCAGCACATTCACCTCACCCTGTGCCGAATCACCCTTCTTGAGGAAATACTGCAGCAGACGAGCCATGAAACGGGCACCCACATCCTTGAATGCCAAAGTAGGACCGTGGAACAGCTCCAGCGAATAAATGCTGTCAGTCACCTTCACAGCAGGCACATCAAACTGCAATGTGTCATACACAATACGCTTCAAGCTGTCAGCATCCACATCCTCACCGAAGAATGCGTCAGCCACAGTATATGCTATCTCCTGAAAAGAAAGATTCTCGATGTTATCAAAAAACTCTTTTGGCAGCGCCTTAATACGCTCCGGCATGTAGAGTCCCTTATCCTCTGCAAGTCCCTTCACCACAGCCTTCTCAAGCGAAGCGATAGGAGCATTACCATTTGTGCTATAGAAATTCATATCTATCTAAATATATAAATAATGTGTAATCAGATTCTATTCAATGTGCAAATCAATGTGCAAAGTTAATCGTTTTTCACGTTACAGCAAAAAGTAATTACGTTAAAGTTAATTATTAGCACTAAATTAAACCCAAATAGTTCATTAGGACACAATGATATTTGTTTTTTAAGGTTCTCGTATCCATTTTGATTATTTCCTTACATCTTTTCCCTGTTTTTTCGGTCATGATGCCCGCATCACTCACTCAAAAGCCAGAAAAAAT
>JAZLHP010000048.1:0-7310 GCA_045616905.1 Bacteroidaceae bacterium
CTAAAAAGATTATTGTTTTTCTCTCACTTATTCGTACGTTGACCTTCGGTCGAAGGTACTCACGTTCGGAAATACTCAAATAAATTTGGTATTTCTCTCACTTAATCGTACCTTTGCAAAAAAATAAGGACAGACATGAAGAAATTATTATTTATTATAGTTGCAGCCATGTGCATGAATGTTCAGGCACAGAAAATGGTAGGTGGAGATATCTCTCTTCTTAAGGCGTATGAGGATGCTGGCACCAAGCATCTGAACACAAGCGGTAAGGCGATAACAAATGTCATCACTTACCTGAAACAACAGGCTGGGATGAACTCTTTCCGTGTAAGACTTTTCGTGGAACCAAGCGGAATGGACAACGACGGCAGCACTAATCCTGCGGTTTGTCAAGACCTAGAGTATGTCAAGGCTCTGGGCAAACGAATAAAGGATTCGGGGGCTAAGTTGATGGTTGACTTTCACTATAGCGATTCGTGGGCTGACCCAAGTTTTCAGGCCATACCTGCATCATGGAAAAAGAACACAAGCGATGCAGCACTTACCGACTCCATGTACAGCTACACCAAACGCTGTCTTGAGAGCTTAGTGGATTGTGGAGCGACTCCTGATTTAGTGCAAATCGGCAATGAGATTACATACGGCATGCTGTGGCGCAACACAAGCGACAAATGCTACACAACAACCACTCAGACGGCTTCGTCTGTTCAATGGAAACGCTTGAGCAAATTCCTAAACTCTGCAGCAAAGGCAGTCAGAGAGGTAACACCTGAGGCAAAGATTGTCATTCATACCGAACGCTCAGGAAAGAGTGAGGAATCAAGAAAGTTCTACTCGTTCCTCAACACCAACAAGGTTGATTATGACATTATCGGTTTGAGTTACTATCCTTTCTTCCATGGTTATCTCACAGACCTCTCAACAACCCTAAACACTTTGGACACTTCTTTCCCTACGACTCCTGTCATGATTGTGGAAACTGCATATTACCATGCTTACTTCCCATCGTCTGCAGAATACAACACAACTGATACTTGGGCAGCAACTGCATCAGGTCAGGCAAAGTACATAAAGGATCTTGTAGAGGAACTCAACAAGCACGATAATGTGGAGGGATTGTATTACTGGTGTCCGGAAGAAGCTGGAAACGGAGCTGGAAACAAGGTGATGAGCGGATGGATAAATCGAGGATTCTGGTGGGAATCCAGCCAATGGCCTGTAACCGAGGCGTTCACAGCTTTCAAGACATACATGACCACAGGAATTGACGATGTGTATACAGAAAAACAGACTGACAATGCAGGCAAGGCAAAGGTGAATGGCACGTACACATTATCCGGTCAACGCATAAATGAGATTGAGGCTCCTGGTATCTATATAAAAGATGGCAAGAAGATAGTTGTCGGCAAGTGATTCTACTCCCCATGACATCAAAAACATCTGGGCTTCGGCAATAATACTTAATAATCGACAATTACACATAATATTCGACATTTATACTTAAATAATCGGCAATAATGCTTTACTAACTATAACCTAAGTACTTTTAGAATTTAGAATGAACAATAACATTAAGAATATCTTTATAGCAATGGGATTGGCAGCATCTACCCTGACATCGTGCAATTCCAGCTCCATTGATAACAAAGTGGACGCGTTGTATGAGAAAATGACTCAAGAAGAACGCATTGCACAGCTACATGGATTGTATTTACCGCAATTCTTTGATGAGAACGGCAAGCTCAACACTAAGAAATGTGAAGAACTCATACCTAACGGAGTGGGACATTTCTCACAGTTTGCCCTTAACACACGTAAAACGCCAGACGATTTGCGTGACATGGTTGCACAAATGCAGGACTGGCTCATCCACAACACACCAAACGGCATACCTGCCCTTTTTCACGAAGAGGTGCTGAGTGGTGTAAACGGATATGAAGCGACTGTGTATCCACAGCAAATAGGATTGGCATGCTCTTTCAACCCCGAACTGGCAGAGAAGAAGACATATCAGACAGGTACAGCACTACGTAAAGTAGGCGGTTTCCTTGCCTTGTCACCAATGGTGGATGTCGTGCGCAACCCATCGTTCAACCGACTTGAGGAATCATACGGAGAAGACAGCTACCTGTCGGCATCGATGGGAGTGGCTTTCGTCAACGGACTTCAACACCACAACGACATGAGCGAGGGTGTAGCTGCCACCACAAAACATTTCTTAGGATATGGTGGCGGTGGCGATGCAGACAAGAAAGAACTGATGGAGGAGATACTGCTTCCTCACGAAACCATCATCAGATTGGCAAAAAGCAAATCCGTAATGACTGGTTATCATGCTGTTGACGGCACAAAATGCGTTGCAAACCCTCAGCTGCAACAAGAGATACTACGTGACTATCTCGGTTTTGAGGGGATAATGGTCAGCGACTATGGATCCATCGAGCAGATTGATGACAACATGAATGATGTGCAGAGAGCTGCTGCTGCCATCAATGCCGGTAACGATGTGGATTTCCCAGAAGGCAACAGCTACAAGCATCTTCAGGAAGCCATTGACCAAGGTCTGGTTACACAAGAGACACTTGAGAAAGCAGTCAAGCGTGTGTTGCGACTGAAAGCAGAATTAGGCATGCTTGATGACAACCCTAAGCTATACGAAACCGGTCACATAGAATTTGACACAAAGGAAGAACGACAAGTGGCACATGACCTTGCCGTGCAATCGGTGGTGATGCTCAAGAACGAAGGGGCTCTTCCACTGACAGGCAACAGCCGCGTGTTCCTCACAGGTCCTAATGCCAACAGCATGTGGGCAATGTTAGGCGACTACACCTACCAGTCAATGCGTTTCTTCTGGAAACAATCTATTGAAGATGCCCTGCACCCACGCATCGTAACACTCCGTGAAGGACTCGAAAAGACCCTTGCCGATGCAGGATGCTCCCTCAGCTACTCACGCGGTTGCGACTGGACAGAGACGGTAGAGACAATGGTGGAGCAAAGCGGCGACCCTCGTGTGGCATACCTCCACGACATACAAAACCGCATGATTGACAGCGGAGAAGATGCCAACATGGAGGAGGCTATGAAACAGGCAAACCAAAGCGACATCATCGTTGCCGCCATGGGTGAGAACGCCATACTGTGCGGCGAGAACCGTGACCGCCAGCACATGCGATTGCCAGGCAGACAGGAAGAATACGTCAAGAAACTCATCGAGACAGGAAAGCCTGTCATACTTGTAGTATTCGGTGGTAGAGCACAAGTGATATCGTCAATAGCCGACAAGTGCGCAGCCATCATCCAAGCATGGTACCCGGGAGAAGAAGGTGGCAATGCCATAGCAGAGATACTGACAGGACAGGCTAATCCATCAGGAAAACTAAGCGTAAGCTACCCTGCGGTTGAACTCAACGAGCCAATCTGCTACAACTATGGCATAACAGACAACGACCCACGAATAGCATACCCTTTCGGATACGGACTAAGTTACAACACATACTCATATTCCAACCTGAAAGCAGACAACAGCACAGCCACCGACAGCAAAGAGATAAACATCTCGTTTGAAGTGAAGAACGACGGAAACATGGATGGTGACGAGATTGTGCAAGTGTATATCTCACCTCTCGAACGTTCCGCAAAGCTCAAACCGATACAACTGCAGGGATTCAAACGTGTGAGCCTCAAGCCCCAAGAGAAGCAAACCGTAAAGATGACATTATCACCCGAACAGTTCGGCTATTACATTGACGGGCAATGGGCTGTTGACCCAGGCAGATTCATGATAAAGGTAGGAGCATCATGTGCCGACATCCGTCTGGAGCAAGAAATCGAGCTCACCGGCAACCAGCACACACTACCACTTCGCACAACATACTTTGCGAAAGTTAAATAAAGGTAACTATATACTATTTGGCATCGTGTTATTTAAGACTGCGCCTTTAGTTGTTTTGGACGCTTCGCTCTCATCGTTGCGATTCCTATGATAATAAACAATCAAAAGAGCACGCCTCTCCAGAAGAAATTATCTGCAATTATTCAGCAATGTTTCTGCAATTATTGAAGTCACATTGAAGTTAAATTGAAGAGAATTTAAGGGAGGAACGACCGTCCATAAAAAAACATAAGTGCAGAAGGTACCATGTGCCAAATTCTATATAACTGCCTAAATAAAATAATCAGAGCATAATATGATAAATGTAATTGACACAGAAATAGAAGGAGTGAAAATCATCGAACCCCGTTTGTTTGGTGATGCACGCGGATACTTCTTCGAGTCATTCTCACAACGCGAGTTCGAAGAGAAAGTGTGTAAGACCACTTTTGTGCAGGACAACGAGAGCAGCAGCGTTGCCGGAGTGGTGCGCGGCTTGCACTTCCAGAAACCACCATATACACAATCGAAACTTGTGCGTGTGGTGAAAGGTGCCGTATTAGACGTGGCAGTTGACATACGCAAGGGTTCACCGACGTACGGCAAACATGTGGCAGTAGAACTCACAGCAGACAACCACCGGCAGTTCTTTGTACCCCGTGGATTCGCACACGGATTCGCCGTGCTGAGCGACGAAGCAGTCTTCCAGTACAAATGCGACAACTACTATGCCCCAGAGAGCGAAGGAGCGATAGCATGGGACGACCCAGACCTCGGCATCGATTGGAAAGTCCCAGCCGAAGGCCGCATTTTATCAGCAAAAGATGCCAATCACCCACGATTGAAAGATGCCGAGAAAGTGTTCGACATCAACACACCATTATATTAATAAGGATGAAGGTTAAAGGGTGAAGGAGTCAACCCTCAACTCTCAACCCTTCAACAAAAAAATCATACCAGCATGGCAAACAAAGTAGTAATATCAACCAATATTGACGAAGCGCTCACAGCAGCAGTAAGCGAAGTGAAGCATGACAAACTGTTCCTGTTGATGGACGAGACCACCAGCCGTCTGTGCCAGCCACTCGTGCAAGACATCGAGTGCATGAAAGACGCCATACCCATCGTCATAGGAACCACCGACACACACAAGACCATCGACACACTTGCACACGTGTGGACAGAACTGTCAACCGCAGGAGGCACACGCCACTCACTCATGGTGAACCTCGGAGGCGGCATGGTCACCGACCTCGGAGGATTCGCAGCCAGCACCTTCAAGCGAGGCATCACATACATCAACATCCCCACCACCCTGCTCTCCATGGTCGATGCATCAGTAGGCGGAAAGACAGGCATCAACTTCAACGGACTGAAAAACGAAATCGGAGTCTTCAGCATGCCACACACCGTCATTCTCGACACAGCCTTCCTGCGCACCCTCGACCACGAGAACATACTGTCAGGCTACGCAGAAATGCTTAAACACGGCATCATAAGCAACGAGGACAACTTTGCCGAACTGCTCAATTTCGACATCGACAACATCGACTACCAGCACCTCAGCCAGATGGTGGCAAAAAGCGTGGCAATAAAAGAGCACATCGTCACGGAAGACCCACTCGAACACGGAATCCGCAAAGCACTCAACCTCGGACACACCGCAGGCCACGCCTTCGAGTCATGGGCACTCACACGCCACCCCTACCTCCACGGATACGCCGTGGCATGGGGGCTCATCTGCGAACTCTATCTCAGCTGCACCAAGACAGGATTCCCTACCCATCACATGCGACAGACCGTACAATTCATAAAACAGAACTACGGCACCCTGCCCATCACGTGCGACCACTACCAAGAGCTGTACCAGTACATGACACACGACAAGAAGAACACGGCAGGCATCATCAACTTCACACTCATGGGCGGCATAGGCGACATACGCATAAACCAGACAGCCAACAAAGAAGAAATCTACGAGATGCTCGACTTCTTCAGAGAAGGGTGAAGGTTAAAGGATGAAGGTTGCACCCCATAAAAAGCCTTGAAACATTTGCTGAAATACTGCGGCGAAGTGAAACCCACACTATAAGCAACCTCCGTAACAGACTTATCAGTATTCAGCAGCAGTTCAGAAGCACGTTGCAGCCGGTAATTACGTATGAACTCAGAAGGAGTCACAGAAATCACACTCTGAAACTTACGGTACATGCTCATGCGACTCATAGCAAGATCACGGCACAAGCAGTCCACATCGTAATCAGCATTATCCAGATTCTTATGCACCAGTTCCTCAACCCTCACGAGGAACTGGTCTTTTTTAGCAGGTACAGTTATTTCTGGCGTTTCTACTCTTTCTGCATTTTCCTCATTAACTCTATTTCGTTTTTTCCTACGAACATTACGTATTACTATTACACAAACAGACACACCAACAGATACAAGAGTGAGCAGAATCCATAGTACGCGACTTTCTGACAACGGCTTGCTAACCTCAAAGGTCATACACTCCTGACTGTCATGCCATACCCCGTGCTCATCCGTAGCCTTAACATATAGCACATGATGGCCTCCACCCACCCTGCTTAAATCTATCTTATTGTCGCCAACAGGCAGCACACACCATGCACCACTATCAATTCTGTAAGCATACTGAATCATGTGCGCATACAGATGATTCATGGTAGAAACCGTCACATACCTGTCCTTGACATACGAAGTCACCACAATCCTGTCATCAGGCAACGCACGCTCAAGTTCCTCACTATGTCCGATGATACAAAACGCACCAGCACCCCCCAGGCACACACTATCCCCAGCCAATGTCAAGTCACAGAAATAATCCATTTCCACCCCCCTGTCAGAGGCCCTTATCACACGGCTTGCCCCCCTGTAACTCTCAGTCAGAGTAAGCTCATCCATTGTCCACTGATGACCGAAACGGTCAGTAAGACAGACCCTTGTCCTCGGATCCACAGAAAACTGCAGTTTCCCGTTCCTGTCAAGACCCACCCATTGCACCGTTCCCACAGAATCCGTCAGCTGCTTAAGAGAGCGACTCCCATACGAATAGAGAAACACCTGCTTCTCCGTACCAATCAGCAGATCACCATTCCCCACATCATTTATCGCAGAAATATAGTTAGGCAGAACAACATCGTCAACCCCCCTCCAATGAATATTCATACCCTCATGCCACGCCCTTATCAGACGCTTGCCGGCACAAGTCCAAACACCCCTGCCGTCAGCACACCTCGCCAACGGACGATTAGTGCTCAGAGGCTCAGGATACACACTACCGTCAGTCGCCATAAACACCAGCTGCCCCGACCTCCTATCATACAGCGACAACCTCGTACGGTTCTGGTATATCCAATAGAAATCACCCTCACACACTATCCTGCTGACCATCACCCTGTACCCCATCACCTCC
>JAZLHP010000049.1:0-2264 GCA_045616905.1 Bacteroidaceae bacterium
GAACAATGAACAAAGCATCACTATGACTCAGGAATGGGACAAGACGTTCCCATTGAGTGAGAAGGTTAATCACGAAAAGGTGACATTCAAGACGCAGTACGGATTTACCCTTGCTGCTGACCTTTACATTCCGAAGAATGCAAATGGCAAGATGAAGGCTATTGCCGTAAGTGGTCCTTTCGGAGCCATCAAGGAGCAATGTTCTGGTCTTTATGCCATGACCATGGCTGAGCGTGGTTTTATCACTTTGGCATTCGATCCTTCGTTTACTGGAGAGTCTTCTGGCGAACCACGTCGAACCGCATCACCAGACATCAATACGGGGGATTTCCTTGCTGCTGTTGACTACCTCTCCATGCGTGAGGATGTGGATGCAGAGAAGATTGGTATCATCGGTATCTGCGGTTGGGGCGGCATTGCACTCAATGCAGCAGCCATCGATCCTCGCATCAAGGCAACTGCCGCTATGACGATGTACGATATGAGCCGTGTGAATGGCAATGGTTACTTCGATGCTGACAACAACGAAGAGGCACGATCGGCTGCACGAAAGGCACTTGCCGATGAGCGCATGAAGGCTGCCCGTACAGGCAAGACAACCCAGGGCGGTGGCGTTGTTGACCCTCTGCCAGACGATGCTCCACAATTCGTGAAGGATTACTATGATTACTACAAGACTCCACGTGGCTATCATAAGCGTTCGGGCAACAGCAACGATGGTTGGCACACCTTCGGTTGTCAGGCATACGCCAACACCCGCTTCCTTTATTATATCAATGAGATTCGCTCGGCCGTACTCATTGTTCATGGTGAGAAGGCTCACTCACGCTATTTCGGCGAAGCTGCATACAAGTACATGACAGAGGGTAAGGCAGAAGGTTACGATGCTGTTCGCAAACCAAACTCTGTTCCAGAGAACAAGGAACTAATGATTATTCCTGGAGCCAGCCATTGCGACCTTTACGATGGCGGAAAGGACAAGGTAATACCTTGGGATAAGTTGGAAGCTTTCTTTAATGAGAATATGAAATAAATGCAACAGATTCATTTAGATACAATACAGCAATTCAACGACTACAACGGGATGGAGACACTTCATCCCCTTGTAAGCGTTATTCATGTAGATAATACAGAGCATATCAAGGAGTGCATGATGCACTACGGCTTTTATGCCATCTACCTGAAGGAGAACAAGGGGTGCAAGCTTTCTTACGGTCGCACAGAGTACGACTTCGACGAAATGACCGTAACGAGTTTTGCACCAGGACAGGTAGTAACAGTAGAACCAAACCCAGAGGTGCCCTTTGCAAAATACATCGGTTTGGCTTTCCATCCCGATCTGCTCAACCGCACGTCATTGGGCAAGCAGATGAGCCGTTATGAGTTCTTCGATTATACCAGCAACGAGGCACTTCACCTCTCCGCTCAGGAGGTAGAAATCTTCAAGGGAGTCCTTGCCATGATAGAGCAGGAGTTGCATCATGCCATCGACAAGCACACACGCGAATTGGTTGTGAGCCACATCGAACTTCTCCTGAACTACTGCCTCCGTTTCTACGACCGTCAGTTCATCACTCGCGAAGAGATCAATCATTCGGTTGTAAAGAAATTCCTTTCCCTTCTCGATGATTATATCTCAGAAAAGGCAGAACGTGAGGGTTTACCAACTGTTGCTTACTTTGCCGACAAGTGCTGTCTATCTACAGGTTACTTCGGCACATTGGTAAAGACAGAGACAGGGCGAACAGCCAAAGACCTCATCAATGACCGCATCCTTGCCAAAGCCAAGGAGTTACTCACGTCATCCCCCGTTGGGGGAGATCGAGGGGGGCTTCCCGTCACTCAAGTCAGCCAACGCCTTGGCTTTGAATACCCACAACACTTCGTCCGCTTCTTCAAAGCTATGACAGGAAAGACTCCAATCCAATGGAGAGCGGCATAATTAACAAGAATATCACATGAAGAATTATATTTCACATCTTTATATAGTTTTCATGGCTATGGTCATGATGGCTTGCCAGAGTGAAGAAGTTAATGCAATGCCGCCAACAGATAATGAACAACAAAATTTGACTATGAATTTGATAGTAAATAACAACACTATAACGGTGAAACTCGCAGATAATGCTGCGACAAAGGCATTGGTTGAACGATTGAAAGGTGGGGCGGTGACCTACAATGCTCATGATTACGGCGGTTTTGAGAAGGTGGGATCACTTGGTTTCTCGCTTCCCTCCAACGACACCTACATCACCACAGAGCCA
>JAZLHP010000050.1:0-39255 GCA_045616905.1 Bacteroidaceae bacterium
CATCCCTAACAGCTTCTTTGAGGGCTCTCTGGATGAGTTCTGGAAGAACCTCCCTACCCTCGATGCAGATTTCGAGGCAAAGCGCAAGGTACTTGAGGAGAACAAGAAGCACTGGCGTTTTGTTGCAAAGCTTGAGAACGGCAAGGGCAGCGTATCGCTGCAGCAAGTGGACGAGCATCATCCGTTCTATGACCTTGAAGGCAGCAACAACATCATCCTCATCACCACTGAGCGCTACCACGACTACCCAATGCTCATTCAAGGATACGGAGCAGGTGCCTCTGTGACTGCTGCTGGTGTATTCGCAGACATCATGAGCATTGCGAACATTTAATTTTAGTAGGTAATAAAAATAATTTAATAATGTACAAGTAGGTCGTTTTTGTAATATCTGCACTCTCTTTGTCGCATTTATTATAAAACTAATTATGATCACCTACTTAATCTGAAATGAAGCATATAATTATTCTTGGCGACGGTATGGCAGACTGGCCTGTTGAGAGTCTTGGCAACAAGACACTTCTTCAGTATGCCGAGACACCATACATGGACATGCTTGCAAAGAATGGACGCACAGGCATGCTCAAGACCGTGCAGGACGGATTCCATCCCGGAAGCGAGGTTGCCAACAGCAGCATACTCGGTTACGACCAGAACGAAGTATATGAAGGACGCGGTCCGCTTGAAGCTGCAAGCATAGGAGTGGAACTGGCACCTGACGACATGGCTATACGCTGCAATATCATCTGCATAGAAGACGACCACATCAAAAATCATTCGTGCGGACATCTGGACACAGCAGAAGGTGACATCCTCATCAAATATCTGCAAGAGAACCTTGCATGTGATGCCGAGGTGGAAGAGAAATACGGGAAAGGCAGAGTGGACTTCTACACTGGTGTACAGTATCGCCATCTTCTCGTGATACACGGAGGCAGCAAGCACCTGAACTGCACCCCTCCTCATGATGTGCCATTGAAACCTTGGCGTCCTCTCCTCGTACAGCCAGACTTAGAGGCAGAACAGCGTGAGTTGGCTAAGGGAGCACCAGCCACAGCATTGTCTGCAGCACAGACAGCATCGCTTATCAACATGCTCATCATAAAGTCGCAGGAACTGCTGTCAAAGCACCCATTCAATGCACAGCGCATTGCAGAAGGTAAAGACCCTGCAAACAGCATCTGGCCATGGGCAGGAGGCTATCGCCCACACATGACACCAGTAACCACCACATTCCCTCAGATTAAGCGTGGTGCCGTCATTACTGCCGTTGACCTGATACGTGGCATCGGTTCGCTGGCAGGTCTGCGCGTCATTGACGTGGAAGGTGCCACAGGACTTGCCGACACTAACTATGAAGGCAAAGCCCAAGCAGCAATAGAAGCATTGAAGACTGATGACTTCGTGTACCTGCACATCGAGGCAAGCGACGAGGCTGGTCATGACGGAAATTTAGAGTTGAAATTAGCAACAATAGATTACCTTGACAGACGTGCAATAGGACCAATCTACGAGGCTGTAAAGGACTGGGGAAAGCCAGGAACACTGGATGCAGACAAGGAGCCTGTAGCTATTGCCGTACTTCCAGACCACCCTACTCCTGTTGCACACCGCACACATACGAACGAACCTATACCGTTCCTTATATATGCACCAGGAATAGAAGCAGATAACGTAAACACATTCAGTGAAGAAAGCTGCAAAAACGGTGCTTACGGAGTTCTGGAAAAAGACCAATTCATAAAGGAATTCATGAAGATTGGGTAAAGGGGAAGGAGAAAGGAGAAGGAGAAAGGACTACTATAGCTTAGGGGCTTCCCTACACTCAACCCTCATCCATAAACTCCAAACCATAAACCTAAATAAATCAGCCGATGCTTGTTTTAGCATCGGCTGATTTATTTTATCCCAAATAGAATTGGGGTTATACTATCGTGAGATGCACTTCCATGATAGCCTTATACATCTTACCGTCCGTATGAGTATAGACGATTGCCTGACGGATGACATAAGTTCTGCCTCTGGTGAGTTTGCCTGGATACTGTCCGACGTAGCATCCATACTTGTCCGGATACAATTCAGCGAAGATTGCAGCCGTAGAGTCGTATCCTACCACCTTTCCTGCCGTAGTGAACCAATGTCCGTAGCATGTTGATGATGATGTAGAGGTTGTTGTCGAGAAATTCATCGTCGTACCGTCTGCATTCACACCTGCGAAACGAATGTCACCGGCATTTGAAGTAGTATCATTTCTCTTGAGCGACTGCATTTGCTTTGTAGAAAGTCCAAGTGCCTTCGAGATTGCATCCATGTCATACTGTACCCTCACGCTCGAATAGCTGCTTGAGCTGTATGTAAGTTTTGCATTTATTACCACAGTAGTGTCCCTACGCTCATAGTCTTCTGGGTATTCGCCGTATGTACGATTCACTCCGAGTGGACCTGTACCCTCAAACTTCACGGCGTATGGCCACTGCTCGTCATCTGTCACGTCATCGTTCCATGCATGACGCCAGTATGTCTTCGGAGCTCCCATGACAACGAGCCAGAGGTTGCGGCAGTTCTCTGGAATCGTGATTTCTGCCACGCCATCCTTTGCATCTGACTGCACCTCCGAATATACACGTTCGCCAGTAGTAGTGTATGCAACAAGTCCGTAACGCCATCCTGCCTGTGCTGTATTGATGCTTCTGTATCCTGTAGCACCAGCGATGCCACGGAATGTTACCTTCGCAACTGTTCCTGCTGCAGGAATCTTGAGCGGATTGATGTTGTATCCATAGTTCTGAGGGCAATAGTTAGGATCAACTACCCACCAGTCGTTAGAATTGCCGTCGAGCTTGCTTGTCACCAACGCATCCGAAGGCTCGATAAGACGCTGAACATGCGAACCGATCTTTGCCTTGGCACGGTCGCGCACCTCGTCGATGTCCCATGTAGCCATACGTGAGAAACACTCGTACATTTCATCAGCAAATTCACTCACAGAAAGACCGAATATGCGCATATACGCCTCCATAGGGTCTTCAGGCTTTATGCTCTCTCGCCATACACGTCCCACCGTGTTCATTCCATGCTTCATGCACCAGAAGTCATGATAGAAACAGTTTGTATAACGTGCATCCTCGTGCAGGATGTTGAGGTGGTGCTTGGTCATGTACTGCTCATAGTACTCGCCATCAGTAAACTGACGCTCTGGATAGACCTTGTATGCCTGCCAGTTGGCACAGTCTTCCCACCAGCAGTTGCCACCACTTGCACCTGCTCCGAATCCGTAGTTGAGACCGTGTGTCTGACCGAGGTCTGCACTAACGAGATACTGGAACACGTGTCCTATCTCGTGTGCAGGGGTATGTCCGCCTCGTGCTGTGGCAGCACTTGTCGTACAGTGGAACAATCCCACAGGAGTGTATTTCGACCTCATGGTACTTCCATCCATGTAGAATGACACACCATCCTGACCGGAACCGTCGGCACGCCACGACGAACCGTCCCCCGCTGTCTTCACAAGGTACATGTGAATCTTAGTTTTGTCAGTCACCGACTTGCCAGGAACAAGGAAGCCAAGTTTATTCACATAGATTTCAAAAATCTTCTCACCATTCGAAAGCAATGTCTTGACATTTACTGACGAACCGCCGTACGACACGGTATTGCCACTCTTCGACATTCCACTTTCCCAGAAACAGATGAAATGTTCCGACTCCATGCTACGCTGAAAGCACCACTGTGATGCTTCGTTGGTGTAATCACAGTTTGAATATCCACTTGGCCTTGCCAAATGGCGAGCAAAGGTGAAGTCTAACACGAAAGGAACTTTAGGATAGTTCTTGGTAAGCGCTATTGCCTTGCCTGTGCTTTCCTTATACTGGTATCTCTTGAGTGCTGTGTTTGTGAACTCAATAGAATCAATGTTGTTCAAGGTCAAAGAATCGTTCATGCAGAAACGATCTTCGTAATGAATCCAAATGTTATTTGGTTTTTCTGTCTGTGCCTGCAATGTTGCAAAAGACAACATTGTAAGCGCCATTGTAAGTATCTTCTTCATAATGCACCTGTGTTATCTCTTTAAGACTTTGAAAGCACTCTTACCAACGCTTATCACGTAGGCGCCATTAGGCAATCCTGACAGGTCAATGTTCACATAGTCACCAACAGAATTAGCGACAGGCTTAACTTGTGAGCCATTGGCAGAAAATACCTTGACAGCACCCAACGACGAAGCCTTCACCGTCACGCTGTTAGCATGGAACGAACACAACTGCTCTGCCTCTGTCTGCTCTATGGCATCAGGAGCGTCCTCATTGGATATATAGAAATTTTTAATACCCGAGAACTCAAAAGCGTCTGCTTCTACGGTAAGCTTACCTTCAACAAAACGCATCTTAGGGTTTGTCTCGCCACCAAGCTGGTAATACACTAACGAGCCGTCTGTCAGCGTCAGTACGAGACTCTTTGCCATAACACTCATCGATGCCATGACAGTCATTAATAACATCATGCTAATCTTTTTCATTGTTTTTCACTTATTTAGTAACGTATTAAAAATATCCAAAACTCCCTTCCTCACAAGGAGGGTCGGGGGAGGGTCTTCAACTCTTATTTTTCAAGAGATTTCGTACATTGAATCCAAACCATACCGCAGCAACAGCAAAAACGGCATCCATGATGTAGAATGTGGACAGATTAGGGTCGCCCGATGGCAATGCCACTGAAAAATAAACGCTGGCTCCGAGGCATAAAACCACGAAGACCAGCGATATTATTGTTGTTATAAGTTTTGCACGTTCCATAAACAATTTACTTGTTGAGTTTCCAAGAGAAGCCGTCCTTTGTATCCTTAACTTCAAATCCAAGTGCAGCAAGACTGTCACGAATAAGGTCGCTTGTTGCCCAGTCCTTGTTTGCCTTGGCTTTCATACGCTGTTCAAGCAACATATCGACAACCTTTCCGAATGCTTCCTCACGAGCATCGCTACCATCACCACCTGCAGAGACAGCGGCACTGCCAGCCTTTATTCCAAGTAAGTCAAATGCAAATGTCTGGAAGAGGTTCTTCATTGCCTCAAGTGCATCGGCTGTGATTGTTGCCTTCTTATCAACGATTTGATTTATTACTTTACATGCCTCGAAGAGGTTGCTGATGACTATTGGAGTGTTGAAATCGTCATACATGGCATCGTAGCACTTCTGACGAATGGCATTGACAGCCTCAACAGTAACGGAACCGCCATCAGCAACTGTGATTGCCTGTATGTTTCTCCATGCATCCAACAGTCGCTCCAGTCCCTTTTCTGCCGCCATAAGAGCATCATTGCTGAAATCAACAGTAGAACGGTAGTGTGCCTGAAGGATGAAGAAACGTATCGTCATAGGGCTGTAAGCACGTTCCAATTTTGGATGGTCTCCTGCGAAGAACTGTGGCAACGTGATGAAATTACCGAGTGACTTGCCCATCTTCTGACCATCAATAGTAATCATGTTGTTATGCAGCCAATAGTTAACCATCTGGTCACCCTGACTTGCCACCGCCTGTGCTATCTCACATTCATGATGAGGGAAGATGAGATCCATACCTCCGCCATGAATATCGAAATGACTTCCGAGGTATTTCCTGCCCATTGCAGTACATTCGCAATGCCATCCAGGGAATCCATCGCTCCAAGGTGATGGCCAACGCATGATATGCTCTGGCTGAGCAGCTTTCCAAAGGGCGAAGTCTGCCTGGTTCTTCTTCTCGCCCACTCCTGCAAGGGTATCGCGACTCGCATCCTTAGTGTTCTCAAGGCTACGGCCAGACAAAATGCCATACTTATGATCCTTGTTGTACTTCTCAACATCAAAATAGATAGAGCCGTTGCTCTCATATCCATAGCCATTATCAATAATCTCCTGCACCAGCTGCTGCTGTTCTATGATGTGTCCTGTAGCATGAGGTTCAATGCTTGGAGGCAAGCATCCGAGAGCATCCATAGCCTCGTGGAAGCGGTTTGTGTAATACTGTGCAACCTCCATTGGCTCAAGCTGCTCAAGGCGAGCCTTCTTGGCAATCTTATCTTCACCCTCGTCTGCATCGTGCTCCAAATGACCCACATCAGTGATGTTGCGGACATAGCGCACCTTGTAGCCAAGATGCTTGAGGAAACGGAATACGATATCGAATGTGATAGCAGGACGGGCGTGTCCTAAGTGAGCGTCGCCATATACTGTAGGTCCGCAGACATACATGCCCACGTGTGGCGCATGCAGTGGGCGGAACACTTCTTTCTTTCGTGTCAGTGTGTTGTAAACATAAAGTGCCTGTTCCATCTTTTTCTCTTATATGTGTGAATTTTGCACAAAGATACGGAAAAAAATCTTGAAATCATTGTCACCGTGTTTTTTTTTCGCTACTTTTGCATACAAATACAAACTACTCTGCACAATTTACTATTTACGTAATTCTAATTAACCTATGTTGAGAAAAATCCGCACGGCATGTGCCATCGTGTGCTTGCTCGGAGTCACACTACTGTTTTTGGACTTTACAGGTTCAACACAACCGATATTCGGATGGCTGGCAAAAGTCCAGTTTTTGCCTGCAGTATTGTGCGTGAACATCTTTGCCATCGTGGCGGTATTGGTGCTGACATTGTTACTCGGCAGAATATACTGCTCTGTAATATGTCCTCTTGGAGTGACACAAGACATTTTTGCATGGATTGGGAAATGGAAGATTTTCCGCAAGAACAAAAAATCCAAGCATGCCAACAAATACAGCTATTCGAAGCCAAAGACATGGTTGAGAGTATCATCACTCGCATTATTCGTAGTGATGTTCGTTGCCGGATTCAACACACTGGCACTTCTGCTTGCACCATACAGCACATACGGACGTATGGTCGTGTCTTTCCTGAAACCCTTGTACATAGATGCAAACAATGTGCTGGCACAGATGTCAGAAGCAAATGGCAACTACGACTTCTACTACGTTGAACCGTACAAAGTTGCGCTGATACCAGCCATAACAGCAGGCATAGCAGCTCTCATATTGCTGGTGCTTGCATTCCGCAACGGACGCACATACTGCAACACCATCTGTCCTGTAGGCACGATGCTCGGTTACGTGTCAAAATTCTCCCTGTTTAAGATTAAGATAGACGAGAACAAATGTTCACATTGTGGACTGTGTGCAAAGAACTGCAAAGCAGCATGTATAGCAATCAGAAAGGGAGAAGTCAGCAAGATTGACTACTCACGCTGTGTGGTATGCGGTAACTGCGAATCCGCCTGTGTAAAAGGTGCAATCAAACTGACAGCAAAGAATCCGAAATACGCCACACCTGTGCAAGACACACAAGATAAAGGCGTGACTCCCTCGCCAGCAAAAGAAGAAACAAGCCAAAACACGACAGTGCCTGCACAGGAAACAGGCAACGTGTCACGACGCTCATTCTTTGCCATTGCCGGCACTGCCATTGCCGGTGCAAGCCTCATAGCTCAGGACAAGACCACCGATGGTGGACTTGCTGTTATAAAGGAGAAGAAGAGACCTGCAAGAAGAAAGCCTATTACCCCTCCAGGTTCATTGTCTGCACGTAACTTCCAGCAGCGATGCACCGCATGTCAACTGTGTATTGCCAACTGCCCTAATGGAGTCCTCTCTCCTTCGTCAGACCTTGACCATCTCATGCAACCAGAGATGTGGTATGACAAGGGGTATTGCCGTCCAGAATGCACGAGATGTTCCGAAGTGTGTCCTACTGGCGCAATCCGTCCCATCACAATCGAGAAGAAGCAAGCCACACAGATTGGTCACGCTGTATGGCTGAAACAATATTGTGTGCCATTCACAGACAAGCAGACATGCGGAAACTGTGCCACACACTGCCCTGCAGGAGCCATACAGATGGTGCCAATAGACAAGACCCTGAAGCAGAACCCCGAAACGGGCGAATGGTGCAATCCAGACGGAACACCCGTCAACAGACGAGAAACCCTCATGTTCCCAGCCATAGACACAGAATGGTGCATAGGATGCGGTTCATGCGAAAACCTGTGTCCAGCACGTCCGTTCTCTGCCATATACGTGGAAGGACATGAGCAGCACAGGGAACTATAAGTTCAACATTCAATTACCATTCACATGAAAGATATAAATCGCAGAGATTTTCTCAAGATATCAGCAGCAACTGCTGCAACGGCAACTCTAACCGCATGCATGGGCAAGTCAGCAGACAGTCAGTCTGACGAGATAGACACAAAGGGACACCATACAGACCCTGTCCCTACAGACAAGATGACATACCGCGAGTGTCCCACCACCCATGACAAAGTGAGTCTTTTGGGATATGGCATGATGCGTCTCCCCAACAACGAGAACGATGAGATAGACCAGGAGCAGGTCAACAGACTGGTGAAATACGCACTCGACCACGGAGTCAACTATTTCGACACCAGCCCAGCCTATTGCAAGGGTCATTCAGAAGAGTCAACAGGTATAGCACTGAAAGCCTCGGGATACAGCAGAGACAAATACTTCATAGCAACCAAGCTCAGCAACTTCTCATCAGAGCAATGGAGCCACGAGGAAGGAGTCAAGATGTTCAACAACTCACTGAAATACCTCCAGACTGACCATATCGACTATCTCCTGTTACACGGGATAGGCATGGGCGGCATGGACAACCTGCGCAGCAGGTATCTTGACAACGGCATACTCGACTACCTGTTGGAACAGAGAGAAAAAGGTGTCATACGCAACTTAGGATTCTCATACCACGGCGACATTGAGGTTTACGACTACCTGCTATCAAAACACGACGAATACAAGTGGGACTTTGTACAGATTCAGATGAATTATGTTGACTGGAACCTTGCCAACAAGATGAATCCGAACAACACCGATGCAAAGTATCTGTATGAAGAACTTGACAAGCGAGGCATACCAGGAGTGATCATGGAACCACTGCTTGGCGGACGACTGGCAGTCATGCCAGACCACATTGTCGCCCAGCTGAAGCAACAGCGTCCTGAGGACAGCGTGGCTTCATGGGCTTTCAGATATTGCGGGTCAAAACCACGCATTCTCACAGTATTGAGCGGTATGACTTACATGGAGCATCTTGAGGACAACATACGTTCGTTCAGTCCACTTGTCCCTATTCCTGAATCAGAGCAAGAATGGCTTGAGACAGAGATTGCCCATCTATACTACTCATACCCTACCATTCCATGCAACGACTGCAAATACTGCATGCCATGCCCATACGGAATAGACATACCTGCCATATTCACACATTACAACAAATGTGTGAATAAAGGCGATGTACCGGAATCAATGGAGGCACCCAACTACCAGCAGGCACGTAAGCGTTTTCTTGTGGGATACGACCGCAGTGTGCCAAAGCTGCGACAGGCAAGCCACTGCATCGACTGCCGTCAGTGCAATCCCCATTGCCCACAGCGTATCGACATACCAAAGGAACTGCATCGCATAGACACGTTTGTTGAGCAACTGAAACAGAACACCCTCAAATCAGCAGAAGAGGCATAGCACGTTTACGAGCCAGACAACTGATTAATACAAAACATACAATCATATAAAAACAAAATCATGATCATACCAATGTTACTCGGCCTGGGCACACAGGAGATATTAATAATACTTCTCATTGTCCTGCTACTTTTCGGAGGAAAGAAAATACCAGAATTAATGCGTGGAGCCGGCAAAGGTGTTAAAGCATTCAAAGACGGAATGAAGGAAGGCATTACAGAAGATGCTAAAGACAAGACTAAAAGTGAGACATCAGCCGAAGAGAAATAAGCAATGACCTTTTGGGACCACATAGACGAACTGCGCAAGGTTATCATGCACTGTCTTATTGTCATTGGCGTATTTGCTGCACTTGCCTTTGTCTTTAAGGATGAGTTGTTTGCAATTGTCTTTGCCCCAAAATCGTCAGATTTCCTACCGGACTTCCTTGGCGAGTCTCCCGACATACGAATCATCAACACAGAACTCACGCGCCAATTTACAACACACATGATGACCAGCTTTTATGCTGGCATCATTGTGGCAGCGCCATACATAATATACCAGTTATACAAGTTCGTGTCTCCTGCACTTTATGACAACGAACGGCATTATGCTACACGAATCGTCACAAGCGGATACCTGATGTTCATGGTTGGTACATTATTTGCCTATTTCGTCGTATTTCCCTTCACATTAAGGTTTCTTGCCGATTATAAGGTTGCAGATGATGTTGACAACCTTATCTCATTAGAAAGCTACATTGACACTTTTGCTATGCTATGTCTTATAATGGGCATCATCTTTGAGTTGCCGATGCTTTCATGGATTCTTGGGAAAATGGGACTCATAAGCAAGCAACTTCTTAGCAAATACCGAAGGCACGCCATAGTGGTGATTGTGGTGATTGCTGCCATCATCACTCCTACGACCGATGCAATTACACTGGGACTCGTCAGTTTGCCAATGTATATCCTTTTTGAACTTAGCATGTTTGCCCTACCAAACAATAAAAGCTCACATCAATAACTGATCCGAGCTTTTATTGTTCAAGGAGAAGTTCCATGAACTTGATATATTCTATAAAGTATAGAATGTATAGAAATTCCGTCTTAACAACTGTAAAAACAAATGTTATATTGCATCTAATCCTTTTAAGACAAGTAACGGGTCACGAGTGATTATTTTCTCCATTTCATCGGGGAAACAGAAGCTGTTACCACCAGTCATGAAAACATGAATATCTTCATAATCTGCCTTGAGAGAACGGATGTAGCCTTCTATTTCAAAACGTGCACCATTGACAGCGGAAGACATCATCGCAGACTTTGTGTCCGTGCCTATTAACTCTGCTGTTTCCTCTGCCTCAAACAAAGGAAGCAATGCTGTATGCTCATGCATAGCCTTCAAGCGCAACTGAACACCAGGAGATATTGCACCACCGAGTATAGCACCCTCTCTTGAGATCAAATCGTAAGTGATACATGTTCCTGCATCTATTACGAGAAGTGTATGCTCAGAATCTTGAGATAAAGCACCTATATCTGCCGCCCATCTGTCTGCTCCCAATCCATCAGGAACATTAGACACCTCCTTTACGGGGCATGGCACTGTACAATCCAACCATTTCACAGGAAGATTCAGGGCTTCCAATGCCTTTGCCAACTCATCATCCTTCCCTGCAACTGTTGAAATGCGGACACAACTGATAGAATAATCATTACACAAACGCTCAAACTCATCATTCCACGAGCCTGTTTTACGTTCAAATTGCAAATAGTTGCCATTATCACTGACCACCAGTTTTGCAGATGTATTTCCTATATCAATAAGCAGTTTCATATCTTCCCTTATCTTTTTGCAAGATCGCTCTCAATGAACTCCATAAGCCGGTCCACAGCTTCTGATTCAGGAATGTTCTTCTCAATACATGTTTTCTGCTTGTACAAGCTAACTTTCCCCACTCCTGCTCCCACATAACCGTAATCAGCATCAGCCATCTCGCCAGGACCATTAACGATGCAGCCCATTATTCCTATTTTAAGGGTACGGAAACGCTCATCCTCATTGGCACGCTGTCCGACCGCTTTCTTGATACGAGCGATTGTGTCCTCAAGATTATATAATGTTCTGCCACAACCAGGACATGAGATATACTCTGTCTTTGTAAAGCGTACACGTGCAGCTTGCAGGATTGAATCTGACAGATTATTGACGATTTCATCGGAGAAATTAGGATTTCTCAACACTAATTTATGAGCATCCCCATCTATTAGAAGCGCACCTGCGTCCATAGCCGCTTTCAACTGGAAATCTTCAAGACATTCATCGTCATAATCAAGTGTAATAGTATCATTGGCGATTGAATTCTTTGCAACCTCCCGTCTCACCGCACTTTTATGCACATAGTCAACAAGTTTTCGTGCCACTGGTATTTCTGCTTCAGGAGCCTCGCTTAAAGACACTCGGATGGTATCACCTATGCCTTCTGCCAACAAAGCGCCAATTCCCACAGCACTTTTGATGCGTCCGTCTTCCCCCTCGCCAGCTTCTGTCACTCCAAGATGAAGAGGGAATGACATTCCCTCTGAATCCATAACTTTAACGAGAAGTCGCACGGTACGCACCATGACTACCGTATTGCTCGCCTTTATGCTAATGACAACGTCCTTGAAGTCTTCCTTAACACATATACGAAGGAATTCCATGCATGATTCCACTATGCCTTCAGGCGTGTCGCCATAACGCGACATGATACGGTCGCTTAAAGAACCATGATTCACGCCTATACGGACTGCTGTGCCGTGCTGCTTACATATATTCAAGAAAGGGACAAACTTTGCCTCTATTTTCTTGATTTCATCAGCATATTCATCGTCTGTGTATTCTAAATGCTTAAACGTGCGACCCGGATCAACATAATTACCAGGATTAACACGCACTTTCTCCACAATAGCAGCTGCAGTGTCTGCCACAGAAGCGTTGAAGTGTACATCTGCCACTAAAGGCGCATTATATCCGTCAGCTCGCAATCCACCGCGGATTTCTGCCATATTTAACGCCTCACGCTGTCCTTGCGTGGTGAACCTCACCAATTCACCACCAGCATCGATGATTCTTTTTGCCTGAGCAACACTGCCTGCCGTATCCATAGTAGAGGTGTTCGCCATAGACTGCACACGGATTGGATTCTCTCCGCCTATCAGAATACCCCCTACATTTGCAACAGAACTTTTCCTTCTAATATACATTAATTGGTCTTGAAATTAAATTTCACTTCCTTCAGGTCCTCATTCGCTTTTTCAATCTTCTTACGAAGACCGTTCTTGTATGCAGCAAACTTCTCTGCCAAAACATCATCTGATAGTGCAAGCATCTGAACAGCCAGAATACCCGCATTTAGCGCTCCATTGATTGCTACTGTTGCCACAGGAATTCCCGGAGGCATCTGAAGCATGGAATACACAGCATCAACTCCGTCAAGGACACTTCCTTTTACTGGAACGCCAATTACAGGCAAAGTTGTACTCGCTGCTATTACACCTGGTAAAGCCGCAGCCATGCCGGCACCAGCGATTATCACCTTTATACCTCGGTCTTTAGCACCTTTTGCAAAAGCCTCTACAGCATCAGGTGTGCGATGTGCGCTGAGAGCGTTAATTTCGAAAGGAATTTCCATTTCATCGAAAAACTTAGCAGCTTTCTCCATTACGGGGAGGTCACTTGTGCTGCCCATGATAATTGAAACAATTGGCTTCATGATTATATTTAGAATTAAAATTAATATCGCTTTACAACCAACTGATGGTAATGAAGGTCATAGCTATCACATATCCGAGGACAAAGCCGACAATAACCTGCGAAAGCGTATTCTGTCTGAGTATTATTCGACTTGTGCCTACTGCTCCTGACACGAGCATGATGCCACAGAACGGCCAAAACGGATTGTGTGAAAAAAGGATACAGAACGACATTAGAGTGCCAAGCAATCCTCCCATGCCCACAGCATGGATACTGATTTTCCACCATGCATTTATTATTACACATGCTATCTGCGCTATCAGCGATGTCAACACAATGCCTTTAAGCGGTAGAATCATGTTTTTTTGTGTCATTATTATCAAACACGCACCATAACTCATCAATGTAAGTATGTATGGCATGTGACGATGTTCTCGGTGACTCAACTGCAAATGCGTCCATTTCATCAGCATTCTGAATATGTTTATGCCAGCATGTGGTATAATCACACAGAACACCATCACGAGCAACATAACTTGAATCTTATAACCCAATGGTAGCATTTTCAGATAACTGAACACAAATATCCCTGCAAACGCCCATAAGGGAGCATACAACGGTAGGAATATCTCTGACAGCAACTTAGCTATCTGCATTAGTTTCTTTTCACTCATTTGGGTAAATAATCAAATTTATCTTTACAACATTAATGTATCTGAGATTATGGGCATTATACGCTTCGCCTAAGCCTGTCGCAATTTGACTGTTGGAATGCCCATTTCTGTACGATATTTAGCTACGGTGCGACGAGCTATTGACACGCCTTTTGTTTTCAATATATTCATTATTTGTTCGTCAGTGTATGGGTGCTTTTTATTCTCTGCATCCACAATAGCACGAAGCATTTGCTGTACTTTAGCACCATCAATTTCTTCGCCTTCAGCATTATTACGTGTAAGTTTGAAGAACATTGATAAAGGATATATGCGTCCGTCAAGAAGAACACATTTAGTCTTACACACTCTTGACACAGTTGATATGTCAAGTCCTGCCCTCTTTGCCACATCTGATAACACGAGACGGTTGAGATCTTCTGTGTCTTTTGAAAGAAAGAACTCATGCTGCAATTCCACAATTGCTTTCATTATAACACGCATCGTGTGTCTGCGTTGCTTTATTGCAGAAATGAACTGCTGAGCATCTTCTATCGTCTGACGCGTATATTGCATTGCTTCTTTTTCACTTCGTGAGATATTACCTTTTTTCGCTTGATAACGTTTTAGTTGCTCAAGGTACTCACGACTAACGCAAACACGTGGCACATCACCAGAATTCAAGCCAAACGTCACATTTCCTTCCGGGTCTGTTTCTGCGATGAAATCGGGGATTTGAACCTGCGAACGGTCACTTGATGACTCTGCCAACGAAAGTCCGGGATTCACATTCAATTTCCTGATGTCCTCAAGGAGCAATGAAAGCTGTACGTCATTAATACCAAGCAAAGACTTGAGACGTTCCTTATTTCCGTTTATAAACGGTTCATAATGCTTGTCCAAAATCTCACGTTCCAACAACAGCATCCGTTCCTTTGTTTCCGACAATGGGTTATCAGCATCATGTAACTTACGGTCTATTTGCAAAAGCAAGCAATCACGAGTGTCCGTGGCGCCAATTCCTGCAGGGTCAAATTGTCTCAATATCTTCATCGCCTCAACAACATCTGCTTCCTCAACATCAGGGTCAAGCGTGAACGCAACCTCATCTGTTATTTTCGATACTGTGCTTACAATAAAGCCTCTATTGTCAAGTGAACCTATCAAATATTCCAACAACACGCGCAAGTTTGGGGTCAAGTCGTAATCAACCATCTGTGCCATCAGATCATCAATAAACGACTTAGTGTCACCAATAGGAGTGTCTCTATCTTCACGCCCTCCAGTCTGCACATTATAAACAGGCAAGTCGTCAGGATCACCATATACGTCAATTTGTCTATTTACATCTTCATCATCGAAAGCTCCGTCATCGCCATCGTATCCCGAGTCATTTTCGTCGGTTTCATCGGCATTATCCGCATTTTCTGCCATAGATGACTCTTCACCAGCATCACGCCATTCTTCCAAAGCCACATTGTCCATTATCTCATTCTTCACCCTCTGCTCAAGTTCCTCCACCGACAACTCAAGCAACTTCGCCATCATAATCTGTTGTGGCGAAGTATGCAGACGCAAGGACTCTGTCTGAACTTGAATTTGTGAATTATTAAGAGGCATTTATGCGTATTTTATTGCAAAGATATACAAAAACCTTTATTCAATAAAATAAGATTGAGAAAAAATAACTATATTTGCCATCTAAATATATAAGAAGCAGAAGTTCAAAAACAATTCACCTACTTCTCCAAATCATTGAATCCTTACTAAGCAATGGAAGATTTCGTACATCTGCACGTACATACACAGTATAGCATTCTTGACGGCATGGCGCCTGTTGATAAACTCGTTGACAAAGCAATTGCCAACGGAATGCGAGGCATGGCTATCACTGACCATGGCAACATGTTTGGTGTAAAAGACTTGTTCGACATATGCAACAAACGCAATAAAGGATTAAAAAAAGAAGGCAAAGAACCCTTCAAACCAATTTTCGGATGTGAGGTTTATGTAGCACCACGAGAAAAAGAAAACAAGGACAAGACTCTTGATCGCCGCAGATACCACCTTATACTTTTAGCAAAGAACAAAAACGGATACAAGAACCTCATCAAACTTGTCAGCCGTGCATGGGTGGATGGTTTCTACAACAAACCACGCACCGACCACCGAGACCTTGAAAGATTCCACGAAGACATTATCTGCTGTTCTGCATGTATTGCAGGAGAGGTGCCTGCCAAGATACTGCAGGGCGACATGGAGGGTGCTCGCAAGTCGATAGAATGGTACAAAAGTGTCTTCGGTGACGACTATTACCTTGAGTTACAGCGTCACGAGGTGAAAGACCCAACACAAAATGCGAATCGTGAGACTTTCCCTCTGCAACAGAAAGCGAACGCTGCTATCATACAACTTGCAAGGGAGTATGGCGTGAAACTGGTCTGCACCAACGACTGCCATTTTCTGGATGCTGATATGGCTGAAGCTCACGACCACTTGCTGTGTCTGTCAACAGGCAAAGACCTTAACGACCCTACACGTATGCTCTATTCAAAGCAGGAATGGTTCAAGACACGCGAAGAAATGAATGAAATCTTTGCTGATGTGCCAGAGGCATTGCGTAACACCTGTGAAATACTTGACAAAGTAGAGATTTACGACCTCGAAAGCGACCCTATCATGCCTTTCTTCCCTATTCCTGAAGATTTTGGGACGGAGGAGCAATGGAGGGAGAAATACTCCGAGAAAGACCTTTTCGTGGAGTTCACAACTGATGAGAATGGGGAGAATCCTCTTTCTGAAGAGGACGGTACAAAGAAGATAAACAAGCTTGGTGGATACGACAAGCTTTACAGAATAAAGTTCGAGGCGGACTATCTGGCTAAACTTGCTTACGAGGGAGCACAACGCATCTACGGGTCTGGCACATCAGACAACCTTTCTGCCGACAAGCTTATAAGGGGAACATACGGCATACCTGAAGAAGTGGAGGACCGTATAAGGTTTGAACTTCACATCATGAAGACTATGGGTTTCCCTGGTTACTTCCTTATCGTGCAGGACTTCATCAACTCAGCGCGCAAGGAGCTGGACGTTTGGGTCGGTCCCGGACGTGGCTCTGCCGCAGGTTCCGTGGTTGCTTACTGTTTAGGAATCACTAAGATTGACCCTCTCAAATACGACCTCCTCTTTGAACGTTTCCTGAATCCCGACCGTATTTCCCTTCCTGATATCGATACGGATTTTGACGATGACGGACGAGGTAAGGTGCTTCAGTGGGTAATGGATAAGTACGGGCATGAGAATTGCGCCCACATTATAACTTACGGCACCATGGCTGCAAAGAATGCCTTAAAGGATGTTGGACGAGTAGAGAAAGTGCCACTTTCCGTCGTCAACGCATGGTGTAAGGCTATGCCTGACCGTCTGCCAAGTGGTAACAAGTGTAATCTGAAGAATTACATTAATGAGGTTGAGGAACTGAAAAAGGCTGAGGCTTCGTTTGACAAACAGGAGTCTAACACGATAAAGTATGCACGTCAGCTGGAGGGTACGGTGCGTGGCACTGGCATCCACGCATGCGGATTCATCATCTGCCGTGACCCTATAGCCGACCATGTGCCTGTGTCAACAGCTGACGACCCTGATTTCCCTGAGATAAAAACTGCTGTGACGCAATATGATGGTCATGTGATTGAGTCCACAGGTCTCATCAAAATGGACTTCCTCGGGCTCAAAACGCTGTCCGAGCAAAAGGAAGCGTGCAAGATAATAAAGGCTGTGCATGGGGTGGACATCGACCTCGACAACATTCCTATTGATGATGAACTGACATACCAGCTCTACCAGAAAGGACAGACGATAGGTACGTTCCAGTTTGAATCGGCAGGCATGCAGAAATACCTCCGAGAGCTTCATCCTACAGTGTTTGAAGACCTCATCGCCATGAATGCGCTCTACCGTCCTGGACCAATGGACTACATCCCGTCTTTCATCAAACGCAAGAATGGCATGGAGCCTATCACATACGACATCGATTGTATGGAGAAATACCTGAAGGACACTTACGGCAGCAGCGTGTATCAGGAGCAGGTCATGCTTCTGAGCCGACAGCTGGCTAATTTCACCCGTGGAGAAAGCGATGCTCTGCGTAAGGCGATGGGTAAGAAGAAGAAGGACATCGTTGATCAGATGAAACCTAAGTTCATAGAGGGTGGGCAGAAGAATGGTCATGACCCGAAGATTCTTGAAAAGATATGGGCTGACTGGGAGAAGTTTGCATCGTATGCCTTCAACAAGTCGCATGCTGCATGCTATTCTTGGGTGGCATACCAGACGGCATATCTCAAGGCACATTACCCTGCAGAATTCATGGCTGCCATCATGACGCGACGCAAGAACGACATAAAGGAAATCACCAAACTCATGGACGAGTGCAAGTCGCTGGGTGTGCCATGCCTCGGTCCTGACATCAACGAATCGGTTCTTAACTTCGGTGTGAACAAGAAAGGTGAGGTGAGATTCGGACTTGCAGCAATAAAGGGTGTCGGTGATAATGCCGTTCAAGCCATCATCAGCGAGCGTGACAAGAATGGACCGTTCCTCTCCGTGTTCAACTTTATGGAGCGTGTCAATTTCTCTCAATGCAACAAGAAATGTATAGAGAACCTTGTTGTGGCAGGAGCTTTCGACTGCTTCAAGGACTTCTCACGCGAAACATTCTTTGCCATCGGCACAAAGAGTGGCGAACCATACCTGGACACTCTCGTCAGATACGGCAACAGCTATCAGCAAGACAGGTTCCGTTCGCAGAACTCATTGTTCGGTGACATGGGAGTAGGTGTCACACATCCACCAATACCAAAGGTCATACCAGAATGGGGCAACCTTGAACGCCTCAACAAAGAGCGCGAGCTGGTGGGCATCTACCTCTCTGCTCATCCTCTTGACGAATATGCCATCATACTTGAGAACGTGTGCAACACGCGTCTTTCTCAATTGGCAAACAAAGAGGAGCTGTCAAAGTTAGAGGAAGTGACCGTCGGTGGTATCGTAACTGATGTTCAGATACGAGAGAGTAAACGTGGCGACAAGTTCGGCATCATTAAAATGGAGGATTTTGACGGCAGCGGTGAGATTGCGTTGTTCGGAAAGAACTGGATTGAATTCTGCAACTTCTTCACTATCGGTTCTCTGTTGTACATCACGCTCAAGGTAGAGCCAAGCAGATACAAGCAAGGCATGTTCAACACCAACATCTGCTCAGTGGAGCTGT
Organism: Bacteroidaceae bacterium; assembly: GCA_045616905.1. Lineage (GTDB taxonomy): Bacteria > Bacteroidota > Bacteroidia > Bacteroidales > Bacteroidaceae > Minthosoma. The sequence goes on from JAZLHP010000050.1 coordinate 19,184, forward strand.
TGTCAGAAATCAAAGACACCATAATACAAAAGATGACGCTCAACCTGCCACTTGACAAGCTGACACCGTCTATGGCAGAAGACCTCGTTGAACTCATGATTGAAAGTCCAGGAAACACTGCCTTGACTTTCAACATCTATTCAACCGATAATGTAAAGGCAAGACTCACATCGCGTAAATGCAAGATAGGCGTGAACAAGAAAATCATAAACTATCTGCGTGAGCACAGCGAAATTGAGATTCAGATAAACTAAATACTACTTAACCAATTATTAATCACATAAAACTTAATTATTATGCAGATCAACGACGAAAACATTTCTGAAGTAATGGCTCAAGGCAAGCCTGTAGTTCTCGATTTCTGGGCAACATGGTGCGGACCATGCAAAAAGATTGCTCCTATCATTCAAGAACTTGCTGACAAATACGAAGGACAGGTCATCGTAGGCAAGGTTGATGTAGAAGACGGTGCTGACGACCTTGTATCAGAGTATGGAGTACGCAACGTGCCAACTGTACTCTTCATCAAGAATGGAGAAGTGGTTGACAAGATTGTAGGTGCTGCCACTAAGACAAAGTTTGAGGATGCAATCAAGGCTCTTCTCTAAATCATACAGCAATGGGCAGCATTGACAACGAAATCCTTCTCGGCGCTGAAGAGGATGCTAAGGAGGTTGCATTCATTCTCAACTACATAGGTAGTGAAAACCGTGACAAATTCACAGAGGATGATGTATATTACTGTCTCGACGTACTCTTTGAGCACCTTGAGAAACTTGAGTCAAAGGCTGATGCAGATGGTTCTATAGAGATTGACACGGAGGAGATTGCTAAAGTCATCCAGAAAAAGGCAAAAAAAGAAGGCATGGGGCCTTACGACCTTGATGCCCTCACTCTTCTTGTATCAGCAGAACTCGACTACAACGAAACGGTAGAGGGGTAATTCCCCATACACCCCAAGACAAAAGGCTCATAGCATACGAATGCTGCGAGCCTTTTGTTTTGCCATCATGATCAATTACGAATAAGTTTCTTCAGTTCCTTATCATTTATGCACTTGTCGTAAATTCGGAAATCCGACACTTTGGTGTTTTTCAGATAATTGTCACCATTGAAAGGAGGCCGACCTATCCAATTGAACGAAGGAGCCGAAGTAAAGATATTTTTCAACTCAGGGAAATTGTTTTCTGTACCTATCAGTTTACCATTGACATACAACTCACCCTTTCCTGACTTCTGTCGGAAAACGACTCTTATCCATTCGCCCTTCTCCGACAAACTACCCTCCTGAATACCTGTTTCTTGACTCCAACCGCCTATAGATGTTTCGCATCTCTGTTCATTTATGCGATAAGCATGGTATGGACCTTCCTTTTCCTGATTCGCCTCTTTACAAGAGAAACACCACAGGAAATAACCATACCCTTTCATCTCTGCTGAAGGGTCAACATAATAACGTGCTGAAATCGTGAAGTCTGCAAGATGGCTCACCACCTCACCAGCCTTAGCTGTCATGTCAAGATAACCATCTGAATTGCCAAGAACCAATGTGGAGTTTTCCACCTCCGCTCCGTTCTTCATTACTGCATCCACATGATGAGGGCCACGGTCCTTGACCACCATGCCCTCTACGTTCTTGAAGTCATAATGCAACACAATGTTTTTCTTCTGAGCATCTGCGGTCAGATTTGCTGACACAATTACAAGCAATGTCAATATTGCCCTGTTCCAGAGTAGTTTCATAAATCTTTTATGATGTGAGTTCAAAATTATCCTAAATAGTATTGTGTCCTAATGGACTATTGGGAAATCATCCTTGTCAAACCATTGAGAGACATCCGAGTTCATCACAATCATCACATCTCAGAAATGAGACGTGTGCCATCAGACTGTTCCTCTATTTTAATCCTTACTGCATCCTCAGGAAGAATGTCCTCTATCAGTTCTGGCCATTCCATGAAACACACATTACCTGAATACACATAGTCCTCATATCCGATATCAAGCACCTCTTGAACACGTTTAATGCGGTAAAAATCAAAATGATATATAGGATAACCTTCTCCATCCATATATTCATTAACTATGGCAAATGTCGGTGAATTGATTACGTCGGTGACACCAAGAGCCTCACAAACAGACTTTATGAATGTTGTCTTGCCTGCACCCATCTTGCCATAAAAAGCGAACACCGTGTTCTCGCCCATCTGTTCCACAAACTCCGCTGCCGCCTTATCTATCTCTTCTATTGAATTAATCTTTATCTGCACTTTGACAAAATTATTAATTTTTTAATTATCCATTAATATTAATTAGCATCACCCTACACACCCTTGCCTTTACATTTATTGCATTCCTCATACTGTCAGCCTTAGCGATGCTGTCTTGCTTTGCCTGGTCGGCATCTTGCTTGCCCTGGCCACACGAGACGAAAGCCATTGTTGCAATTGCCACAAATAAATAAACGACGGTTCTCATATTTATTGAATATATTTATACGGAAATGTTACGGAAGTATTGTGGAAGTATTACGTAATGAAACATTGCAGAAGTATTGCAGAAGTATTGCAGAAGAATTGCAAGACGATACAAAAGACCCCCCAGAAAGACCCCCCAGAAAGACCACATCAGTGCTTACCCTTGCTCTGCATGATGACAAGCGGAATGAGCATTTCCTCCATGCTTATGCCACCATGTTGAAAAGTGTTCTTGTAATAACTGACATAGTAATTATAGTTGTTTGGGTATGCAAAGAAATCCTCGTTCTGAGCAAAGATATAAGCAGTGCTGAGATTAGGAGCCGGCAAATGAAACGCCTTTGGGTTCTTCATCTCATACACCTGCTTTTGATTGTAGCTCAGGTTCTTGCCCAACTTGTACCGCAGATTTGTGTTCGTGTTCTTATCGCCAATCACCTTTATAGGATTGTTGACACGAATGCTGCCGTGATCTGTCGTTATGATAATCTTAGCATCAGTCTTGGCAATCTCTCTGAACAGTTCGCTTACTGGAGAATTGCGGAACCACGAAGCAGTTATGCTGCGGTACGCCTTTTCGTCACTTGCCAACTCCCTCACCATTCTGCTCTCCGTACGGGCATGGCTCAACATGTCAATGAAATTAATCACAAGCACATTGAGGTCGTTGTTCATCAAGTTCTTGAAACGATCAAGAACACGCTCTGAGTCGCTTGAATTGTTCAGTTTGAAATATGAGAATGAGTTCTTACGGCGATAACGGTCAAGAAGAGTCTGTATGAGAGGTTCCTCGTTCAGGTTCTTGCCTTCCTCCTCATCCTCGTCAACCCATAGTTCGGGAAACATCTGTGCTATCTGTGTCGGCATCAGTCCTGAGAAGATGGCATTTCTTGCATACTGAGTGGCAGTAGGCAGAATGCTCAGATACAGCTGTTCGTCAAACGTGAAGTCATCAGCCAGCTGCTTTGAAATCTCACGCCACTGGTCATAACGGAAATTGTCAAACACCACAAGGAACACCTTCTCGCCATTCGCCAGCAGAGGGAACACCGTTTTCTTGAACACATCAGGCGACATCATCGGACGGTTGTCAGAGTCGTTAACCCAGTCCATGTAATTCTTTCTCACGAACTTTGCAAACTCGTTGTTAGCCTCTGCCTTCTGCATTCTCAGCATCTCCGTCATCGCACTGTCAGTATCGGCAAGCTCAAGCTCCCAATACACCAACCGCTTATACACCTCTTTCCAGTCTTCCAGAGTGTATGAGTCGTTAATCTGCATGCCAATCTTCGTGAAGCTCTGCTGATAACCCGAGTTTGCCACCTCCGTCTGAATCTCACGTTTGTGCAGATGCTTTTTCAGCGTCAGCAATATCTGCGGCGGATTGACCGGCTTAATCAGATAATCAGCAATTTTCGACCCGATAGCCAAATCCATGATGTTCTCCTCCTCACTCTTTGTAATCATCACCACCGGCACATTAGGGTCGATATCCTTGATGAGCGCCAATGTCTCCAATCCGCTCAACCCCGGCATGTTCTCATCAAGGAAGATGATGTCAAACGAACGCTCACGGCACATGTCGAGTGCGTCCTGACCGTTTGTGGCAGTCACGACCTCATATTCTTTTTTCTGCAGGAAAATGATGTAGGCCTTCAAGAGTTCCACCTCATCATCCACCCAAAGCAGCGTTCCGTTCATACCTCGGCAAAGATAGCACTTTTTGAGGAAATGGTGCATAAGTAAGTAAAATAATATCACATTATTTAATAAAAAAGTCGTACATTTGCAGCAAATTAGCACTGATTTGCTAATCAGCACTTATCTAATCTAACTTTTTTCAACAATCTTCATGAACAAGCTCATTACTTCATTGATTATGTCGGTGTTCAGCATCATTTGCAATGCAGCACCCACAATCACAAGTGTAAAGGGTTGGTTTGAAAGCGGTTACATCACTTGGGCAACAAGTTCCGACGCTACCACCTACACAGTTTACGTACGCCCTGAAGGCGGCACATACACAAAGCTCGACAAAGAGCTCATCCGCAACTACGGCACATACGGACGTGCCGATGCCATCGGACTCAAGGCAGGCAAATACCAGTTCAAGGTTGAAGACAGCAACGGCAGCTCCGCCGAATCAGACATATTCACAGCCGCACCACACGACCGCAACGGATTTGCCCACGTTGGCATGACTGGCGGCATTGGTGCCTACAAGAACGACGGCACACTCAAGGACAACGCACGGGTGCTATACGTCACAGCAGCAAACGCAAAGACCGTGTCGCTCGATGTAATCACAAGCAGCAATGGCCGCAAGACCACAGGCGTGGGTCTGCAGGACATCGTGTACCTCTACCAGAAAGGCTACGACACCACCCCACTCGACATACGCATCATCGGCACCATCAAGGCAGCCGACATGGACCGTTTCGACTCATCAGAGGAAGGACTGCAGGTGAAGGGCAAGGCAGCATACACCGAGATGCCCATCACCGTTGAAGGCGTGGGCAACGATGCCGCCATACACGGGTTCGGCATCCTCGTGCGCAACTGCAAGAGCACCGAGTTCCGCAACTTCGCCATCATGCTCTGCATGGACGACTGCCTCTCCCTCGACACCGAGAACTGCAACGTGTGGATTCACAACATGGACTTCTTCTATGGAGGAACAGGCGGCGATGCCGACCAGGCAAAGGGCGACGGCACCGTTGACATCAAGGGCAAGTCAAAGAACGTCACCGTGTCATACAACCACTTCTACGACGCTGGCAAATGCTCGCTTGGCGGCATGAAGGGCGAGACGACTGACTGCTGGATGACCTACCACCACAACTGGTTCGACCACTCCGACTCCCGCCACCCACGCATCCGCACCGCATTCTACCATGTCTATAACAACTACTTCGACGGCAACTCAAAGTACGGAGTCGGATGCACATCAGGAGGCTCAGCCTTCGTTGAGAGCAACTACTTCCGCAACTGCAAATACCCAATGCTCATCTCAAAGCAGGGCACCGATGCAGAAAGCGACAAAGGCACATTCTCAGGAGAAGAGGGAGGTGTCATCAAGGCATTCGGCAACGTGATACGCAACCCACGCCAGATACTCTTTTACGACGGCACACAGACAAACGGTAAGTGGGATGCCGTGAAGGTTGACAGCCGCAGCGCAAGCGTCGCAGCCACTGCATACTCAGGAGGCACGCCATACAACACAGCCGCCGACCAGAACGCCATTGCTGCCGTCCCTGAGTCAGCCATTGACAATGCCGAGGACATCCCAGCCATCGTGCGTGGCGAGCTCGGAGCAGGACGCTGCGGACACGGCGACTTCACATGGACCTTCAGCAATGCCGCCCAAGACGCCAACTACGGAGTCATCGCCGACCTCAAGTCAGCCATCGTAGGCTACAAGTCAACCCTCGTAAGCATCTTCGGAGAAGAGAACCTGCCCAACGGAGGAGCCACCTCACCAGTGGACGGAGGCGACGGCAAAGGCATCGACCAAGCCACTAACGACAAGGTCATACCAGTGTGGGGAGCAGGAGGCGACACCCCCGAGGAACCCGACTTCGAGGAAGAGCCCTTCATAGCAAGTGCCGACAACGACCTCTACTGGGTCGGCGAGAATGCCGCACAGACCGACAAATACATTGCCGACGGCACCATCACCATCGCCAACGGCACAGCAACCAACAAGGACGGCATCATACTGAACAGCGGATTCAAACCGTCATACGCCGGCAACGACACCTACCCAGCTGAGCACATAGGCTCCCTACAGCTCGGACAGGCATCAGCAGCAGGCAAGACCGACGGAGCAAGTGCCACATTCTACTGCCCTGACGGAGTCACCTCCTTCAAACTCAACACCCTCCGCACAGGCACCACATACTACATCGTGCAGAAATCGACCGACGGAATCAACTACAGCACAGTCGCAACCGTCGAGAAAGCCCCTGTCGGCATCGTCACAAAAGACTTCTCGATGACACTGCGCAACACCGAGAGCACCGACCCAGTATGGGTTCGCATCATCAACACCTCCACAGGCGGTCTCAACATCCACGGCATACAAATAAACCAGCTCGCCGGCAGCTCAGCGACGCTCCAGCCAAACGACATCAAGGCAACAAACGCAGAGCTGTCCCTCAGCATCGGCAGCACCTACACACTCAGCCAGGGAACCGGCTACACCACATCGTCCGATGCCGACGTGTCATACACAACCAACAAACCGTCAGTCGCCACCGTCGCAGCCGACGGCACCATCACAGCAGTGGGCGAGGGCGAAGCCACCGTCATCATCTCACAGGCAAAGAACGAGGTCTATAAGGCAGGCACAGCCACCGTCAAGGTCGCCGTCACCGACCCGCGCACAGCATCAGCACTCACCCTCACATCGGCACCAGCCCTCGACCTCAAGGCAGAGCAGACATCACTCATCACCGCAAGCGGAGCAGAGGGAGCCCTCACCTACAGCACCAGCAACCCAGCCGTAGCAACCGTTGACCCGACAGGCATGGTGACAGCTGTAGCAGCTGGCAAGGCAACCATCACCGTCAGCGACCAGGGCAGCGCCACCGTCAAGCCAGGCACCCAGCAGGTCGAGGTCACCGTCACAAAGGACATGAGCGGAGTCGAGATATGCCAGTTCACAGGCAACAAACCCTCAAGCTCCAACGTCAGCGTGTCGGGCAACTACTCCACCAGCAAGGGAACCGTCACCTACGAAGGCACCGCATACGGCACATGCGTCAAGATAGAGTCTGCCACAGCCATCACCATCACCCCACCAGCCGACTGCCACGTGACCCTCATCCTCGACACGGCAAACAAGAAAATCAAGATAGACGGCAGCGACAAGACCACAGGCACCGACAAGACATACACCTTCGATGCGACAGCAGGACAGACATACAAGCTCACAAAGACCGACACCATGAACCTGTTCCTCATCATCTTCGAATACGGAGTCACCGACAGCATCAACAGCATCAACAGCATCACAACCCCAGCACCAGCCAACACACAGATGTACGACATCAACGGACGACGCATCAGCAATGCCAACCGTGGACAGATCGTCATCATCAACGGAAAGAAAATTATGGGGAAATAAAAAAGACCTCACTTGCCACAGGGTGCTAATCACACAACATAGCACCCATGTGGGGAGTGAGGAATTGTAAAACATAACGACCACTATCAAAAGTATTTTAGCGTAACGCAACACTACGTTACGCTGAAAACGACTTCCACCATACACTCGATGCCCTCTCTTCTTGTCCTTTTGGGAGGTCATCACTTAAGACCGACCTCTATCATAAGTTAAGCCCGACCTCGGTCATAAGCTAAGCCTCAACAAGCACCCCTCTAATTATGGCATCGCGACACAGATTTTGTTACATCGCGATGTAGCAAAATGTTTGTAGTTACAAACTTTTTTCAACCCGTACTGTTGTAGTGTAAATCCTATGGATGTCAGATACGAGTAAAAGGAACTCTTCTATAAGCGTTACATTTCATCGTAATAAGAGACCAGCCTTGGTCGTTTATAAGGAATCAACGCCAGCCCTTATAAGGAATCAACTTCACTCCTTACAAGGGATAAAATTCACTCCTTACAAGGGATAAAATTCGGGATAATAAGACAAAACAACTGCAATCCCCATTCAGATCATCCACGAGAATTGGGAATACATCAACCAACAGCTCAGCAAATCCTTTGAAGGCATAAAGACACAAGTAAAAGAAACTACCCTCAAGAAATCTTTTTTAAGCATAAATCTGCCAATACCACAGCTGTTTCCATTTCTTCCTTCGGAGCATCCTTAGGTTTCCATGCTACAATGAAACGAACTTTAGCATTTTGCACTTCGTAACCTTTCTCTTGCCACTCTACTAATGTCTGTTGCATACGAGCCGAGAGCATAGCGACAGGATAACCGTTAGTGGCATCATGAAAGCAATTGTCTGCATATGTCAAAACAGTTCCTCCACGAAGGGCAAGCACTTCCTTCTTTCGTGTCTTAAAAAATCCAAGGTTAACATCCTTGTGAGTCAGCTGCAGAACGACCTCCTCTGGCATCTCATATTGTTGCTGGCTAACAAGATGCTTATCTACTTGAATACGGTCAAAGATGGAACTGCTGGTATGGATAAACAAGCGTTTCTTAGCACGTGTCATACCAACATAATATCTGCGCATTAACTGGTCATCACGAGTATAGCCATCAGCTATCAGCATGTAAACATCATCAAACTCACGACCTTTTGCTTTATGGATGGTTGACACAATTACATCCGTACCGGAGTAGTCGCTAAAATCCTCAATGGATGACTCAAAGACATACTCTTTGAAATCGCTCGCATACTTTGTCTTATTGATTGTTTCAAAGAGTTCTGTACATCTACGAACATATGCCAAAGACTCACTGGCTGCATAGTGCGCGAAAGTCGATTGCTTTGCTGCATCCCATACATCATTTGGAATTAAAGGTGACTTGACACGCTGATCTATATATTTAAGGAAATAACGCATTTCTGCCAAATTCCAAAAACGGATTCCATCCATTGACTGCACCTGTTTGCTATGTATCCCTTTTTTACGCAAAAGAGCAACAAGAATAACCGCCTCTTCGTTGGTTTGAGTGAGGATACCAGTTGTGCCATTACAGCGATTGTGCATCAAATCCTCCACCAATGGTTCGTACATAAATGGCGTTTGATAATGAGTGACGCATACCCATCCGTCATCATTACTCATTGAATGAACAGGCGTCTGTTTTAGACGGTTGCGGATGTAACTTGCAAAACGATTTGACACATCTACTACATGACGTGAACTGCGATAGTTGTCTGTCATTTCCACAAACCTGCTACCCTCAATTTGTGCCAACTCCTGCATATGAAGCGAATCTGAGCCTCGGAATTCGTAGATATTCTGGTCATCATCACCTACGGCAATGACACGCATTTCTTCGTTAGCCGTCATCAAGGCTTTTACAAGTGCATACTCATCTGCACTCATGTCCTGTGCTTCATCAATAACGAGCACAGTCTTACCAATGCGATTCGGTTCCACCTCACCTTGGGTAATCAGTTCTGCAGCCTGTCTCACCACATTGCTGGCATCCTCAAGGTTGCCAATACGCCCAAGCAGGTCAAAGCAGTAAGAGTGGAATGTTTTTATCTCCACAAAATGGGCAGCATTGCCTATCAATCCCATAAGACGTTGCTTGAACTCGGTAGCTGCTGCACGCGAGAAGGTCAACATCAACAACTGCTCATGCTTCACATCTTCAAGCAAAAGCAATGATGCGAGTTTATGCACCAGCACACGCGTCTTTCCACTTCCTGGTCCAGCTGCCACAACAATACAACGCGACTCCTTGTCGCTGATGATTTGCATCTGCCGTTCGGACAAGCCCCCGAATAGTTGGTCGAATTTTCCTGGAGTAAGATTTCGTTGTATCTGGCTTTGTCGCTCTCCTTTGAAATACTTTGTGACAAATTGCCTGTAATCCATCTGGAAGTAATCCTGCACATACTGTAAGGCTGCATCATAATTGCGCACCATCAGGTTCGCATACTCTCCTACTATATGTACCTGTTGGATCTTCTGTTTATAGAACTCGTTGAGAATGCGGTAATCATCCTGCTTGTAGCGCAACTTATTGTCCTTGATTCTGCGAATCTCCATGGCATTGTAGAGCACCAAGAAACCACCCTCCAACTTCAAGGCCCCAATCTTTGATAGATACAGAAGAGCTTCTTCCACATCTTCTAATTGAAGGTCAGCAAATGAACAAAACAACAGACTTCCACTTCGTTGTATTTCCTTAAGCAACTCAACGACAGAGAATTGAACTGCAATTACCTTATCATCCTCTTTAGTTTTTTCTTGTGCTAAATTATATAGCCACTCCACTACAAAGCGTGACACATCTACACGCTTTTGGAATCGTCTAAGGGTAGTTTCTCTGTCAGCCTTGCGCATCACCTCCATATTATGAGCTCCATCTTCCTTTTTACGGGTATACCCCTTGATTGTCAGGAAGTAAAGCAATGTACGGATATCTTTCTCACGAGAAGTAGCAATACCTTCATTTACAGCATCATCATTAAGTTGTTTGCATGATATTTTCAGTGAGTCATCAGGTATGCGTTCGAGAATATATTGCTCTAGTCGCACAAACTTATCCAGAAGATGACGTGACTTACGCTCTGTGTCTCCATCTATGAGAAATACAGAAATATCCTTTGTGTCTGCAAGAATACCTTCCTGACGCATACGCTCCACAGATGACACAACTTCAGACTTCGTCAATCCAAGTATGTCTGCCAAATAGTCAACACGTGATTCAGCCTCAGCGTCTTGCGCCTTAGCAATATTCTTCTGTGAGATAAGCGACTTGATTATACGAACAGCCTTCTCAACTTCTTCACTTTCAAAAAGTACAGATTCCGTGATACGTTTGCGGGCTTCGTCCATGTTCTTCACCGTAATGCCAGTAGCATAGACGTGTGGTACATTGTTTCCTCGTTTAAGATAACCTCCTTGCTCAAGAGCAGAAATGGCGGTTCGCACTCGCGTTTCTATGTCTGATACGGAATCATCCCATCCTGCTTTTCTCGCAATCTCCAATGCTGAACTGTACACTTTCTCACGATGACGCGTCAGCTCTTTCACCACCTTCCATATTTGCTGAATCTCACTAATACTAAGTTTTGTCTGATTGAGTAAAATGAAGTGTTTATCCAAATCAATGTCGCTATAGAGCACATAACATCGAGCATTAAGTTGCGGATCACGACCTGCACGTCCTGCCTCCTGCACATAGTTCTCTAGCGAATCCGAGATGTCATAATGTACCACAAGTCCAACATCTTTCTTGTCCACACCCATTCCAAAAGCAGAAGTGGCAACGATGATGCGCACTTGGTCGCTCATAAAAGCTTCTTGATTTGCCACCTTTTCGTCAGCACCCATCCGTCCGTTGTAAGGTAACGATTTATACCCATCACGAGAAAGTTTTTGAGCAAGTTCTATGGTACGCATGGTACGTGACACATAAACTATAGTTGGGCAATCGCTCTCAGCTATCAATCCACGGAGTTTCTGGTATTTGTCCTCATCAGTATCGACATGAATAACGGAATAACGCAAATTAGTGCGTGATGCACTTGAAGCGAACAACTCCAACGTAAGACCTAACGTATCCTTGAAATAGTCGCAGATGTCCTGCACCACCTTCTGTTTGGCTGTGGCAGTAAAACAAGACACAGGAATAGGAGTCGCAAGACCTTTCTTTTCTTGATATTTGTGTATGAACTTGCCTATGTAAAGATAATCCACACGGAAATCCTGTCCCCATGACGAAAAGCAATGTGCTTCGTCAATCACGAATCGCACAACATGACGAGCCAAGAGTATGCGTTCTATGGTATTTGAACGAAGCATCTCTGGAGCAATATAAAGAAGCGAGGCGTCACCATCCATTACGCGTTGAATAGCAAGCGAACGAGTGATAGGGTCGAGCAAACCATTAATAGTGACTGCATCCAAAATTCCTCGATCCGCAAGATTGTCCACTTGATCCTTCATCAACGATTGAAGAGGAGAAATAACCACGGTAAGCCCATGCACACTTCTACCTTCCATCAAAGCCGGCAACTGGAATGTGAGCGACTTACCACCACCTGTAGGGAAGATAGCAAGCAACGACTTTCCATCGACAGCTGCACGAGCAGCATTTTCCTGCAGAGGTTCGCCTTCGTATGTGCGGAATTGGTCGTAACCAAAGAATGTTTTCAAATTCTGGTGCACGTCCAGCTGACCGTTGCAGTAAGCACAACCATCAAGACATCTTATATGGCGCAACAGCCGAACTACATATTCTACATTCGGATAGTTCTTCAGAACCCAACTCGGGGATATGGAGCGATGATCACTGGTATCAATAAGTGCCAAAGCATACGCTAATTCTATAGGATAAGACTCTGCAAGTGTATTCAAGTCTGCATTTCCACAGATTTTACCTTTGTAACATTTATTGATAAGTTCACATAATGCATCTTTCGTCAGTTCTGATCGCTCTATGCCTTCCTCAACAATCTCTATAAATCCTGCGAATTCTGCTTTATCTTGTAATAAGGTCGCATATATTGTCTGTTTCTCTTTAGACAACCGTCGCCACGAAGACACCTCATCCATTAACAAATCACGTGCCTTTTGACAATCATTAACAGGATTATTCAGTTCATCCGTCTGCAACTTTTCATCTTTCAGTAGCTTATGGTAAGGACGTTCTGGAAACAATAATGGCGAAACATACAGCGTATCTACCAACTGCCACTCTTGCTGTACCTCTCCAAATATATACTTTGCATCATGCCGGATAATATTATGTCCACAAATATAGTCAACTCCATCCAAGAACTTGATTAATTCGCCTTTCGATGCTCCATGATACACTGCACCATCATGACGTACAGCCCCGATGTCATGTGCTTTATGGCTGCGGATGCTAACCTCAGCATCAACAAAGGCATAGAGCGAAACATCACGCTTTTTGACATTAATTTCGGTTTCCTCAGAAGACATTACCTTCGTGGGACTCATCAGTTCCTGTATTTTATTCCAGATTGACATATTAAATTTCAAATATTCATATATCTTCCTTTATTCATTTGCCAGTTCATTCTTAACCTTTCTCAATTCTGTATACAGGTTCTAATTCATGAAAAAATCTTTACATGCTTATAAGACAATATGTTTAACCATTAAATATGATTGAAGGTTAGAATGAGCGACTTTTCTTATTTGGAATTGTTATATTTTGAAAACAAATTTACAAATATAATTTGAAATCAAGTCATAATCACACAAAAAAACGATGATTTTAATAGTAATTACATCTAAATCATAAAAAAACAAACTGAATTTTCCATAATACAGTTCGTCAGGTAAGATGCTTGCTGTCTGCATCTTTCTGTTTCCTGTTCACAACGGATACCATAGATCCTTTTACACTTTTCCGATTTTCATGATTGCTTAGTGATTCACTCCTGCCACTTATGCTCTTCTGAGCATTAAACATACGGGTGCCGCAGCTACGTGTCTGTAGCTACGGCACCGGTGCGTGTGTTACCAGGATGAACATCTGTTCATCTCACCACTTGTGTGAACTCTGGTTTTGATCCTTGTTTATTTGAGACTGTGACGTATATCTGCGTGGTCTGCTCGTTGCCATCGGCATCGGTGGTGACTGCGGTGTAGAGGTAGTCGGTGCTGGTGGGTGTGGTGCGTGCTCCGACGGTGACGGGTGTGCCGAGTGGGTACTGGTAGTCGCTGCATGCCTGGTTGAAGATTTCCACTTCTTCGGGTGTGCATGGCTGCTGTTCGAGGTAGTCGGGGAGTGCTTCGACTTCTCCTTCGATGTATCCGTGTTCTATGAGGAAGCGTGTCAGCTCGGATGGTGCGGCGCTGATGCGTGCTGTGCGTACGCCGTAACCTTGGAGCACTTCGGCTTGGGGGAGTGCTTGCGCGAGGTCCCGGGTGCTTGTCTGGAGTCCGCCGCTGCCGAATGTGCAGAATGGGACTATCTTTTTCCCTTCGAACTTGTATTTCTTCACTAATGCTGCTATTGGGGTGGCGTATGTGCCAAACCATACGGGGTAGCCGATGAAGATGGTGTCGTAGTCGGTGATGTTTGCTTGCAGGGGGTTGATATTCGGCATTTCGCCTGCTGCTTTTTCTTTCTGGCACCGCTCGATGGTCTGGGCGAAGTCGCCTTCGTAGGGTTCATCGACATCTATCTGCTCTATGTCGGCGTTGAGCTGTCTCTGCAGCTCTTCGGCTACGGTCTTGGTGGCTCCTGTCTGTGAGTAATAGAGCACGAGGGTTTTCTTGTCTGTCTGGTCGGCAGACTGTGTGTCTGCCTTTTTCTGCTTGCTGCATGCTGTGAGGCTCAGGGCGGCAAGGATGATGGGGAGTAGTTTCTTTGTCATGTATGTGTGAGTTTGTCTGGTTGTCAGAAGATGAAGTCGTCGTCGGCATCGTCCCAGTCTGCGTCGTCGGTGTCGTCTTCTGCGGGTTGGGGCAGTTCGGCGGGTTCGTCGAGCGATGATGGTTCGTCGTCGTTGATGCGGAGGCTGCCTACGCGGTCGAAGTGTTCGTCGTAGTAGTCGAAGTAGTCGGCGAAGCTGAGTCCGTGCATGAGTTTCTTGAGGTTATCTTCGCTGATGATGAAGCATCTGAGCCCTTGCATCTTGTGTGCCATGTCGGGGTCGTTCATCATGCGGTGCAGGTAGATGTATGCTTCGTCGTAACTGAGGAATGTGCGTACCTGAAGCATGTCGATGCCGTCGCCTTTCGCAAAGGTAATGTCGAAGTTGCGCACGGTGAAGCGTGTGAAGTTGTAGCGGGCTGTCTCGTAGAGCAGCTGGTTCTCATCGACGGAGTCGCGCTCGTATGCTACGACAAAGACGAAGTCGGTGTTCTTCTCGGGTGTGAAGGTGGTGTCGTTGGCGAGTGAGTCTGCCTCGGCTCCGAATCCGCGGCGGCGCTCCCAGATGCTGCTCATCTCGAATTTGCCGCTGGCGAGGAGTCTGCCTTCTTTCAGTCCCTTGACATACATGCCGGCGAGTTCGCTCACTGATGACTGCGGGTATTTCTCTACAATCTCTTTGAGGTCGGTCATGAAGTGCTCACGGTCGCCCGTCTCAAGCCGGCTCATTGCGTTGAGGAACATGAAGCGCGGACGATTGGCACCGTCGGGGTATTCCTTGGCTGTGTAGCTGTTGTTGAGTGTCACGACCTGATAGTCGGAACGCTGGAATGCGTCGTAGGTGACAGAATAGATGCTGTCTTCTATCTGCTTGCCGTAGCGTCCTTTGTACTCAAAGTCGGGGTCTGCTATTTTCTTGCCGTGTGCATTATCGGGGTACTCGGTCATGAGTTTCTGTCTGTACTCTTCGGCATCGTCGCGTCGGTCTGTGCGTGAATACAGTTGGAACATGTTGTAATAGACCTCGTCTGTCTGGGGGAAGTCTGGGAAGTCGATGAGTATTCGCTTGAACGTACGTTCTGCGAGGGGGAAGTTCTCCATGCGGTCTTTGTATATGACAGCTGAGCCATACAGTCCATCGGCAAGTGCCTTGTTGGATGCGTCGATCTGTTCTGGCGTGAACGGTATGTCCTTGAGATAGTATTCGGGACGGTGGGGGTCGTTGGCGTATTCCTCGGCCTTGATGCTGTCTTTCTCTGCCTTGCTGACTTTCTTTCCCTTGTTTGCCTTGTATATGCTGTCTTCAACGGCTGCAAGGCTGTCGCGTGCTGCCACGGCGCTGTCGGACAGTTCTTCGTCGTTGAAATCGCTCAGGACTGTCTTGTTGTTGCGTCGCCAGTCGTCAGATAATTCTCGCTTGCCCCATTTCTTCTCGAACTCGGCTTTACCTGCCGCCACGGCTGTTGGGTTATAGAAATACCACACGGCTGTCTGCTGGTTCTGGCGGTTGGCAGCCGTGCCGTTGTTCTGTCCCGGACGGTTGTTGCCTGCATTTTGTCCACCCGGTCGCGCACCGTTCTGTGTTTCTGCTGCTTTTCTGGCTTCTTCTTTTTCCTTCTTCTTAACCTCCTCGATAATCTTCTTTATCTTTGCCATTCGCGCTGTGGAATCCATTCGTGCCATTGCCTGAAGGCTGTCCTGCAATTCCACTGCCGTTGCGAAGGGCAAGAGTTCTTCGAGAATCTTGCTGCGTTCGTCAATTTCCTTGTAATCGTCGCGTTCTTTGTCAATGAGTCCGAGACACTGGGAGTAGCACTTGTGGGCATCGACAAATTTCTCTTTGTTCCAATACAACTGTCCGAGATGCATCAGCAGCACACCTTTCTCTATGCCGTTGCGTGTTCCTTTCTCCACACCGTCATTATATGCCCAGAGGGCGCGTGTGGAGTCGCCTTTTGCAAGGTATATGTTACCAATGGCATAATAGACCTGATCGAGATATTCTTTGTTCTTTGGGTTCTTTGCCATCGACTGCAGCTTACGTATCATCTGCTTTGATTTTCCCTTTGACAAGGCCTCACTCTGCTGGATACGCGCATTGAACTCCAGTTCGTATGGTGGATTGCGTCTGATGACTTTCTTGAAATAACGGTATGCCTCGCCGTCATGACCTATCTTATGGTACAGCTGCCCTAAAAGGAAATAGGCTCGTGTGCGCTCTATCGGACGCATATTGCCTTTCAATGCTTTCTCTATATTGAGGATTGCGTCGGGATATTCCTGACGGCGCACCTGCATGGCTGCATAGACTGATGCCTTCATCGGCTCAAGGTTTGCAGGGAAGCTGTCGCGCTGTGCTCTGCTGATGATGTCTTCTGCATCGTAGAACCACTCCATCTCGGCATAGCACTTTGCCTCTGACAGACGGGCGCGGGCTATGATGTTTGGCTTTGAGAAATAAAGGCGCTGTATGTAGGCAAAGGTTGATGCTGCCTCCATGTATTCGCCCTTGCGGAACTGTGCCTCTCCCATGAGGAACCACGCACGCCACAGGAACGGATTGTACTCCTTCTGGCTGAGCCATATCTTATCCTTTGGCTTTTTCGGCTTGTTGGAATGCCATTCGGGACGTTTGGTTATACTATGCTGTTTGATTGTCTTTTGGCTTTTCTCTACGGCACGATCGAAGTTAGATGAACCTATCTTCGCTGTCTGCTTGTTTCCTGTAATATAGAAAGGTATCACTTCGGTGTAATTGTCCTTATTACCTTTCTCCTGTGCCAAACGACCTTCCTTGAATGACTCGTTACCGTTAAAATATGTGTTGTAACGAGCCTTGAACGCTTGCACACGACGAGTCAAACCCGTATTCTTGCTGGTGGAGCAGGATACGAGCAACAATATTGATATTGTATATAATAATATGTGTAAGCGAAGTCTCATTAATGTTGTGTCAATATAGTGAGGCAACTAATCTTTTTCTTTAATTTCCTTTTTTTAGTAATGGTTAAATAATAACTTGGGACGTTTTTATTTTGGTAACTATATACTATTTGGCATATGTGCCTTCTGCACTTATGTTTTTTATGGACGGTCGTTCCTCCCTCAAATATACTTCAATTTATCTTCAATAATTGTAGAAACATTGCAGAATAATTGCAGAAAATTTCTTCTGGAGAAGCGTGCTCTTTTGATTGTTTATTATCAAAGGAATCGCAACGATGAGAGCGAAGCGTCCAAAACAACTAAAGAAGCAGTCTTAAACAACACGATGCCAAATAGTATATAGGTGCCTTTATTTTTTCTCGATTCTTTGATTTACCTTGTTGGCAGTTTTCCCGTTGCTTCGCAGTTATGTAGCCAGCTACACTCCTTTGTCGCAACAAGAAAGCATCTCAACGATTTGAACAAAATCATCGGAAATTATTATTTAATCAATACTAATAACGAAACTTTATGATAAATATTATAATGTAGGTTCTATTAATTAGCTTTAGCATCCACTCTCATCTGCGCTCACCAACAATAAGAAAAACCTCGTCTTTCAGGTCGTCAGGCAGTTCCACGGCACGTAGCTGAAGAGAGCGTACCCATCCTGCAACCTCATCTTCCTTCATCGTGTACAACACTTCCCTGAACTCATCAACATCTGCATCGTCATAGGAGTCAGATGACTGTCCACGGAAGCGGTCAAGTTCCTCGTCATTGTAATACTCTATCTCTTTACTGACTGCCGCCAACAAACTGTCTTTCTCACATGTCTCATGCTGACCACAGCATTCCATGTCCTCAACCTGCTTGATGCTTGGCAATTCGGTAATCTCCCCCCGCTCCAACTGACGCTTCAATTTCTTCTCTCGTATATATCCGGCAACAAATGCCAATACACCCAACAGAAGAATTCCAAAAACAAGATATATCATTTGTAAAAGTTAAAAATCATTTGTACAAAATAAAAGCCATGAAACTTGAGACCTACAAAAACGACAGACTCTCTAAAGACTACTGAAACCTGAAGTCTCTGAAATCTCTTGAAACTTCAAACTCCCTTAAACCTTCTGAAGCATGAATGCCGATGAAACTCAAAACCTTCTAAAGATTTTCTAAAGCGTGAATGCCACTGAAACCTCCATTAACTTCAATCAAAACGACTCAGGAACTAATTTATTTCAAAGCCTACAGATTTCAAGTCGTCCCAATATCTTGGATA
This sequence comes from Bacteroidaceae bacterium, assembly GCA_045616905.1. GTDB lineage: Bacteria > Bacteroidota > Bacteroidia > Bacteroidales > Bacteroidaceae > Minthosoma. The sequence goes on from JAZLHP010000050.1 coordinate 37,894, forward strand.
TGACTTGCTTACCACTTCTGGATTGTTTATCTTTATCATACCAGACTTAATAGCAACAGGTGCAAAAGCCATAGCCATACGATGATCCTCATAAGTGTCAATCGCCACATCATCACTTGACTCCATGAGCAACTGCACACCATCCCACATCAGTTCGCTGTCGTTAGCATCTTCAAGCATGAATCCTAATTTTGACAATTCTTCCTTCAATGCCTCTATGCGGTCGGTCTCTTTTATTTTAAGGCTTTGCAGTCCTGTAAAATGAAACGGCACTCCCAACATGCAGCATGTAACAACAAATGTCTGAGCAAGGTCTGGTATCTCTACAAAATCATATTCCAATGATTCCACACAGTTACCATTCTTTGTCAATCTTACAGAAGTGTGTCCTGCATCATCCTTGATAAACTCTGTTGTGACACCTAGTTTCTCAAATAAAATCGCACCTTTGCTGTCACCTTGAAGACTTTCCGAGAACAGACCAGGAAGTATCACCTCTGCTTCATCATCATTAGTTAAAGCAAGCATTTCATACCAATAGCTCGCAGCACTCCAGTCACTCTCAACAAAATATGTCTGTGTGCCATATTTGACAGGCTTCACACAAATCACGTTACCGCTCTCCCATTCTGCCTCTGCGCCAAACTCACGCATCATGCTAAGAGTCATGTCTATGTATGGCCTGCTCACGATTGTATCTGTCAGCGTTAATCTCAATCCCTTGCCAAGAACAGGAGCAATCATAAGAAGTGCTGATATGTACTGAGAACTAACATTGCCAGGCAATGACAACTCACCACCATCAAGCTTAGTGTTTCCTACAATTTTCAAAGGTGGGAAACCTTCCTTATCAACATAATTGACGACTGCACCCAAACTACGCAACGCATTAACAAGCACAGCTATAGGACGGTTTTTCATTCTCTCCGTTCCTGTGATGACATAAGTACCCTCACTGACAGACAGCAAAGCAGTTGAAAAACGCATGGCAGTACCAGCAGCACCAATGTTAACGGTCTCTGGCATTTTACTAAGCCAATTAACCATGACAGATGTATCATCACAATCACTCAAATTATCGGGGTAGCCAGAATTAGCTGCAAGTCTGTTGATAACTAATGCACGGTTACTGATACTTTTAGAAGAAGGGAGCATAACTGTTCCTCTAAACTTATCTGGAGATTTTACGTTTATCCGCATAAAATTAATAAATATTGACGAAATTCACGGCAAAGATAGTGAATTTCTGCGAGACAAGCGCCCTGCCGGGGGATATTTATTCACCAAAACACCCCGGACCGCTATAATAATGAACAATGTGTAAGGAAATCCTTGCGAGCACTCCCGACCGACTTGCACGAA
>JAZLHP010000051.1:0-42290 GCA_045616905.1 Bacteroidaceae bacterium
GATGTGATGATCCACTGAGCTACTCACGTTTCTGCCGTCTCCTAAGTCAGTACATGAATCACGAAAAGGTGATTGCTCATGTGGAGCATATCCCCGGTGACCAGATGTATATCGATTTTGCTGGCGACAAACTATCCACCGTAGATTCTCGCACAGGAGAGACTGTTCCTTGCGAGATTGCCGTCATCGTACTGCCAGCAAGCAAGATGACATACGTGGAAGCCGTGTCCTCACAGAGCAAGGAGGATTTGATTCTTGCATGCGAGAATGCGCTTTACTATTTCGGAGGTGCACCTGCAGCCTTTGTTCCTGACAATCTGAAGGCTGCCGTTGTAAAGGCTGACCGTGTGGAGCCTGTCATACAGGAGGATTTCGCAGCCTTTGCCGAGCACTATGACTGCGCAGTCTATCCAGCAAGAGTGCGTCATCCTCAGGACAAGGCACTTGTGGAAGATGCCGTCAAGCTTGCTTACAGGGAGATTTACCCTGCGGTTGAGAACAAGGAGTTTCATAGCCTGACATCTCTCAACAGAGAGATAAGGAAGGCATTGGAGGCCTTCAATGACAAGAAGATGTCCGACCGCCCTTACAGCCGTCGCGAGCGTTTCCTTGAGGTTGAAAAGGAATGTCTCCGTCCATTGCCAGCAAAGCGCTATCCGATGAAGAAGCGCAAGGTGCTGACCGTGAGACGCAACAGCTACTTTACTCTCAATCAGCATAACTACAGCGTACCTACCAAATATATCGGCAAGCGCGTGGAGGTAATATATGATGATGACACGATAGAGGTTTACTACAACCTGCGCATCGTAACCACTCATCAGCGCGACGACACTCCCTATGAGTACACGACAAAGGAGTCTCACAAGCTCCCTGGTCATCATGGCAGCTATGAAGAGGATATCAAGGCTCAGTTCAAGAAAGCTGCAGAGATTCACGATGACGTGTATCAGTACCTGAAGCTCGTAGAGCAGGACAAGAAGTATCCTCCGCAGGTATTCCGTTCCATGCGGTCAATTCTTGCCCTTGGCGAGAAGTACGGAAAGGAGCGTCTCACGAAGGCATGCCGCATTGCCATGGAATGTGGTGAATACAGCTACACCCAGATACAGTGGATGTTGCGAAACGGTGAGGACTACGACCTTATACCTGAAGAGGAAAAGGAGGAGCGCCCGGAGACACACAGCAAGACCCACAAGAACGTGCGTGGAGCTGATTATTACAAGTCAAACAAAAACAAGAATCTGAACAATGGAGACAAATAACAATTCTATACAGACAGGTGGCAAGGATATGAATGCCACCACTCTTGATCTCATGTCCAGGATGCGTCTCAATGGTATGAGGGATGCATTCAAGAACAGCCTTGGCAGTACGTTTGCCGAGAATATGACACCAGATGCATTCATTGCATCGCTCATAAGCAGCGAGTGGGACTATCGTAACGAGAAGATGGTCTTGCGCCTGACCAAACAGGCTGGTTTCCGTTACAATGCACTCATAGAGGACATTGACTACAAGTTTTCCCGCGGGCTTGACCGCAATCAGATTGAGCGCCTTGCCTCGCTCGACTTCATACGCGACAACCAGAACGTGATTATAACAGGTCCTTCTGGCATAGGCAAGAGCTATTTTGCTACTTGTTACGGACGTGAAGCTTGCAAGAACGGCATCAGGACATTGTATGCCAATACGCAGAAACTGATGAACAAGCTGAAGGGTGCCAAGGCAAAGGGTACATACGAGCAGGAGATGAAGAAGATAGAGAAGATGCAGCTGCTTATACTTGACGATCTCTTCCTCGTCGGATTGGATGCCAAGGAGCGTGCAATCCTCATGGATATCGTAGAAGACCGACATGGACGAAAGTCTATGATCATCACATCACAGATACCCGTGACAAACTGGTACGAGGCTATCGGAGATCCAACTATTGCAGATGCAATTCTTGACCGTATCGTACACACGGCACATCAGATAGAACTCTCTGGTGAGTCACTCAGAAAGAGCAAGAAATAAGGCTCTTTCACTATCATAAATTATTGTCATAATCTGACCCCACCTAACAGACGCAAAGTGTCCGCTGAAATCTTCTCTTTTTCAGCGGACACTTTTTGCAGTTGCCAGCGGACCAAATCCGCGAAATTTTCCATCTATCACATCATATCCGAATGCCAATGCGAACTGAGCATTCTCCATTCCACCTGAGGCTCCTGCCCCCGATGTGAGCAGTCGCAGACGGTTGGTCAGGTAGCTTTCGACCTGTGTGTGTTGGATGCCATCAGCTGCTTGTGTTACGAGTGGGCGAAGTGGTAGGTCACATTCTTGCGACCAGCACGGCTGCTGCAAGCAGAGCATAAGGGATAACAGAATATTTTTCATGAGTAAGTGATTGGAATTAATTTTATTACTTACTTAATTACTTTTCTCCAATAATGATTTGAGCATATCCAAGTGACGGTGAATTATTTTTTGACTCTATACCGTATCTGGTTCTGAGGAATTTACGTAATTCGTTGGCAAATCCGCCTGCATCCTGTGGCATGCCGTTTTCTTTGAGCAGGGGTATTCTCACATTCTCAAACAACATGATGGCCTCGGTGCTTTCCGATGTGAGATATTGTTGCTTGACGGTGTTTTCTGCCATCCAGTTTTCTATTATCTCTGACAGTTCTGTGCCTTCAAAGTCGCTTTCGAAGTCGGTGCCTGAGCCGTTGTCAAACACGCCTAATTCAATGGTGACCTTGCGTCCGTTGCCACGGCAGTCATCAAAATATGCCTGCAATCGTGCGATGAAATTGTCCATGTGTCCCACTACAGCCTCTTCAAGTAACACTGGTATTTCTGTGCTGAAGGCCGGTGTGCCTGTGCCTTCTGCTCCTGCCACCTGTTTGCCGGTGTAGGAATCCAATGCTCGCAGGTTGTAGGTCACGCTGTGCTTGGGACCGATGGTGTTGTAAGCGAAGTCAACCTCTATGATTATGTCGGCTTTTGCCTGTCGGTTCAGCTCGTCAAGCGGGGTGACTGCCAGTGAACTACCTGTGGTCTTTGAGGTGGTGAGGGTGTTTCGTGCCGTGCGGCGTGTGTTGTTCCTGATTGACTGTGCCAAGTCTGCAAGGGGGAATCCACGGTCAGCCATGAGGGTGTTGATTTTGGAGATGACGAGCATGAGTTCTCTGCTGTCTTGAACAGCCTGCTCGTAGTTGGGCGTGCCTTTTATGTCGCCCTGGTTTTCATACACGTTCCAGAATCCTCGTTCCTGGCACCATGTGTCCATGGGAACGACCATGATTTTGGGGTTCTTGCCCTGGGCGAATGCTGGGCAAGCTAACAATAGCATGATGATTGTGTTGATGAGTCTTGACTTCATGTGGTTTGGTTTTGTTTATGGGGCTAAGTAGGTAATCAAAATTAATTTAATAATGCGCAAGTAGGTCGTTTCTGTAATATCAGCACTCTCTTTGTCGCATCTTTCCTTCGTTTTCTCGGTCACAATGCCCGCATTCGAGCCGTCTTCGAGCAGGGCACTGCTCTCAGTCGCTTCCTACATCGTGACATTTAGTCACTCTGCTTAACGGTCGCTACCCTTAAAAACAAAGCAAATCTGCTTCCAAATAGAGTACATCTATTATAAAACTAATTATGATCACCTACTTAAAGTCCTAATTTCCTTATTATGCCTGCTTTCTCAAGGTCTTTTCTCAACGACTCCTTCGCAACGGCAATGATTGCTTTGATGCGGAAGCGCTTGCCGACCTTGACTATCTGAATGGGATGGTTTGAGGTGGTGTAGGTGTTGAATTGCTCGTTGATGATCCTGCTGATGTATTCTTCATGCTCTTTCTCTGGAATGGGCGGTGGCATGATGGGTTTCTGCGAGATGCGTTCCACAGGGAAACCTTTGAACAGGCAGCCGTGTATGGCGCATTTCCTTGCGGTGTCGAGGTTTGCATCCTTTTTCTTATCAACCATAGCAGTAACTTCCACCAGATAATAGCCTTCTTTTGCGATTGCCACACCTGTTATTTCGTATTCATAGTCGGGCAATACTGATTTCGCAAAACAGATAGTGGCGATGCAGAATGCAAGTGCCATTGATAGGAACTTTTTCATTGTAATGTGAAGTTAATAGTTGTTTTCAAGCACAAAATTAGGTATTTTCATACGTTCAGACGAATGCGTATGCAGATGCTTTACGAACGGTCGGGTTCTCTTTACGAATGGGATGTTTCGTCAGTCGTGAATGCCACCATGTTGCAGTTTGATGCATTGAAGTTTTCTATCACTCTGGCCTTGCTCTCGTTTATCGTCTTTTTGAGTTTCTTGAGTGACTCGTGACTTATCGTCAGTTTGAGGGTACATGATGTGGCGTTGTCCGACAGTATGAGCTGCGACTTCTGAATGTTGATGTGGGTCAGATAGTTCATGTTGATGATGTGCTTCCTTCCGATGCGCAGGAACGGGGTGTCTTCTATGTTGCTCGTGACTAATTCGATGCTGTTGAGGCTTGCGAGCAGTGTGATGGTGTGTGCGCCTCGGAATCTGACATCTGTGTAATTGCTGTCTGCCTCGAAGAGCATGACTTCGGATAGGTCTATACGCGATAGTTCATTGCGTGTTGAGAAATAAATGATTTGCTTTTTGTCCATTGCTTTTTGTCGTTAATCAGTACTAATTGTTGTTTTCGAGTGCAAATGTACATTACAAATATTTATTATCATATCACAAAAACTGTTCAATGTATGGACCCTCGCTGTTGCTGTACGAATTGGTGCTTGGGCCGTTAGTAAGCTATCGCCGAAGGTACTCTCGCTCGGAAAAACTCAAAAATGTTTTGCTTTTTCTCTCGCTTATTCGTACCTTTGCACGTTGGAATCATATATATATGTTTAGATTTTGAATATTACAGGTTTTAGAAGGAGGGAAATCCGTTTCCTGAATATGCTGACGGAATGGATTAAGGGTGGTCGTTCGGAGCGTCAGGTGGTGCTTATGATCAGTCTGATGGTTGGTGTGTGTACAGGATTGACGGCTTTCTTGCTTAAGTTCCTTATTGAGGAGATTAAGGTGCTGTTGACGGAGGGGTTTGTGGTGAGCGAGACGAACTGGCTGTATCTCATCTTCCCTGCGGTGGGCATCCTCATCAGCATGCTGTTCGTGAAGCATATAGTGAGGGGTGACATCAGTCATGGTGTTACGAAGATTCTGTATGCTATGTCGCGCGGCAGGAGCCGCATAAAGTCGCATAACAGGTGGTCGAGTGTCATCGCGAGTGCCATAACGATTGGTTTCGGTGGTTCGGTGGGTGCCGAGGCTCCGATTGTGCTGACGGGTGCGGCATGGGGCAGTGACTTCGGCAAGCGGTTTCATCTGCCACCGAAGACGCTGATGCTGCTGGTGGGCTGTGGTGCCGCAGGTGCGGTGTCGGGTGTGTTCAAGGCTCCGATTGCGGGTCTGTTCTTCGTGCTGGAGGTGCTGATGCTTGACCTGAGTTTCTCTTCGCTGCTGCCTCTGCTGGTGACGAGCATCACGTCGGTGTGTGTGAGCTATGGTCTGTATGGCACGGCTCCACAGTTTGACTTCAACCTGAGCAAGGCGTTCACCATTGATATCATACCGGGGTGCATGGTGTTGGGCATTGCATGCGGACTGGTGAGTTTGTATTTCACAAGGGCGATGAACTGGTTTGAGGGTGTGTTCGGGAGGTTGAGGAACAGGTTCTACAAGTTCCTGCTCGGTGCCACGGTGCTGGGTGTGCTGATATATTTCTTTCCTGCGATGTATGGTGAGGGTTATGATGTGATTAACCAGCTGATTAACGATGCGTCGGCTTCAGACATCATGCACAACACGTTGTTCTACGGTAACGAGAGCAGTCTGCTCATATACCTGTCGTTAGTGTTGCTGTTTAAGGTGTTTGCAACGACAGCCACCAACGGTGGTGGCGGTTGCGGCGGTACGTTTGCTCCGAGCCTCTTCTTGGGTTGCATAGCGGGTTATGTGTTTGCCCATGTGTGGGACATGGCGTTGGGACTCCAGCTGGGCGACTCGCTGTACGTCTCGCCAACCAATTGCGGTCTGTACGGCATGGCGGGTTTGATGTCGGGCGTGATGCATGCTCCGCTGACGGGCATCTTTCTGATTGCTGAGCTTACTGGCGGCTATGACCTGTTTGTGCCGTTGATGATTGTGAGCGTGGTGTCGTACTTGGTAATCAACGTGTTTGAGCCTCACAGCATATATGCCATGCGACTGGCAAGGCGTGGTCAGCTGATAACGCACGATAAGGACAAGGCGATTCTGACCCTGTTGAGCCTGAAATCGCTGATAGAGACGGATTTCAAGCCGGTGCAGGCAGACTGGGACTTGCGTCATCTTGTGACGGTCATTTCGAAGTCGCACAGAAACATTTTCCCTGTGGTGGACAGGGGCGGCAGCTTCGTGGGAGTGGTGTCGCTCGACTCCGTGAGGTTGTATATGTTCCGCCCGGAGCTGTATCATCAATATACAGTGTCGTCGTTCATGAAGGAACCTCCTGCTCTCTTGAGCATCAACGATACGTTGAAGGTGGCTACTCATAAGTTTGAGAGCACGGGGGCGTGGAATCTGCCTGTGGTGGATGAGAGTAATAAGTATGTCGGATTCATCTCACGTTCGGGATTGTTCACTTCCTATCGTGAGACACTCATTAAATTCAGTCAAGAATGAGAAAGGAAGATTTGAAAATTGTGTATATGGGCACTCCTGATTTTGCCGTGGAGAGTCTCAAGGCATTGGTTGAGGGTGGATATAACGTGGTGGCAGTGGTGACCATGCCCGACAAACCGATGGGCAGGCACGGAAGTGTGCTGCAGCCAAGTCCTGTAAAGCAGTATGCTCAGGAGAAGGGGCTGACTGTCTTGCAGCCAGAGAGAATGAAAGACCCTGAGTTTGTGGAGACATTGCGTCAGCTGAATGCTGACCTGCAAATAGTGGTGGCGTTTCGCATGTTACCAGAGGTTGTATGGAGCATGCCTCGACTGGGGACATTCAATGCACATGCCTCTCTGCTCCCTAAATACCGTGGTGCGGCACCTATCAACTGGGCTGTCATAAACGGTGATACGGAGACGGGCATCACCACATTCATGCTGAAACATGAGATTGACACGGGCGACATCATTGATCAGGTGCGGATACCTATCGCAGATACGGACAATGTGGAAGTGGTGCATGACCGTCTGATGGAGCTGTCGGGCAGGTTGGTGACCAAGACTGTGGACAGCATCATTGACGGCACGTTCAAGACGGTTCCTCAGGAAGAGTCGGAGGTGACAGCTGCTCCTAAAATTTTCCGCGACACTTGCCGCATAGACTGGAACATGCCTGTGAAGCGTGTGTATGATTTCATAAGGGGACTTAGCCCGTATCCTGCTGCATGGACGACCTATAACGGAAAGTCTGTGAAGATATTTGAGGCAACAAAGGAGAAGGGCGACTTGAAGCCTGGTCAGGTGGCTACTGACGGCAAGTCGTTTGTAAAGGTTGGTACGGCTGACGGTGTGCTGAACGTGAAGGTTCTACAGCTGGAAGGCAAGAAGAGAATGCCTGTTGCTGACTTGCTGAGAGGTCTGAAACTCGATGAAAATGCACTTTTTGTCTAAAATGTTTGCATAATTAATTCAAAAGTGTTTACTTTGCAGTCGATTTTACAAATTGAGGTAATTATATAGATTATGGCATATGGTGCTTTCTGCACTTATGGTTTTTCAAGACAGTCGTTTTTTCCTTAAATTCTCTTCAATAATTGTAGAGACATTGCAGGAAAATTCTAAAAAGAAGCGTGCTCTTTTGATTGTTTATTATCATAGGAATCGCAACGATGAAAGTGAAGCGTCCAAAACCACAAAGACATGGTCTTAAATAATACGGGTCAACCTCGACGAAGACAAATTTTTTATTCAATAACTTCAAAAACATTATTGCCTATAGAGAGAACATTACGCTAATCAACACCTAAGCTTAATGAAAAGAATAGCAGAATTGTCCGACGAAGAGTTGGTCAGTTTGTATGTAACAGGCAATAATAGTGCTTTTGACGCTTTATTGAGAAGACACCAGGACAGGGTGTTCTCCTATGTATTCAGTATAGTGAAAAGTCAGGAACTGGCTGAAGATATCTTTCAGGATATCTTCATGAAGATTGTTGTGCGCATCAAGGAGGGGCAGTATCTGGAGAATGGTAAGTTCTCGTCGTGGATGATGCGTCTTGTCCGTAATCACATGATTGACTATTTCCGCACTTGTCCACCTAAGATTATTGTTTCTAATGACGCATCTGCTGTTGACTTGTTCAACAATGCTGCTGTGCTGTCTGGCGAGAACCGTGAGGTGGAGATGATAAATCAGCAGACACTCAGGGAAGTGAAGGCATTGATAGAGATGCTTCCTGATAATCAGCGTGAAGTGTTGCTGATGCGTTTTGAGGAGGAACTCAGTTTTAAGGAGATAGCAGAGAAGAAGAAGATCAGCATTAATACTGCTCTAGGACGTATGAGATATGCTCTTATCAATCTTCGGAAAATGGCTGTGGAGCGTGGATTCCATGTGGCTTCTTGATAGTGGAGCCTAAATGTTGGCAGATAAAAAACAAGAGTCGGGAATTAAAGGTTTTAATTTCCGACTCTTGTTTTTTTGTTTAACCCAAATTGTTCATTAGGCTCTAATCAAAATGGATGCGAGAACCTTAAAAAACAAATATCATTGTGTCCTAATGAACTATTTTGTTTAATATGGGTTAATCATTAGCGTCTTCGTCTGTGATGACAAGTTTGTATCCCTTGCCATGTACGTTAAGGATTGTCACATTAGGGTCTTCCTGCAGGTGCTTGCGGAGTTTTGTGATGTACACATCCATAGAACGGGCATTGAAATAGTTGTCATCAATCCATATTGTCTTGAGTGCATAGTCACGTTGTAGCAGTTCGTTCTGACGGTTGCAAAGGAGAGTGAGGAGTTCTGCTTCTTTTGTCGTCAGCTTCTCCTGAGATTCTCCTATGCAAAGAAGCTGCTTCTGGGTGTCAAATGTGTATTTGCCTATCTGACGGGTTGTCACATCCTTTGACTTCTTTCCTCTTACACGTCGTAAGATGGCTTCGATACGTGCAAGTACCTCTGCTGTTGAGAACGGCTTGGTGATGTAGTCGTCGGCACCCAATTCAAAACCTGCAAGGACATCTTCTTTGAGGTTCTTTGCTGTCAGGAACATGAAAGGCATGTCGCCATTTAATTCTCTGATTTTGCCGGCAAGGGTGTAGCCGTCCATCTTCGGCATCATGACATCAAGTATGCACAGGTCAAACTTGTTCTGAATGAATGTACGGAAACCTTCCTCTCCATCTTGGCAGAGAGTGGTACTGTAGCCTTTTGCCTCAAGGTAGTCGCGCAGCAACATGCCCAGGCTTTCATCATCTTCGCAAAGGAGGATTGACACTTCTTCAAGTTTTTCTTCTGAAATCATAGTCGTATGTTTTTAGTTAATTATTACTCAGTTTGATTATAAATTTAGTTCCTAAACCTAATTCACTCTCGGCATGAATGACGCCTTTGTGGTCTTTTACTATCTTATGTACATAGGCAAGTCCGAGTCCGAATCCCTTCACATCATGCAGATTGCCAGTGTGTACTCTGTAGAATTTCTCAAATATTCGCTTTAAGTCTTCCTTCTTTATGCCGATGCCATTGTCTTGGATGGAGATGCACAGACGTCCTGGCTCGTTCCACGTTTCGACATTCAGCTCAAGACTTGTGTCGCTTCTCTTGTATTTGACAGCATTGTCCATCAGGTTGAAGATGACATTTGTGAAGTGCATGTCGTCAACACATATAATAGGGTCTTCTGCATGGAGGTTGCTGACTATCTTGCCGCCGTTCTTTTCAACTTTCAAGGCGAAGGTGTGAACCACGCTGGCTATCAACTCGTTCATGTCAACTTCCTTCATGTGAAGGTTTGCTTTCTGATTCTCATACATTGACATTTGCAGAACCTTCTCAACCTGGAATCGCAGTCGTTTCGTCTCGTCAATTATCGTGGATGTGAGTCTTTGTGTGAAGGCTGGGTTCTTGTTCACGCTGTCGTCTCCCAGCATCTGTGCAGCAAGCGATATTGATGATATCGGAGTCTTGAACTCATGTGTCATGTTGTTTATGAAGTCGTTCTTCAGCTCTGTTAGTTTCTTCTGTCTGAATACGAGCACTAATGTCACAATGAATGTTATTAACAATATTAATGTGAACAATAGCGATGGCAGCATAAACCGGATTGACTTGTATATGTATCGTCGCTGGTCGGGGAAATGCACCTTCAGCACTCCGCCTTTCTGCACAGGGTCATTCTTGAAAAGAGGTTCGCTGTATATGGAGTCGTCTTCTGACACCTCATAGTCTGAACACTTGTAAACGAGTTGCCCATTACTTGCGGTCACGCAGAAGTGATAGTGCATGTCTATTCCGTTGTTGCTTAATTGCGCTCTCAGCATCTGGTCCAGTTTCTGGAAGTCGATGCGCTCTTTCAGAGGTCTGTCGTTTGCAGTGTACAGTATGCTGTATATGATTTCCTCAATAAGACTTTTCTCGTTTGCGTACCTCATCGCAATGATTTCTTCGAGAGAACGCATCCTGTCATTGTTTGATGCAGTCTTCTTTGTGAAATATTTGTCAGAGAGGTTTGTACTTGCAGTTGTCTCTCTTGAAGTGAACACGCTTCCGTCTTTTGCTGTGACCTGTCTGGTGTGTTGTATGACTGTGGAGTCGGATGAAACTGTAACAGAGTCAGTTGCTGTAGCAATTCCTTTCATTGCTTCTGAACCCTGTTCCAAGTATCGTCTTGCTTCCTCAAGGTCAAGCTGGTGCGAAGTCTCATATAGGCTCTTACTTACGGATTCCTTGAATTGCTCCTTGCGTTTGGTGAGGATTTCTTCAATGTATCTCATCTGCATCAGCAGCAGACTGGCGAATGAAATGCCCATTACAATTGCAAGTATGATTATTGTCGATTTCTTCATCTTCTTGTTCTTTTGTTTTGCAAATGTAGGCTAAATCTTAAATTTTACCAAAGAAAACGACATAAAATCTTAATTTTATGTGTGATTATTGGGTAAAATTAACAAAAACACCTCAAATAACTTAACAAAACAGCAACTATATGTAATAAACTATACAGTATGATGGCTTGAAGCAAAGAAAAGGAGAGTTTGCAACCGCAAACTCTCCTGAAAAAGAGATATAAATAAAATGTTGACGGCGGGAACCCACCATGTGTCTGCATTTTATTATTCGTCATCCTTGTTCTGCTCTTCAAATTCCTTCATGAGCTTCTGCTGGATGTCAGTAGGAACAAGTTCGTAGCTGGCAAATTTCATTATGAAGCTTGCACGTCCACCTGTTATGCTTGAAAGGGTAGTGGAGTAACTGCTCAGACTCTTGAGAGGTACCTTTGCAATAAGTTTCTCATAGCCATTCTCACTTTCGCTGCCGATAATCATACCACGTCTGCCTTGGAGGTCACTCATCACATCACCCATCTTGTCGCCAGGTACAAATACTTCTACGTCATAGATAGGCTCAAGCAACTTAGGACCTGCATTCTTGAATGCTTCAGAGAATGCGTGGCGACCAGCAAGCATGAATGATAATTCGTTAGAGTCAACAGGGTGCATCTTGCCGTCATATACGATAACACGTACGTCACGTGCATAGCTTCCAGTAAGTGGACCTTGCTCCATGCGACTCATGATTCCCTTGAGGATAGCTGGCATGAAGCGTGTGTCAATGGCACCACCTACAACCGAGTTGATGAATACGACCTTACCACCCCAGTCGAGAGTTACCTCTTCCTTGCCCTTTGGCGTGATCTTGAACTCTTGGTTGCCAAACTTATACATTGTAGGCTCTGGCATTCCATCATAGTAAGGTTCTACGATAAGGTGCACTTCTCCGAACTGTCCGGCACCACCTGACTGCTTCTTGTGGCGGTAGTCTGCACGTGCTGACTTAGTGATGGTTTCACGATATGGAATCTTAGGCTCTTCGAAGCGTACATAAATCTTCTCGTTGTTCTCCAGACGCCATTTGAGTGTGCGGAGGTGGAACTCTCCCTGTCCCTTGATGATAGTCTGCTTCAATTCCTTGCTCTGCTCAAGAATCCATGTTGGATCTTCCTGTGCCATCTTCTGAATTGCAGCAACCATCTTCTCTGTGTCTGCCTCATTCTCTGCCTTGATAGCACGAATGTATTTTGGCTCTGGGTATTTAACGAAGTTGAATCTGTTCTCGCATCCAGATGCAACGAGAGTGTTGCCAGTGCGGACATCCTTCAGTTTTACGGTACAACCGATGTCGCCAGCCACGAGTTCTTCAACCTTTACGCGGTTTGCACCAGCGCAAGCGAACAACTGTGCAACTCGTTCTTTTGAACCGCGGTCACTGTTTATCATGTCGTCACCTTCATGTATCTTACCGCTCATAACCTTGAAGTACTGCACACCACCAATGTGTGGCTCGTTGGCAGTCTTGAAGAAATAGACAGAGGTTGGAGCGTTAGGGTCAGGATTGACAACTTCGCCACGAGTATTGTGAACCTGAGGCATTTCGTCCACGAATGGAACAACATTGCCAAGGAACTCCATCAAGCGGCGAACACCCATATCCTTGTATGCACAAACGCAGAATACAGGGAACATGCTGCGTGCTGCGAGGCCTTTGCGTATGCCTTCTCGCATTTCGTCTTCTGTGAGAGCCTCTGTCTCGAAGAATTTCTCCATAAGAGTCTCGTCATTCTCTGCTGCTGCTTCTACCAATGCACGGTGCATTTCCTTTGCCTTCTCCATTTCTTCGGCAGGGATGTCCTCAATGATAGGTTCGCCGCCTTCTGGCTTCCATGAGTACTTCTTCATGAGAAGAACGTCGATGAGAGAGTTGAAGTCAGGTCCTTCGTTAAGAGGATACTGGATAGGCACAACTTTCTTTCCGTATATGTCAGTCAGATTGTCGAGCACCTGATTATAGTCGCATTTGTCGCTGTCAAGTTGGTTGACGAGGAAAATAACAGGCTTGCCTAACTTCTCTGTGTATCGGAAGTGGTTTTGTGTTCCTACCTCTGGGCCATACTGTCCGTTGAGAAGGAGGATTGCTGTGTCGGTAACATTAAGAGCTGTCATTGCTGCACCCACGAAGTCATCACTTCCTGGACAGTCAATGATGTTCAGTTTCTTACCATTCCATTCTACATGATAAACTGTTGAGAACACACTGTATCCGTACTCCTGTTCTACAGGGAAGTAGTCGCTGACTGTGTTCTTAGCAGTGATTCGTCCACGTCGGCTGATGATGCCAGCCTCATACAAAAGCGCCTCGGTAAGTGTGGTCTTACCGGCGCCATCATTTCCCAACAGGGCAATGTTCTTGATTTCGTTGGTCTGGTAAACTTTCATTTTAGGTTATAGGTATTAAGGTTATTTTCAAAAACGCCCTAAAATTACAACTTTTTTATCAAATAAAATAACGAAAAATCATGTTCTAAAACATTTTTGCCGTACTTTATTAAAATATTGCTACTTTTGTGGCGAAAATGATAGGAAAAACTTGTGTGTAGCATGTGAAAATGCTCTTGTTTTTCTGTTATCGGTACTTTTAACATTTCTATTTACTCAATGGCTGGCATATATGTTCACATACCATTCTGTAAGTCGCGATGCATATATTGCGATTTCTTTTCCACAACATCACTATCAATGCGTGATGAGTATGTGGATGCTGTATGTCGTGAGTTAGAGCATAGGAAAGAGTATCTGCATGAAGAAGTGTCAACTGTATATTTTGGAGGAGGAACTCCTTCGCAGTTGTCGCCCGATCAGGTAAACAGGATAATTGAAACCATACATAATATATATAATGTACGCGCGAGAGCAGAACTGACTATTGAGGCTAATCCTGATGACTTGTCAGCAAGCTACCTGAAGTCATTATTGGATATGGGTGTGAACCGTTTGAGCATGGGCGTACAGACGTTTGACGATGCTCGACTCCGTTTCCTGCATAGGCGCCATTCGTCTCATCAAGCGAAAGAAGCCGTCGGGATGGCACGAGAAGTGGGCTTTGATAATATCAGCATAGATTTGATGTTTGGATTCCCCGGACAGTCGTTGGAGGAATGGAGAAGCGATGTGGAACATGCAGTGGAACTTGGCGTGCAGCACTTGTCTGCATACTCACTTATGTACGAAGAGGGAACCCAGCTGACACGCATGCTTGACAGAGGCGAAGTGTCTGAGGTGTCTGAAGAAACATCATTGAAGATGTATGAACTTCTGATGGATGCAATGCAGGATGCCGGATATGAGCATTATGAGATTTCCAATTTCTGCAAGCCTGGTTTCCTTTCCAGGCACAACAGCAGTTATTGGCATGGAATACCTTATTTAGGAGTAGGGGCGGGGGCTCATTCTTATGATGGGAGAGCTCGGCATTTCAATCCAGACTCGTTAAGGAGTTATATGGATGGGCATCCTCTTGAGGAAGAAACACTCTCGTCATCCCAAAGATATGACGAGTTTGTATTCACGGGCTTGCGTACTTCTGACGGAGTCTGCCTTGCAGAGATACGCAAGAAATTTGGCGATAAATATTATTGCTATTGTCTTGAAAACTCGCAAAAGCACGTGTCAAGTGGTAAGATGAAGTTGTCAGGTGGGATCTTGAGTCTTACAAGGGACGGTTTGTTTGTGTCAAATGATATAATGTCAGATTTAATGTTTGTATAGAGTTTTTTGACACAAAACAACTCGTGTTTCTTGCAAAAACACATGTTTTTCTTAAAAAATATCTTGTTTATTTGTTTTGTATAGTAAAAAATAATAATTTTGCCATTAATAATTAGATAATTCCCAAAAGGGATTTAGAGATTTGTTGAAACTACTTTGTTTAACAATAAAAATTTTAATCCAATGAAAAAGTTAGTTCTTGCCGTAATGGCTATTTTGGCAGTATCTGCATCTGTAACACTCGGTTCTTGTAAAGGTGGTGAAGCTAAGGCTGATTCTGCTGCACAGGACGTAGAGGCAGCTGCAGAAGAAGTGACAGAAGAAGCAGAAGATGTTGCAGAAGAAGCTGAGGATGTTGCAGAAGAAGCAGAAGAGAAGGCTGAAGATATTGTAAGCGATGCAAAGGCAGCAGGCGCAGCAGCAGTTGAGCAGGCAAAGGCTGTAGGCGCAGCAGCAGTTGAACAGGCAAAGGCAGCAGGCGCAGCAGCAGTTGAGCAAGCAAAGGCAGCAGGTTCTGCAGCAGCTAATGCAGCAATGCAGAAGGCACAGGATGCAGCAAATGCAGCTATCCAGAAAGCTCTTGGCAACTAATAATACAAAATAGTTGTTACGAAACAATGTTTACTGCAAGGTTAACGCCTTGCAGTTTTTTGTGTGTTTTTGTTCGGTTTGTCAATTAAAGTGTACGTTATAGTATGTTTTTTGTAAAATTTTATTTGAGAAGATGAAAAAATAGAAATAAAGTGAATATTGAAGACTTAAAAGTTCGTAACTTTGCAGCGGTTTTGAAAACAAACTGATTGTTTAACAAATTAAAAGCAAAAAATTATGAAAAAGTTGGTATTTATGGTAATCGCTGCAGTTGCATTCACTGCATCTTTCTCACTCTCATCATGCAAGAAGGGCGCTAATGCTGACTCTACTGCTGATTCAACTAAGGATTCTGCTAATGTAGAAGAGGTTGTTGAGGAAGAAGTTGTTGACACTATCCCAGCAGACACTATCCCTGCTGATTCACTCTAATCAACAGCAATTATCAAACAACTTACGGATTCATTCATTTGAATCCAAGAGGGAATTGGACCTGCCAGACGGAAGTCTCGCAGGTTTTTTTTATGTGTTAATGTAGTATGACTATACAAAAAAGGTGGAAAAGCTTGTTTGCTTGTCCACCTTTGTCTTTTCTCTGGCAATGTAGAATTAGTTTTCTGATAATTTCTTGCTGATGATGATGTGAGAGATGAGACCGATGATGATGAGGAGTACGCTACCCCAAGTGTACCAGTTCTCGTCAGCCATGTCTGCTATTGCAGGCACCACCATGCTCAGCACGAGGGCCAAAGCACCGATTACAATCATAGAAATGCCTAAAAATTTCATTTTCTTCTGTGTGTTATAGTGATTAATATTATTAACAAATTGTATAGTGAGAGACAAATTGCAACGCTTTTGGTTGCGTGCAATGCACTTTTCACATTTCAGAGTACAAATTAAGTGAATTTTCTTCAAAGTAAGAAACATTTCAACAAGAAATTTTCAAAAAGATAGATTTTTTTTATCTGCGATAGTTTTTTTTGATATTCATGACTGATTTTCCAATAAAAATTCGTACCTTTGCACCGCTTTTGTAGGTAGTACCTATACGAAAGTCAATTAACAAATTTATTAACAACAACTTAATTATTGATCTCTTATGAATCAATACGAAACCGTTTTCATTTTAACTCCCGTTTTGTCTGATGTTCAGATGAAGGAAGCGGCTGATAAGTTTGTAGAACTGCTTCAGAAGGCAGGTGCTGAAATCATCAGCACTGAGAACTGGGGTCTCAAGTCTCTTGCTTATCCTATCCAGAAGAAGTCATCTGGTTTCTATCAGATGATTGAATTCAAGGCAGAGCCAACAGTGATTGCTAATTTCGAGTTGCAGATGCGTCGCGACGAGCGCGTACTCCGCTATCTCACAGTTAAGAACGAAAAGTACGCTGCAGCTTATGCTGAGAAGCGTCGTAACAAGAAGGAGGCATAATCATGGCAGCACCATCAGAAATCAGATACTTAACTCCTACTACAGTTGACGTTAAGAAGAAGAAGTATTGCCGTTTCAAGAAGAGCGGTATCAAGTACATTGACTACAAGGATCCTGAATTCCTTAAGAAGTTCCTCAACGAGCAGGGTAAGATTCTCCGACGCCGTATCACAGGCACTTCTCTCAAGTATCAGCGTCGTGTAGCTCAGGCAGTGAAGCGTGCTCGTCACCTTGCACTCCTTCCATTCGTAACTGACTTGTTGAAATAATTAAATAGGAGGAAAGAAAAGTATGAAAATCATTCTTAAGAAAGACGTCATTGGCTTAGGCTACAAGGACGAAGTCCTCACAGTAAAGGACGGTTATGGTCGCAACTATCTTCTTCCTCAGGGTTTTGCAGTACTTGCAACTGCAAAGGCCGTTAAGCAGCTCAACGAGGAATTGAAGCAGCGCGCTCACAAGATTGCCAAAATTAAGGCTGATGCTGAGGCTAATGCAGCTAAGTACGAGGGAGTTTCTCTCCAGATTGCTGCAAAGGTTTCAGAAGGAAAGAACATCTATGGTTCAGTTGGCGCTAAGGAAATTGCAGCAGCACTCACAGCTAAGGGCATAGAGACAGATGCTAAGCTTATCGCAATGAAGGCAGCTAAGGCTCTCGGTTCTTATGAGGCTGTAATCCGTTTCCACCGCGAGGTGGCTGTTACTGTCCCAGTTGAGGTGGTAGCAGAAGGAGCAGCAGTTGAGGCACCAGCAGTAGAAGAGGCACCTGCGCAGGCAGCTGCTGAAGCTACAGAAGTGGCAGAATAAGCAACATTTGTTCTATAAACCAGTAAAACTCCCGTGAGGCAATGATCTCACGGGAGTTTTATCTTTCATGCACTTTCACATACATGAGTAATGTGTTGTTGGTGCATCTTTGATGAGTTATAATGTCTGCAGATCTGGCGTTATCTTAACAAGGTCTTGTCTTTGGCAAGTTAAATACATCTTGCACTTCCTTCATAGCTTCGTCTGTCATACCGTCAGGTTCAGAACCCATGGATTTTGCACACATGTAGATATTTGCAGCTTTGCAGAGCACATCGGTTTGGTCGAAAGCATCCATTATGTCTTGACCAACAGCAACGGTTCCATGTTTTTCCCACATAACCACGTCATGCTTCTTTATCTGCTCTAACGTAGCCTCTGCCAGCTCTACTGATGATGGTAATCCGTATGGCACGATACCTATGCCGAGAGGTGCAAATGCCAGTGTCTCTGGAATCATAGACCACAATACGCGAGTCATTTCGTCACCCTTGAGGAATCGTTGTATGTGCGACATGGCAACAAGTTCGATTGGGTGAGTGTGGAGAGTTGCCTTGTAGCAAGAACCTGTTTCGAGCAGATAGTTCTGGAGCGCAAGGTGTGTAGGTAACTCGCTTGTTGGTGCTACAGGCTCGTCAGCAATGATTTCATAACTTGCACAGTCATCGCAGATGCGAACGATTGAACCGTTCTGCATAGGTTTGCGTGCAAGGTCACGCATGCGTTTGCCTGTACCCTTGCAATAGAAATACTTTCCCTTTAATTGTGGAAGCACCATTCCGATTTGTTTAACAGGAGCAATAGCAGGCATTGCCTTGCATTCATCATCCATGAACTCAGTAACGTTAACTGTGATGTTGCCACCATTTCGTTCTGCCCATCCCTTCTGCCAGAGATAACCAGTGACTTCAGCTATTTCATTCACAACTGCCTCAAGTCCTGGACGACCTTCAAGAATACTTTTCATAATTGAATATTGTAGTTAGAAGTTTGTATTTATCAATAATATGCTAAGAATCATCTTAGACTACCCAAACACTCATATCTTGTCCATAGGTTCTGTATTGAAAAACGCAATAATATTGATGCGTCTCTTTGTACATACACTATGTAAAACATGACATAGTGCAAAAGTACGACATTATTTTCTATTAACCAAAAGAATATACATTTTTTTCTTATACCAACAGGTCACAATCAGAGTAGTGCAGTTTGTGCGTGTACAGAAAATCTGTTTAATAAAATAATTGATATTGCTCTAAACTATGCACTCCTACACTAATACGAGTTATAGCCTTGTAAATCATAATATTAACATAGTGTATGGTTGCGTTTAAGCCTACACTAAGTATGCACCAACCATGCACTAAAGTCGTCTTGCCCCTGCCTTGCCCTGAAAAAGTTGAATTAGTGTAGGGTAGTGTAGGCTTAGTGCATGGTTAGTGCAGGCTTTAGAGCAACCCTACACGGGTCGTAATTCCTTGATATTAAAAATGATAAATGCCAATTTTGCTCATTTAGTGTAGGGTTGGCAGAAATTTTTATCCCAAATAGTTCATTAGGCTCGTAATACATATTGATTAGAGCCTATACAGATTTTTTCTGGCTTTAGAGTGAGTGATGCGGGCATCATGACCGGAAAAACAGGGAAAAGATGTAAGGAAATAATCAAAATGGATACGAGAACCTAAAAAACAAGTAGTATCGTGTCCTAATGGACTATTTGGGTTTTAATTACATCCCATAGATCGTAATAAACATCATAATTTAAGGCACCTATATACTATTTGGCATCGTGTTATTTAAGACTGCGTTTTTAGTTGTTTTGGACGCTTCGCTCTCATCGTTGCGATTCCTCTGATAATAAACAATCAAAAGAGCACGTTTCTCCAGAAGAAATTTTTCTGCAATTATTCTGCAATGTTTCTACAATAATTGAAGTCACATTGAAGTTAAATTGAAGAGAATTTAAGGGAGGAACGACCGTCCTAAAAACATAAGTGCAGAAGGCACATATACCAAATTCTATATAACTGTCTAATTTAATCCTTAAACTAATACGATTAACCCCTTTATAATGGATGTGACTTATCCCTTATAAGGCACGAAAGTAATCCCTTATAAGGAACCAGATTCATCCCTTATAAGGACAGGAGTCTGCCATAATAGACGATGATGTTTTTCCGTACGTGCGGAATTGGTGAGGCATAAGCATACATCTGTCTATTCCGTAGGTACGGAAATGCATTTCCGCCAGCACGGAATAAAATGGGTTACTTCTTTTCCACCCATCTGACAACTCTGATGCTCAGTTCAAACAATAAGTATAGAGGAATTGTAACAAGCACTAAGGTCATAATGTCAGGTGGTGTAATTATTGCTGCCACTATCATGATGATTAAGAAAGCATGCTTCCGATAAGCAGAAAGTATTTGCGAAGAGATGAATCCCATTTTTGCAATCGCAAATGCAATCACAGGCAATTGGAACACCAATCCCATAACGAGGGTTAGTGTAGTGAAAGTTTCTACATAGCTGTCAAGTGTTATTGAACTATGCACTCTCTCCGATACGCTATATGTTCCTAAGAATCTAAATGAGATAGGGAACAGGATGTAATAGCACATCAATACACCCAGGATGAATAGCAAATAGATTACGCCTATTACCTTCGAGAAATATTTCTTCTCGTTATCATATAGAGCTGGCGAAATAAAGCGGAACAATTCAAATAAAATATATGGCGATGCACCTAACAACCCCAGATAGAAAGCTGTTGTTATATGAGTCATGAATTGTGACGATAAGTCTGTGGCAATAAGGTCAACATGAAACTCCTCAAAACTGAAATCCGGGAATCCTATTGATTGTACAAAAGTCTCTATCCATTTGTATGTACAGAAGTCCCATTCGCTTGGAGCAAGCAGGATATTCCATGTTGTATCCTTGAAACAGAACACGATTACAGCCAGAACACCTGTTAAACCAAGAATACGAAATAACATTTGGCGGAGCACCTTAAGATGTCCGCCAAACGTAAGCATGGAGTCGTTGTTGTTACTGCTCGCCATCCTTTTTTTCTTCCTTATTCTCTTCAGTTAACGGATTTTCCTTGCTGACTTCATTTTGCTGTTCTTGCTGTATTGCCTCATTTTCTGCTGGCTCTTCTTTCATCCCATCCTTAAACTCCTTTACACCTTTTCCAAGTCCACGCATCATCTCTGGCAGTTTCTTGCCGCCAAAAAGCAAAAGAGCCAAACCACCGATAAGTAACAGCTCTGTAGTTCCGATAAATAATGGTTGTATCATAATTTTATTTAATCATTTGTTACGAGATAAATCTCGCATGTCTCAAAGTTAATTTCCCAGTTACTATTTTCTACAGATTCCCATTGGTATTTCGCGCCCATTCTGTCCCACCAGTTTTGGAACTTTGTGCCTGTTTCGCCCATATCTTTAACAAGTTTCTCGTACAAAGCATCATTCTCAGCTGTGAGAATTTGAGCCAACTCATTCAAACCATTTTTACGCTCAAAAAGTGTTTGAATCTCATTCTTTTCTTCGACAGATACCTGTCCTACAATTTTCTTATTCATTGTATTATGTGTTTTTATTATTTTACATTTATTGTAACATGATTGATTATCTCATCACCTACTGTTAGTTTGCCTTCATATTTACCCACTTCCCACTCGTTAACACTTTTCTCTGCAACAGTTACTGTGTACACATGGTTACCAGGTTTTAACTCTAAGGATAACTTAGAGCTGTTAATATCCAGCAAAGCATTCTTGTTCTTCAAAGAAACATGTAAATCCAAGCGTTGATTTTTACTACTGTAGATTCGAATCTTTAAACAAATCTTGTTAAATTTCCCACGAACGAAGTCTGTATTATTGTTTTTTGAATCTATTGGACTCCAATATACATTAGTAAAGAAAAATCCTTTTTTATTAAGAGCTTCACGTTCCTCTTGAAACGACTTCATCCCATCTTCCAAATTTTTGATGTCCGAATAGAAGAGTTTATTAAAATGGTCAATGTCTTTATATTGCATGCTCATTTCTGTCCTAACGTTTCGATAATCATCCATCCTAAATAATTGAAGTCCGTAGTATTTTTGGTTTATTCTTAACATCGCTTCAGAAAACAACATTGGGTCTTCATCAATATTGCCGCAATAAATATCCTTTGAATAAATTGCAACATATCCGGTATTTGTGATTTTTATAGTATAAGGTTTGCCGTCCTTTTTGAAATTGAGAGAATTTTTATCTGTCAATTTGGGAACATAACCTTCTTCTGCAAGAAAATCACGTATTTGTTCAATAGAAATGTTTTCTTGAGCTATTAACTGAACATAAGACACGCAATATAGAAGTAATGCGCAAATAATCCTTTTGTTTATTACTTTTTGCATAATAGTGCTTGGTTTTATATTCTTTTATATAAATCTTACCATATTTCTCTTACGTCGAATGGATCGAGGTATGATATTTCATCTATATCTTTCTCTGGAAGGAATGTTCCATGTTTGCGAATTGTCTCAAGTAGCTTTCGGCTTGCATTGCGTTCAAGATGAGCTACTACGCACTGCTCATGGCTAGGAGTGTTCACCTCCAGTGTTGTTCTGCGATTAAGCCAGACACATCGCTTGCATTGGAAAGCATCACATTTTCTGCACAATGGAGCATGGTCGAGCTTGTACAACTGCGGATTTTTTATATCAAGACCTTCTGCAAGTGAGCCTACGCTATATCCTTTTGAACAAACATCATCCAATGACTTTTCTGTTCCATCGCAAGGCTTGTCAATATAGAAAGCAGGACAAATGTAGAAACGTCCATCGGGTGCAAGAGTTATTGTTGTATCGCCAGCACCACAGTTGTTCATCTTGTCAAGCATCATACGGTCAGTAAGGACATTCAATTGAGGAGAACCACCTGCTGCATAGAGACTTTCAAGTTCATCTGCCCATTCCGAAAGACATGAATCGTAAGTGTCAAAATCTTCATCTGAAAATTTCTCAATATCCTTGATGACGATATTCAAACGAGACACTTTACCAAATATCTTTTTTATCAATGCTCGCTGTTCAAACAATTCGTTTTTAGTTATTCGAAGCACATAAACTTTATTCGCGTCGAAAGAATATCCAACGGTATCTTCCCAGTTGTTTATGACAATCACATCCGCTTCGGATGTGTTAGCTGCAGAAGGTACTATTTTCGAATGATCAATAGTTTCTATTACATCCTTATATTCTTGTGGCAATTCATAATCAGGATAAACGAACTGAATCATCAGATTCTCTTTCATGCCAAAGAATATGCCAGCTTTCAAATCATCAATGCTGATAAGGTGATGCTCCTTGCAAGTATTCTCATAATGGCAATACGAAGTACTCGTATCGTCCAATAATATAATAAGGTATTGTAGCATGGCAATTAGCAGATTATGTTATTCACTTTAGGTTTGTTTGCTTCAAACTCTTCACGCTTACCTTCAAGTTCAAGTTTCCGATAGAGTTTGTTCCAATAATAGTTGTTGGCACGCACACGAGCTTTATGCATCTTACAAATAGCAGTAGCCCGTTGGTATGCTGTTGGAGTTTCAGCAGAGTCATAATTCTCACCTTGACACCATCCGCACCCACTAGCCACTTCACAATCAATACATTCTGGGCGAGATTGTGTGCACCTGTCTAATGTTAAGAAAGGACGCAACCTATTTTTGATTATACCACTTTCTACGTCACCAATAACCCATGCCTTTTTCTTTGACAACGAGAATTGCGAGAATCTATTGCAGGGATAGAAAAGACCTTTAGAATCTACAGCAAGCATCATTCCTGCTCCGCACCAATTTACGTTATGAATTTCCGGATCTTGTGGTTTCCCGATGAAGTCCATAAAAAAGGAATTGGCATAATCTACATAATAACGACCATCAATGATAGCATCAGCCAGTTCAATTAATTGATTCTCAAAAAGCTTATCGTCACCTTCTTTCCATGGATTTTCAAACACACAATTAATATTTACTTGGTGAATGCCAAGACCATAAAGATGCAATACACTTTCTTTTATGTAAGGAATGTCTGCACTACTGATTGTCACTTTTGTAGATTCTAGGGGGAATTCTTCCAACCATAGAGGAATATTTTTTACAACATCCTTGTACGATCCCTTACCCGAAACTTTGTACACCCTGTTAATATCGTGCTTTTTCTCAGTTCCGTCTATTGTTATAGTTATGCTCAAGTGATTCCTGTTTTTCTTGACAAAACTTTGTACCTTTTCGTTATTGAAATTCAATCCATTGGTGGTTATACTTATTCTATAGGAGTTAAACCAATGATGTTGTTTATTATACATTTCAACTTTAAGGTAATCACATATTTTGTCAATTAACTCTACCTCAAGAAGCGGCTCCCCACCAATAAAATCAAAAACAACACTTTCTTCTGGCATGTCTGCTTCGTTAGCTATAATGTAATCAATAGCTTTCTTTGCTGTATCCCATGACATGCGTTCAACGTTATTCTTGCCTACTAAATAACAATATTTACAAGCCAACTGGCAATCCTTTGTAACGATAAACGTAATGCTTTTCGCTACATTGGATTTCCAAGATTTCTCTATATTCTGTATTTTTTCCATATTCTTTTACAATAGTGAATCCATCATGTGAGCATCCTTTCACAAATGAGTATTTTTGTGAATCTATTACTCATTATTGATGGATTCACGGATTAATGCCAAGTTTATATTGCAAAGAGAGAATCTTTGCAGTCGTTAAACATTAGCGGCTAGTACAAGAACAGCTACCTGAACATGTATTACGGCAGCCAGAACATCCACATGAACATGTGCCAGAGCACGTATTACGGCATCCTGAGCATCCACATGAACATGTGCCAGAGCATGAGGTTTTACAGCTACCAGAACATGTTCCTAAGCAGGTTTCGCATCCCATGTTCACATCTGCTGCTTTTGCAATAGTTGGAGCTCCGGCAAGAGCAACAGCAGCCAAAATAGGAAGAGCAGCCTTGGCTGCACCCTTGAAGAACTGACGACGTGACTGGAGTTCTTCATTGTTCATTTTCTTATCCATGGTTAAAGAAATATTGAACGGACCTATAGTTCCAGATTCGGTCGTTAATAATATAATAATGTGTAACGGCAGAAAAATAAGACGTGGAACTTCCAATGTTGCTCGTTCCACGGATTGAGGCCTTCGCATTTGCCCATTGTAGTCGAACTGAGCAACACGAAAGTCCCACGGTAGGTTATGTATATAGTAATCCCTTATCATCTACGCAACAGATACATATAATCCCCAAATAGGAGATGTACATATTGGTAGGCATAAGGGATGCGTATATGACACATCCCGTGGACATTCTTTGTTGCAATGTTCTTGACTACAATTAGAAAGTTGCGAAGTTTCAATCCGTCGAGAACAAAGCGTCAATTGAACGCCTTATCATTATGTCGTGATTGCAATAATTAGACGTTATTACATCAAATTTCTACAATCAGTTGCAAATTTAGTTAATTATTTCCAACAAGCAAGTTTTTTCACGGAAATATTTATAATCTTATATGGTTTTCTCACTATTATATATAAAGTGACCTTCAGACGTTGTTGTCTAAAGGTCACTTCCTGTATAAAATATGCTTTTGTGATTAGTAGTCTTCGCCGTAGCGTTCTTTGGTGATTACATCGAGTGATTTGCCACGAGTATTAGGCATGCCAATAAGACCGATGATGAGAGATATGGCAAGGAGTGCTATCATGCAGTATGCTGCAATGGTGAAGCCTTCGCCATTCTCACCATAGATGATGGTGAATATGATACCCCATAGTGCAGACAGGCCACGTACAATAAAGAACATTAGTCCTTGAGCGCCAGCACGGAACTTGGCAGGGAAAAGTTCTGATCCCCATAAAGCATAGAATATCTGTACTGACAGACCACTATTGAGTCCCCATAGAATAACGAATGCCCATAGCGTGCCGATGCCATTGACACCTACAGTGACTATTAGCAACCATGTGCTAAGTGCAAAGACAAGACCAAGTACATACACTAACCTGTGACTTATTTTGTCAATGAAGTATGAAATGCCAAAGGTGACGGCAACGACTATTCCCCATTGCACGCAGTTCATCATGTTTGAATACTCATTGCTTACACCACCTGCTGTTTCGCAGATGCGTGGTGAGAAGAATCCCATCACACTTGCCACGAGGTTCCATGTGAGATAGATGGATGCAAGGAATACAACAGTCTTCACTGCTACCTTGTTAGAGAATAACATGGAGAATGCCTTGATGAGGCCTGTGTCCTCGCCTTTTGCTTTTGCTTCTGCCTTGCTTGCCTCAAACTCTGCACTTTCCTCTAACTGCCGTTGTAAAAGCCATGCGATGAATGCAATGACAAATAGTGTAAAGAATACAACACGAGAACTGAACACCTCAAGTTCTGATCCGTCTGTAACACCGAAGATGCCTGCAACGCTTTCAACAACACCATATAGTGCGCCACCAGGTGCAAAGAGCATTCCCATGAGAAGGATAATGGCTGGACCTACTGCCCATGACATCTGCGATATACATATATTACGGCCACGATTGTTCGCTTCTGAACTTTCAGAAATGTAAGTCCATGAAGCTGGTACACCTACACCTACAGAGATACCGGTGATGAGGAATCCGGCAAGGAGCATAGGGAAGTTCATTGAGAACATGACGAGCAGAACGCCTACCATGTAAATCAACAGATTGTAGGTGAATATGAACTTTCGTCCATACTTGTCGGCAAGTACACCACCAATGATGGCGCCAATAGCTGCACCGAGTGCATTGGCACTCAGGGCATTGATCCATCCGAGATGTATCTCTGAGAGATTGAGATAGCTCTTCCAAAGCGAGATGCCACTACCTCCGGCAACGATTGCACCGGCATCGAGATAGTTGTTCAATGAAACAGCTATCGTACTTTTCAAACTACTTTTAGCCATAAGGAAGGTCTTTAACGACAAACAATATCTACTTCAACATCCATAATCTTTGCTACCTTGAGGATGGTGTCGATATGACGACCTACGGCAGCTGCCATGTGGTGGGTAGGGCCTGCCTCTGACCACTTGTTGCAGAATTCGCGGCAAGGGATAGAGAACTTCGTACGCATGTTTGTGTCTCCGAATGTGAAGATTTCACCCTCTTGGTTCTCTCCCTCTGCTACAACAAACTTGAACTTGCCATTCTTGTCCTGTGTGATGCCGAGATAAGTAACTGCACCTGTAGGAGGGTAGAACTGAGTGAGATAGCCACCGCCTGCCTTGCCATGGAATACAGGAACGATCTTCATCGTTGGCTTCTTTGCCTGAGAGATGTCGAAGTCGCCGGAACCTGAGTGACCTATGATGCAGATGTCCTCTGGGAAGTCGATGGAATACATTTCTGCCAATGTGCCTGTGCCAGAGATTGTCTTGAGGATAGACATTGCCATTGCAACCTTCATGTCGCCCTCAACGGCACAAGCAGTATGCTGCTTGATGAGCATAGAGAATGCAGGAATGAGCATAGAGTCGAGTTTGCCAGCAACGCCCTGTGCGAATCCGTCATAGTGTGATGCGATGAGTCCGAGTTGCTCGTCCTTCACCCATTGCTCGAAGGCAACTACATAGCGAGCCATGTCCCATACCTTCTCGATGGAGTTGCCGCCTTCGATGTCGAAAGTGTTGAGGATGTCTTCTGCCTTGGCACGGATTGCCTCTTCGTCAGTGATGTTGTCAGCGATAGCCCACATCTTTTCCCAGTCAAACTGTTTTGTGAAAAGACCCATGCGATGATAGAGGTTTGTCTCGTCAATGTAGAGGTCCATCATGTTTGGATAAGGGCGACCGATTTGTGCAATGTTAGTATAGCGGAAACGACGATGTACCTGAGCTGCTTTGCACCACTCCTCGAGTTCGTGCTGAACTTCTGGGTCTCCACCTTCTACGACTCCTGTGATGACAGCGTGACGCTTGCCTGCACGCTCTAAGTCAGCAACCATCTCTCCAACAGCACCGCATGCATAAAGGTCACCGAGCCATGTGGCGATATCTGTGTTTTTGTAATCTGGTTGTGCTTTCTTCTGTACGTTTACGAGAACAACAGGTACGTTGAGGTCGCGAACGGCAGGAAGCATGTTGTTTGATGTCGCGTATGTGAGGAGCTGAAGGATTACGAGGTCAACGTCTGCGCAACGGAACTTGTCGCCTGCAGCCATTGACTGCTCCTTGGTAGTGACCATGCCACCATCGATAATCTCGATTGTGTCAGGAAGAGTTTTCTTGAACTCTTCATACTGTGCTTCAAAGTTAGGCACGAGCTGTGGGAACTGTGGCAGATATGCTCCAAGGGCAATGGAGAATACGCCAACTTTTGCTTTTGTTTCAACTAATGGTTTGCTCATTTTGGTTAGTTTTTTTATTTTAATTTTTAGAAAATCTGGTTGTGGTTGCTGCTATTTTGTAACAGCTAAGTATTTTTTGTATGCTTCGTCCCATGACTGTGTGTCTTGAGGAAGGTATGTGTTCTGCTCAATGCTGTCTGCAATAATCTTACGCATTTCAAACATATCATTCACCAGTCCTGCTGCTTTTGCCTGCATCATGATGTTGCCAATAGCTGTACCTTCTACAGGACCTGTTACAACTGGCAATCCGATGCTGTTTGCTGCCATTTGCATAAGATAAGCATTGCGTGAACCGCCTCCAATCACATGAAGCTTTTCTATTGGGAATGGTGCTAAGTCATTTAGGTAACCAAGCACTTGACGATAACGCATCGCAAGACTTTCGAAGATGCAACGTGCCAATTCTTTATATGTTTTAGGTACGGGTTGTCCTGTCTTTACGCAATAATCCTTTATTGCCTCAACCATAGAACGAGGATTTGCAAACTCTGGAGCATCTGGATAGATAAAACTCTGGAAAGCAGGTGCATCCATTGATGCCTTGTTTATTTCGTTTACATCGGCAGGTACATCATCTCCCCATTCCTTGCGGCATCGTTCCAATAACCACATGCCGCAAATGTTTTTAAGAAAACGAGTGGTGCCTTCAATGCCTCCTTCATTTGTGAAATTATACTCAAAGCTTTTTGATGTGATGATGGCATCCTTTGCTTCAATGCCAAGCAACGACCAAGTTCCACATGAAAGGTATGCAAACCTTTCGTTCTCGGCAGGTACGGCAGCCACGGCAGAACCTGTGTCATGACCTGCCACCGCAATTACAGGCACGGCACCTAAGCCTGTTATCTCCTGAACTTCAGATGTGAGAGTGCCAACGATGTCACCAGGATTAACATAGCGGCCAAACAGGCTCTCTTTCAGACCTATTGCACCGATTAACTCTTCGTCAATCTTTTTTGTGCGTGGGTCAAGCATCTGGCTTGTGGATAGTATAGTGTATTCACATACGTCCTCTCCCGTGAGCATGTATGTGAGTGCATCAGGAACAAACAATATCTTTTCAGCGGCAGCAAGTGCAGAATCGTTGTTCTTCACCAGTGTTGCTAATTGGAAAAGAGAGTTGAATTGCATGAACTGTATGCCGGTCTTGTCATAGACTCTTTCTTTAGGAACGAGTTTGAAATACTCCTCCATTGCATTGTCGGTGTGTGGGTCACGGTAACAATAAGGGTTACGTAGAACTCCTCCGTCTTTGCCAATCATGACAAAGTCAACTCCCCATGTGTCAATGCCGATGGATGTGATTTCAATGCTCTCTTCTGCAACGACTTTCAGTCCTCGGATAATTTCATTGTATAAAGCATAGATATCCCAGTAGAAATGCCCTCCTGTCTGTATTATATTGTTGGGGAATCGGGTCAGTTCCCGTTGCTCCAATTTGCCGTCAATGATGGAACCCAATATGGTGCGTCCGCTTGTAGCACCTAAGTCAACGGCAAAAAAATGAGTGCTTGCCATTTTTTGTTAATTATAAATAGGTTAGTATGATGATAATTAGCTATGATAAGTAATGACCGTCATTTGACCATCACTAAAATGCAGATATAAGATGCATTTCGCCACAAAGGTACACATTTATTTATAAATGGCAAACAAAAGGGTGCAATTTTTGCCTTTATTTGGTGGTGCGTGTAACTGCTGTCAATATCTCAGGTTCCGTTTATACAAAAAGAGAGACGCTTAATATGCATCTCTCTCATATTTGATATATTTTATTCGCGTATGATGACAAATTCGCCATTTGCTTTCATCTTGATAATTGACGATGGCTTGTGCTTCTCCTTGCACTGTCTGTTGTACTTAACTACATAATCTACAGCATTCTTTATCTCGTCACTTATCTCGTCAAATGTTTTTGGAGTTGGTTCTCCGCTGATGTTCGCAGATGTGCTTACTATTGCTTTCTGGAAACGGTAGCACAGTTCATGGCTGAATTCTTCCTTGGTTATGCGTATGCCTACGCTTCCGTCTTCTGCCAGAAGGTTAGGTGCCAAGCCTGTTGCATTGTCGAAAATAACCGTAAGGGGTTTTTCGCTTAACTCAATCATGTCCCATGTCACATCTGCAACATTACGGACATAACGCGTTAGTCGAGCATCGCTGTCCACAAGACAAATAAGAGCTTTGCTGTCTTCGCGGCGTTTGATGTCATACACTTTTTTTACAGCTTCGGCATTAGTGGCATCGCAACCTATTCCCCATACTGTATCTGTAGGGTATAGGATGACACCTCCAGCCTTCATAACCTCAATGGCTTTTTTTACTTCGTCTTGTAACATTTTAGAATTCAGATGTGAAGTGGAAATTTATGTGCTTGAAATCCTGCTGTGCCATCTGCAGAACATATCCCGAATCAGCAAGGAACACGTCACGTCCGTCTTTGTCCTTTGCCATATATTGGTATTTGCGCTTTTTGAAGGCTTCAAGTTCTGCATCATCGTCACTTTCAATCCAACATGCTTTGTACAGACTTACAGGTTCCCATCGGCATTTTGCATTGTATTCGTTCTCGAGTCGATACTGAATAACCTCAAACTGAAGTTGTCCTACCGTACCGATTATTTTACGACCATTGAACTGGTTTACGAACAACTGTGCAACACCTTCGTCCATGAGTTGGTTGATGCCTTTCTCCAATTGCTTTGTTTTCATTGGGTCGGCATTCTCAATGTATTTGAACATTTCTGGAGAGAAAGATGGTAGTCCTTTGAAATGCAACTGCTCACCTTCTGTGAGAGTGTCGCCTATCTTGAATATTCCGTTGTCAGGAAGACCGACAATATCACCTGGATAAGCTTCATCGATAGTGCTCTTCTTCTGTGCCATGAATTGAGTTGGAGAAGAGAAACGTACGGTTTTGCCGTTGCGAACATGCAGATATGGTGCATTTCTTACAAACCTTCCCGAACAAACTTTACAGAATGCTGTACATGACCTGTGGTTAGGGTCGATGTTTGCAGTTATCTTGAAAATGAAGCCTGTGAACTTTGGTTCCTCTGGTTGTACCATGCGTTCCTCGGCTGTGGTTGGACGAGGATTTGGTGCTATCTCAACGAAACAGTCGAGAAGTTCCTGTACACCGAAGTTGTTGAGGGCTGACCCGAAAAATACTGGAGCAACATCGGCATCAAGATATGTCTGCACGTCAAATGCATCGTACACGCCATCAATCATCTCAAGGTCTTCACGCAACTTGTCTGCATCTTCGCTGCCTACACGGTCGTCAAGCTCAGAAGAGTTGATATCTACGTTTACTTTCTCTGTTACCAATTGTTTGTTAGGTGTAAACAGGTTAAGGTTGTTCTCGTATATGTTATATACACCCTTGAAACGTGCTCCCTGGTTGATAGGCCATGATAGGGGACGCACTTTTATCTGAAGTTCTGCTTCCACTTCGTCAAGAAGATCAAATGGATCTTTTCCTTCACGGTCCATCTTGTTGATGAACACGATTACAGGAGTCTTGCGCATACGGCACACAGTCATCAGTTTACGTGTCTGAGCCTCCACACCTTTTGCTCCGTCAATCACAATGATTGCTGAGTCAACCGCTGTAAGCGTTCTGAATGTGTCTTCTGCGAAGTCTTGGTGTCCCGGAGTATCAAGGATATTCACCTTATAAAGACCAGCATCGCCAGCAGGAGTCTCCTTGCCAGATGGTGTGTAGTCGAATTCCATCACAGACGTGCTGACAGAAATACCACGCTGCTTCTCTATCTCCATCCAGTCAGATGTGGCAGTTTTTTTAATCTTGTTGCTCTTTACAGCGCCTGCCACCTGAATCTGACCACCAAAAAGCAATAGTTTTTCCGTAAGTGTGGTTTTGCCTGCGTCAGGGTGCGAAATGATGGCAAACGTTCTTCTTCTTTCTATTTCGTTCACAATAATTATTATTTATTACGTTCGTTACCTGCTCAATAAAGCATGAACAGTTATTCACTTTGATAGTTTCTCAATACATTCTGCAAGACTCTCTTCCCAATATGGAATGGTAATGCCGTATGTTTGTTTGATTTTTGTCTTGTCAAGCACAGAGTAATGAGGGCGTGCTGCAGGGGTGGGGTACTCACTGGTATGAAGAGGTTTGACCTGACATGTCGTGATTCCTGCAATACGATGTATGGCTTTTGTGAAGTCGTACCATGATATAGCACCTTCATTGCTGAAATGATAAATGCCTGGTATTATGCCCTTGTTGATTGCCGTCATGATGGCTACTGCAAGGTCGCGAGCGTATGTTGGCGTACCCACTTGGTCGAATATGACTCCGAGTTCTGCTTTCTCTTTACCGAGACGTATCATCGTCTTTACGAAATTATTGCCGAATGTGCTGTATAGCCATGCTGTACGAATGATGATATAATTCTTGCAGCCTGCCTTAACGCTTTCCTCTCCGTCAAGCTTGGTTCTGCCATACACGCTGTTTGGACATGTTTGTAGCTCTTCTGTTACAGGCTTATGACTTGTCCCGTCAAACACATAGTCTGTGCTTATCTGCACCATGCTGCCTCCACGTTCTCCAACAGCTTTCGCTAAGTATCCTGGGGCAATGTTATTGAGCAGGTTGCATAACTCTTCGCTGCTTTCTGCTTTGTCAACAGCTGTGAATGCAGCACAATTGACGATACAGTCGATATTGTTAGTATGCACAAACGTGCGTACCTCTTCCTCATTTGTGATGTCTAATTTCTGGTATCTGTCTCCAAGCTCTGTGTCTTCTGGAAACATTATATCAGTGAAGAAATAATTATATTGGGAGTTGCTGTTTGCAAGCAGCTGCATTTCATTTCCCAGCTGCCCGTTGCACCCTGTGACTAATATGTTCTTTAACATTTTTACTATTCCTTTATTCCTGATTTGCGAGTTCAAGTTTATTAAAACTCAACTCCGTTTTCTTTGTCCTGCTTATAGTAATCGCTGAGCATTCCAATGAACTTGGCAATGTGTGCCATGGCTGCTGCTGTTTCTGCACTTATCTCTTTTTTCTGTGCACGAAGTAGCATGATGCCATATAATGCTTCAAAACAGTTCTCTATTTCTCCCTTTTCTTGTGCCTGCTGACTTTTTGACCGCAACTCGACTATGAATGGCAGTGCTTTGTAATATGCCGCAGAGTAGAAAGGATGCTTTGATGACTTGAGCAGCTGAAGATGGAGATCCGTGAGCAAAATGATGATGTTTGTATTGATTTGAAGGTGTCCATATTGCTGTTTACCCTCTTCTCGCATCATTTGAATGAGATTCTCATACCATCCACGTAATGCCTCGCTCCTTTCACTATCCAGTTTGAACAGCGGGATGTACTCTGATGCTAATCTGTCAATGTCCAACTGGTAGGCACGTATTGTGTCTTCCACTTGCCACATGTAGAGTAGGTATTCTGAGATGTTTTTTGCTTTGATTTGTTCTGATATATACATTTTTCTTTTTCTTCCTTATCGTGTTCCTCTTTGATTTTGATTGCATGTCCGGTCACTGTTATTATTATGATGATTGCACTGACCACCATCACACCGATGCCAATGACTCGGTTGATCCACCATATCACATTGTTGTTAAAGTGCTTACGCGCTTTGTTTACAAGCCATGTGAGCACGAACCACCAGGTGATAGCTCCTACAAGGATAAACACATATCCAAGTGTTTGAGGTATCGGGTTGTCAACAAGGATAAATGTGAACTGGCCGTATAATGCTGCATATAGGAAGACAATGAGTGGATTGGATACCGTGACTGCGAAGCCTGAGAAGGCGAATCCTGACAGTTTCTTGAACTTGTGGGTGTTCTTTGGTACTTTTGGCATGTTGTCACGCATAGATGTGCTCTTTGGGGTTGATTTGAATGTATATACTCCAAAGATGAAAAGGAGAAGACTTCCTACAAGTTTCAGTATCAATGCAACTTGACGGTCTTCTATTATGTCAACAATGAACGACATACCATAGCCGGTGATGAGGGCGTATATGAGGTCGCTGATACCAGCTCCTATGCCGGTTGCAAATCCTTCCCATCGTCCTTTGTTGAGTGTGCGTTGTATAGTGAGGATGCCGACAGGTCCCATTGGTGCTGATACTAATACGCCGATGGCAAATCCTTTGAGTATCTCGTCGTATTTGCTTACATCTTGCAACCAGTCTTGAAATGTGTACGTGGAACTCTGTACAGCTTCTGCTATTGTATATAATAATTGCATTGGTTGTTGTCAAATAAGTTTAGAAACTCTTGAGCCATGCCGTTAGGTCGGCAAGCATTTCATTGTGGTAAGCAAAATTTGAACGGTAACCCCATCCGTGTCCACCTGAAGGGTAGATGTGAAGGTCTGCCTTAACTCCGTTCTTATGGAGTGCAAGGTAGTAATTGACGCTATTTGGTGATGGAACAACACGGTCGTCGTCGCTTAAAAGCATTATGGCACGTGGTGTCTGGGGAGTGACTTGCTTCTCGTTACTATATAAATCCACCATTTCCTGACTTGCTCCTTCACCAATTAAACCATGCCTACTGCCTTTGTGGGTGTATGCATAGTCAAATGTGATGACAGGGTAGAAGAGAATCTGGAAATTTGGTGCGGTGATGGAATCGCTGTGAGTGGCAACTGTGGATGCCAAATGTCCTCCGGCAGAAGACCCCATGATGCCAACCTGCTTAGGGTCTATGTTCCATTTCTCAGCATTTTCACGTACCAGACGTAGTGCTTCTTTCGCATCGCTGATTGGCACATCTGTGTTGGCATGTGGCATGCGGTATTTGAGGACAATCAATGCGATGCCTTGATTGTTGAAGTAAGGAGCCCAGTCATAGCCTTCATGTGCTGTTGCCAGATGACTGTAACCACCTCCTGGACAGCATACTACAGCACGTCCTGTGGCTTTTTCTGCATCAGGAAGGAATACTCTAATGCTTGGCTTGAAATTTTGTTTTGAATCATCGTATGGCTGGGTTTTGTCAATGCCGTTGCTGTTAGGCAGCCCATTTTGCCACAAATCAATATCTATCGGAGCTTGTTGTGCAGAAGATGAAAGAGTACACACCAATCCGAGTAGCAGAGTCGCAAATTTTCTCATTGTAATAATATCTCATTAATGATTATGGTGCAAAGTTACGATTTTGTTTTCAAATAGAGAATAAAACAAGCTATAAAAGTGATGTCACATACCAAAGCTTGCGCTTACGAAACTTCTTTGTAGGTGTTTGGTGTTGTTTGAGGTTAAATATTTCAATAAATGCTTTGCTGTTTCGTGAAATTGCTGTAACTTTGCCAAAACCTAATGCCCAAGGCTTGATGCAGTGGGTCGGTAAATGAAAATAACCTAAACTTTATTCTAACCTTTAATATGGATTCAGTAAAACCTTATGTAATTGGCGTTGACCTTGGTGGTACAAACACCGTGTTTGGCATCGTTGACGCAAAAGGCCAGATTGTGGCAGAAGATTCGATTAAGACTCAGACATACAAGACAGCAGAGTCGTTTGTTGAGGCTGGTGTTGCTTGCCTTAAACCTCTCATTGCTCAAGTCGGTGGAGTGGAGAAGATTGCAGGAATGGGTATCGGTGCTCCAAATGGCAACTACTACACTGGTACAATCGAGTATGCACCTAATCTTTGTTGGGCGCACGAGGGGATAGTGCCTCTCGCTGATATGTTTTCTAAGGAGATTGGTGTGCCAGTGCGTCTGACTAATGATGCAAATGCAGCTGCTCTTGGAGAAATGGCTTATGGAGCAGCTCGTGGCATGAAGAATTTCATAGTCATCACTCTTGGCACAGGTGTCGGTTCTGGTATTGTTATCAATGGCCAGCTTGTGTATGGTCATGATGGTTTTGCTGGTGAGTTAGGACACGTTGTCATGGATCGCTCAGAGAAAGGTCGCAAGTGTGGATGTGGTCGTACAGGTTGCCTTGAGGCATATTGCTCAGCAACAGGTGTGGCACGTACAGCACGTGAGATTCTTGCAACAACAGATCGTCCTTCTCTTCTGCGCGAGAAAGATCCTGAGACAATCGAATCTCTTGATGTCAGCATTGCTGCAGGAAAAGGCGATGAAGTTGCAAACGAGATTTTCCAGTTTACAGGACGCATGTTAGGAGAGGCTTGTGCAGACTTTGCTGCATTCTCAAGTCCTGAGGCTTTCATATTCTTCGGTGGTCTCTGTAAGGCTGGTGACCTTATCATGAAACCGATAGAGGAATCATACAACAATACTGTACTTAAGACATTCAAGGGCAAGGCTAAATTCCTCGTAAGTGGTCTTATGAATGCAAATGCTGCCGTTCTTGGTGCAAGCGCTCTGGGTTGGGAAGCATAATCCTAAATAGTTCATAAGGACACTATACTTACAGATTCATACAAAAATATAAGGACGTGCAATGGTGTGTTTACCTGCACGTCCTTATTTCTTTATCATTTATTTTATTTGTGAAAATAATCGAAGTGTTTTTTATTTCATTGAATAAACCACATCCATTATTTTCTTGCCTATTTCGTCAGCAGCTTCCATTGTGTTTGCCTCAGAATAAACACGGATGATAGGTTCTGTGTTTGACTTACGTAGGTGAACCCATTTGTCAGGGAAGTCAATCTTTACTCCGTCAATATCGTTAACTTCAGTACCATCGATATATTCACATCCACCAGCAGAATACATTGATTTCACTTTAGCAAGTATTGCATCAACATCGGTGCTTGCGTCAAGGTCAATGCGGTTCTTTGCAATGCAATATTCAGGATATGTGGCACGTAGCTGGCTGACTGTGAGATTTGGGGTCTGCTGACGCTCATGAGCAAGATGGCTGAGGAACAATGCGATGCCTACAAGGGCGTCTCTGCCATAGTGTGCAGCTGGGTATATTACTCCACCGTTGCCCTCACCTCCTATTACGGTGTTTGTTTCCTTCATCTTTGTAACAACATTAACTTCACCTACGGCAGCAGCATTATACTCCATTCCGTATTTGCGGGTGACATCGCGCAGGGCACGTGTTGATGACAGATTGCTGACGGTGTTGCCTGGAGTGTGCTTCAACACATAATCAGCAACAGTCACAAGTGTGTATTCTTCGCCGTACATCTTGCCGTTCTCACAGATAAATGCAAGTCGGTCAACATCAGGGTCAACAACAAAACCGATGTCATTGCCACCTTTTGCCATGAGTGACATTATATCGCTGAGGTTCTTCTCAAGAGGTTCTGGATTGTGCTGGAAGTCTCCTGTTGCCTCTGCATATAGAGGTGTTACGTTCTCAACTCCAAGTGCCTTGAATAATTTTGGGAGAATGATGCCGCCAACGGAGTTTATGCTGTCGAATGCAACTTTGAAATTCTGAGCCTTGATAGCAGGTACGTCAACCAGTTCAAGGTCAAGCACCATGTCAATGTGCTTCTGGTCGTAGGTGTTGTCTTCTGTATATTTACCGAGTGTGTCAACATCTGCAAAGTCAAAGTCTTCTGCTTCTGCAATACGAAGAACCTCATTGCCTTCTGCAGCATTGAGGAACTCACCCTTCTCGTTGAGGAGTTTCAATGCATTCCAATGGCGTGGATTGTGGCTTGCCGTGATAATGATACCTCCACATGCACCTTCCATTGTTACTGCAATCTCTGTTGTTGGAGTCGATGCGAGTCCGATGTTGACCACATCAAATCCCATGCCCATGAGGGTGCCGCATACAACATTCTTTACCATTTCGCCAGAGATTCGAGCGTCTCTGCCTACTACGATTTTATTGCTTTCAATCTTTGTTGTACGACGGATGAGTGTGGCGTATGCGCTTGTGAACTTTACGATATCAAGAGGGTTGAGTCCTTCTCCGGCTTTTCCTCCGATTGTGCCTCGAATACCTGAAATTGATTTTATTAATGACATGTTTGTTGTTGTTTTGTGATGGCGGAAAACGGTTCCGCTTTTTGTGTATATGTGTATAATTGATTATTTACCCAGTTGGTATGAAATCTCGTAATAATAAGGCATTACATAGCCAGAAGCATTTGTGGTGCCTGATGAGTGGGGAACGATAAGGCGTACCTTTGCCTCTTTCCCTGCTTCTCTTGTGAGTCGGATGTAGTCAAATGGCTTTAACCATCCCTGTGGAACAGTTGCACCATATCCTTTGTACATGAAACCATCGGTGAAAGAGGCAGAGTAACTGCGTGAGAAACGGGTGTATGTACACAGCATCTTATCCACAATGGATGGGGTAGGGTAGTTGGTGTAAGTTGTGTCTGCATTCTGGATGTCATACTCCAAGAAGCGGCAAAGAATGTTCTTGCTGATGGTGGAATCCTTCATTCCCTTTGCCAGTTCCACCATGCTCGGACCTTTCCCTTTTTCCCTGATTTGCATATAAATACCATCGTCATTGAATAGCACATACTCGTTCTTTGCTGTGTCGGTAAGTGAATCTTGAGCATAGAACTGTGCCTCGGAAATGACAGTTATTGGACCTGTTAATTCATTGTCGCTTATGAATCTCTGGATTGCCTTTTTCTCCTTGTTCTTTTGGTCTGCGTAAGTCTCACCGTCATTACATGATGTCATGGCGTTGACTGCACACACCATTGTAATGACGGAAAGGACCATGTAAAATAACTTTCTCATCTAATACTGATTATTCTTCGTCTGTTTCTTCTTCAATAATTTCTACATCATTGACAGGTGCCTGCTCCTTTTTCTTGGCAAGGTATTCTGGGAGGTTGAGTCCTGCCATGTCAAACAGTTCGTTGAGTGGTGGCACGCTCTTCATCAAACCGCTGAGGAAGTTGGCAGTGCTGCCCTTGCCGTCTGTATTGTTGCCGCCATCCCATACTGTTACATGGTCGATGTTGATTCCCTTGATAGCTTCAACCTGAGTCTTGACGAGTTCTGGTAACTTCTCAAGCAAGAGAAGCATGTATGCCTTGTTTGCATCGCCACCAGCAGCCTGTACCATCTTGTCGTAACCGGCAGCCTGACGGGTAAGGATTTCATAGAGACCTTTTGCTTCTGCTTCCATTTTAGCATAAACGGCATCAGCCTCACCCTTGGCATTTACACGTATTCTTTCTGCTTCTGCCTCAGCTTCAATGATTCTGCGTTTTTTCTCAATTTCCTGACTGACAAGCACGTTGGCGCTCTGTGTTGCACGCTCACGGGCAGCACGAGCCTCTTCTGCTCTCTGCTCTGCAGCGTATGCCTCTTCGAGTGCCTTAGCCTGTGCCACTTTCTCTGCAGCATTCGCACGGCGTTGTGATTCTGCTTCTTGCTCACGACGTGTGGCATCACTGGAAGCAATGGCAATCTTAGCCTCGTTCTCACCTTGAACAGCCTGGGCATTTGCCTCTGCTGTACGTATACGTGTCTCACGTACGGCATCTGCCTTACCGATTTCTCCGACCTTGTCCTGCTCAGCAACGCGTACCTTAGCCTCGTTGATGGCTTTTGCTGCAGCCTCACGTCCGAGTGCTTCGATGTATCCAGACTCGTCGTTGATGTCGGTAACGTTCACGTTGATGAGTCGCAGACCGATTTTCTTAAGTTCCACCTCTACGTTGCTGCTTATTGCATCGAGGAATTTGTCACGGTCGCTGTTGAGTTCCTCAATGGACATAGTGGCAATGACGAGACGAAGCTGACCGAAGAGAATGTCTCGTGCAAGCTCCTGAATCTGAGTCGGTGTCTGACCGAGAAGACGCTCTGCTGCTGCTGTCATACATTCGTGGTCGGTGCTAATGCCGACAGTGAAACGGCAAGGCACGTCAACACGTATGTTCTGTCGTGAAAGCGCATTCGTCAGATTAGCGTCAATGCTTATAGGAGTGAGTGAGAGGTAAGCGTAATCTTGAATGATTGGCCATACGAATGTGCCACCACCGTGAATACACTTTGCGGAACCTTTTCTTCCAGTCGTTCCATACACTACGAGAATTTTGTCAGATGGACAACGGCGGTATCTGTTAATGATTGACACCAATAGGATAATAGCAACGAAAACGGCTATTATGATTAGATACATTGGATTATTCATATTTGTTGAATTAAAAATTACAAGTTTTTAAAAAGATTTAATTTGTGAGTTGAGGAAGTTTAGTGTTAAGAGTCTAATGATTAATGTTTAATGGTTTAATAGTATAATGGTTTAACCTTCAACCCTCAACCTTTCCCCTTTAACCTACCACTCTCTCTACGTGTAGCGACCATATGAAAGCGTGACTAAATGTCACGGTTTAGGAAGCGACCGAACTAAGTGCTCTTAGTGAGGACGGGAAAGTCGGGGTGGGTCTGTACTAAAAGTGTGCTTCCAGAGAGCACTTCAGAGACAACCACCTTGCTTCCCGACTTTATCTCTTCGCCGTCGGTTATGGCTTCTAATTCCTGTACTGACCCGTTGAAACTTATTTGAACCTTGCCTTTCCCGTTCCTTCTTGCCGGAATCCTCAAGTAAACATCAACGTTTTTGCCAATGCACTCGTTTATGTTGAATGCACCATTCTGTTCCAGTTTCCTTGTTTGCTTCTTTATCAAGAAAAACATAAAGACAAAAGCCATGCCCACAAAAATGGCACATAATGTCAGCAGACCTCTCGAACTTATCACGCTGCTGAGACACACGCCTCCCCATCCGAAACCAACAATGAAGTTAATGAAATTCTTGATGGAGAATAGTGAAATGCCTCCGCCTAAATCCATTGTGTCTGGCGAGTCGAAGTCAACGTCAGTATCGGTTGAGTCCATGCCGATAAGTGTGAGCAACATCTGAATGGCAAATATGAAACTGCCCACAATGGCACATGCCCAGAATACTTGCATGCTTGTGTCCATTGCACTGAACCATGATGTGAATTGATCCATGACTTATGTTTATGGTTTATAGTTGAATGTTTATTGTTTATGGTTAAAGGTTTATGGATTCTCCATCATTCTAAACTCACTCCCTTTTAACGGGTAGCGACCGTATGAAAGCGTAACTAAATGTCACGGTTTAGGAAGCGACCGAACTAAGTGCTCTTAGTGAGGACGGGAAAGTCGGGGAGGGTCTATGGACTCTTAATCATATATCCTCTCGTGCATGTTCTTGTCTTCCATGAAACAAGGATGCACAGGACCGAATCCGTGTCCGAACTCATATTCGGCACCGAGACTTATTGCCTTGTTGATGAACTCCTCTCCTTTCTCCACCGCATCCTCCAGCGACAGTCCTTTCGCAAGGTATGTGGCAATGGCAGAGCTGAAAGAGTCGCCCGTGCCGTTCACGTTGTGCGTGTCTATGCGTTGCTTGCAGAACTCGCGCACCCTGTCAGTTCCGATGTCATACAGATAGTCGCTGAGCATGTCGCCCCTCGCTATAGACTTCACAATGACCGAGCAGCCGTATCGTGCCAGTTCCCTCAAGTCCTTTTCCATGTCGGTCAGAGGATGACCCAGCAGCACCTCAGCCTCTCGCCTGTTTGGTGTGATGAGTGTGGCAAGCGGAAACAGCTGATTCTTGTATGCCTCAATGGAATCGTCGCTGACCAGCTGCACTCCCACCGAGTTCACCACCACAGGGTCTATTATCTTCTTTGTGTCAGGATACTTACGCAATATGCCAGCCACTCCGTTTATGATGTCCGCACTCGGAAGCACCCCTGTCTTGATGCAGTTAGCACCCACATCACCGAGAAACGATTCTGCTTGTGACACGATGAGGTCAACAGGCAGATGATGTATCTGCTTTACATGCTGTGTGTCCTCATCCACAATGGCAGTAAGCGCACATGCCGCATATCCTCCACAAGCCGTTATCGCCTTGATGTCAGCCTGCATGCCAGCACTGCCCAGCGGTTCGCTGCCTGCAATGAGAAACACTATATTTAGAGATTTCTTATCCATGATACTTATAATTCGCTACAAATATCGTTATTTTTTTTCAACTTTCAAAACTATGTCAAAAGATTTAAGTAATTTTACACACGAAAGGCGGCTAAATTAAACCCAAATTGTTCATTAGGCTCGTAATACATATTGATTAGAGCCTATACAGGTTTTTTCTGGCTTTTGAGTGAGTGATGCGGGCATCATGACCGAAAAAACAGAGAAAAGATGTAAGGAAATAATCATAATGGATACGAGAACCTTAAAAAACAAATATCATTGTGTCCTAATGAACTATT
>JAZLHP010000052.1:0-81703 GCA_045616905.1 Bacteroidaceae bacterium
GTGTCTGCGCTCCCTCGTCCTCGCCCTTCTCTGGTGTTGTCTGCACTCCCTCACCCTCGCCCCTCTCTGGGTGTGGTGTCTGCACTCCCTCGCCCTCGCCTCTCTCTGGGCGAAGTGTCTGCACTCCCTCGCTCTCGCCCCTCTCTGGGCGAAGAGCAAGCTTGTCCTCACCCCTCTCTGGGCGAGGTATGTGACTACTTTGCTTCTCTGGGTGTGTCTCATACTCCTCTAGCAGAGGGCGGACGTTCACGTCGCCCACAACAATGCCGAGGTGGGGTATTGCCTCATTCATTTCTTCATTCAGGTGGATGGTGATGCCATACGTACCCTCGCGCCAATACTTCTTCCATGTGGCGCGTCTTGTCATCCTGTGTTTTATTTCTGCCAGTGGGATGCCGAGTCGTATGCAGTCCTCTTTTGTGTGGTGTGCCATGATTTCTCTATGATTTATCTTCTCTGTGGCAAATTTATTAAGAATAATCAAAACAT
This sequence comes from Bacteroidaceae bacterium, assembly GCA_045616905.1. GTDB lineage: Bacteria > Bacteroidota > Bacteroidia > Bacteroidales > Bacteroidaceae > Minthosoma. The sequence continues at coordinate 490 of JAZLHP010000052.1, forward strand.
CAACCTAAAACATGATAAAAAATCATATTCCTCCTAAATTTCTTAGTGAGAAATGATGATGTCCCATCGGATGAGCTGGCTCAACCTGTCTGGCGAGCTGGCTCAGCCCTCTTTGTGAGCTGGCTCAACTTGTCGTTTTAGCTGGCTCGTTTGGCGACCTGAGCTGGCTCAATATGCCATCCGCCGGAAGCGGTCTTTTCATCCCCTTATAAGCGTTGGTGTCTGGTCGTTATAAGGGATAAAACTTAACGCTTATAAGGGATGAAGGTTATGGCTTGTAAGGAGGGGAAATAGAAAAAATAGGGCAGCAACTCGTGTGAGTGCTGCCCCCATATTTTTATTGATTGTTAATTGTTGCTTTGTGTGCTTATTCAATTTTCAAGTACACATCAACAACATCAGAACCATTATTAAAGGCAATTTGTAATCCTCCGTTCTTTATATTTTCAAGATTATCACCAGTAAGTTCTTTTTCCCAATTATCCGTCCTTTGTCCAGAATTTGCATCGCTAAGAGTATTAGTTTCGTTATATGCTGTGAATATTTGATATGAATTTCCTTTTTTGTCGTCTTTGACAATTGCATAAATTGTTACTTTGGTTGCTGTTGCAAATTTTTCACTATTTATCTTATATGCAACGTACGACCAAAGTGTTCCATTTAAATTTGTTAACTTTTCTCCTAATGATGGTGCACTCACATTTACTGTAACCTGCCTGCTGCCAGCTTTATATGTCTGATTTGAACCCTGTGTAACATAGAATGATGTACGACCTTCTGCTTTTTGATTTACAGTAAATGTCCATGTGTAAACACCATTGTTTTCAGTCGAAGCTGAAATTTCTCCTAATGTGATGGAGTTTCCGCTTATATCTGCTATTACAGGTTTGTTGTCGTTTTTACTTGTGACAGTGATTGTTTGAGCACCGTCAATAGTTGTCATCTCAATATTTGCTGGGGTAACTGCAAAGTCAGATGCTTCGCGTACTGCTTCAACATTTACCTTAATGGTTCTGTTCTGTTCTGTGTATTTACCATCTGAACTTGCAGTCATCATTACGGATACAGTTGCTACGCCTTCAGCAACAGCATTAATGGTTATTGTGTTGCCGTCAAGTGTAGCTGACGCAATATCTGAGTTACCGCATGAAATGGATATTGTACCATCACTACCACCTGGAATAACAGAAAGAGTACGTGTGTCATCAACCTCAAGAGTTATTTCAGATGCTTCTACACGGAGAGGGCGAAGTTTGTTAAGGTCTGACGATGCTCCCTGAGTCACATTTAGGAAATGAAGGCCTGTTACAACTTCGTTTTCGTTCATAGTCTTGTACCAATCGGTTTTTGTTCCGTCTGCAACCCAATTTGCGAAGCCTGGATAAGCAGCAGAGATTCCATGACGCTCTTTTGGCCATACCCACACGCCTTTAACACCTGCAGAAATTTGGTAAGTTGCAGGAACGCAGAACATTGTTGGAGCCGTGCCTTTTTCCGATGCAACTATGTTTGCAAGGGATTCGCCTCCATCTTCTGTGGAACGGTATGATTTAATCATGAAGTTGCCCATGTTTGATGATCCAGAGCGTCCATTTCCACCTTCTGGAGTGTATGCTGCCATAGAGAAATCTGCATTAACTTTAATTGTGAGCATCTGTCCTGCACCACGTTCGTCCATTGAAGAGTTTGTGTTGTAGAATGGAAGTTCTCCGTTCTCGTAGTTACTTGTAGTTCCAGGAACAATAAGGTCATGAATCTCTCCTAACTTTGTTGCTGTATTCTCGTCAGTGCCGAAGAGAATTTCTGCCTTATATTTTGCACCAGTTGCCAAAGGTAGGACGTTTGCTGTGGTATATCCTTCACCGTGAGAAACCTTGAAAACAACGTCGTTGAAGTCGTTGTCACCACTTGCTTCTGCTAAGTCCTCGCATGCAACAAGCCACTCCTGTGCTTCTTCGTCGGTAGATGTTGGTATGTTGCCACCAAACATAAATACCATGTCGTTAAGGTCGTTGTCTGGATTCCAGTCCTCGAAGCTGAAATAAGTGTAATCACCTACAGTATAGAATGCGGCAAGTGACTTGTCCAAGCACTGGCTATTGATGTATTCTTTACCTGCTTCAGATGTTGTTGTACGAACTGCAGAACTATTGAGTTGTGCCTCAGAATAATTCTTCCACTTCTTATCTGCGTCCAGCTCATTATTAACATTACTTTGTACCTCAATATACATGCCGAATACTGTTCCGGCAGGAATATCAATTTCTATACCCTTTGAACGGACAAGATAATGGCTTGGGTCGCCTGAACCTGTGTTGTAAGTTGCTGAATTTAAATCTGTGTGTGAAAATGAAGACCAATCTCCTACAGCCTGCTGCTGGTCGTCATAGTGATGTGTCGAGTTCCAATATTGCATGTCATCACCCTCTTTCATCTTGTAAACAGGAATAGTATGTACTAATCCGTCAGCATCCTTAAAGTAAATACCGAGATTTGACCAAGAAGAAGTCTGCCAGAACACTGGATAGATAACAAATTTGCCATTTGAGGTCAGCGTGTAGTTACATGTGACCTTTTTTGTGTTGTCCTGACCTTCTGGAGCAACTTGAGTGTATGCAGTTATTTGTTCTTCTGTGAAATAACGATATTCAGGAAGTTCTTTTACAACGATACTTCCAAAAGAAGTTCCAGTAACAACTGTACGTGTTCCACTGAAGTTTACGCTTCCACCTACAGGTACAACCTGTGATGTCATGCCGTCAGATACCATTACTGATTCTGTACCTTGAAGTGCATCAAAATTAAGTGTTTGAGTGCCTTTTACATCAGAGTAAGATGCAATAAGTTGATATCCGGCTCCGTTTTTTCCGTATATCTTGATGTTTGAGCTTGAACCTGTATTTACTGTAACAGAACCGCGTTCTGCCATGTTCCAGTCCTGATCAGGATCGATGTCACCATAAATAGCGCTGAAATTCTCTCTATAAGAGATTTCTTCTGCAGATAATTCGTTGCCATAGTCTGAGCATGAAGCGAATGTCATGCCCATGGTTGCTGTGCAGATGAGCAACCTTAAAGATTTTGCATAGTTCATGTGATATAATTGTAGATAATTAGTAGTTTCTGTTTGTGTAAAGGGGTGTCTGTTTTGATGGAGAGTAACCTCTTTCTGTTTTCTGGTGCAAAGTTATGCAATTTTACGTGGATAATATGAAATATTGCCCCATTTTGTTGTTTTTTTATTAAAAATAATAAGAAATGTATCGTTTTTGCTACTTAGTGGCACTTGTAATGAAACAATAATTACATATAATATAATATGTGTTGGTAATTGTGAGTAACTTTGCAGTAGATAAAAATTATAGGAAAATACAGTCTTGGTTTTGAACTTTATTGAGATTTTTAGCGAGATTTTAATTTAGATTTTGAGGATCGCTTCGCTCGACATCTTAACTAAAATCTTTAGGATAATCTTGACTAACATACTTGTTTACTGTGATTTTTCAAATGAATATGATTGCAAATATTTTAACTGAATATGAAGAGGATCTTAATTTCATTTTTCCTTGTGGTGCTGACTGCTTTGTCGGCAATGGCACAAGAGACATTTGTGTCGGGCGGCAGAAACCGTACGATGATTGTGTATGCACCAAGCAACCTGCCAAAGAATAGTCCGTTGCTCATTTCGATGCACGGCAGTAACCAGAGTTCTGGTTATCAGCGTAGTCAGGCTGACTATGAGTCGGTGGCTGATACGGCTAAGTTCGTTGTTGTGTATCCTGATGGTGAGGGCGACAGCAACGGCACCAACAGAGGATGGGATCTGGGTAGCGACAAGGACATCAATTTCATTCTTGACATCATCAACGAGATGTACAAGCGTTATGGCATCGATAAGAACAGGGTGTATCTGTCGGGTTTCTCGATGGGTGGCATGATGACTTATTATGCCATGACAAAGATTGCTGATAAGATTGCTGCTTTTGCTCCTGTAAGCGGATATAACATTGGTGGTCCTAACGCGAACAGCTCGCGTCCTGTACCTATACTGCATGTGCATGGAACGGGCGATGATGTGTGTTCTTACTCACCTGTGCAGAGTCATATCAACGCATGGGTGACACGCAACAAGTGTAACTCGACCCCGCAGGTCATAAAGCCTTATCCTGCTGGTTCAAAGACTTCACAGACAGCACTTTACCGCTATCGCAACGGACTGAACGGAGTGGAGGTGGCTCTGCTTGAGCTTCCTGGCAAGGGACACTGGCATAGCAACGACCCTAACTTCGCTATGACGAACGTGGAGATATGGAATTTCTGTAAGAGATACTCGCTCACTCCTGGTCCTAAATTAGTGAAGGCAGAACCAGAGGACGGCTCGTTTGACATGCTCAGCGATGCAAACCGTGAGTTTAAGTTTACGTTTGACAAGGCTGTTGACTGCAGCAAGGTGAAGGGTATATTCACGACAAGCACAGCTTCCACCACTACCACAATGAAGCTTCAGGAGACAGGCGAGAGCAAGACTCTCACTTTCGTGCTGCCTGAGTCAAAGACTGTTTCTAATGGAAAGTACATCGTGAAGGTGTCGGGTCTTACGAGCACAGATGGCGGCATTGGTGGCGATGTCTCTGCAAACTATGTGTATGGAGTTGAGGAGGTTGGCGATGAGTTGAACATAGACACTCTGTTGGTGCAGGACTGGCTCTCACAAGAACCAACCATTGGTGAGGGTATTCCGAACGGATGGTTGCGTGTGAACAGCAAAAGCGACGGCAGCAAGGATGAGAAGAAGCAGAATGAGGCAAACACAGGTGGTTGCCGCATGAAGTATTTCACTCAGGGTGGAGACTTCGATGCTGGCTTCTATCTCTCTGCACGTGAGTTTGACAGAGCTGACTTCACATACGGCACATACACAGGTAAGCGTATCAAGATGCTCAGCGGTAAGTATATTGTGTCGTTCAACACAATATATTGGAATACAGGAGCTCGCGACAGCAAGAACACCATTACTATGTCTATCCTTAACAGTACGACAAACAATGCCGTTGCATCGCAGTTGGTGACTCCTGCAGGATGCCTGTCAGAAATTTCTAATCAGAAGGTGACGGGTAGTGCACACCATGAGGTAGTCGTTACTGTGCCAAGTGCCATGTACGGACTACTCCAGTTCTCCATGCAGGCAGGATGGAACGGTGTTATTATAAGCGAACCTATGATAACGACTTGTCCATCGAATGCCGACATCTACAAGGGCGGTTTCCAGAGAACTCTCAAGCAGGCAAACACTCTCCTTGCATCGCTCGAAGGTAAGGAGACTGCATCTGACCCTCAGACTGTTAAGTTGAAAGAACTTGCTGATGAATATGCGTCATTCGCAACCATCTCTCCTTCTGAATATACTGCTGCAACTGAGGCGTTGAAGAGTGCAATGGAACCTGTAATTGCTGTTGGTGTGAAGGGCATAGTGATGGATAAGGCGAGTAACTCAGATGCTGTGTACGACCTGACCGGCAGAAAGGTGACTGGCAGTTCTCTTAACCGTGGTATCTATATACGGGGCGGTAAGAAATTCATGGTAAAATAGGGTGTACTTCGCAAGCGAAGAGCGTCACATAGGTAAATTCGTACTAATTTATTCCCTGTACTTTACGCACAAAAGACTTTTTGTGCGTTTTTCTTTGTCATGTGAAAAAAAAGCAGTTATTTTGTATTGATTTTTTGTGGCACATGGTGTGTCATACAGATAATATATATTATAAATGGCAAAGATAGAAACACCCGTTCTGCTGCTTACGGGTTATTTGGGAAGTGGCAAGACAACTCTTCTTAACAGGATCCTGACGAATAAGAAGGGTATTAAATTCGCTGTGATTGTCAACGATATAGGTGAGGTTAACATTGATGCTGACCTGATAGAGAAGGGTGGTATTGTGGATCAGAAAGACGAGAGTCTTGTTGCCTTGCAGAATGGTTGTATATGCTGCACCTTGAAGATGGACTTGGTGGAGCAGTTGTGTGACATCACTTCGCAGCATAAGTTCGATTATATAGTGATTGAGGCGAGTGGAGTGTGCGAACCTGCTCCTATCGCTCAGACGATATGCTCTATACCGAGCATGGAACCTAAGTATTGGGCTGACGGCATTGCACGACTCGACTGTGTGGTTACCGTTGTTGATGCTCTGCGTATGCGTGACGAGTTTGACAGCGGCAAGAAGCTTGTGCGTGAGAATCTTGATGAGGACGACATAGAGAATCTTCTCATTCAGCAGATTGAGTTCTGCAACATTGTGTTGCTCAACAAGGCAGATGAGGTTACTCCTGACGAACTTCATCACCTCAAGCATATCGTGCGTGCGCTTCAACCAAAGGCAGAAATCATAGAGTGTAACTATGGCGATGTTGATTTGGAGAAAATCATCAATACGGAAATGTTTGACTTTGACTCTGTTGCCACTTCTGCACGTTGGATTGATGAGATTGAGAATCATGACATACACGATATAGAAGAGGAGGAGAAGCATCGTCACCATCACGATGAGGATCACGATGAACATGAACACCACCACCATCACCACCACGATGATGAGGAGGAATGTGAACATTGTCATCATCATCACGGAAAGGATGAACCTTGTCATCATGATCACGATGACGATGAGCATGAGCATCATCACCACGAACATGGCGAACATTGCCATTGTCACCACCATCATCACGATGGTGGAGAGGTGGAGGAATATGGCATTGGCACATACGTGTACTATGCCCGCCGTCCTTTCGAACTGAGCAAGTTCGATGATTTCGTGTCACGCAAGTGGCAGAAGGGTATCATCCGTGCAAAGGGTATCTGCTATTTTGTTGATGAACAGCATATATGCTATGTGTTTGAGCAGGCAGGACGCCAGTTCACCATCCGTAATGCTGGTCAGTGGTATGCCACTATGCCTGCAGATGACTTGAAGCGTCTGCTCGACAGCACTCCAAAACTAAAGAATGACTGGGATGATGAGTATGGCGACCGTATGCAGAAGCTCGTGTTCATAGGTCAGCATCTCGACCGTGACGAGATTAAGCGCAACCTTGATGCATGTCTCGTGTAGGAAAATCTAAACTAACATATTTGCGAAGTATAATTACTTAATTTTTTATAAATATAGCGAAAAAAGATTGTGTTTCTTTGTAGAGAATTACAAAACACATTATATTTGCATAGAAAACAAATAAATAACGAAATTTAATAACTAAGTTTTTATTATGGAAAATTATGTACAGGACTATGGCAACACTCGCAATGCTGAGTCATTAGCTGCTGCCGAGTCAAACCTTATCAAAAATGTGTATATGTGGATGGCGCTTGCACTTGTTGTGACTGGCCTTACTGCATTCTATGCTTCGGGCTCACAAAGTTTCATCACAGCCCTTGCAACAAATAGAGGTCTCATGTGGGGTCTCATCATCGCTGAGTTCGCAATCGTGCTTGGTTTGTCATTCGGAATCAATAAGATTTCTTTCCCTGTGGCAGCAATACTCTTTGCCCTCTATTCGGTAGTGAATGGTCTCACGTTGTCAAGTATCTTCCTGATTTACACTAAGTCATCTATAGCGATAACATTCTTCGTGACTGCTGCAACGTTTGGCGCGATGGCTGTTTATGGAGCTGTTACAAAGACAGACTTGACAAAGATGGGCAAGATTGCCATGATGGCACTCATCGGTGTTGTCATCGCTTCTATCGTAAACATCTTCGTGGGTAGCTCCATGCTTGACACAATCATCAGCATTGTAGGTATCATCATCTTCGTTGGACTTATCGCATACGATGCTCAGAAGATCAAGGAGATGCTTCATGGACAGGAGGAAGATGGCGCAGGACAGAAACTTGCTGTAATGGGTGCTCTCTCTCTTTACCTCGACTTCATCAACTTGTTCATCTATCTTCTCCGTTTCCTCGGTGACAGAAAGTAAAAAGCAATTATTTATTATTTGACCCATACGTTATGCTCTTCGCTTTGCGAAGGGCATAACTAACTAACCTACTAACTAACCTAACACCATGACACCTCACATTTCTGCCCCTGATGGAGCATTTGCAAAGACCGTGCTAATGCCTGGCGACCCGTTACGTGCTAAGTTCGTAGCGGAGAATTTTCTTGAGAATCCAGTTCTTGTCACTTCTGTACGTAATATTTACGGATATACTGGTACGTACAAAGGAGTGCCTGTGTCTGTAATGGCAAGCGGAATGGGCATGCCAAGTATAGGCATTTATTCGTATGAACTATATAGTCAGTATGGTGTAGAGAACATCATACGCATCGGCTCGGCTGGCAGCTACACAGAGCGTCTTAATGTGATGGATGTGGTGCTGTCGTCATGTGCGTATAGCGACTCGTCATACGCTCTTATTCAAGGTGGTGAGGAGAGCCACATCATAAAGCCAAGTCAGGAACTGAATGACGTTGTGATGCAGAAGGCTCAGGAGTTGAATATTGAATGCAAACAGGCAATAGTGCATAGTAGCGATGTGTTCTATGTGGATCCTTCACGTGGTACATGGAAGGATACAGCAGAACGCACAGGTACAGAATGTGTGGAAATGGAAAGCTTCGCTTTGTTCCATAATGCCAACATGTTAGGTAAGCGTGCTACATGTCTGCTGACAATAAGCGACTCGTTTGTATCAAAGGTAGAACTGACTGCTGAACAGCGTCAGAACTCTTTCACAGACATGATGCATCTGGCACTCGAAACAGCTATCGCTATGTAGCTCTATTTCCTTTCCAGTTCTTGGAGATTATCCATCTTTTTTGTTTCAAGGAACTCGTATATTCCACAGAGATGTTCCTTGACGCGTTGGTGTCCGAATTCATACACCTTACCAACAAGGCCATCGAGGAAGTCACGGTCGTGACTGACTACGATGAGTGTGCCGTCGAAGTCGAGTAGTGCTTGCTTCAGCACATCCTTGGTCTTCAGGTCGAGGTGGTTGGTTGGCTCGTCAAGGATAAGAAGGTTTACCGGTTCGAGAAGGAGCTTCAGGATAGCAAGTCTTGTGCGTTCGCCACCACTCAGCACCTTTACTTTCTTTGTTGATTCCTCGCCTCCGAACATGAAGGCTCCGAGCAGGTCGCGTATCTTGTTACGTATGTCACCTTTGGCAACATCGTCAATGGTCTGGAATACTGTGAGTTCGCCATCGAGCAGAGAAGCCTGGTTCTGTGCAAAATAACCAATCTGCACGTTATGACCTAACTGCAGGTCGCCTTCGTGTGCTAACTCGCCCATGATGCACTTTACCATTGTGGATTTACCTTCTCCGTTTCTGCCTACGAATGCCACTTTCTCACCACGTTCGATGGTGAATGATGCGTTTTGGAAGATGCATCGGTCGAATGACTTACCAACTTCGCTTGCTATGACAGGATATTGTCCGCTACGTGGGCTTGGTGGGAACTTTAGTCGAAGAGAACTTGTATCTTCATCGTCAACCTCCACAAGTTCCAGTTTTTCAAGCATCTTAACTCGCGACTGCACCTGGAATGTCTTGCTGTATGTGCCTTTGAAACGCTCGATGAAGTCTTTCGTTTCTTGAATCATCTTTTGCTGTTCCTCGTATCGCTTCAGTTGCTGCTCACGACGCTCCTTCCTTAGTTCCAGATAGTGAGAGTATGTTGCTTTATAGTCGTAGATGCGTCCCATCGTCACTTCGATGGTACGGTTTGTGATGCTGTCAACAAACTTCCGGTCATGAGATATTACCACAACAGCTTTAGATGATTCCTTGATGAAATCCTCAAGCCATTGAATACTTTCAATGTCAAGATGATTGGTTGGCTCGTCTAAGAGAAGAACATCTGGGTTCTTGAGAAGGAGCTTTGCCAACTCAATACGCATTCGCCATCCTCCTGAGAACTCGCTGGTTGGTCGTGTGAAGTCCTTTCTCTCAAAGCCAAGTCCTAAGAGGGTTTTCTCAACATCCTCATCAAAATGAGTCATGTCGATAGCATAGAATTTTTCGGACATAGCACTAACTTTATCAATTAGAGCCATATACTCATCGCTCTCATAGTCTGTGCGAGTGGCGAGTTCGTTATTCAAAGCATCTATCTCTGCTTCTGCTTCTTTCAGATATGCGAATGCCTGCGATGCCTCTTCGAAAACTGTACGTCCGTCTTCTGTCATGAGATGCTGTGGCAGATAGGCAATGACTGTGTCCTTTGGTGCAGACACGATACCACGGGTAGGCTGACGCTCACCTGCAAGTATCTTGAGCATTGTGGATTTTCCTGCACCATTCTTGCCCATAAGGGCTATACGGTCTTTCTCGTTTATCTGAAATGAAATATCTTTGAAGAGGGTAGTGCCTCCAAATTCAACGGCTATGTTATCGACTGTTATCATTTATGAGATGGTTCAAATGTGTATTTATATAAGCACAAAAAAAGTCCTAAGGAAGCTTTCGCCGACCTTAGGACTATATTGTTTAATGTTGATTACATAGGCTTCTTGCCACCGATAACTGTAGTAGCTACATAGTAGTAGTAACCGTTGAGACCAGCAGAGATAAGACCGAAGATGATTGCCATTGAACCTGCGTTTGATGCAGATACTGTACCTACGCCTACGATTGCCATGAGGATAGCAACTGCAGGGATAAGGAAGTACATGAGACCTACAGTCTTGAATACACCTGTGTAGTTGTTGTAAATCTTAACACCAGCGATGATTGTCACTACGTAGTAAACAAGTCCTACAACAGTTACGAGGAGACCGATAGCTCCGAGTGACTGGAGTGAACCAGAACCGCTGATAACCATGAGTGAAACGATGATGCTGCAAGCGTTCATAGCGAGAACGAGGTAACTTGCCAACTTCAACATGTTTGATTCGCCGATTGGGCTTTCCTTAGTACCCTTAGCCAAAGCGCCAAATACCATGAAACCTGCAAAACCTGCACATGCACTTGCAAGTATAGATACGAGGTAGTATCCGTTTGTAAGTGGGTTGAGGAACAAGTTGATGAGTGAGAGAACAACACCAGCTGCGCCGATGTAGAACATCATAGATGCCTTAGGAGAATCTACACTTGGAAGATAGTCAGCATGAATTTTCTCTAATGCCATAATAATAACTTTTTTAATTGGTTAATAATAAATTAATTGATTTGAAATGTATTTTTTGCAAAGATAGCAAATTAAATCAACATTATATCTAAAATGTGAAAAAAAAGTAAAAATAAAGTTAAATTTCTTGTAAAATTATGGGATTTTTGAATAATAGCAAAGAATGGATGGCCTATTTATCTTGTTCCTTGCTCTTTTCTTCCCATGATTGCCACTCTTCCATTGCTTTCTTCCAGTCGGATTCAGGCGATGGAGGTTCTTTGGCAGCTTCTTCTGCTGCTTTTGCCTCTGCATCACGCTGTTTGTCTCTTTCTCGCTTTTCCTTCATAGCAGCAATTGTCTCGTCATCAAGAATCTTGATTGCACCTCTGCGAATGGCATCTTGCAACTCGTCATATCCGAATGCTTTGCCTTGTTCGCCGAAATCTGATATGTTGAATTCAAAATTAACTCGCAACTGATGCCTTATCTCTTTCTGTTGGAACCTTGTTCCTGCACATTTCTTACGAAGTAACATTCCGATGATGTCTATTTCGTGTTGTGAATATTTGTTTCTTCCCATATCACATAATATATATGTTGCCTTAATTTATTCTGATTACTTATTTATTTACTGCAAAATTACTAATAATTGTGCAGATTGGCAAAAAAGAGCAATAGTTTGTGTAAGAAAGTGGATTAGAAGTTGGTTATGTTTCCAAGAATGTAGTATTTTGCGTACTAATTTAATTGGATGAGTGTGGTTACTATTTAGCCTTAAAATTTGCTATAAAATAGCTAAAATGCAAAGCAGACATTGCAAAATATAGGGTAATTATTAAAAAATCATCTTTTTTTATACACTTTGTGATTTTAGTTTCTTTGAATTAGTTAATGTTAAATAAAGCACTTAACTTTGCGATGTAATTAAAACGAATCATAAGTTCATTAACGTATATATAATTAAATGTAATTGGCAAATGCCAAGTTACCGTGAGGTAATTAGTATTTCTCGTTCAATTCCATCTAATCAGGAAAAACACATGGAAGGGCAGCAAAGTTTCTTTGTTGCCCTTTCCGAGTGATTTGATGAACTATCCGCAGGTCTTCGACCAGCTGTTACCATAGTAATGACCTCTCAAGAGGACTTTTGCAATCGTACAGGGCGAATTATTTTAAATAAATATTGTATAATTGAGTTTTTTTCCGTTAATTTGTATGAGTTTTTCTAATTAAACGTTTCATTAATTATGAACAGCAGATTACGTACCTTAATTGTTTGCTTTGTACTCCCATGTTTATTGGTGTTTCCACTCAATGTGAAATCTCAGGAGAAACCTGTTTCACAAATGAGTCAGCAAGAACTGATACGTGAGGTTGAACAGTTACGAAGTGACAGAAGTCGCTTGCAAGAAGTTAATAAGGAGGCAGAAGAGCAGCTGCGCTGGGCAGAACAGCAGTTACAACAGTCAGATAGTTGCAGAAATGCTGAGCATCTCAAGGGTGAAGCGGCTTCTGGTGGTAAGGTGATGATGACTGTTGAACTTATTGTTTCACTTGTTGTTGTAGTGGCTCTTGCAATCTTCCTTCTTGTTTTTAATAGGCGCCATAAGAGGGAGGTGATGGACTTGAAGCAGAAAGGCTTCATGAAGGACCGTTTCATACGTAATATGAACCGTGAGATACGTACTCCGCTTAATGGTGTGTGCGGATTGGCACAGATATTGGCAGATCCATCAACATCGTCACTCATATCTGATGAAGAGAAAGTGCAGTTGAAGAATGAAATAATCAATAACACAGAAAAAACGTCCATGTTGATGGACGATATTCTGACTCTTAATGATATTGATAACGGAAACTTCACCTTGCAGATGCGTGATGTATGTTTCAGCAACGTGTGCCGTTCGGTCATTAAGTCCGTAAAATATCATGTACCTGATGGAGTACGATTGGTCTATTCTTCGGAGGTCACCCCCGACTTTGTAATAACTACAGACCATATCCGTTTAGAAAGGATGCTGAAAGACATGCTGATGAATGCTTGCAAAAACACCACAAGCGGCATCATCGAATTGCATGTTAGCATGACTAACCCGGATAACAAGGTGATGGCATTTAGCGTGAAAGATACAGGATGTGGCGTGCCGCCTGAAAAGGCAGAGATAATATTCCAACGCTTTGAGAAACTTGACCGTTCAAAAATGGGATCGGGATTAGGACTTCCAATTTCTCGTGCCATTGTGGAAATGCTCAATGGCAGGATCTATCTTGATACAAAATATAATAAAGGCGCGCGCTTCGTACTTGAAATTCCAACAAACAGAGTGTAACCCCCAATTCTAAAGCACAAAAAAGGCAGGTTAGAATCACTTCCTGCCTGCCTTAACTTACTAACCTAATTTTCTTGCATAACTTTCTAATCTTGATGCAAAGTTACGGCTATTTTTAGTTTTACGTTTTCCGAAATGTAACCATAAATCTTTGTTTTGTCTCCAATTGTATCCTCCGTATGGCAAAACAGGGGGTATGGTGTACATTTTTTCATTACATGTAACATTTTTTTTTGTTTTTGGTTGATGAAACCAATTAATTTGTAACTTTGCAAAACCATGTTACATGGCATTGCTGTGCCACTAACCTAAACTATCAATGAAACGTAACCACAATTTTTATTTCCTTTTTGCTTTTTGTATCATTTGTGCTGTAACATCGAAAGCGCAAAGCATAATCTCTTTTACTTCGGATCAAGGTCTGTCAAGTACATGTGTACGTGGTATTTATGAGGATAGCCGCAAGAATATCTGGATAAGTACACGTAACGGACTTAACAGGTTTGATGGTGCTAAAATCAACACGTACCATCATGTAGATGGCGATCCGACTTCATTGTGTAATGACCTGATAACATACGTCCTTGAGTATGATAAGGACCATATACTCATTGGTGGAGAGAAGGGTGTGCAGTCATATAATTATGATACCGACTCATTCGAGGATGTTCCGCTTCTCATCAACAATAGAGACACCATGACAGTTCATGTTGTGTCGATGGCGAAATTGCGAAATGGTGAAATAAACGTGTGTGTGGCAACAAACGGAAGCTTCTTGATAAAGAAAAACAATCAGGGAAAGCTTTATGGACAGTACACAGACAAATATCTCTTTAACGGCAGCAGACCAACTCATGTGTATCAACCAGGAGAACACACTTGGGTGGTAACTCATAAGCATGAGGTTATGTTTTATGACGGAAAGTCTGCCAGAAAGATTCCTGGAATAAAAAATGTACTTAGATTATGTGTGGGTCTTGGTGGCGACACTTATGCAGCAACTGTTAGTGATGGACTTTATAAATACTCAAAAGAAGACCATGTGTTCATCAGAGTAGACACAGGAGATGCGTTGCTGAATAAGGTGGTGAAGAATATCAAGAGTGACAAGAACGGTCATCTTCTTATTTGTACAGACGGTGGAGGACTTCTTGTATATGACGAGTCAACAGGCTCAATAACACAGAGTTCAATAAAAACTCCAGAGTATGACTTCACAAAGAGTAATGTCGAAGATGCCATGCTTGACTCTGACGGCAATCTTTGGGTTGGCGTGTATTGGAAGGGAGTGGTCGTGCAACCTCGTTTGACAAATGCCTTTGAATATGTGGGCAGACGTTCCGGTACAAAAAACACAATAGGAACAAACTGTATAACTGCATTGTTGCCTGCAAGTGATGGAGGTGTGTGGGTGGCAGCCGACCATCAGGGATTGTTCCTGATGCACAACGGCGGTCTGTCAAGTACACATTGGGGACCAGATACCACTCCTGGAGTACCAGCCACAATTGGTTCCATATATGAAGATACACGTAACGGCATTCTGTGGCTCGGTTCAAGTATCGGTGGTGTGTCGTGTATGAGAACAAGCGATAACACGTTCATGCCCCTTAGCTCGTATATTCCTGGAGGTGAGCAGGTTCATCATGTGTTTGACATGAAAGCTGACCAGAACGGTAATGTATGGGTGGCATCGATGGGTGAAGGTGTGTTCCGTGTGAACATTAATGAAAAGATTATTGAGAATTATCATTCAGACGTTTCGCGTTCAAAGCAGTACGGCATACTCGTTAATCCTTGGGTGTCGTGTCTTGCTGTATATTCAGGCAGACTTTATGTTGGAACGGCAGACGGAATAGATATATTCAACATAAAGAAAGACGGTTCTCTGTTGCATGACAAGACCATTCTCAGGACTGTGTCCATAAGTGCAATACGTTTTGCTGCAGACGGAACGATGTGGGTTGCCTCATCTAATGGCGTGTATATGCAGGACAAATCCGGTTCGCTTATCAATTACACCACAAAAGACGGATTGCCAGATAATCACGCATGTAGTTTGGAATTGTCACCTCGTGGCGTTCAGCAAGCTGTGGGAACAAGTAAATATACCGTATGGATAAGTACAGACAATGGCATGTGTCTGTTTGACCCTGACTTGAAGAAGTTCGAGACTTACACTATAGCAGACGGTCTTCAAGGTAATGAGTTCAGTAATGGTGCTTCTGCCATACGAGGCGGCATACTGTATTTTGGCGGTATAAATGGTCTCAATTATTTCACTCCTGCAGATATTGAGAAAGGTTATGCTACCGTGAACCTCTCGTTCCGAATCGTTGATTTGTATTTGTTTAACAAATCTGTTAAAGTCGGACAGAAGTCTGGTTCGTACGACATCATAGACACATGGATTTCTGAAGCTTCAGAAGTCAACTTCTGCTGCGATGACAACAGCTTCACGTTAGAGTTGAGCACGATGAGTCTCACCACAAACGGACATGTGTCATACGAGTATAGTGTCAATGGAAACGAATGGATAAACTTAGGTGTTGGCAACAGCAAGATAGTGTTCAGTAACGTGACACCAGGAACATACAACCTGAAAATACGTGCCGTAGGTTACAATCAGGTGTCAGAAGAACGGCACATAACCATATATGTGCATTCTCCATGGTACACAAGCACTCTCGCGTACATTATATATACTATATTAGTGCTTGGCATCCTGTATTTCATCATTGCTCAGTTGAGAGCGCGTCATAAGGCACGACGCATATTGGAACGCCATCGTCAGGAGGAGAGTCTTAACGAAGCTCGCATCCAGTTCTTCATGAACATCAGTCATGAGATTCGTACTCCTATGACCCTCATCATGGCACCACTCGAAAAGTTGAAGGCAATGGGCGATGACGAAGAGCACCAGCGTAATTACCGACTCATAAATCAGAATGCACATCGAATATTGCGTCTCATCAACCAGCTGATGGATATCCGTAAGATTGAGAAGGGACAGTTCCAGCTTGATTATAAACGAGTTGAGATGGTCGGATTCTTGCGTAATCTGTATGATGTGTTTGCCTCTACTGCACAGACAAGAAACATCAAGTTCTCTTTTGTGCACGAGGGTATTGACAATTTAGAGTCATATGCAGATCCAAGTTCTCTTGATAAGATTGTAATGAATCTTCTCAGTAACGCATTTAAGTTCACCCCTGATGGTGGTTACATCGTTATCGATTTGAAAATCATCACACCTTCAGCAGAGGATTCCAATGACGAAAGGGCATTGCTGAATGCTGACGGAGTGAAAATGCAGATAAGCGTGACTGACTCAGGCGTGGGCATCCCTGACGAAGAGAAGAACAAGGTGTTCAAGAGGTTCTATTCTGCAAAGCATCAGAACGGTTATATAGGAACAGGCATAGGACTCAACCTTACTGCTTTGTTGGTTGACTTGCACAAGGGAATAATTGAGGTGGACGACAACCCAATGAGTAGAGGCGCACGCTTCACCGTTACTCTTCCTGTCGGTAGCCCTTCGTCTGTAGTAGAGAGCGATACTGATTCGTATGATGACTATGAAGAAGTTACGCATGACGATCTTCCTTTGGAAACAGCAAAGGAAGCAGCTTCAACAACGCCAGCATCAAAGCGATTCAACATGCTCCTTGTTGAGGATGACGTGCCTATACGTCATTACATAAGTAGTGAGTTGGCGTCAGACTTCAACATCTCAGAGTGCGATAATGGCAAGGAGGCATGGGACTATGTGCAGAGAAACCCTGATAAGGTGGACATAGTAGTGAGCGATATAATGATGCCGATAATGGAAGGTACGGATCTGTGTCGTAACATCAAGACTAATTTCACCACAAACCATATCCCAATCATACTCATGTCTGCCAAGAGCACAGATGCTGACCGTATAGAAGGATTGGAGATAGGTGCTGATGCATATATTACCAAACCGTTTAATGTCGAAATACTTCGTACTCAGGCAATGAGCATCATACGCCAGCGCAAAATGTTGAAAGGCAAGCATACGACAGAGATGCAGCGTGAGGAAAAGATTGACAAGATTGAGATGCAGTCACCTGATGAACACTTGATGAACAGGGTTATGAAGGTGATGAACGAGAATCTCGATAATCCAGAAGTAAGCGTTGAGTTCCTTGCCGACAAGGTAGGTGTGAGCCGAGTGCATTTCCATCGCAAGATAAAGGAACTCGCTGGTCAGACACCTCGTGATTTCGTTAAGTCAATACGGCTCTCAGAGGCAGCACGCTTGTTGCGTGAGAAACATTTCGACATCTCAGAAGTGAGCACAGCAGTCGGTTTCAAATCCTTGTCAACATTCAGCACAAGTTTCAAGCAGGTGTATGGCATGAGTCCTTCTGAATACATGGCGGCAAATAAAAATCAATAGATATGAAAAGATTACTTTACATTATGCTGATGGCAGCTCCATCGGTGGTGATGGCACAGAATGAAGTGCTGAAAGTCAATCAGGTAGGCTTTACTCCTGATGCAGAGAAGACAGCATCAATAGAACTTGGTAGTGTTGCTGGCAAGGTTAATAAGATGTCCATTGTCAATGCAGATAATGGTAAGACAGTTTGGAAAGGCAAGACTTATCGTGATGCCGTGTCACCAATATCCGGCAAGACACGTCGCGTCATAGATTTCTCATCTGTGACCTCTGAAGGTAATTATAAGCTTGTCGTAGGTGACAATTCTGTCACGTTCAGCATCAAGCAGCACCCTTACACAGAACTTGCAGCTGCAGGAATACAAGGATTCTATTTCCAGAGAGCCTCAATGCCTATAGACGAGAAGTATGTGGGTAAATGGGCAAGACCGGCAGGTCACATGGACACAGAGGTGCTTGTGCATCCAAGTGCGGCAACTAAGGAGCGTCCAGCAGGAACTGTGATAAGCAGTAGTAAAGGATGGTATGATGCTGGCGACTATAACAAGTACATCGTGAACTCCGGATATTCTGTGGGCGTATTGCTAAGTGCATACGAAATGTGTCCTGAGTACTTTACAAACCTTAAAGTGAATATACCAGAGAGCGGAAACGGAGTTCCTGACATCTTAAATGAGGTGTTCTATAATATAGAGTGGATGATGACGATGCAGGACACAGATGGCGGTCTTTACCATAAATTGACAACTCCAAGCTTTGAAGCTTTCATAGCACCTACAGAATGTAAGCAGAAGCGTTATGTGGTGAAGAAGACCACAGCGGCAACTCTTGACTTTGCTGCATCAATGGCACAGGCAGCACGTATCTACAAACAGTACGAGGCACAGTTCCCAGGATTCGCAGCAAAAGCGCAGCAGCAGGCAGAGTTGGCATATTCATGGGCAAAGACTAATCCTAAAGAGGTGTACGATCAGAACAAGATGAATGCTGAGTTCGACCCTGATGTTACAACAGGAGCTTACGATGACACACGATTCAATGATGAGTTCTTCTGGGCAGCAACAGAGTTGTACTTCCTTACTGGCAAGAGCGATTATCGTGTTGATGCACTCAACTATATGCCAGAAGGCTACTCATCTGCTTCATGGGGAACGGTGGCAGGATTAGGTTCTATGCAATGGGCAACAAAATCAGGACTCTCCGTAAGCGACAATCAGATTGCAAGTATCATGAAGGATAAGTTCGTCAACTATATCAAACCATTCGTTGCTACTGCTGACTCTTCATGTTTCCAGTCGCCATACGGCAATGAGCCAAAGGATTTCTTCTGGGGCTGTAACAGCGAAGGTTGCGCACGTCGCGGATTGGAGATGCTCTATGCGTATAAGTTGACAGGTGATGCCGTTTACAAGACATCAGCACAAAGAACCATGAACTATATGCTTGGTCAGAATGCCACTGGCTATTGTTATGTGACAGGATTCGGAACCAAGAGTCCAATACATCCTCATCAGCGACTGGCTGCCAGCAATCCAAATGGAGCATATCCGGGATTCCTCGTTGGTGGCCCTAACCCAGGTCAGCAAGACAAGACAGAGTCATTGGTTTATCCAACAAAGATTGCCGACGAGTCATATCTCGACAATACCGACAGTTATGCAAGCAATGAGATTGCCATCAACTGGAATGCCACTTTAGTAGCATTCGCAGGATGCCTAGATGCATTGACGTACTAAGTAAAACATCCCAGGTTATCTTTAGGCATAACTAAAAGGGTGACAAGATTCCCCCCCCCTTACGAAAAAGACGATTCTAATGTGTACTTTCGTACATTGGAATCGTCTTCTTTTTGTGTTTTTTTAACGGTTGATATAAAAATATCAATATATTGTTAAAATAGTATAACCGTATGTAAAAAAATATCAATAAATTTGCAACCGTATTTTGTGTTAGACTGCAATGTCGTGACTTGATACTGACAAATCTGAAAACGGTGCGACATTAATGACACATTATATAATATTATAGAATAAATTCCAAAATAATATTATTACTAACTAATTTTTAAAACCTTTTTGCCATGAAGATTAGAAAAAA
Source organism: Bacteroidaceae bacterium (assembly GCA_045616905.1). Taxonomy (GTDB): domain Bacteria; phylum Bacteroidota; class Bacteroidia; order Bacteroidales; family Bacteroidaceae; genus Minthosoma. The sequence continues at coordinate 20,460 of JAZLHP010000052.1, forward strand.
CTTCAGCATTAAAATGGCGCTTGTCGCACTTTTTGTGCTCTTCTCGGCTAATGCGTTCGCACAGTTCCAGATTTCCGGTACTGTTGTGGATGATCTTGGCGAAGGAGCGGTAGGTGCTTCAGTGCGTGAAAAGGGTACCAGCAATGGCGCTGCAACAGACATCAATGGTAATTTCAAGTTGAATGTCAAGAGTGCAACTGCTGTCTTGCAGGTATCTTACGTAGGCTTCCTCAATCAGGAAGTGAAAGTTAATGGCCGCAAGAGTATTACTATTACTCTTACACCAGACTCGAAACTCCTCAACGAGCAAGTCGTTGTAGGTTACGGTACAATGAAGAAGAGCGACCTCTCAGGTGCTTCTGTAACAGTGGGCGAAGACGCTATCAAGGGTGGTATTATCACTAACCTTGACCAGGCTCTCCAGGGTCATGCAGCAGGTGTGACAGCTGTTCAGACTTCAGGTGCTCCAGGTTCATCTTCATCAATCCGCGTTCGTGGTACAGCAACTATCAATGCGAATGCAGAACCTCTCTATGTAATTGACGGTGTTATCGTACAGAGCCAGGGTCAGACTGGTTATGACTACGGACTCGGTGATGCTCTCGGTGCAGCTGGTATCTCTACTATCTCGCCACTCGCAAGCATCGACCCTGCCGACATCGTAAGCATGGAAATCCTTAAGGACGCTTCTGCAACTGCCATCTATGGTGCTCAGGGTGCAAACGGTGTTGTACTCATCACTACAAAGCACGGTAAGGCAGGCGAAGCTAAGTTCACATATAACGGTTCTTTGGCATTGTCACGCCAGAACAAGCGTCTTGACATCCTTGACCTCCGTCAGTATGCACAGTACTATGATATGTATGTACAGACAGGTGAGGCATCAGCAAACGCATTGTTCTCTGACCCTTCTATCCTTGGCAAGGGTACAAACTGGCAGGATGCTGTGTTCCAGACTGCTCTCCAGCACAACCATCAGGTAAGCGCACAGGGTGGTACTGACAAGGTTACATACTATGCATCTGCAAGCTACATGAATCAGGAAGGTACAATCATCGGTTCTAACTTCAGCCGTCTTTCTTTGCGTACAAACCTTGATGCTCAGTTGAAGAAATGGCTCAAGATGGGTATCAACATGTCTTACTCAAACAGCAACGATGACCTCAAGCATGCCGATGGTGAGGAAGGTGTAATCAGCTACTCTCTTACAACAACTCCTAACCTCCCAATCTATGATTTGGATGGTAACTATGCTTCAAGCTCATACGAAGGTTCGGCAAGTCCAAACCCAATCGCTTTGGCAATGTTGAATGACATCAAGCTTAACCGTCAGAAGTTCAACGGTAACGTCTTCTTTGATGTAACTCCTGTTAAGGGTCTTACATTCCACACAGAAGTTGGTTTCGACATCGGTTCAAGCAAGGGCGACCGCTATAAGCCAATCATCAGCCTTGCTACTTATCACCAGCTTACAAACCGTTCTGCTATCCAGAAGAACAGCAACAAGTACCTCTCATTCAAGAACTATCTCACTTATCAGTTCACATACAATAAGCATAACGCAACTGCCATGGTTGGTCAGGAATGCTGGGAGAGCAAGTGGGACTACATGAGCATTGACAATACAAGCTTGACTTCGGATGCTGTACACAACCCAGTTCTCGGACAGGGTACTGCACAGCTCGGATATGGTTTCGGTAGTGCTTCTATGGCATCAGTTTTCACTCGTTGGACTTACAGCTACGACGAGCGTTACAATGCTACTTACACTTACCGTTATGATGGTTCTTCAAACTTCGGTCCTGAAAACCGTTGGGCAGGTTTCCACTCATTCGCAACAAGCTGGCGTTTCAACAACGAAAAGTTCATGGAGTCAACTAAAGACTGGCTCTCTAACGGTAAGCTCCGTTTAGGTTGGGGTCAGACTGGTAACTCTAACATCGGTGGTTACAAGTGGGGTGTAGGTCTTAAGAATCAGACTTCTGCACTCGGTTCTGGTAGCCGTCCAAGCGGTATCGCTAACACAGGTGTGAAGTGGGAGACTCAGGAGCAGTTCAACGTAGGTCTCGACCTCGGCTTCCTTGACAACCGTGTTAACGTAACAATCGACTGGTATAACAAGGAATCTAAGGATATGCTTATGCCACTCCAGCTTCCTAAGTACATGGGTACTGATGGAAATGGTTCATCTGCACTTGCTGCACCATGGGGCAACTATGGTACTATCCGCAACAGAGGTCTTGAAATCGCCCTCAACACTCACCCAATCGTAGGTAAGTTCTCATGGGACTGCGACTTCCAGATTTCATTCAACCGCAACAAACTCGTCAGCCTCAATGGTGCTACAGGCTCTGGTCTCGAAGGCTGGGGACAGTGGGGTGGACAGGAGCCACAGGTTTCTCATACAGAAGTAGGCTCTTCACTCTTTAACTTCTACGGATATGTTTGTGACGGAATCTACACAAGCAAGGAAGACATTGAGAACGGTCCTCTCGTTCAGAAGGGTGCTGTTAATGGTGCATACACTCGTCGTGGTACCGTATGGGTAGGCGACATCAAGTATAAGGATACAGACAAAAATGGTGTTATTGATGAAAGAGACCGTGTAAACCTCGGTTCTCCATTCGCTAAATATACATTCGGTTTCAACAACACATTCCGTTATAAGGGCTTCGACCTCAACATCTTCATCAACGGTTCTGTAGGCAACAAGATTGGTAACATGAACAAGTACCGTCTCACTCACATGAACAATACTTGGATCAACCAGCTCACAGACGTATTGGGAGCAGCTCAGCTCGTTCCTATCGACCCTGCTAAGGACTACAGCAATGGTGTTGACAGAGGTGACGGTGCACTTATCTACAACTGGTATGACGATATAGAAAATGTCAAGATTGCTAACGTTGGCACAAACATGCCACGTGTATCAACTGGTGACCCTAACGACAACGACCGTTGGAGCGACCGCTACATTGAGGATGGATCATACATCCGCTTGAAGAACATCTCTCTCGGTTACACATTCCCTAAGGCTTGGACTAAGAAAATTGCCGTTGAGACACTCCGTCTCTACTGCAACATCCAGAACCTCTGGACAATCACTAAGTACAGTGGATATGACCCAGAAGTAGGTGCAAGTACACAGAACCCATTCGTATTCGGATTGGATAACGGACGTTACCCATCTCCAACAACTTATTCATTTGGTATTAACGTATCATTCTAAATCTGAGACAATATGAAATTTAAAATATCAAGATTAGCACTTGCGGCTGTAGTTGGTTTGGGTATGGTGTCATGCGAAGACTACCTTAACAAACCACAGGTTGACAACTATAACGCTGACAACTTTTATGAGAATGACATACAGTGCTTGAATGGTACAAGCTATCTGTATAGTTCGCCATGGAGTGACTTCACACGTAACTTCATCAACGTCGGTGAGGTTCTTTCTGGTAACTTCTTTATCAGTTCAACTGACCCATATCAGGACTTCTCTGTCAATCCTTCTGATGCAGGCATGGGTGAGATGAGTAACTCTTTGTGGGCAGTTAACTCACATTGTAACATGGTTTACAATTATATCAAGGCTGCATCAGGTCCATCTGAAGCAGTAAAGAACCAGACTTTGGGAGAATGCCTCACTTGGAAAGCCATGGCTTATTTCTTCCTTGTACGTTCGTTCGGTGATGTGCCTATTATCAATGACAACTCAAAGGCATTGGCTGACGGAAGCTTCAGAAGTGTCAGCAAGATTAACAAGGCTGACGTTTATGAGTACATCGTGATGACTCTTGAGGAAGCTATCAGGATTCTTCCTGCTAAAGCCATGCAAGAAGGGCGTATCGATAAGGCTACAGCACAGGGACTTCTTGCAAAGGTCTATCTTGCAAAAGCGGGTTCTACAGGAACTCTTAACAAGGATGACCTGGATAATGCAGTGAAATATGCAAATCAATGTTTGGGTGAAGATGAAGAAAATGCAGTAAATAAGGAAATTCACTATCTTATGCCTGAATATTCAGACCTCTTCCGTTTGAAGAACAATATCAATCCAGAGACTCTTCTCGCATGGCGTTGGAATGGTGCTAACCACCAATATACTGACCAGAGCTTCATGCAGAGTGACTATGCACCAGAAGGATTCTCAGAGAATGGTGACTGCTGGGGTCAGTGGAAGGGTATTTCTACAGACCTTCAGGAGGCATTCGGAATCAAGGTGCTCGAGCAGACTCCTGAGGCATGGTTGAATCATGCAGACAAGCGTCTTAAGGCTACAATGATGCTTCCAGGTTTCAAATACGATTACTTCTGGGTTAAGAAGAAAGGCGGATTTGACTGGCTTAAATTCCTCTTTGATGACACATATAACCCAGATGCATATCACAATGAAGGTGAGACTGCTATGCCTTGTCCTACAGGTGCATTCACAGTTAAGCATCTCGTAGGTGACAAGCAAGACCATATCGATGGTATCGGTTATCCTTCTGCATTCATGGTTTATGCATTGGCAACTCCTATCTTGCGTCTCTCAGATGTTTATCTTGTAAAGGCAGAGGCTCTGCTCTTATTGGACAGCCCTTCAACTTCTGGCTCAACAACAAATAAAGAGGCATTGGCTGCAATAAATGCAGTTCGTAAGCGTGCAGGCGTATCACAGATCAAGGACAAACTTACATTCAAGGACATCTGGAACGAGCGTCGCCTTGAGCTTGCAATGGAAGGTGACCGTTGGTACGATTTCGTTCGTGTTTCATACTGGGATGCAGAATTTGCAATCAACGAGCTCAAGAACCAGAAGCGTAACCAGAACTGGGGACTTTCTGCTTTGTACAAGAACTACTACAAGACAGGCGACTGGACTGTTGACCCTACTTCTATGATGTATGATGACAAGACAACAGTGCCTGTTGTCGAGAATCTCATGAACACAGACCCAGAGACTGGAAGCAAGTATTTCGCACTTCCATTCCCTGCAAGTGATGTGGTTTATAATAAGAACCTCGCTTCGGCAGTTCCATCACAGCGTCTTGACGTGCGTAATACATACGGTTATTAATCCTTTAAAATTAAACCTACAATGAAAATCATTAATAAATATACAAATATCGCATTGCTGGCGCTTACTGCTGTCGGAAGCATCGGTTTGGCATCATGTGCTGACGAGCCTGATAAGTTTGAGTCAACTGGCGGTAAACCAACAATCAAGTATATTCGTAACTTGTCTTCTGAGGTGGTTAAGAATACCGACACAGAAGAGACCGTATATACAAATGGACAGCTTGTTACAAGCGCGAACCCAGGTTCGACATTGTGCGTAGTGGGTGATAACATGCGTAGTATTCATGATGTTTATTTCAACAACATTCGTGCTGCTGTCAACTCAAGTACATTGACAGACAACATACTCATCGTTACCGTGCCTGCTGCTGTGCCAACAGATGTGTCGAACAAAATTTATTTCGTATCTACATCAAACGATACAGTTAAGTATGACTTTAAGGTAACTATTGCAGCCCCTGTTGTATCGTCAATGGTTAATGAGTATGCTGAGGCAAATGAGGTTCAGACAATCAAGGGTAACTACTTCATTGACGACCCTAATGTTCCTCTCACTGTAGAGTTCACAGGTGCTGACGGAGCACTTATTCCTGCAGAAATCTTAAAAGAAACCATAGCTGAGGACTTCACTTCCATGGACATCATAATTCCAGAGGGTGCAGAGCCAGGACCTATCTACTTCACTTCTGTGTATGGTACTTCAAAGGCACCATTTGAGTATAAGGATCAGCGTGGTATGCTCTTCACATTCGACGACAAGCTTGGTGTGAAGGATGAAAGTGGCAACCAACACGGTTGGAAGATGCCTGGTTCAGGTGGTATAAAGTCTGATGAGACTTCTCTTTGCGGCAACTTCCTCCAGTTCGGTGGCAATACACCAGATCCTGTTGAACTCACATGCGGATGGGTTGATGGTGAATGGGAATATGACTACTGGCCAGGTTCATGGGGTGACCCTGAAACGTTCAGCGACCCTTACGGATACCGTCTCTATGATGTAGTTGATTTCAACGACTGGGCTAACATGACTCTCAAGTTCGAAATCTGTATCCCAGAAGATCGTCCATGGTCAGGAAGTGCAACCGACCCAATGGCAGGCACTCCAATGGAAATCATCTTTGCTCCAACAAGCAAGGTGCATAATGGTGCTGCCGGAGCTACTGACATGGCAGGAAATGTACTTGGAGGACAGAACAACAGCTACTTCCACGACGACAAATCATTCCCACGTGCATTCTATCGTCCATGGTCATCAGCAGAAAATGGTGTGTTCCACACTGGCGGCAAGTGGATTACAGTATCACTTCCTATAGCAGCTAACTGGATATACAACTACGAAGGTGAAATTGTCAACGCAACACTTTCTAAGGACTTCTTCGCTGGATTCCAGATTTTGTTCTGGTATGGAAAGTCTGACGATGTGGAAGTGAAGCCATGTACTCCAATCATCAAGCTTGATAACTTCCGTGTTGTACCAATGAAATAATAAATCTGAATAGACACATGAAAAAGTTTTATAATTATATCGCAATCGTGATGGTAGCCCTCGTAGGGCTATCCATCGCAGCGTGTAGCGATGACGATTACAACACTAATCCTTACAGCAAGTCGGGCGTGAACCTCCTTGCGTTCGGACCATCACCAAGTCTTCGCAACACCGAGATTCGTATCACTGGTACGAACATGAACAAGGTTGACAAGGTAATATTCCCTGCTGACGCAACAGTTGAAGAGGCTGCTGTGCTGAAGGAGAACTTCAACAGCAGCGACAACGAGAATATCTATCTTAATATTCCAGATGCAACAGTTCCTGGTAAAATTAAGCTCGTTGCAGGAAATGACACAATCGTCTCTGAAGGCACACTCGCATTTGAAGAGCCTATTGAGGTTACAAGTGTAACTCCTGTTAAGGGTCTTAACGCTGGCGACTACATCACAATCAAGGGTGACTATGTTTATAACATCGCATCAGTGACATTCACATCAGGTGTTGTTGTCACTGCTGAAGAATTCAAGTCTTCTCGTCGTGAGGTTCAGGTTCCTGTACCTCTCGCAGCAGAGTCAGGTACAATCATGATGTCTGACGGTAACGAGTGGGAACTTGAATGGGAAGAGCCACTTGAGATTCTCTCTGCTACAGCTACTGCTGTCAGCAAGACTGCTTGTGAGTTCGGTGATGAGATTACAATCTCTGGTACTAACCTCCACACAGTTGAGACTGTAATGTTCCCTGGTGCTGTTTCTTCTGATTTTACAGTTTCTGCAGACAACAAGACAATCACAACTACTGTTCCTGCTGAATGTAAGGGTGGTGCAATCACATTGGTTCTCTACTCTGGTAATGCTATCACTTCACCAGAAATCTCAGTTCCATCTATCTCTATTACAAACGTGTCAAAGACTTCTGACATCTGCGTTGAGGATGAAATCATCATCACAGGTGAAAACCTCAACCGTGTTAAGTCTATGTCTCTCCCTGGAATTGAAGGTGATGTACAGTTCGAACTCGTTGATAACAACACAATCAAGTTCGTTGTTCCTGAAGGATTTGTTGATGGCAACATCGTTCTCGTTCAGAACAGCAACATCTCTGTTTCTCAGGCAGTGGCAATCCGTAAGCTTGCTGGTGTTCTCTGGCAGGGTAAAGTTGGCCTCGTTGGATGGGGTAATAACTTCTGTGTAAACAAGGACAACCAGTCTGAACTCTTTGCTAAGATGTGTGAGACAATCACTACTCCTGGTCAGCTCACAATCCACTTCAAGCAGACTAAGGAAGGTCCTGCATTCCAGTGCCGAATGAGCGACTGGAATACGCCATTCGCAAATCCGAGCATCACTCCTGAGTCTGACGGTGTTTATAAGCCAGCTGCAGGTGTAGAGGATCTCGTTCTCAGTCTTTCAGAAGAAGAGGTTGCACAAATGTTCACTCCTGGCGGCATGGGTCTTTTACTCTGGGGTGACGGAGTAGAGATTCAGTACGTTAAGTGGGTAGGTGCTGCTGACGAAGTTGTAATCTGGGAAGGCAATGAAAGCCTTGATGGTGGTGCTCAGCCATTTATTGGTACAGATACAACTCAAGGCGAATCAGAATTTGTCACTTATAACGTTCAAGAAGGCAACAAACTCCGATTCTATCTTGATACGACTGGCGACAACTGGTGGATTCAGATTTTTGAGGGACATTGGACAAAACCAAATGGAACAGATCCTGTCCTCTATGGACAGTTCGGTGGTCCTTCAAACGGTCAGGATGGTATTGAACCTTGTGACATTGATGCGCTTGGAGGTTGTGTAACAATCACTGTAACTCAGGAGATGATTGATTATGCTCTTAAAGGACAATGGTGGGGTGGTATCTTCGTATGTCAGGGTGCCGCATGTTCAATCAAGTCTATAACTGTTGCTCCTTTGTAATAGAATCCTAAATATAATAATGTTAAGCAGGCAGTACGATGATGTGCTGCCTGCTTTTTATATTTTTGACTGAAAGAACCATCATGAATATTTTTAGGCACCTATATACTATTTTTATGTTATGTACTTCGTTTACACAGTAGTCAACCTTTTCCGTTAAACTACAACGAGCAATACACTTGATACATGAAAGCACGTCGTATTGTGACATGAAATGGTCATTTCATGACACGATACCATCATTTCGTGTCGCAATACGATGATTTCATGCCGCAATCTTGTTTGAGAATAAGGGACATTTAACTTTAGACCTCATAGTAGTTCAACAAAAGGGTTAAGTAGTGATGCAATTTTATCCCTATTTTTAGTTGATATACAGGTAACAGGTAACGGGTAACAGGTAGCAGGATATAGGTGTTTCCCCCTTTAGATATGGGTACCATTACAAACCTTTTTACATTTTCTTTGCTGAGTGAAAAAAATGTTGTAGATTTGCATAGAAAATAGTACAGATATGAAATCAGATAAGACGATAACGCTACTAACGCTATTTACTATATTAGCTTTTAGTGTCCTCATTATCTCATGTGGAGGAAAAGGAGGTAATGAAAAGAAAAACGCCCTTGTTGAAGACATTGAGTCTTTCGGTGTTGACACTATTGTTCAGTCACCAGAGGAAGCTAAGGATTTCCCTTCGTTGTATGACATCCTTCGTCGTTACCCTGAATTGTTCCATGCAACAGAGAAAGCTGAGAAGGAATTTGACAAATGGGTGGTTGATGAGAAGTCTATGATAGACAAGGTTATCATAGCAAACGGAAAGAGCGAGCAAGAGTATAGCACAAAGCATGAACCAGAACTGGAAGCAGCAGTTGGTGCTATGGATGTTCGTAATGCATTGCAGATTGCTCTTACCGACCCTACATACACAAATGTGGCAGACGTGTGGGTTGATAATGAGATAATAATGCAGGAATACCTTCAGATTTTATCATCAGTAGATGAGAATCCCGAATTAGAATCGTTGTCTCAGGAAGAACGAAACAACCTGAAGTCCGAGGTCGGTCATGCTCGTAAGAGCTGGAAGGCATACATGGATAAGGTAATTGAGATAACTCCTGCTGTGCCAGATGATTATCGTGGTGTTTATATTAGCTGTTTCAATAACATAATGAGACAGCACTTGGCAGACCTCCGTAACAGGTATTGTGAATATGTGAAGGGCAACAAAGGCGAATGGAAAGCGTCAAATGTTATTATAGACGAATGATTAGCGCCAATCATTAACGTCAATAATAAAGCAAATATTTAACGCCAACACTTAACACCAATATTTAACACTAATCTTGTAAACCAATCTTAAACACGTTTCTAACTAAAAACTAAATACAAATCTAATTATGAAAATTTATCGTTACTTTTGCCAGACAGTAGCATTGTTGGTGCTGCTCGTGTCTGGAATCTCAGTTGCATCATGTAGTGGCAGCAGCGGAGGTGATGAACCCCCAACACCACCAGTTAAGGCTGACATCGTGTTCCGTAAGGCTTCTATTGCAGAAGGTGCAGAGGTTGATGCATCTGTGAAATCAATCACACTTTCTTACAACACAACTGTATCTGTCAGCCCATCAGCAGACATCACTCTCAACGGTGAGAAGGTTACAGCTAAGAGCAGTCCACAAACAACTATGGATGTGGTTGTGTCAGTTGATCTTGAGGAAGATAAGGAATATACTTTGCGTATAGCTAAGGGTGCAATCGTAAGCCGCACTAACTCAAACTCTATTGCTGACGAACACACTCTTACTTTCAAGACAAAGAAAGTGGAAAAGCCAACTGACGACCTTCCTGATAATGACGCCATGGCTATTACAAGAAAGTTAGGCTATGGATGGAATCTCGGCAATCACTTTGACACGAATGGAGGTCCTGCAGGTCCTTGGGAAAAGTTCCCAGAATCTTGGGGCAAGTACTGGGATGCTGCAAAACCAACAGAAACACTTTATAAGGAACTTGCTAAGATTGGCGTTAAGACTGTTCGTATGCCTGTCACTTGGGGTAACTATCAGGACTCAACATCAGTTGCATACACTATAGAAGAAGCTTATATGAATGAGGTTGCCCAGAATGTGGAGTGGGCAGAGAAAGCAGGACTCAACGTGCTTCTCAACACTCACCATGACGAGTACTGGCTCAACATTCTAGAAGCATCGAAGAATACCGATACAAACAACAAGATAAAGACACGAATCGAGGCTACTTGGAAGCAGATTGCAGAGCGTTTCAAGGATAAGGGCGACTTTCTTATGTTTGAGACATTCAACGAGATCCAGGACGGTGGCTGGGGCTGGGGCCCAAGCAAAAGCGATGGAGGAAAGCAATACAGACTGATGAACGAGTGGAACCAGGTTGCTGTTGACGCCATCCGTGCAACAGGTGGCAATAATGCTACTCGCTGGATTGGTGTGGCAGGATATGCTGCAAACCCTCAATTCACAATGGATAATCTCGTGTTGCCAAACGACCCTGCTAATCACATTATGGTTGGCGTGCATTGCTATGACCCATACGATTTCTGTACACAACGTAAATATTCAGAATGGGGTCATACAGCTGCAAAAGGAAAATACGCAGAGGGTTCTAATGAAGATTATATCAACGATTTGTTCAGCAAGTTGAAGACTAAGTACATTGACCAGAACATACCATGTTATCTCGGAGAGTTCGGAGCAACAACTCAACCTTCATCAAGAGGTGAGCTTTTCCGTAAGTACTACCTTGAGTACTTCTGCCGTTCTGCATTCTATCACGGACTTCCAGTAATGTTGTGGGACAACAATGCCGATGACCAGTCGGGCGAACCTTTCTACTTCATCAATCATGCTAATGGTGAATTGTACAAGAAGGACTTGGTTGAGCTTATGGTTAAGGCTGCCACAAGCACAGACGAAAGCTATACTCTTGAATCTGTTTATAATAAGGCTCCAAAATAAGCATTTGAATAATCACGGCTTACAATGAAGAAATTATTTTTAATACTTGCATCCGTTGCATTGCTCTCGTTTATGTTGCCCCCTTCGTCGCCAGTCACCATTTTCATGATTGGAGACTCGACAATGGCTAATAAGCCACTTGAGAAGGAAAATCAGGAAAGAGGGTGGGGACAGATGTTACCTATGCACCTCAAAGGAGACATCGTTGTTGACAACCATGCAGTTAACGGACGCAGCACAAAGAGCTTTATTGACGAAGGCAGATGGGACAAGGTGCTGGCAAAGATAAAGCCTGGTGATTATGTGTTCATACAGTTCGGACATAATGACGAAAAGGCTGATACAGCCCGCCACACAGATCCTCACACCACGTTCAAGGCAAACCTGAAGCGCTTCATCCGTGAGGCAAAGGCAAGAGGTGCTAAGCCGGTGTTGTATAATTCCATCGTCCGTCGTCATTGGGAGAACGGAGTGCTCACAGACACGCATGGTGAGTATATCATCGTTCCGAAGCAGGTGGCAAAGGAAGAGGGTGTTCCTTTTGTAGATGCCAACAAGCTGACTCAGTACATGGTTGAGGAGTGTGGTGAAACAAAATCCACCGAACTCTACATGTGGGTGGAAGCTGGCAAATATGAATTCTGTCCGGAAGGCAAGAAGGATGATACACATTTAAATATTAAAGGTGCAAGCATCGTGTCTGATATGCTGATTCATGCAACATCATACGTTGTACCGGAACTGAAGCAGTATTTGAAATAAAGGCAACTATGTAGGCTTGTACAATAAAATCTATGTTGTTCTTGCCTCTACGTTCTATCTGCGCTCTATCTGCGCTCTATCTTTTTGCAATATTTCTGCAATAGTTTTGCAATATTTCTGCAATGCCCTTATGGAAAAGAATGGAAGTTAAGTGGAAGATGATTGCAGGAAGGAGCGACCGATCATTAAGCTCCATAGGTGCAGAAGGCACATGAGCAAATGCAATAATATTATGGCTGTTTTGTAACTTACATGTTGCAAAACAGCCTTTTTTATACTTTTTTAATATATTTATGGCATTTTTTTTTGTCCTATATTAATTTTTCTTAACTTTGCAAAGTTTTACTGAAATAATCTTTGCTTACCCATGCGTGGGTATTATTGGAAGAAACAAGAAATAATTACTAAACTAAATAATATTAACAAAAACTAATCTTAAACATGTCAAGCTTAACAAAATGTTTGCGAATAGTGGTTCTCATTATGTCCACTATGTTTACGCTCGGTGTATCAGCGCAAAATGTGACCGTTAAAGGTGTTGTGACAGACAATACGGGTGAGACCGTTATCGGAGCATCCGTTATTGAGAAAGGCAAGCCATCGAATGGTGCTGCCACCAACATTGACGGACAGTACAGCGTGTCTGTTCCTAAGAACGCGACACTCGTAGTTTCTTACATTGGTATGAAGTCCCAGGAAGTGAAGGTTAACGGACGTACCACCATCAACATCACTCTCGAGGACGACTCAAAGCTTCTCAATGAGGTTGTGACTATAGGTTATCAGAGCGTTCGCAAGAAGGACCTCACTGGTGCAGTAGCTACTGTAAGTTCTGAGACACTTGAGGCTGTGCCTGTAGCATCTGCAATGGAGGCATTGACAGGTAAACTTGCCGGTGTGCAGGTGACTACTACAGAAGGTTCGCCAGATGCAGATGTGAGCATTCGTGTTCGTGGTGGTGGTTCTATCACTCAGAGCAACGAACCTCTTTACATTGTTGATGGTTTCCCTGTAGAGAGCATCAACGACATCCCTGCTAACCAGATTGAAGACATCACAGTGCTCAAGGATGCTTCTTCTACTGCTATCTATGGTAGCCGTGGTGCTAATGGTGTAATCCTCGTTACAACAAAGAGTGGCAAGGGCGACAAGGTAAATGTTTCTTATAACTTCTATTATTCAATTAAGAAAATTGCTAAGTCTCTTGATGTGCTTGGTTCTGGTGATTATGCTCGTTGGCAGTATGAAGCTGCTGCTTTGGCAGGTCATCCAGAATATTATACAAAGTACTTTGGTGCATACGAAGATATTGACCTGTACAACAATGTTGCAACAAACGATTGGATAGACCAGGTATATGGTCGCACAGGTCATACAATGAACCACGCTCTTAACATCACTGGTGGTTCTGAAAGTACTAAATACGCATTCTCTTACACAAGAATGGATGACAAGGCTATCATGCAGAAGTCTGACTACAGTCGTGATAACCTTTCTCTCAAGCTCAATCACAAGGTCAACAAGAAGGTAGGTCTCGACTTCCAGGCACGTTGGTCAAAGACAAAGGTTAACGGTGGTGGTGCTAATGAGCAGTCTTCTCCATACAATACTGACCGTCGTCTTCGTTATGCTGTTCAGTTCGTACCATTCCCTGTAGCAGGTATTACAGGTCTCTCTGACGATGACTCTGACCCTTCAGGAAACTTCTACAACCCAATTGTATCTCTTTATGATAATGACCAGAGAAGAGATCGTCAGCAGCTTAACATGTCTGGTGCATTCAACTGGCAGATCATCAAGAACCTCAAGTTCAAGAGCGAATTTGGCTACGATGTTTACAATGTGAAGACTGACCGTTTCATGGGTACAACAACCTACTACGTTGACAACGTGCCAGCAAGCGAGAATCAGGGTAAGCCTGCAATCACACTCTCGCGTTACAACCGCAAGAAGTTCCGCAATACTAACACTGTAAGTTATGATTTCAAGGATCTCTTTGAAAAGGAAAGCGGTCATAGCCTTAATGTTCTCCTTGGTGAAGAGTACATCCTCGAGCGTGGTTCTATGGAGACAAATACCGCTCATGGATTCCCAGTAAACTGGGATGCAGAGCAGTGTTGGAATCACTCTACTCAGGGCGTTGCATACGAAATAAACAACTTCATCAATCCAGATGATATTCTTTTCTCTTTCTTCGGTCGTGCAAACTACAACTTCAAGAGCCGTTACTATCTCACTGCAACAATGCGTGCTGATGGTTCTTCTAAGTTCGCTTCAGGCAACCGTTGGGGTTATTTCCCTTCAATGGCAGCAGCATGGCGTATCTCTGATGAAGCATTTATGGAAGGTACTAAGAGTTGGCTCGATGACTTGAAGCTTCGTGTCAGCTATGGTACTGCTGGTAACAATAATATTCCTTCTGGTCTTATGAAGCAGTTGTATAATTCAAATGTAACTTCTTGGATCAATGGAGCAACAAACTATTGGGCGCCATCAAAGACTATGGCAAACCCAGACCTCAAGTGGGAGCGTACAATCACTCGCAATATCGGTATTGACTATGCTATGTTTAATAGCAGATTGTCAGGTTCTATTGAATTGTATCAGAACAATACTAAGGATCTTTTGATTCAGTACCCTGTAGCAGGTACAGGTTATGATTACCAGTATCGCAACATGGGTGAGACACGTAATATGGGTCTCGAGCTTTCTGTCAATGGTGTTCTTGTGAACAAGAAGAACTGGGGATTGACAATCGGTGGTAATATCGCATTCAATAAGAATAAGGTGCTTAGCCTTGGTGACCTCAAGTCTATCGATAACATTGCTACAGGTTGGGCTTCAACAGAAATTGACCAAGACTTTATCATCGCTGTCAACCAGCCAATCGGACAGATCTTTGGTTACAAGAGTGCAGGACGCTATGAAGTATCAGACTTTGACGTTGAAGCATCTAAGGCTGCTGGCAAGTGGGTGCTCAGAGAAGGTGTAGCAGACGCTGGTACTGTGATAAACACAACTGTTCGCCCAGGTTCCCTGAAGATTGCCGATACTAATAAGAGTGGTACAATAGACACAAATGACCGTCAGATTATTGGTGATACAAACCCAGACTTCACAGGTGGATTCAACATCAATGCCCGTGCTTACGGATTTGACCTTGCTGCTAATTTTGCATTCTCTGTTGGTAACGACATTTATAATGCAAATGCAATAGAGTTCACGCAGACAGGTAAGTATCGCTATCGCAATATGATTACTGATATGGCAGGTGCTTCTCGTTGGACAAATATCGACGCTAAGGGTAATCTCCTTAATTGGAACAATGCAGAAGAACTTGCTGCTCTCAATGCTCGCACATCAAACTACTCTCCATACACAGGAAAGTATGTATTGACTGACAAGTATGTTGAAGATGGTTCTTACCTCCGTCTCTCAACTCTCACTCTTGGCTACACATTGCCAAAGAACATCCTTGACAAAGTACATATCAACTCTCTCCGTGTATATTTCACTTGCTACAACCTGTTCTGCATCACAAACTATTCAGGCATGGATCCAGAGGTTAATGCAATTCGTAGAACAAACCTCACACCAGGTGTTGACTACTCAGCATACCCTAAGAGCCGTCAGTTTGTATTTGGTTTGAATCTGAACTTCTAAATCCAAGACTAAAGAACAGACAGCATAATTAACAATAAATAAAGAATATAAGATGAAAAAAGCATTATATTTATCGGGAATAGCAGCATTGAGTTTCTTTATGGGCTCATGTAGTCTTGATACCGAAAATCCTTCTGCAATGGAGGGAGAGGTGATATACTCTGCTACAATATTGGCAAACTCTTCTGTAGTAGGTATTCATCAGTCGTTTGGCGAAACAAACTCTTATCGTGGACGCTATATTCCTTATTTCGGAATCAACAGCGACTGCGAAGTCTTCAATAACTATGGTGGTGTTGCAGACCCTGCAACAGATAAGGAAGCCTCGTTGGCATGTTACAGCGCAAGCACTTCAAATACATACATGAATACTTCAAACAATGCTTGGGCAAAAATGTATGAAGCTATTGAACGTGCAAACAAGGGTCTCGCTGACATGGATAAATATGCAGTCAAGGATAAAGATGGCAATATCTCAGATAGAGATATGAAGCATCTCTATGGTGAGCTTCTTACCCTCCGTGCCATGATCTACTTTGACCTTGTTAAGTCATGGGGAGATGTTCCATATCGTTTTGAGCCAGTCAATGCAAACTCCATGTACCTGCCAACAACAGACCGTGTCACAGTACTTAAGAAGACTCTCAGCGACTTGGAAAAGGCTGAGACAATGGTATATGGTCCTACAGACAGAACACTTGACGCAACAATCTTCAAGATGAGCACAGAACGAGTAAGCACAGTCTTTGCAAGAGGACTCCGTGCTCGCATTGCTCTCTTCCTTGCAGGAAAGTCAGAATGGCCAAACGAAGGTCTTCGCTACAACATCCAGGACGAGAACGAACGTAAAGCCTTGTACAAGATTGCTCTTGACGAGTGTGAGGAAATCATCCAGAACGGAGGCATGAAACCACTTGAAGAACTCCCATTCGTTCAAAACTTCAAAAACCTTTGTCAGGACGTCACTACACCAGGACTCGAATCAATCTTCGAGATACCTTTCTCTGACGGTCGTGGTCGTGTTCTTTACACTTGGGGTGGCAAGCATGCTATTGCAGACCAGTGGACAGGACTTGGCAAGGGAGGTGTGAATGGTCCAATCCCAACTCTTTGGTATGACTATGATCCTCAAGATCGCCGTCGTGACATCACAGTACTTCCATACGCTTGGGTTGCAAGCGATAAGGCAGGCATTTCAATAAAGGGAACTTCTAATCTCATTGCTGGTGGATGGTCATTTGGAAAACTTCGTTTCGAGTGGATGAGCCGCCGAGTAATATCATCACAAGATGACGGTGTCAACTGGCAGGTTATGCGTCTTGCTGACGTTTATTTGATGGCTGCTGAGGCTGCTAATGAACTTGATCAACTCCAGAAAGCAAAGGAGCGTATTAAGCCTGTTATGGGCAGAGCATATCCTGAAGAACTTGTAAACAGCAAGCTTGCTGCAGCATCAACTAAGGAATCTTTCTTCAATCTCCTTGTTGACGAGCGTAAGTTCGAATTTGCTGGCGAAGCAATCCGTAAGGTTGACTTGATGCGTTGGGGATTGCTTTCAAAGAAGATGGCAGAGGCAAAAGAGAACCTTATTGCATTTGCAAATCGTGATCCAGAAGCAGGAGAGGGCAAGTACGATAAGTACCCACTCAAGTTCTACTACAAGACAGGTCTTGATGCACAGTCCGATGAAGCTGACGCTTATTACATCTATGGTCTTAATGCCGGTGAAACAGATGCAGAAGGCAAGGCTTTGAAGCTTGATAACAGTACTTTTGTATTCACTCTTAAGGCAGATAAGGATGCAGATAAGGAAAAGGTTAAGAAATACATAGATAATTTCTACCTTAACGATCCTGATGAGAAGATGTTCTGGCCTATATGGAAGGTATTCATTGACTCAAGCAATGGAATGCTTAAGAACAACTATGGCTATTAATAATGTGGAATTTGCGTTGCTGAGATTTCAGCAACGCACCTCCCCACAGTTAATGCATAATCATTAATAATAAAATTTAACCAAAATGACTATTATAAAGAAATTAGCATACGTACTTGTAGCATGCCTTTCATTGGTTGCTACAGTTGGATGTTCTGATCCTGATTCCGAAATCACCACTTTGGAATTATCAAGAGCACTCCGTCCTACAGACTTAGAAGTTAAGGTTCTAAATAAGGTAGATGTGAGAATTAAGTCATACTATGTTACTGCCCCAGAGAAGATTACATATAAGTTCTTCACAGCAGACGCTAACGACGAAACTCTTTTCAACGTGTTGGACCGAGAGGTAGAAGTTACCTGTGCAGAAGCAGGAAAGACTCATCAGACTCTTACTCATAATATCAAGAGCCTTAAATCTGAAACTGCTTATATGGTTGTAATTTCTTCTGTTCTTAAAGGAAAGACTTCAGGTATTGTAGAAGAGTTCTTTGAGACTGATCCAGAGCAGATTCTTAATGACGTTACAGATGATGACCTCACTTCTTCATCTATTAAGGTAACTTGGGAAGAAGGTCTTGAGGTTACTCGTGTTGAAGTTGTAAAGAGCGACGAAGTTCTTCAGTCAATAGACCTTACTCCTGATAATATTGCTGCTGGCGAATGTGTAATCAATGACCTTAAGCCAGAAAGCAAATATACTATCTATATCTATAATGGTAATACTCAGCGTGGTAAGATCGTTGCAACTACTCTTCCAGAATATATCCCAGTATATGCAGGTCGAAATGTGGATATTCAGAGTGTTATTGATGAGGCAGAAGAAGGAGAGACAATTATGCTGTTGCCTGCACAGGATGGTTCTACAAGCAGCTTTGATTACCAGAGCTCAGAAGGTGCAACTTCTACTAAGGAACTTGTAATAAGAAAGAATGTAACCATTTCTTGTCTTGATACAAAACCTGTTACAGCACATGTTAAGTTCTATCTTGCAGGCTGTAATGGCGTTACAATCAAGAACATTAAGCTTGCTGGTACTTCTAGTGATGCAGTGTTAAAGATTAAGAATGCTTCTGGAAAGATTAACATTGAAGGCATTGAAGCTATTGGTTATAAGAACTTCATTTCAAATAACAAGGAAGAAGGTTGTACAATAAGTGAAATCAATGTACGCAATTGTTTCTTCCATGACATGTGTTCTGGTGCACGTTTCATTGACCTCCAGTCAACTCGAACTATAGGTTTTGAGACAATGAACTTTGTTCAAAATACAGTGGCAAACTGTTGTGCAGGCTCTGATTTCATCCGTGTTGACTATACTGCTGATAAGATGGGTTATACTATCAATTTTGAGAATAACACAATCTATAAGGTAGAGGCTACATCTAAGGGTATTTTGTACATCCGTTCAAATGCTAAAGGCGACAAGGCATTTACTTGTAACGTTAAGAACAATGTATTTGCTGAGTGCTCAGACAAGGTTTATTACAGTCAGGATGGTAAGACAGATGGTATTGACTACTTCACAAATTATTATTTCAATGCTCCAAGTCTTTTGATTCCATTCATTGAAGGCGTTTCTACATTTGACCCTGCTGGAAAGACTGGCGTAGATCCTAAGTTCAAAGATCCTGCAAGCAATGACTTTACTATCACAAATGAAGATATTGCTGATAGTTTCGGTAACACAGAATTCAAAGTCCGATAACTCAAGTCATTCATAATACCATGCAAGGTGGGTGCCGAAAAGGCATCCACCTTGGTGGTTGAATAAAAACAAATTCATAAAAGAGACATTCATGTTTCTTGTAACTGCTTTTGTATGAAACGCTTATTCACACTTCTCACCTTCGCTCTCTTTGTCGTAATAGCAAAGGCACAGTTTCTGTCGGCACCAGCATTTCCTGGCGCTGAGGGCTTTGGACGTTATACTACAGGTGGAAGAGGTGGAAAAATCTATCATGTCACAAACCTCAATGACTATTGTGACGACAACAAATTTGGAGAGAAAGTCGCTGACAACAGCGCTGAGGCTCAGGGCACTCTCCGTTATGCTATAAGAAAAAGCGGAGCACGTATCATCGTGTTTGATGTAGCAGGCACCATTGACCTCGTATGTCCTCTTAGACTCCGACAGGACAGTGTCACTATCCTTGGTCAGACTGCTCCCGGCGATGGTATATGCCTAAAGAATTACACATTGAGCATCCATGCTGACAATGTGATAGTACGTTATATCCGTTGCCGTATGGGCGACGAACTCAAGACTGAAGATGATGCCATGAACGCTGCTCACAATGATAGGGATGCGCATAAGAACATCATCATCGACCATTGTTCTCTCTCTTGGTCAACCGACGAATGCGGTTCTTTCTATGGAAACAAGGACTTCACTCTTCAGTGGTGCATCCTTGCCCAGTCACTCAGAATGTCTGTTCACGACAAAGGCAAGCATGGCTATGCTGGCATCTGGGGTGGGGAGAGCGTGGCATTCCATCACAACCTCATAGCACACCATGATAGTCGCAATCCTCGTTTCGATCATGGTTATCTATCTACATTCGCTGGTCCTGTTGATTATATAAATAATGTAGTATATAACTGGGGCAGCAACTCTACATACGGTGGTGAAAACCTCCCTGGTCAGGAAGCAAAGAAATTTAATATTATCAACAATTTCTACAAGCCAGGTCCTCACACCATTTCTCTTGGCAATAGAGCAGACCGTCTGCTTAATCCAACCACTCAGTGCGGCAATTGTAATAAGGCAGATAAGGCAGATGTTGTGCCAGGCAAATTCTTCCTTAGCGGCAACATCGTTAACGACGCTCCTGCTTCCATCAATCCTAAGAACATTGCCTTCGACAGCAACTATAACTTTGCTTCGTTCATTCAGAACTGCGTTCTCACTAATCGTGAGATGTCGTCTGACTGCGATTTCGCTTCATACTACTCTATCACCACTCATACAGCAGAAAAGGCTTACGATAAAGTCCTCTCATACGCCGGTGCTTCAATGAGTCGCGACATCATTGATACAGAAGTATGTGCTGACGTTCGCAAAGGCACAGCAAAATACAAGGGCAGCAAGTCTGGTGCTAAAGGGCTTATTGACACCCAGGCTGATGTTAAGGGCAAACGTGAATCGGCATGGCAAGTTCTGACAGGCACAAAACTGCAGGACACAGATGCTGACGGCATTCCAGATGAATGGGAGTCAAAGCATGGTCTTAATCCTAATTCTGCTGACGATGCCTCTGCTTACTCGTTAGACTCAAAAGGTTATTACACAAATATAGAAGTTTATGCCAACAGCTTAGTGGAAAGCATTGTAAAGGCAGAGCGTGACGGAACAAAAGAAACCTTCGAAGAGTATTATCCTGTATTGGGTAAATAAAACTAACAGCAAATAACATCCTAATTGATATGAAGAAACTATTAACATTATTGACATTGTGCTTCTGTGCCTTGATGGCAAACGCACAATTTGACTCTGCTCCTGCTTTCCCTGGTGCAGAAGGATTTGGCCGCTATGTAACAGGTGGACGTGGCGGTAAGGTCATTCATGTGACAAACCTCAATGACAGTGGTACAGGATCGTTCCGCTCGGCAGTCAGTGGTGACACAAAGAAGATAATAGTATTTGATGTGGCAGGTGTGATTCCGTTGGCAAGCGACCTTACTATCGGAGCTAACACAACCATTTTAGGACAAACAGCACCAGAACCTGGTATCACATTACGTTATTATACAGTGCGTCCAAAGTCAAACGTGATAATGCGATTCATACGAATACGTCGTGGACAGGAAAAGAATGTCAACGATGGTGCTGATGCTATATGGCAGAGAGAGGTTAACGGACTGATTCTTGACCATTGCTCTTTCTCTTGGAGTATTGATGAGGTGGCATCGTTCTATGACAATAACAACTTCACAATGCAATGGTGTACAATAGGCGAAAGTCTCTGTAACGCTGGTCATGGCAAGGGGCCTCATGGTTACGGAGGCATCTGGGGTGGTAAGCTTGCTTCGTTCCACCACAATCTGTTGCTTCACCTCAACAACCGTGCCCCACGTTTCAATGGTGCGCGCTATAACTGGACTGGTTACACAAGCAATACTCAATATAGCAAGTACAAGTGGGAGAATGCACTTCAGGCAGAGAATGTGGATTTCCGTAACTGTGTGATGTTCAACTGGAATGGCAACGGATGCTACGGAGGTCCTGGTGGTGGACAAATCAACATGGTCAACAATTATTACAAGGCAGGTCCTTCTACTTCAAGTAAGACTCGTGTTACAGAGGTGTCAATAGGCAATTCCACAACAATGAGTAGTGGAGACCAGACATTCTTCGGCATGACATCTCGTTATTATATCAGCGGAAACTATGTAACAGCTGCATCTACACCAGCTGATTATGACTGGAAGGGTGTTATCTTTGATAGTGGTGTAAAGACCCTTAATGGTGAATATTACACACCTGACACTAATAACTACTATGGAAGTTCGGTGCCACACACAACAATCGGTGGAGTGTCATGTGTCAAGATAAAGATGGACTCTCGTATTGAAAGTTGTGACATCACAACACATACAGCTGTGAAGGCATACGTCAAGGTGCTTGACTATGGAGGTGCTTCGCTTTATCGCGATGAAGTGGATGAGCGCTATGCCAAGGAAACACGTTCAGGCACACCTACATATACGGGTTCTGTTACAAAGAAGAAAGGACTTGTCGATGTTGTGAGTGATGTGAATGGCTACACAGAGGCTAACTTCGGTAAAGGTTCTCGTGCAGCAGATTTCGATACAGATGGTGACGGAATGCCAGATGCATGGGAGACAGAAAACGGTCTTAATCCAAATAGTGCATCAGATGCTCTAACATACACACTTGACCCAAAGGGCTACTATACAAACATTGAGGTTTATGCAAACTATCTTGTTGAGGGCATAGTTAAGGCAGAGCGTGCAGATGCTCAGTCAACATTTGAAGAGTATTATCCTGCAATTACAAGTAAGGTGGTTGTTCCTGATGAAGAAGAGAAAAATGACGAAGAGGGAGAGACTGAAACACAGACATTGTTCACAATGACCCCTTCAGTAAGTCAGACTGCAGATCTTGCAAACGGACAGACTGTTTCGGGTAGTGAATTTGCAACAGCCGTTGGTGGTTCTGTAATGTATCAGAACAATAACGCTACTGCTTATAAGGCGGTAACAGGCTCGAAGTTCTATCTTGGCACAACATCATGCTATATCAAGATTGAGCTTGATGAACCTCTCAAACAGGGTGACGTAATTACATTCGACAACATGCCAGCAACGTCAAATGGCGAAAATGGTGTGTATATAGGAACATCTGCAACAGACAAGAGCAATCAAACAACAACAAGTGTGATTGGAACTGTCACCTTTGTAGTACCTGACAATCTTGATGGAGAAAGCACAATCTACATCATTCGTGTTCAGCCAAAGGGAACATACTTCGAGGGAATGAAGATTACACGTGAGATTCCTGTTGGCATTGAGGATGTTGAAATCACAATACAAATACCAACTGCAACATATAACCTTTCAGGTCAGAAGGTTGGCTCTAACTATCGTGGCATCATAATACAGAACGGAAAGAAGTATTATAGAAGATAATGTAAGATGAAGAAGGCAACAGCCAATCTTATTAGAATCGTAATAATTCTCCTGTGCATGAACGGCATTTCTGCTGTTCTTGCACAGGAGTTGCCTTATGTGCAGCTCCGTAACGGAAAGATGGAGATGACGGTGATAAACTATGGTGCGCGTATCCAGTCTTTGAAGTACGACGGGCAAGATGTTGTCTTGGGGTTTGATATTGATTCGTTGGACAACTACAGAAGCATAAAGCAGAATTTTGGTGCTGTCGTAGGTCGATACATAGGCAGAATATTAGGGGGTAAGTTGAATATTGACGGTTGCGACTATCAACTGCAGGTAGGTGGCAATGGCGATTGTTCTCATGGTGGTACTCCAGGTTTCTCTCAGAAGGAATGGAAAGTGTTATCGCAAACTCACTCTTCCGTCACCTTGCAGATTGTTTCTCCTGATGATGAGAATGGATTCCCTGGGAATTTATCTCTTTCTGTTACGTACACATTGACAGATGATGCTCTTCGTATTGACTATGCCGCCACTACAGACAAGGCTACTGTGCTGAATCCGTCAAATCATTCTTTCTTTAATTTAACTGGAGACTTGAGTAAGGATATTCTTGATGAGGAACTGTGGATTGATTCTCACAGCATTGCACTATATGATGAAAACAAGCGCGTGACAGGAGTAATGGGGAAAGTAAAGCACACACCTTTAGATTTCTCTAAATCGAAAGCAATAGGAAAAGAGATAGACACGGAAAATGAACAGATGGCTGTGACAAAGGGATATGACCACTGCTATGCTTTAAGAAACAAAGGTCGTTTAAACCGTCCGATTGCACGATTGCATGATAATGTGACAAGTTTGACCATGGAGGTTTACACCACAGAACCTGCCATGCAAATATACACGGCTAACAGTCACAATGGCAGCATAATTGGTAAGGGAGGGAAACGCTATCCACGTCGGAATGCCATTTGTTTTGAGACAATGCATTTCCCTGATTCACCAAACAAGCCACAATGGCCTTCTACTTTACTCCGTCCGGGAAAGACATTTAACTCAACAACAATTTACAGGTTTTCTCGATAGTCTTAGAAATTGTCAAGTAAATTCTGATCACTTACTTACGCCCCAAGTTATTATTTAACCATTACTTAGCTTCAAACGGATTCTCAGGCCAAGCATGTTTTGGATAGCGTCTGCGAAGTTCCTTACGTACTTCAAAATATGTAGAATTCCAAAAACTTCTCAAATCTTGAGTCAGCTGAACCGGTTTGAATCCGGGAGATAGAAGTTCCATGAGGATAGGACGTTTTCCGTTATCTACGCATGGTGTGTCGTTCATTCCAAAACACTCTTGCAATCGTACTCTCATAATTGGTAGTTCTGCTCCTTGCCTGTATTCCACCTTATGTCGTCTGCCATTAGGTAGCACGATGTGTGTAGGTGCTATTCTGTCAATTTCAGTTTGTTGCTCATAACTGAGCATCCCCCATATTACAGTTGTAAGGTCTATCTTCTTAAGTTCTGCTGTTGTGGTTGCTTTGCCTATGTATAGTGGTAACCACTCCTCGGTCTTCTGAAGAATGTATGAAGTGTCAAGGTTCGGCAGACATAATTCTGAATGCCAAGATGCAACAGTGGCTATCCGTCTCTGCAATGCAAGCACATTGTCGTTGAAATCAAACATACTCGTGCCAAGTTTATGGGCAGCTTCGCAGATAGTGGCAGTTATTTTGTCCTTATCTATAGTGCTCAACTGTCGGCTGTCAACCAGCAGACAGCCAATCCTCCACTCCTTACGTGCAACAAGACAGCCTTGTTTGTTGTCCCATGTCACATTGTCTCTTTCTTTTATGTGTTCCTTTAGGTCAGACTCATGCAGAGGAGCACCGAGAAAAACCTTGCCATTACCAGATGCATTCATGCTTGCAATGGCAATCCAATTATGCATGGCGAGATCGCTTCCGACATCTACCGTTGCGGTATCTCCACAGGCAAGTCTGAATTTGCCCACACCCTCATTTAATGCCATTGCTATACGTTCTGGGAAAGCGTATGCAAGTAATGCACCTGCACCATCTTGACTGAGATGATCGGGCCATGATGATGGTGGTGCTTCGAGAATCTCTGCTATCTTGGTTGCCAGTTGCAGTTTGCCCGTTCTTTTTGCCATGACCATCATTTCTGCAATTCTTGGGTGATATGGGTGTTTCCATAGTTCTCGCCCATGATTTGTAATCTTGCCTTTCTCATCAATGGCATTAAGCAGAACAAGAAGTGATTGTGCTTGTTTTACATGCTCTTGTGGAGGTGGCGTTATCCATTGAATATCGTTTATATTGTTCTCTCCCCATGTTGCTATGTCCAGTAGCACAGATGACAAGTCTGCTTCTTGAATCTCTGGAATTCTGCATTCCTCCATTCTGTGCTCGGCTGCTTTGTTCCATAATCTGTAACAAATGCCAGAGGCAACACGTCCTGCACGTCCGCTTCGTTGGTTTGCCATGTCCATACTTATACGTACGGTCTCAAGGTGGCTTAGACTGGTGCGAGGGTCGTTCACCATCTTTTTGTATAAACCGGTGTCAATCACCACACGCACCCCTTCAATGGTGATGGATGTTTCTGCTATGTTCGTTGCCAATACGATCTTCCTCGTTCCTTCTTCGCTTGGTGCAATGGCAAGTTTTTGTTCCTGAGCAGAAAGCATACTGTATAATGGTAATACTTTTGTATGCGAACCGTTTACATTATAGCTGATGTTTCTGTTGGTGTCACCTTCACAATTATTTCCCCAGGAGTCACCTTCCAAAAGTTCTTGAATACGACGGATGTCACCCTCACCTGGTAGGAATACAAGAATATCACCTTCGTGTTCGCGATGTGCCCTCATAATTGTGCGAACAATCATTGTATCATCGCATGTGCTGTCTGAATATTTGTATTCGTCGCCAATGTGCTTTATCTCAACAGGATACATTCGACCCTCGCTGTATATGTGAGATGCGTTGAGTGAATTGCATATATCTTGTGCGTTGATGGTGGCAGACATTATGACTATCCTCAAGTCTGGTCGGATGATTTGTTGAGTCTCACGTGAAAGAGCAAGTGCAACATCTGAGTTAATGTTGCGTTCGTGAAACTCGTCAAAGATTATAGTTGAAACACCTTCAAGAGTGGAATCATCCACCAGCATTCTTGTTAGAATACCTTCTGTGATGAATTCAATGCGTGTCTTATTGCTTACTTTTGTATCGTGTCGTACACGATAACCAACTGTCTCGCCCACCTTTTCGCCCAACATCCATGCCACACGTTCAGCAATCTGTCTTGCTGCCAACCGTCGTGGCTCAAGCACGATAATCTTCCCTTCTTTGCCAAAGGCATCGTGTATGGTTAGAGGTAGTAGAGTTGATTTCCCTGCGCCTGGTGCTGCTGTTATGACAAGACAATTGTTTGTTTGCAATGCCTTGTTGACTTCATCTGCTATTTCCCGTACTGGTAACTGTTCAACTCCTCGTATTCTCATTGTCATTTAACCAGTACTTTTTTGCCGTTTATGATGTTTATTCCCTTTGATGGTGATGTAAGTTTTTGTCCCATCATGTTGAAAATGCCATTTCGTGAATTGTGTGTGTCATTTTCAACTACGATGTCATCTATAGAAGTCACGAAATTTTCAATTATATATTTCAACCCCTCAGACGCGTCAATTTCTCCATAACCGTAGAAGTTGTCCTTTTCTATGTTGTTTGTGCTGTATTTATTGGCAGTGGCAGCGAACGTGCTCAGTATCTGGTCGGATGTAAGGGTAGGGCATGCTTCAAGCCACAGAGCTATGATGCCAGCCACAACAGGACTTGACATTGATGTGCCAGTGTCGGTGTTCCATACGTAAGTGCGGTTGTTGAATTCAAAGTGTTCTACATCCCATTTGATGTCATTAGCGTTAGGATTGTTCTCAAGGTAGTAGCTTGAGTATGCAGAAATGACATTGGTACCGGGAGCGATGATGTCTGGCTTGGTGACACCTTCTATTGTAGGGCCTATGCTTGAGTAATTAGAACGTTCTCCGTGATTGAATCCTCCGTTCTCCTTAGTGTCACCCAAATAGTTGATGATGCTTTCACGGTATCCGTTTGCTCCTACGCTAATTACGTGACGTGATGCTGAAGGGTAGTGTATATTGTGTGATGTCTCTGCATCTGTATGAAGTGCTTCGCTATCATAGAACTCTCCCATATAATAGTAAAGTTCTTCGTTTCCTGTCAGAGTGAGACAAAGTTTCTGTTCTTTGTTTCCAATGGTGCTGTGTCCGATGTTTGTAACATACAGTTCACCAGCCAGCAGGCTTTTGTCATAGCAATTATTGTAGATAATCTTATTTATAACGTATTGGTTATCTTTTACGGTAATAGTGTCTGTGTAAATAGAGTCAAGTAACATGTCCTTGTCACTTAATGTGCATTCGTACGGTTCGTTGCTTAAGGCATCTATTGTTACTTTTATGTTTACTTCATCTTTGCTTGTGAAAATAAGGCCTGCCGTGTTTGATGATGTGTTCTTGTAAAGCGACTTTGCCTCTTTAGTATCAGGCTTCCTTTTAAGGTATGTGCGTTTGAGGGATTCGTTCCCAGCAGATGACACTATTATTCTTCCAGGACCAGTCATCTGCTCTAATACTTCGTCAAAGAGATTTTGTTCGTAGAAATCCTGTTTAGCGCCTTCACTGAAGTTGATGACGCATGGTTTGCCAACCTCGTCAGCATAGTCGAAGATATACTTAAATCCAAGCAGGTCTGTTGCAAAAGTAAACTTATAAGTGTCTTCCGGTTTCACGAATATTTTGTCAGCCCCTGTGTAGTTAGCCACCATCACTATGTCTGCATCAGGTGCCATACCTGTGTATTTGCTTCTCCCGTTGCCGTTGTACCCGCTTCCTGCAGCAGTTCCTGTAGTGTGTGTGCCATGTGTCTGTGCCAGTCCGTCCACAGCATGTGCCTTGGTTAGCAGTTCTTCTTCGGTTTTGTATTCCCTGCCTACGTATAATGTGCTGTCAGGCTCAAGCATGTCCCAGAAGCGGCGAATGCGGTATGTGCTTCCGTCGCTACTGTAAAATGTGGGATGCGTAAGGTCAAATCCGATGTCCATCACGCCAACAATTACACCTTTCCCTGTGTAACCAGAATCAGTTCCGTCATGATTCCATGCCTCATTAACCTTTAGTACTGAAGCAGCCACGTCGTTACTTACATTACATGGAGTGCCTGCTTCAATTCTTTCCACGGATTTACATGCTACCAGATCATACATCTTGTTTAAGGGGATGGATGCTATGTAAATGTTGTTGTCAAAGCTTGCCAATATCTTGCATTCGTTTTTTCTGAGGTCATAATCATCGTGGCATCGAACCAAGGCTGTCATCAGCTTGGTCGTATTTGCCTGCGTGCTTCTTGTACTTAGTGCTGACGCCTCTTTTGCAAGCGCTTGTTTTATGTATGACGACAACTTACCTTGTGCACTCACGCTGATGGTGAATGCACAAAGTAAGATGCACATTATTGCCCGGAGCATGTAACGCATGTATTATAGATTCTCCTTAACCTTATCTATGAGTTCCTGGTATTCTGCATCAGTTAGGTAAACCTTGCCTGGGTTCATCTGGAATGTACCACCGTAGTCAGGACCGTCAACATATTTAGGAGCGAGGTGGAAGTGTAAGTGACTCAGTTTGTCGCTATATGCTCCATAGTTGATTTTCTCAGGGTTGAAAGCTTTTTGCATGGCACTTGTTACACGAACGACATCAGCTATGAACGCATTTCTCTCTTCTTCGCTCAACTCGTTTAGGTCATTGACATGACCGTTGTATGCAACGAGGCAACGTCCTCTGTAGGTCTGCTCTTTGAAAAGAAAAGCACGTGAAACACTAAGATCGGCAATCTTAATCATCAAATTGCCATAATTGTCTGTGCAGTATAAGCACTCTTTTGGATCGCTTTGCATAGTTTGTTAGGTTTTTGTTTATTCAGAATTTATAAATAGGTAATCAAAATTGGTTTATTAATGCTTATGTAGGTGGTTTTGGTAAAATATGCTTCCAAATAGAGCACATCTATTGTAAAACTAATTATGACCACCTACTTGTTTATAAATGCAAATATAGTAATTAATAGCGAAAGAAATGGATATTCGTGAAAAAAAACGTTTGCTTGGTTGCTATTTCAAAACAAATTCTTAATTTTGCACAAATAATACAACAAACTAATTGAACTATATGAAACTGAAAAACATTATGATGGCATTGTCAATGATGCTGCCAGTCGTATGTAATGCACAAAATGATTACAAAAAACTTGGAGAACAGTTTGTGCACTCTGAAATGACACGTAATCCTGAGGCTTGGATGATTGAAAGTCCTCAGAAAGGTCCGAAGTGGAATTATACACAAGGACTTGAAGTCTTGTCAATGCAAGGATGGCTTACCGAATATCAATGGGTCACCTATGCAAAGTCTTATACTGATAGTCTTATCAATGAAAATGGTAAGATTAAAGGATTCAAGATGAATGATTACAAACTTGATGCCGTCAATTCTGGTAAGATTCTCTTCATGATGTATGACCAGACTAAAGATGAGCGATACAAGATAGCGATGGACACGCTCTTTGTACAGATGCAGAATCAGCCAAAGACACCAGAAGGCGGCATGTGGCATAAGACTATTTATCCACAGCAGATGTGGCTTGATGGTCAATACATGGGACTTCCGTTTTACCTTGAATATGTAAAGCGATTCGGAACAAAGGATGAATACGACAAAGCGTACGATTTCGTGTGCAATCAGGTCAAGCTCGTAACAGATCATACATTATGTCCTGATTGTAAACTATACCACCATGCGTGGGATTCGGCACATAAGCAGTCGTGGGCAAACAAGAAGACGGGACGTGCACCTCATGTGTGGGGACGTGCTGTAGGATGGCTCATGATGACCCTCGTTGACTGCCTGGCAATCCGTTATGATAATCATGTACCTGACGGAAGTGGCAACGATACACTTGTAGGTGTACTAAATTACATAACTGACAAGTTGTTGCCATTACAAGACCCAAAGACACATACATGGCAGCAGGTGCTTGACTGTACAGGCAAGAAAGGAAATTATCAGGAAATGACATGCTCATCGATGTTTGCATACACAATGCTCAAAGGTAGCCGTATCAATGCTTATCAAACCGCCCAGTTGCCTTGTGCCGAATATAAAGATAAAGGCAGAGAGGTAATTGACGGCATATTTGCCAACTATGTCTCAACCGATGAGAATGGTCTTCTCTCACTTAACAATTGTTGTGCCGTGGCAGGATTAAGTGACACTCGTGACGGAAGTTATGAATATTATCTCAGTGAACCTGTTATTGCAAACGATCCAAAGGGAATTGGACCTCTGTTCCTCGCACTTAAGGAACTCAGTGGTAAATAATAACGAAAAAAGGACTGACATCACGTCAGTCCTTGTTCGTTTCTGACAACTTAATGTTGTTCAGAAATGTAAAGAATTGGCAACCGCCGTTACCTACATTTTGTTAACCTTAAATCTAATACTATGAAAAACACGTTGCAAAATTACTACTTTTTTTAGAATAAGTGTTCACTTTGTGTTAAAAATATGGCTGTTACCTCCGTTTTATGATTTAAATCAATATTAATTGTCTGAAATTATAGGTGAACCATTGTGATAATTGTCAGTTGATTGACAAAATATGTCATCTTGTAAGCGAACATTACAAAGGTACGGAACGAGTTTTCTAAAGTTTGGTGAAAATAACGTTGTCAAGTCTATGGTCATGTGCCTCACATGGGATGTCTTCTACAATCTGAAAAGGGAAAGCAAGTCCGATGAGTGGACATTTCAGTTGTGGTAGCAGGCGGTCGTAATACCCTTTCCCTCTGCCAAGACGTTTCCCATCTGTGGTGAATGCCATGCCGGGAATGATGGCAATGTCTATTTCTTCGTATCGTTCGCGTGGGAACAGCACTCCTTTTGATTCCATTATGCCGTATGTGGAATCTGGTGTGAGTGTCTGCTCGTCGTATAAGTGTAATTCAAGTTCATCGCCAACAACTGTGGGCAGCAGTATTGTTTTGCTATGTGAAAGTGATTGTATAAGCTGGTGGGTATTGACTTCGTCAGGTAGCGAGTGGTAGAGTAGTACAATATTTGCTTTTTGTATGATTGTACTATTTAGCAGCACATCGCAGGCTTGCTTGCTCATTGTGAGCAACTGGTCTGCGGTGTACTGCTGTTTAATCTTGCGAATATCGCATCGCAACGAGCGTTTAGCATGACGAAGCATAAGTTTTGTGATATTCCCGTTTTGAAATTTATCCTTTTGACCGTTTTGTGGATTGGTCATTTAGCTTTTTGCTTTTTGGAGCTGTTGGCACAGTCTTCTTTGTTTTGTATATCTCAATTGCCTTAAGCATAGTGTTGTCTTCACGGTTGAGATATTGCAAGTAGTCGCTCATGTCGAGTGCATTGTATATGATTGTGCCGTAGATGCTTTTCTCAAGAAGTTTCTGTGAGGTGATAATTTGGTTGTTCCGTCGTGATATACCGTGGTTGTCGGCATATCGTATGAACTGATCAAGGACTGCATTCTGACGAAGGTTCTTTTCAATTGACATTGCATTGCCGAGTTTTACAAGTTCGCTGCGGTGATTGTCGGTGTAGTCGTAGCAGAATTGTGCTATTGTACCTTGTGTGACACATTCTGTATAGTAAGTGGAAAGGGCTGTTGTGTCCTCGCCTACAAAGTAATCAGGCATTATGCCACCTCCGTCGTACACGGTGCGACCAATACTGGTCTTGAATGCTTTGCCTGTCTGACGGATGCTGTCCTGACTGAAGAATTCGCCCCGCTGGTAGCGTGATACTATATCCATCTCATAGTCTTCTAAATCACCTTTGACGAATGGTTTTTGTATGCATCGGCCAGATGGGGTGTAGTAGCGTGCAATTGTGAGGCGTATGCAAGAACCGTCGGAGAACTCAAGTGGCTGCTGAACGAGGCCCTTTCCGAATGTTCGTCTGCCGATAATGACTCCTCGGTCGTTGTCCTGTATTGCTCCTGCGAATATCTCGGATGCAGATGCAGAGCTTTCGTTTGTGAGTATAATAAGTGGCAAGTCTTTATATGCACCTGTACCGTTGGAACGGAACTCCTCACGTTTAGAACGTCTTCCTTCTGTATAGACTATAAGTTTGTCTTTAGGAAGGAATTCGTTAACAATCTGTATAGCTGTGGACAAGTAACCACCGCCGTTGTCGCGAAGGTCAATGATGAGTCCGTTGAGACTGCCGCTTTCCTCAAGTTCTGCAAGTGAAGCGAGCATCTCTCCGTAGGTGGTCTCTCCAAATTTGTTTATTCTGATGTAACCGAGTCCGTCGACAGGTTTGTAGGTGGCATCAATTGATGACACAGGGATGTCGCCCCTCACCACGGTGAAGGTGAGTGGTTTTGTGTGCCCGTGTCGCTGGATACCAAGCTTTACCTTTGTGCCTTTCTCGCCACGGAGACGACGGAATGTCTCTTCGTTGGTCACTTCCTTTCCAACGAATGGCTTGCCGTCTATTGCTATAATCTTGTCTCCTGCAAGGATGCCTATCTTCTCTGACGGGCCTCCCTTGATGACATTGTTTACGCGTATAGTGTCTTGGCGTATGGTGAACTGAACTCCAATACCAGAGAACGAACCGCGGAGGTCGTCATCTGCTGTCTGTGCGTCTTTAGCAGGGATGTATGACGAGTGAGGGTCAAGTTCTGTTAATATCTTAGGAATAGCTCCCTCGACTATTTCTCCTAAGTTTATGGTGTCAACGTACATGTCATCAATGATGTGCAGCAGATCGTTGAGCTTGCTCTGTGATGAGTTGATGATGCTTAGCTTGTTGCCTGCAAACCGATTGGCGAATATAGTGCCAATGAACATGCCCACAATCACGCTTATTGCGATGATGAGTGGTACGAACCGATTGCTTCTGTTGATGTTCATCCTCTGAAAGTTAAAAATTAATACTTAAAAGATTTTGTATGTGATTTTTTATAAGTCTATAAGTTTCAAGTTGCTTCTTCTATATGAAACTTAAAACTTGATAAACCAACAACTTAAATTGATATGTTGTGCGTATTTGAGGGAGTTAGACCTCTTGTTCCTCTGGATTTATGTATTCACATTGTATGTTTGCTCTTCGGAGCAGGTTAAGACCATCTTCAAGACGGTATTTCTCAGAGTAAACAACTCGTTTGATACCTGCTTGAATAATGAGTTTAGCACACTCTATGCATGGTGATGCTGTGACATACATTGTTGCTCCGTCGCTTGAGTTGCTTGAGCGTGCTATCTTTGTGATGGCATTTGCCTCTGCATGCATTACGTATGGTTTGCTGACATTATTCTCATCTTCACACACGTTCTCGAATCCCACGGGCGTACCGTTGTATCCGTCGCTGATTATCATCTTGTCTTTGACTACGAGTGCGCCGACCTTTCTACGCTGACAGTATGAATTCCCAGCCCAGATACGTGCCATCTGTATATAACGGCAGTCTAAGTTATATTGCTTGTCGTTTTCGTTTATCATCTTTAATGCTATAAATTAATGTGTTAAATGTAAAAAAACTGATGCATGGCGCATCTTAGGTGTGTTCCTCTGCAAATGTCAATTGTATATCTTGTTGCGGTCGATGCACAACATGATGGAGTTGTTTGCATCTTGTCGTATCTCTAAAAATTCGGCTCCGCTGTTATAACTTGTTGCATTGGCTATGATGTTGGCTATCTGTTTGTCAAATGGTACAGACGTAGAGGGTTTCTCTGTGAAAGTCATCGTTATCCCTTGTTTTTTACCATTCGCAGTCCATGTCCCGGCAAAGTTAATTCCTTTTGACAGACTTCCTTGAAATACTCCAGCACCGAAATAAACTTTGTAGGCATCGTTGCCGTATGAGTAGAAAGTCTTCACTTCGCTGTTGAGTTTCATCCCGTTTATCATGCCTCCGTTCATGTACCACGTCTTGCCGTTGAATATCTCGTCAAGATCGTCTTCCTGACTGCATGAAGTGAGGAAAAGGAGTGGGATGATTAGCGTGAGAATGTATTTAAGTCTATACATCAGATTAAGATATAAGTAAAAATATGAATGAAAAAAACTTTGTACAAAAACACCCTCCTATTTTTCTATGCCATTTCGCTTTAGTAATGCGTCGATTGTTGGCTCTTGTCCACGGAATCGTTTGTATAGTGTCATTGGGTGTTCTGTGCCTCCTTTGGAGAGAATGTTGTCGCGGAACGATTGCGCCACGTCTCTATTGAATAGCCCACGTTCCTTGAATACAGAGAAAGCGTCGGCATCAAGAACCTCTGCCCATTTATAACTGTAGTATCCAGCAGAGTATCCTCCTGCCATGATATGCCCAAACTGCACAGACATACATGTTCCTTC
Organism: Bacteroidaceae bacterium; assembly: GCA_045616905.1. Taxonomy (GTDB): domain Bacteria; phylum Bacteroidota; class Bacteroidia; order Bacteroidales; family Bacteroidaceae; genus Minthosoma. Next base: position 55,438 of record JAZLHP010000052.1, read on the forward strand.
GACTCGTGGAAGCACTTGCGCACGTTTCCATGCATTATCTTCAAATGACATCACATCTTCTGTGAATGGTGTGTCGAGCGTGTAGTATGCCATATCGAGAAGCCCGAAACTGACCTGACGCATACATGAGTAAGCTACATTGAAATTGCGACTGTCTATTATTCTCTGAATTAAGTCGGATGGTATGAGCTCGCCTGTCTTGTAGTGAGTTGCAAAGGTGTTTAGGAAGTCTTTCTCTATGCTGAAGTTCTCCATGAACTGCGATGGAAGTTCCACGAAGTCCCAATATACGTTGGTGCCTGACAAAGAACTGTATGTGGAATTGGCGAACATGCCGTGCAAAGAGTGACCGAATTCATGCAAGAAAGTCTCGACTTCACCGAGTGTGAGTAAGGCTGGTTTGCTGTCTGTTGGCTTTGACAGGTTCATCACTATGCTGACCTGCGGACGTGAGTTCTTCCCGTCAACTATCCACTGGTCTTTATAGTTTGTCATCCATGCTCCTGACTTCTTTGATGCTCTTGGGTGGAAATCGCAGTATATGAGTGCTAATGGCTTGCCGTCGTTGTCGATGACATCATAAGCTTCCACATCAGGATGATAAACAGGAACGTCAGGATTGTGACGGAAGGTTATGCCATAGAGTTTTTCTGCCAGTCCGAACACACCCTTCTTGACATTTGAGAGCTCGAAGTATGGTCGTACCATCTCAGAGTTGATGTTGAATTTCTGCTCACGGAGTTTGTTAGCATAGTACGAGAAATCCCATGGTTGGAATGCTTCTGCAGAATCTTCCGTAATGCAGTCTTTGTCAATGTTGTTTGATGTGTAATACAAAGCAACCACTTCTGCCACCTCTTCTTGTGCCTTTGGCATGTATGCAGATATAAGGCTGTCGAGCAGGTTCATCACGTTGGATGGTTTCTCTGCCATGCGCTGAGTGAGCGCATAGTCGGCGTATGTCGAGAAACCGAGTAATTGTGCCATCTGCCGATGCAGGTTGACAATGCGGTTGACAATTTCCATGTTGTTATTCGCATTGTCATGCGTACACATTGTGTTGTATGCCATGTACATCTGTTTGCGCAAGTGACGATGGTCGCTGTATGTCATGAATGATGAATAAGATGGACCTTGCAAGGTGAACAGCCATCCTTCCAATCCTTTTTCCTTTGCAGCCTGCACAGCTTCGTCACGACTGCTTTCTGGCAATCCAGCAAGATCCTCCTCGTTGGTTATGTGGAGTGTGAAGTCGTTTGTGTCCTTGAGCTTGTTTTGTGAGAATTGAAGGGACAGCACTCCAAGGTCTGCCGATATTTTGCGTAGCTCTTCCTTGTCGGCATCATTTAATAATGCACCGTTGCGGACAAACCCCTCATAACTGTTTTTCAACAGCATCTTTTCTTCTGTATTGAGACGTGCGAAACCGTCTGCAGCATGGTCGTCATACACCACCTTGATACGCTCAAATAGCTGTGGGTTGAGTGAGATGTTGTTGGCATGCTCGCTTAGTATTGGTGCCATCTTCTGTGCAAGGGCATCCATCGTGTCTGTCGTCTCTGCACTTAAAAGGTTGAAAAACACTACTGTGACTTTGCCAAGTGTGCTGCCTGTGCGTTCAAGTGCCACTACCGTGTTCTCGAATGTTGGCTTCTCTTGGTTGTTTATGATAGCTTCCACCTCTGCATCTTCTTCTTCGATGCCCTTCATGATGGCTGGTTCATAATCCGCTTCTGTAATTTTATCAAATGGGATATAATCGTATGTCGTGAAAAATGGATTCGTCATGATTTGTTGTATTTCAGGATTATTTGTATTTGTATTTCGTGGCATGTGTCTCATCATACCCGAATTAGTGACGTAAAATTTAACTTGGTGATTCGAAAACTTAATAACTCACAAACTCATAAATCTCTATAAGTATGATAGGTCCTTAATCTCTACCACTTGTCTGTCTAAACGGATAAGTGCTTGTCGTTGCATCTCGTTTAGTGCTTTCGACACGTTTAAGCGAGTCTCGTGAATACAGCTGGCGATGTCAGTCATCTTTATTTTCAGTTCTTTCCTGCCTCTTTGCTCAATGCAGTATTGCTTGAAGAAACGTTTTATTTTATCGCTGACGCTGTCGTCTGGATGCTCATTCATCAGTCGAAGGGTACTGTGGTAGCGGTTGCTGATAAGGTTAAGCAGGTTTATGTTCACGATAGGGTTTGTCATCATGTGCTTGAGCAGTACTGTTCTGTCAATAGATAGAGTAGTGCCGTTTGTATCGAAGTTGTAGTCACGTGAGAACTTCTTCTCCATGCCAAACAAGTTGTATGGTTCTATCATTGTTGTTCTCTCAAGAGATTCTGTGACCATGAATGATGCAGTCGGATGCCTGAACGTAGAAGTTATATGTCCGTTAATGATGAAAAGCATGTTGCGGCATGGGTCGTTTTGTTGCACTATGTTATCTCCGGCTTTGTAATTTATGAAATCGAGTTTGACGTGACTCAATACATCAGACAGTTCGTGGATAGTAAGCCCCACGAATATTGGCATTTGCAGAAGTCGTTCGTACATTGTCAATTCCATAATATATCTCTCTTTTGGTTGAGTCTTCTTATTTCAGGTTACTCCATACTTGCATCTCGCCTTTGTCATCAGAGTATATGAGATATGCTTTTAACTCCTTGTGTTTCTTGAGTACATCCTTTGTTTTGTCAAGCCCTAACACCATGAATGCAGTAGCATACGCGTCAGCTGTTGAGCAGTCTTCGGCAAGTACGGTGGATGACAGGATGTTGTGTTGCACGGGATGCCCGGTGTGTGGGTCAATGGTGTGTGCATATTTTTTACCGTCTTTGACGTAGAAGTTTCGGTAGTTACCGCTGGTTGCCATAGCAATGTCTGTTGTCTCAAGAATCTCCTGCAATTCCTGATTCATCTGCGTCTCATCGTCAATAGGCTTGTTAATTCCGATTCTCCATTTTTCGCCTTTTGGGTTGCATCCTCGCACTCTTATCTCTCCACCTATCTCTACCATGTAGTTGCTGACACCCTGAGATTCAAGGTAACGTCCTGCCACATCAACTCCGTAGCCTTTGGCTATGGCACTACAGTCAAGCATCGTCTCTGCATGTTTCTTCTGCACCTCTCCGTTGCTCAGGGTTACAGTTGTGAATCCTGTGTATTGTAGTATGCTGTCAACAGCAGCATCACTGACTCCTGTGCCTTGCTTGAATCCGAATCCCCATAGGTTGACGAGTGGAGCAACGGTGATGTCGAAAGCCCCGTTGGTCTCTTCCGACACACTCTTTGCCAATGTGAACACCTCGGTAAACATCTTGTCTGCTTTCATGGAAGTGTTGTTGTTGATGGCTGTTATCGTGGAGCTTTCATTGAATGGTGAGAGTGAGAGATCAACTTTCTCAAGCTCGGCATTGATTCCATCTTGTAGCGTCTTATTGCTTTCATAAGTTATGTGGTAGAATGTACCGAATACTTCTCCCTCACATTTCTGTACCATTTTTGAATCCCATACTTTATCTGTAAATTGAGCAGATGATTTGCTGCTGTCTTTTGTGATTATTATCCATGTCACAACACCTATCATTGCAACAAGCAGCAGCCAACCGTACCATTTTATCTTGTGTGGTGCGTATGGGTCGAAAGCCTTTTGTTCCTTCTCTTCTTTATTGTTGTTTTGTTTCGTCGTCATTGTATAAAGATGATGCTGATCAATTACTTGTTTCTTTCTTATCTGTTGTAACAGGTTCTTCAATAGGCTCTATCGGTTCAGTTGGTGTGATGTCTCCTGATGTTATCTTCAACCTGCGTTTGTGGCTTTTCTTCATACCCCAGTTGAGATCGAAGATAAGGTTATATGTACCACCCCAGCATGTGTCGCCAGTAGTTCTTCCATATCCTGGAATGTATGAAGGACGTGCAAAGTCGTTTTTAGTACTTGACAGTTCTCGCTTGTATCTTACGCTCCAACCCATGTGGAAGTTCCCTGTCACCTTCACTTGTGCGCCGAACACAAGCTCCATCCAGTGACTGGTACAGTCGATACCTTTTATGTTGAAGTCACTGCTGCCACCCCATATAGGGTCTGTCATAGACGGTCCTGACATGTCGTATGTGAATTTTGTCAGTCCATATCGGATTCCGGCATATAGGCGATTGTCCTGAAACTTATCCTTGAGAAGATTGTAGTCAACACCGATGCGAATATATGGCGCTTTCATGTTAAAATGCACATTTGTGTTGTTGTCAAGCTTGTCACATTTCGCATATCCTATTTCTGCAATTGGAAAATATGTATTCTTGAGGTTGAGTCGCAGTGCTCCTTCTAATGCTCCATAGTCACTCGCAATGCCTTGCACTATTCCAAACAAGTCTGCAGAGATGGTGAACCCCTGAAAGAAGATAAGTTTCTGTTCCTCCTCTTTCACCTCAACCCATTTGGTAGGCTTTGGTGGTTCTCCTGGTGCTGTTGGAGTTTCTTCATTCTGCGACCATGCAATAGTAGCAGTAATAAGCATGATGGCTGCAGTCAGTATTCTTTTGCCAAATGTTGTTAGCATTGTCATTTGTTTTTTGTTGATACCCTGATGACCGGAAAAGCCGTTAGCTTTTTCACTCGTTCACCACTCCGTTGAAGTATATTCTTACATTCTCTGCTTGGTCAAAGTTGACCTTGCTGTTAACGATTTCCACGCGGTCAATCGCCGCATCGGTGGCAGAAACACTCTTCAGTGTGTGGTAACGGTATGTGCCGCACTCTGGTTGGTCAACATGAGCATAACTGTTGTGTGTCACTTTTATGGTGTCATCTAAACTGATGCTTTTGTATTTTATGACGAGAGTGTCAGTTTCGTTGAAATAACTCATGGGCACTTTCATTGAAGAAGCATTTGTGAGTTTGTTGACCAGCACGGTGTCTTTTCGCTGCTTTGTAACGGTTTCTGTATAACCAGCTTCAATGAGTGATTCGTCATGCTCATATCGAACTATGGAAGGGCTACCCAACAGTCGGTACGTGTACACATCCTTATATCCTGGCATAAGTGTGCATACGGTTATCTCGTCGCTGTATTTAATTGCCACTCCTTCACTGTCGTAGAAGAAGTAATTGCACGACACCATGTTCTCAAATGGGCAGTTGTTGTCACTGCATGCCATCATTGTGAAAACCGACATGAGGCAAGCAATGTATTTGCTGACGCCCTGTTTTATGTGAATCATATTGTTTTTGATATCTGATATTTGTTTCTCTCCTGACTATTGCGGCTGATAAGATCGCCAAGGAATCCTGCTACGAAGAGCTGTGTTCCGAGAATCATCATGGTGAGTGCTATGTAGAAATATGGAGAATCTGTGACAAGTGCGTGTGGTTCGTGGTTGATTAAGGCGGCAAGCTTGATTCCTCCTACTACCATTACGGCAATAAGTCCGATAATGAACATTAGCGTGCCAATGAAACCGAAAATATGCATAGGTTTCAGACCAAATCTGTTTATGAACCAAAGTGAGATGAGGTCAAGATATCCATTGACAAATCTGTTCCAACCCATGAACTTGCTCACACCATGCTGACGTGCCTGATGATGTACTGGTTTCTCTCCAATTTTGTCAAATCCAGCATTCTTTGCCAAATATGGTATGTATCTGTGCATTTCGCCATACACTTCAATGTTCTTTATCACTTCCTTGCGGTATGCTTTCAAACCACAGTTGAAGTCGTGCAGGTTTTTGATGCCGCTTACCTTTCTTGCTGTGGCATTGAAAAGCTTGGTAGGAAGTGTCTTTGACAACGGATCTCCTTTTTTACGGTTCATCTTGTATCCGCTGACAAGGTCGTAGCCGTCTTCAATGATCATTCGGCGCAGTTCTGGAATTTCGTCAGGACTGTCCTGCAAGTCTGCGTCCATGGTTATCACCACTTCGCCTTCTGCTTTTTCGAAACCACAATACAAGGCAGGGCTCTTGCCATAATTACGTCTGAACTTTATGCCGTGTACCTCAGGGTGCTGAGCTGCCAATCCCTCTATTACTTCCCATGACTTGTCGGTGCTGCCGTCGTTGACGAATATAATCTCGTATGTAAACTTATTATCGTCCATCACACGCTTTATCCATTCATGCAATTCGGCTATTGACTCTTCCTCGTTGTATAGAGGCACTACTACAGAAATATCCATGTTATTATAGTTTGTTTTTGCGTCGCACAGGACATTTTGAATAAGACTGTCGCGACTATTTGGATTATACCTTTAAATTGCAAATTTAAGCATATTTTTCCAATGAGGCATTTAGTAAATGCTAAAAAAGTCTTACCAGTGTGAAAAAAGAGGCACATCGTGCATGATGTACCTCTTTTCTTTATGTTGATGTGTCAAATACGAATTACTTGAGAGCGGCCTTTACGAGAGTTGTTGCTTGGTCGTAAGCCTTTTCCCAATCTGTGTCAACGCAGAATGGAGTGATGCTCTTCTTGTCGTTAACGTAGCAGTTCACTTTCTCTTTGTCAGTATCCTTGAACATTGGATTGTACTTGCTTGCGTCCATGTAAATCTTTATAACCTCAGTACGCTTTGCAGGAGAAATCATACGTGCTTTCTCTATATTTGCAAGGAAGTCTGTTACAAAAGATGTTAGGTTTACTGCTTGGCTGTCATAGAAATATGAATCTTTCTTAAGTCCGCGTTTCTTAACCTGTGTTGACATGTAATTAAGGCAAGTAACCTTGAATTGGTTGATATCTATTTCCTCATCTGAAGATGCCGGGTTGTTCACAACGGCAGTTGCTTTGTCATATACTGTCTTGTAAAGACTCTGTGCGTTAACGCCGGTTGCTGCGAAAAGTGCAACGATGGCAGTAAGAATAATCTTTTTCATAATGTATAAAACTGTTTTTTTGTTTCTTTAATTATTACTTGCACAAACTGTGCTTTTTGTCAATTTGATGTTTTTTTGACAAGAAGGTTTAAAACATTTATCCTGATTTTCTCTATTTCAGTTGCAAAGGTACGCCTAATTAGCGATATAATTGCTTAAATGTAAGTTAAAAAAACAAAAATAAAGTTTCTTAGCATCCATGGTTTCTTTAACTCCATCAGTGTATAGGAGTATGGTGTCGCCATGTGCATTATGTTTGGTTTCTTATTAATGGTTAAATAACAACTTGCTATGCTTTGTTTTAGTTTGCAGTCAACTTCAACACACGTGAAGACCAGTCGTTTTGTTTTGAATACTCAACGCTGTGTGAATATGGCATTTCAAGTCCGTGGCTCATGAGGTAGTCACCAGAGAAAGATTTTCCTTCAAATGGCAGTGGGCGGTTGTCTATCCTGTTGAGTTCATTAACGGTGTATCGTCGTGCTGGGTCAAGCCCTGCCATGCGAATAAGAGGCAAATGCTCGTCTTTCATGGTTTCAAGTTTGTACCAGAAGAATGCAGCCTGATCTTTTTCAGGTGTGACATACATGAGGGACGCGAGATAGTCGCCTTCGTATGGTGAATGCAGACGGTACAAGTCTCCGTGTTGTACGACAGAGCGTATGGTTTTGTAATCGCTGATGGCATGTCGGCAGAGTTCTTTCTCCTCCTCCGTCATGTTCTTTGGTTGGATTTCCATTCCAAGTCTTCCACTCATGGCAACATCGCATCTCAGTTTGAGTGATGTGGTGCGGAACACAGCATGATTAGGAACGGCAGAAATGTGGCTTGCCATGGCAATGGCAGGGAAGAACAGACTTGTTCCCCATTGCATGTAGATTCGTTGCAATGCATCGGTGTTGTCGCTCACCCAGAACTCATCGAAGTATGGCAGGAGTGCATAGTTGGCACGTCCGCCTCCCGATGCACAATCCTGAATGACTACATCTGGGTACTTAGCACGGATACGTTCGCACACGTTGATAAGTCCTTCATGATACTTGATGTATAGGTGGCTTTGTTCGGCAGCAGACAGATACTGGCTTCCGAAGTTCATCACAGGTGCATTTGCATCCCATTTGATATAGGCAATCTCTGGGTGTTGAGTTAGGAGTTTGTCCACAATGCCGAATACGAAATCCTGTACCTTAGGGTTGCTGAGGTCAAGCACGACTTGTGTGCCTCCACGTCCGAGTACTGGTGCTCTTCCTGGCGCTTTGATTATCCAATCTGGATGTGCTTCATAGAGTTCGGAAGTGGTGTTAGCCATTTCTGGTTCAATCCAGATACCGAATTTCACCTTGTTTTTCTTTGCGTCTCTTATAAGACCTTCGATGCCTTCTGGTAACTTGTTCTTGTCAACAACCCAGTCGCCAAGGGATGAGTTGTCCACCTTGCGTGGGTATTTGTCGCCGAACCATCCGTCATCCATGACGAAGAGTTCTCCTCCCATTGAGGCTATGTCCGCCATCATCTGCTCCATTCCCTTCTGATTGATGTCAAAGTAAACACCTTCCCAAGAGTTGAGCAGAATGTCGCGTTCCTTGTTGCCGTGACGCAACTGGTAACGTCTTGCCCATCTGTGATAGTTGCGCGATGCTCCGCTAAGTCCTTCTTGTGAGAACGTGTATGCAACGTGAGGGGTTGTGAACGTTTCGCCTTTTTTGAGATGGTATGCCGAATTGTCAGGGTTGATTCCTGCAAAATAGTAATGGAATTCAGTATCGTCAGTATCAATAGTGACGCTGTAGTTGCCTGAGTACATGAGTGCAGCACCTATGACATCTCCAGTGTTTTCTTCTCCCTTGCCGTCAAGAGAGAACATTACTTCCTGATGGTCAGAAGTAGAGTTGCGAGCACCATCTTTATTCTTTATTCGCAATAATCCGTTGTTTAGTTTCTCTGTTACGAGTTGAGCTTCTGCAGCCCATGAACCATGCAGATGGTGGCAATGTACGTTGCCGCGTCTTATAGGCATGCAGCTGCTATAGAATTGTGTGAGTGTCACCGTACTCTTCTCAGAGTTTGTTATGTCTGTCCAGCATTCTATCATGTCCACATCATCGTATGTGCGATAGTATAGATGCAATAGAGAAGGGTATAGGGGATCTTTCATCGTTATGGTGAGCAATTCACCTTTGCGTGTCTCCCCATTTGGTGCTTTGTCAGTTACTGTAGTCTTCTTATAATCAGTCACAAGCAGTTGGGTGGACATGTTTCCGTCAGCATGTGTCATGGCAAACGCTGTCTCGCTTTGTGTATGGGTTGCACCGAAGGCAGGATAAATCTCCAGATGTGACCAGTTTGCGTTTGTAGGTTCTGGCAATACGCTGAGGTCGTCTGCAGAGAGCCTTTTGCCGTAATACACAAATTTAGGTTCTCCCCCTTGCCAGATGTCAAGCACGAGAGAGTTGTTAGGTGTGTGAATCTCCACTTTCTCAGCAGAAGCGCTGATGCTGCATGTTGCAAGGAGTGTGCATAATATAAACTTGTTCATATATAGGTTATTAATTAATATTTGCAAATGTTGACTACTTACTTAGTAAGTTGCCTGATTTTTGAAATGAAAATTTGTTACATTGTAGCAGTCAAAAAGGTGGCATTGCCGAATATGTACAATACGTTCTCGCATGCTGGCACAAGGAGAGTCTCACCTTGATGCACCTTGATCCCGTTAATGATGGCTTCTCCCCAAAGGCACACTACTATAACGAATGAGTCGCATTGGAAATCAATCTGTTGTGCCACCTGTACCACTACACGATGAACGACAAAATATGGACAGTTTATCAACTGGGATGTTGGTTTTGTGCTGTCATAGCTTGTTCGGTACTCTGGCCATACACGATAGTCAATGGCATCTTTTGCCTGTTCTGTATGTAACTGGCGAGGATTGCCATGAGCATCCTTCCTGCCGAAGTCATAAACACGGTATGTGATGTCGCTTGTCTGTTGGATTTCCGCAAGGAAATTGCCTGCTCCAATAGCATGCAGACGTCCTGCTGGTAGGAAGTACAGGTCACCTTCATGAGCTTCATGAGTAGCAATCACGTCTGCCATTGGGTTACTATCTGTCTGGTCGTTTCCACCGTTGTCTTTTTCTGTTGTCTGGCTGACCATCTGTTCATATTGCTCAGGTGTGATCTGTTTCTTCAACCCTGCATATATCTTTGCTCCAACATCTGCTTTTATGATGTACCACATCTCTGTCTTACCTGCGCATCCGTGGCGTTCCATTGCGAGTTTGTCATCAGGATGCACTTGTACAGACAAATCTTGTCGAGAGTCTATGAACTTGACGAGAAGCGGGAATTTGTTGCCGAATGTTTTATAAACTTTATTCCCCACAAGCAGTTCCTTGTACTTGTCGATTAATTGCGTCAGTGTAAGTCCCTCATCAACGTCGTCAACAAGTCCACGGTGTATTGCCACACTTTCGTGACCTGGTACACCGCTTATCTCCCAGCTCTCGCCTATGTTTGGCTGAGCCGTGTATATTCCTTTGAAAGGGGCAATCTGATAGCCACCCCACAAGGTTGTCTTAAGGAATGGTTGAAATTTGTATGGTTTCATCCTTTGTCAGTTTTCTTGTGCAAAGATACATATTATTTATGTACATTGGTTGGTATTTCTTATCATAAAAGTGTATTTTTCATTGAAATCATTGTTCAATATGTTTTTTATTCCTACCTTTGTGAATCTTGTAATGGATTATCCATGTTTTATGCAATGGTGTAGAGTCGTTATCGTTCAAAACAGAGTTGTCCTCAGAGCATGGCTGTTAACAAGTTGAAATCCGTATCCACCTTAGCGGTTTATGAATAAAGAGAAACTATACCCAATGCTTTTTCAGTCGAATCTCCATACAATAGTGTGGGGAGGGAATCGTATTATGAAGTGGAAAAAGCCTGTTGATGTGAGTCCCGGAATGGCAGATGCACCAATAGGCGAGAGTTGGGAGATTAGTGCGGTACCTTCTTCGCCATCAGTGGTGGCAAATGGCAAATACTCAGGGATTCCTCTCCCTGATGTAATTAGTGAACACCCGATAGAGATTCTCGGGCGGTCGGTGTCTGAAGCGTATGGAGGGAAATTGCCATTGCTCGTCAAGTTTATTGATGCAGAGAAGGACTTGTCTATTCAAGTGCATCCCGATGATGAGATGGCAATGCGCGAACATGGCAAAATGGGAAAGACGGAGATGTGGTATGTTATTGATGCCAAGCCTGGAGCTTTTCTTTACGCAGGGTTCAAACAGAAATTGTCGCACGAAGATTATAAACGCATGGTAGAAGATGGAACGATTGTTGATGCATTAGCAAAGCATGAGGTGAGGAAAGGTGATGTGTTTTATATTCCTGCAGGCAGAGTGCATGCCATCTGTGGAGGTGCATTCGTTGCTGAGGTGCAGCAGAGTTCAGACGTCACCTATCGTATATTCGACTACAATCGTCCGGGTATGGACGGAAAACCACGAGAACTGCACACCGAATTGGCAGCAAAGGCATTAGATTTTAATGTTTACGATGAATACCGAACAATTTATGCCGACAGCTCTGACCGTGCAAATCATTGTATAGATTCTCCGTTTTTCAATGTGCGTGTAGTGGATGCCAATACACCGTTCCATCGTAACCTCATAAAATATGATTCGTTTATAATTACAATGTGTATTAAGGGAAGATGTAAGATACGTGTGCGCGAAACTGGTGATGTGGTGACGTTAAACGAAGGTTACTCATGCCTCATTCCTGCATCTATGGCTGATTATGATGTCGTTCCCGATGGTAAGGTTCAGCTGTTGGATGCCTTTATCAATAATAAGAAGCCTGATTTGATGAGCATGATAACACGCTTCCTTCACATTACAAAGAAATAAACCAAAAGAACCTTTTGACTCGCTGAAGTCAAAAGGTTCTTTTGGTTATTGTACCTAATAATGAGGAAATCTTTATAAGTAGGTAATCAAAAAAAATTGATGATAACCTGCTAATGGAATGATTGCCAGTTAAAATCGTTCGATTATCTCTAAGCACATACGACTGTTGTGATATGGACATTTCCAGAAACCGGCCTTGTCATCCTTACGGTTGATGTTGCGCATTGGGTCACGACTCCAGAACCATTCTCCACCTTCCCAGTCAATCAGGTTTTCTTTTATGTATTGCCAGCATTTCAGCGACTTTTCTGCCGCACTCTCATCCGCGAAATGTTGGTATAGATTAGCCCATCCGACAACATTCTCTGCCTGCACCCACCAGTGACGGTCTGCATCTACATGCCCCGTGTCAACATTAGCTTCATGAGTCATTGAACCGTCTTCGTTGATGCCTTTCTCGCTTGCAACAGCAACGAGTTTTATTATGCCTTCAACCTTATTCAGTACATCTCTGTCGCCAAGTACAAGAGCAGCTTCATGCATTAGCCATGAACACTCAATGTCATGTCCGTAACTCTCCAATTGTCCTGCACCTCTCGACCAGTTGTTTTCAAAGAAGAGGTCAAGATGGTGTGTTTCTGGATTAAGAATCTTGTCGCAGAAAATTCCTATGATATTTCTCAGGGCTGCTTCCAGTTCCGCTTTTACAGAACGCAAAGTACCCTCACATGTTCCGTAGTCGCTGTTCATGTCTATGCCCCTATTTTCAAGTTCGTTGAGACATCTGAAGAGATTTGCGTATGGCTCAATGATATGCAGGTGCGTATTTTGCGACTTTGGATAGTTCTCGTCAAGGTCAGACAGGCGCATGTCTGAAATCTCTCCCCATTCACGAGTACAAGCCTCAATGTATCCATTGTTTTCTTTGTCAAGCGAATGCTCCTCAATAGTACGGAACAACTGTATAGCGTATCTCAAGGCTTCCGCATCACCCGTTGCACGTGTGTATTCCGATAATCCGTAAATGGCAAAACCGAGTGCATAGAACTGTTTCTTAGTGTCAACAGGATTGCCTTTGTAGTCGAGCTCCCAATAGATGCCACCGTATTCCTTGTCTATGAAATGTTCAAGTATGTAATCTTTTGCTCGTGTGGCAGCTGTTAAATATTGGACAAGTCTTTCTTGGGGTATTCCAAGTTCACCCCGCTTCTCACTCAATACACGATAACATGCAGAGAATGACCATAAAATGCGAGCATTCAGGATGCCTCCCTTGTTCGCATCCTTCACGAGAGTGCCGTCGCCACGCATTTGTCCGTAGAAGCCACGGTTCTCAAGGTCTTGCATCTTCAGCCAGAAATTCAGGATGTTGTTCTCCAAAACGTCCAGCATCTCTTTCTTTGCTTGTACGAACATGTTTTCTATTTTTTCAATGGGAATTTATATACAATATATGCCATTACAAGAGCAATTGCTGCAGGGAAGAGTGAGAAGAGAGCCCATACCATTTGCTTGACTGAGTTCTCGTCTGTAATAGTGACGATTGTCTCACCAGTGTTCATGTCGGTGTCAGAAATCAAACCTGCCATACCAAGGAGAAGGGCAATGAGAGAACCTGATATGGCTCCTCCGAACTTCTGTGCCATTGTTCCTGATGAGAAGATGAGACCCGTTGAAGAGGTTCCGTTCTTCTCTGTCGAGTAGTCAGCCACGTCTGCATACATAGACCATAGAAGTGGAGAGTAGAGTCCTGCACCTATTGATGTTATTATTGATACCCCAATCATAACCCAGATGTAGCTTGGATCCATAGGTATGATGAAGTATAATGCAGAGCTGACACTACAAATGATTGAAGCCCATACGAAAGCCATTCTCTTTGAACCGACCTTTCGTGCGAAAGTAGGAGCAACGCCACCGAAAATCATACATGTCACTTCGCTGAATGCCATGAATACTGTATAGTTGATGATGAACTTGCCTAATGTCACGTCGCCACCAAGACAGTATGTAATCATGTATCCAGCTGCTGCGTATCTGAATCCATTGAAGAAATTGGTGCAGATTGCCACAAGTGTTATGTATATCCATGGCTTGTTCTTTACAAGGTCGCTATATTGCTTGAATGAGAATTTCTCAGCTCGTATAGGCTTGAGGCGCTCTTTGGTCAGAAGACCGCATGCCAGAGTCATGATTGCAGCCAGTAATCCGAATCCTGCACCGAGAACTGCATACTGATGTGATTCGGAACCACCCACCATCTCTTGCAAATATGGGAATGAGATGAGTGTGATGAATCCCATGGCGTAGGCACCTACCATTCTGTATGATGAGAACTGGTTCTTTTCGTTGTCGTCCTTAGTCATCACGCCGAGAAGCGAACCGTAAGGAACATTCACGAGGGTGTAAACTGCCATCATGGAAAGGTATAATGTGTATGCGTATATTCGCTTGCCATCTGGTCCCAAGTCAGGAGTGTAAAGGAGTAATGCAAAGATTATTCCAAATGGAATGGAACCGAAGATAATCCAAGGACGATATGTTCCCCAGCGTGATCTTGTACGGTCAGCCAAACTTCCCATAAGAGGGTCTGTCACTACGTCAAACATTCTTGCAATAAGCATCAATGTCGCAGCATCAGCAAACGAAAGTCCGAAAATGTTTGTGAAAAACAGAGGGAATGCTGTGGACATAATCTTCCATGTGATTCCACCTGACGCTGCATCACCCAGCGCATATCCGATTTTTTCTCTAAATTTTACCATGATATTTATTTTAACGTTTCTTTGTTCTTTGCTATAAGTTGCTTAATGGTCTCCACGCTTGCACCTGTTGTGAATCCGTCTTCTGGAGTGTTCATGCAGTAGTCAACAAGTTTTCCGATGGTCGATTCTGCCACATGCATGCGAGTGTCACTTGATGCATAATATACGAGTACGCGGTCGTTGTCATCATGTATTGGAGCAAATCCGCTATCATCCTTTTCTCCTCCGTCTGCAATCCATCCGTTGGCAAATGCCACATTCATCACATCACCTATGTATTCTCCTCCCTCTGGCACGAGGAAATATCCTCCAGGTTGTGCAATGACTTTTGTAGGATTATCTAATGCAGTCATGTACATATAAAGCACATAACGCAATCCGCTGGCACATCCTCGTACGCCATGTGCAAGGTGTAGCCATCCCTTTCTCGTCTTGATAGGATGTGGACCCTCGCCGTTCTTCACTTCCATAATAGTATGGTAGTGGCGTGCATTGATGATGGTCTCTTCCTTTACCTCTGCATTCTCAATGTCGTCAACCAATGCCCATCCTATGCCACCGCCACTTCCAGCATCGATGAATCCGTCTTGAGGACGGGTGTAGAATGCGTACTTGCCGTTGACGAACTCAGGGTGCAGAACAACGTTGCGTTGCTGACTCTTGCTCTTAAGGTCAGGCAGACGATACCATGTCTTCAAATCCTTTGTGCGTGCAATGCCAGCAGTTGCCGTGGCAGCACTGAGGTCGTTAGGCTGGCTGTCGTCATGGCGCTCAGCACAGAAGACTCCGTATATCCATCCGTCCTCATGTGCAGTTATTCGCATGTCATAGATGTTGGTGGCAGGAATCACATCCTCCGGCATTGTGATTGGCTCATCCCAGAAACGGAAGTTGTCAATGCCGTTAGGCGATTCTGCAACAGCAAAGAAACTCTTGCGGTCTGCTCCTTCTGTACGAACAATGAGAAGATACTTGTCTCCCCATTTGATTGCACCGGAATTAAGTGTTGCGTTCATCATGATTCTCTGCATGAGGTAAGGATTATCCTTTTCGCAAAAATCGTATCTCCACTCCAGCGGAGTGTGCTCTGCTGTTATGATAGGGTATTCATACTTGTCATAGATTCCGTTACCCCATTCCTTCTTTATGTTCTTTCTTGTTATAAGTTCTTCGTGATGAGTACGAAGAGCGTCCACTTTAGCCTTGTATTCAGGTGTCATTGCTGTCCTTATAATAATTTGTTTCCGTTACTTATTCCAAACTCTGTCTTGGTGTATGATTGTAGTACTATATATTATTTTATAAATAGATTTTGATTATCTATTTTATATTTACTTGATATCCTTTAATAATAAAAGCTTTTTATCTTTTGCCCATTCTTTGAAATCGTCGGCAGTCTTTGCGTCCTTGCTCACTCCGAAATGCTCCTTCTTGTAGTTGCGCCAAGGCAGGAAGTAGCATATAGGGTAGTCGCTTACCACATGACGGAACACGCGTGTCCACCATGTAGGGTCAGGTGAGTTCTGGTATCCGCATTCTGTCATAGCGATCAGCTTTCCGTGCTTCTCTGCTATTTCTGTTATGATACGTAAGTCTGCTGTGAGTTGAGTGCGGAAGTCTTCCTCCGTCCCCCATTGGTATGCATCTTCGCCAATCAGGTCAACACGGTCGTCACCAGGGTATCTCACCATCCATGCTTTCTCTGTCCAGTTGCCTTGCAGGTTAGGCGAGTAACTCCATACTATGCTTGTTGGCAGTACATTGTTAATATAATCTTGTGTCATGTTCCATAGTGCATGATACTCTTCGTCCGAGCAACACTTCTGTCCCCACCAGAACCATGAACCGTTGTTCTCGTGCCATGGACGGAAAATGACAGGTATAGGATTGCCCTTTGTATCTTTCAGCGATGTCAAGAAGTCGCTGACCCTTTTCAACCAAAGATTGAACTTTTCATGTTGGCTACCTCCCTTCAATATGCTTGCAGTTGTATTGAGAGGATTGACTACCTTTTCCGCAAGTTCATGCTGACCTAATGCCTTCAGTGCCGCTACCGCCTGATTGTAAGCTATTGTGTCCTTCTCTATCCATGCCGTAGTTCCGAGAAGAGGATTGCGTGGGTGCCAAGAGATTGTTATGATGCCTCCTCGTTGGTGGTGAGCGATGATTTCCTCTCTCATGCGAGTGAACGGCACACTGTCAAGATTGGCTTTGTCACCAACTTCAATGCCACCGAGGTCAAATCCCATCACGGCAGGGTAGTCGCCTACAAGTTCCTTCGTGTCAGAGCGGCCCTTGTCCCATTCCCATGATATGCCGTAGAATGGGTCATCTTGGTGGCCATACATTAATCCTTTTTTCTGTATCTTCTGCAGGCGTTCTATCAATTGCTCTGCAGGAGTGCCTTTAGCAGCCATGCAGCCTGTTGTCATCACGGCTGCAAGTAGTAGGATAGATTTGAGTTTCATGTTGAGGATTGCAAATACGTTGTTTCAAACCCCTAATCTCTTTGGTTAGGGAAATCATTTGCAAAGATAAAGTAAATCAACCAACAACGCTTTGCAAAAAATATCAAATGTCGGTACTTTTATACAGCATGAAAGGTAATCATATAATGATGCTAAAAAAGTATCATCGTCTGCGTTGTGGTGAGTTGTTATGTTTGGTGGCTTTCCCCGACTGATTGCCATTGCCGTTGAATAGCTTGTCAATAAGGTCTTGTCTGCCCATTTTGCGCAACTCGTTTATGATTCCTTGCCGTTCTTGAGGCTTATACCAGAAGAAGAACTGCCTTTGGGCAAGCTTTTCTTTCTGTGTCTTTGCAGAATAGACAGGTTGTAGCGTGTACGGATGAAAACCACTGTACCATGCTTCCGTACTTACTGTCATTGGGGTAGGGGTGAAGTCTTGTACCTGTTCAAGTTGGAAATTCAGGTTCTTTGTTATCACCGCCAGTTCAGCCATGTCTTCTGCCGTGCATCCTGGGTGTGAGCTTATGAAATACGGTATAAGTTGCTGGTTCAGGTGATGACGCCTGTTTACATCGTCAAAAATCCTTTTGAAGTCGTAGAACAGTTTGAACGAAGGTTTTCTCATCAGGTCAAGCACTTTTTGCGAAGTGTGCTCTGGTGCCACCTTCAGTCGCCCGCTCACATGCTTGGTTATCAGTTCCTCCGTGTACCTCATGTTCACCTTGTTGATGCTATTGTCGCCAGTGTCATGCAGCAGCAGGTCATACCTAACTCCCGACCCCACGAAACTCTTCTTTATTCCTGGTATTGCGTCAACAGATTTGTAAATGTCCAGCAGTTTTGTGTGGTCGGTGTTAAGATTAGGACATACTTTCGGGTTGATGCACGACGGACGCTTGCACTTATGGCATAATTCCAGGTTCTTACCGTGCATGGCATACATGTTCGCTGATGGCCCTCCCAAATCACTAAGGTAGCCTTTGAAGTCAGGCAACTGCTTTATCGCCTCTACCTCTTTCAAGATGCTTTCCTTGCTCCTTGATGTTATGAACTTCCCCTGGTGCGCAGAGATGGTACAGAAGGCACAACCACCAAAGCAACCTCTATGCATACACACCGAGAACTTAATCATGTCGTATGCAGGAATGCGTTTCCCTTTGTATTTCGGGTGTGGCAATCGTGTGTATGGCAGATCAAATGACTGGTCGAGTTCATCCTGAGTCATTGGCTGATATGGCGGGTTCACCACCGCGTACATGCCATCCACCTCTTGCAGGATTCTCTGCGCTTCGTATTTGTTCGACTCCTCTTCTATGTGTCTGAAATTCTCTGCCTGAGCCTTTTTGTCTTTCACGCATCTCTCATGTGGGTGAAGCACAAGGTCGCTCTTGCGTATTCCTCCTGGAATCTCCTTTTCTTTGAGCAGCATTACCGTCTGCTTCTGAGGGAACCTCAGCATCAGGTTACGGAATAACGCTGTGTCAATCTCGCAATCTTGCTCAATAAGCAGTTGTGCCAATGACACAATTGGTTTCTCTCCCATGCCATAGATGAGAAGGTCAGCTCCTGAGTCGCATAATATGCATTTCTGAAGACTGTCCTTCCAGTAGTCGTAATGAGTCAGTCGTCGGAGTGAAGCCTCGATGCCTCCCATTACAACAGGCACATCAGGGTAGAGTTCTTTAAGAATCTTTGTGTAAACGATGGTAGGATATTCCGGACGCAGGTCATGGCGTCCGTCTGGTGAGTATGCGTCTTCACTACGCAGTCGCTTGTTCGCTGTATATTTGTTCACCATGGAATCCATGGCACCTGGTGATATTCCGAAAAACAATCGTGGTCTTCCCAATTTCTTGAAGTCGCGATAGTCACCATGCCAGTCGGGTTGAGGCACTATGGCTACGTTAAGTCCTTGTGCTTCAAGCATTCTCCCTATAACGGCAGCCGCGAATGATGGATGGTCAACATACGCATCACCTGAGAACAGAATCACATCGATATGATCCCATCCCAATCGCTCAATCTCTTTCTTTGTAGTCGGTAGCCAAGTCATTTTTATTGTGCGTTCTTTTCGAGGAAGGTGATGAATGCTCCCATCAGCATGTTTATCTTCTTTCTGTCGGTGATGCTTTCCAATGGGAATCCCATTCTGATGAACTTCCCATCCATGGCAACTGCTGCTGCCTGTCCGTTCTGATAAGTCATGATAGGGTAGGCACCACCTACAGCATTCAAGACAGAAGGCTCTGGCACACTGTACGACTTGTCATTCATCTCGCGGTAGATGTCAAACTCAAGCTGGCAACCGCTTACCTTTGCTTGCCTTTTATCTTTTATGGTTCCTGCAACCGTGGCCATTTCGTCAGATGTCATGTTTGCTCCGCTTATGAGCAGTCGTCCTCCGCCGTTTCTGTAGTTGCTTATGGCACGGTTAATGTTGTTGTCGAAGTTCTTCTGCACTCCGTATATCAAATCAACAATCTGATAGTCATTCAATTTTACCTTACCCGTGCTGACGGCTTTTGCACTGCATGAGGTGAAAGAATATCGTCCATCAAGATAGATGGCATAACCATGAATGAAAGGATAGTCAAACGTGTTGCCCATCATCACCTTGCCTTCATACTCGCTGCCGCAGTCGCCAAGTGCTCCAGCTCCTTCCGAACCGCCTCTGCTGCGGTTGAATGTCTTTTGTGCTCCGCAATATCCGGCAAAAGCTCCGTACGGTACTCCTGGGTCATCATCTATGAGGAATCCTGCCTCGGTTGACGTGTCAAGTGTCTTAGGTCCCTCCAGACGGGTAAATCCGTTTACTATCAACACCTTGCCCTTGCTGCGAGGAGCGATGCCTGCCGTAAGTGTCTCTGATGGGAAGCTCTCGCCTCCCTTGTTGACTGCAGTTACCTTGAACGAATACACCACACCAGGCAGAAACTTCATCTTGTGGGTGTTGCCATGAACAATCTTTCCGTTGTCAAATGCCTCGTTATTCATACGTGTGTACAGAATGAAATCCTGTGCCTTGGCAGTAGGCTCCAATGGGTCTTCCACTTCGTCCCATGTCAGCTCTGCCTCATTTTTCTCTTCGTCGAGAGTGATGGCAAAGTTGTCCACTGGTAATGGCTGTATGGTGTAGTTGCGGTTGTAGATTGACGATACGTACTTCACTATTGACTTATACACCGATCGGCAGAAGTCAAACTTGAACGTAGGGTCAAATCCCTTTTTCATGTCACCGAAATTCTGGTGCGATAGCATTTCGAGGATACATGCCGGAGCCATTGGGGTACGTGCCTCTCCATAGTCACGGTTCCATGTCTGACGCACCCTCCAGTTGTATTTTTTCAGGTCAACCGACAGGTTTGTCAGCATAATTGAAGTCAGGTCGCGGCTCGTGTATCTGTCCATTCCGCTTCCCGTCTTGCCGTCATAGATGTTAGTTCTGTAAATGGCAAGCGAACCGATGTATGAATCATCTGCATGATAGCCGGCATCGCTGTGGAAGGCAATGCTCAGGTCGATAGGCACGTGTCTTCCTTCCTTGCGAATGTTGTTATACACAGAACCTCCCGACAACTCGTTCACAGATGCAGGTCGCGAATTGATGTCGTTATTATATTCGTTGGTTCCGAATGGTTCGGTGTGTATGCTGTATGGGAATCCATACCACACCGTTGAGTATTTTGCAGCTTCTGCCCATCGAGGCAATCCGCTTGGCTTAACGCTACGCGATGCATGGGTTGGTATTATGTTGCCCATTCCACCGCCGAATCTCACCGCATCGGCAGTCACCACACCTTTGCTGTCTGATACGTTCGACAGCTTAACCATGCAGTAGTCGTGTTCACCCTTGTCAAACTCAAACGTGCCGAGGTAAGTCCATATTCCGCCACCCATCTTCTGGTTCACCTTGAACTCTGTCATTCCTCCCTTATGATAAACGGTGTATAAGGCATCGTCAACGCTGTTTGGTAACGACTGATACGCAACATATACAGCATACTTGCCCGATTCGGGTATTTCAGGCACCCATTGTACAAATGACTCCTCTTTCCTGTTGTGGGTAGCCTCAACATAACGTGCAGTACCGTCACAGAAAGGACTGTCAACGGTCTCGTACACCTCTTTGTAGTGTGCGAATCCGTTCTTCATGGATGTCTTCCAGATGTGTTTGCGGTCACTTCTTCTCGATGCCTCTATGTATGTGCCGTTCTTGTTTGGCTGGTCGTTATCTACTATCACCTCATTGCTTTGCCAGTCGCGCTCACGAGGTGTGAATACTACAGCACCAGCATTCTGAAGCATAGGAATCACGTATGGCAGCACGAAGGTCTGTGTGAACAGGTCTTCCGTGGTGCAGAACAGGCGAGGACGCTCCCAGTACCAGTCATCTTTCTCCGTGCGGAAATAGCGTCCGTGACTTTGCCATAATGCAATGTGGTTACCTTCCAATCCGTGAGTGGCACGATAAGGTCGCGACACGTTGCTCACCCATGCGTTACCCTCGTATTTCTCCTTCAGCATGCGGCTCTCGTTCTTGTGGCCCTTGCGGAAGAAATTAGGTACAAGGTCTTCTATGAGGTGATCTTCTGTGTAAATCTTCAGGTCGTATTTCTTTTGGTTGTCAGGAAGGAACGAACGTACCTTGGCATACACGTCCTCCACCACTTCAGGAGTGAAGTGCTGCTCAGGGAATCCACCGTCCAAAGTGATGCTCACCACCTCGTTCTCAGAGTCAACATCGCACGATGTCACTTTGCTCGGGCGTATGTATGCATCTCTTCTTGTATAGTCTTTTGCCCATGCCTCAATTTGCGACTGAAAACTCTGCGACCACGAAGCCGTACTCGTCAGCAGAAATAAGGCAAAGCATAGGAATAATCTCATAATGCTTAAGAGACCCACCCCTGACTTTCCCGTCCTCACTAAGAGCACTTAGCTCGGTCGCTTCCTAAACCGTGACTTCAGTCACGCTTTCATACGGTCGCTACCCGTTAAAAGAGAGGGAGCTTGTAATGATGGGGGTGTTTATGGTCGTTTATGGTTAATGTTTAATAGTTTAATGTTTGGAGGTTTATGGGGAGAGTCTTTAATTCCTCACGAATCCCACGAGTTTGTCGTATCTTAACCCGACAGGTCGGTGATACACATAGATGTAATACTCGTTTTGTGTCTGGTGGAAACATCCCTCCGTGTTGCGAGGTGTTCCGTATGAGTCACCATCCCTTACGAACAGGTACTGATAGTTGTACGAACCCTGTTTCAAAGGCGTCACCAATTCGTATTTATGGTCGATGATGTTGTAAACCATCTTGTACTCGTCAGTGTATTGGTTACCCGTGAAGTCACCGTTCAGATACACGCTGCCGCCTGGAATCTCTGGCATCTCGAGCGTGAACCGCGTCATGAAATAGTCACTTTCCGTGTCGTTGTTATCGTTGTCACCGTTACGCACATAGTATCTGCCGTCCTGATCCTTGTCAAAGAGGTAGTTGACACGTTGCGCATCGGTGTATAAGGTGGCTGTGTAGTACGGGTCGTCAAATCGCATGTTGTCCACACGCATAGTAGGCACATACTCGTCAAGAATCTCAAAACGCCTGTATTCATTGCCCGCCTCGAATATCAGATTACGGTTGTGCTCATAGACAAGCTGGTTCACACGCATGTACGACGGTTTCAGGTCGGTCACCTGCGTGTCCCATCTGTGGTTCTGCACCACCACAGGCTTCAGGTCGCTCACAGGGTTACTCACCTGATATCCGCTGTAGTTAATTCTGAAACTCACCTGCTGATGACTCTCCCATGTGTCAATGTCGGTGTTTCCGCTCACCTCCATGTCAATGCCGACATGTGGCTCCACCACCGAGAAGCATGCACGAGCCACAGGCTCATCCTCACCGTCCTCAAAGATGTCAACCACATAATTCCCCGACACAAGCAACCTCACCTCGCTGTTAGGCAGAGTGAACGAATAGTGGCAGTAGTCCATCTCTGTGCCGATGGCAGGTTCGTAGTCGTCAATGCGCTGGTCATTGAATCCAGTCATGTACTCACTCGTCAGCAGGTCACTCTGATTCCAGTCAGCATTGCAATGCGTTATGGTGTAAGTGTACCGCTGATAGCTCGCCTGTAAGTCGTCAAACGAAATCTCAATGAAGTTGCCAGAGTGTATGAGCATCACCGGTGGCTCTCCCCAATGACCACCCAACTCTACCTGTAGGCTCTTTATTCGTGGAGAGTGCGACACCGTCTGTTGAGCCCCGACAGGCAGACATACGGCACATGCCATCAATGCAAATAATATGTGAAAAAACCGTGACACCTATAGATTTTGAAAATAAAGGTTATAAAAACGAAATTTAAAGGTTAGAAATAAAAACTTTGCAAATATAGCACAAATTCACAACATCACATACATTCGTGCTGAATTAGTTTTATTAAAAGTGAAAAAATAAAGGCATCAATATTACTATTTGGCTTCGTCGAATAAAATGTTTGCCTTATTATTTAAGACTTTGTCTTTTATTGTTTTGGACGCTCCACTAAAATTATCTGCAATTATTCTGCAATGTTTCTACAATTATTGAAGATAAATTGAAGTTAAATTGAAGAGAATTTCTTCTGGAGAAGCGTGCTCTTTTGATTGTTTATTATCAGAGGATTCGGAACGATGAGAGGGGAGGAACGACCGTCCTTAAAAAGCAAAAGTGCAGAAGGCGCTTGGGTCAACCTTTAGCTCGGCGTAGCCAAATACTATATAATTACCTAAAAAGTAACAGCCATTAATGCCTGAATACTGCTTTCAAACGTTCCACCTCTCACCTCTCTCTTGTTAGAAGTTGTATTTGAACCCGTACTTCTCGTGTAAACGTCTCAATGTACCGTCTTTCTTGCAAGAATCAATGATGATGTTTACACGTTTAAGTAGCGTATCATTGCCTTTCCGTATCAATACACCCATAAGGCTGTGGTTGAAAGGCTGGTCGATAAGAGGTGCTGCTAGCCGTTCGTCTGCTTGTGTGTAGTATGACGCTTCAACGATTTCGGTAATCATGATGTCTGCTTTACCTTCTGCTATGAGTGATGGTATCTCCTCGTTCTTTTGATGGATGACAATCTGTGCATTTGCTAAATTCTCATTTGCAAACTTCTCGTTTAATCCTCCCGGGTTAACCATCACAACTACATCAGGCTTGTTGATGTCCCCCAGACATGTGTAGCGTTCTGCCTGATCCTTGCGGCACAGGATTGTCTTTCCGTTCTGAAGATAACCTTCCGACATGAGCATCGTCTCTTTCCGAGCATCAGTAATCGTTATGCCACACATAGCCAAGTCAAAGAGCTTCTCATTATGCGTGTCCTCCGTCAGGGTTGGCCATGAAGTAGGAACGAACTGCACCTTTACACCCAGAGCCTTGCCGATTATCTCTGCAAAGTCAACGTCAAATCCCCAATACATATTGGTTTCAGCGTCAAGATAAGACAAAGGACGATAGTCGCCAGTAGCACCGACAAGCAGCGTTCCTCTCTGTTGTATCCTCTCTATATCTGTCATGGTTGTGACACTTACGGAAGAATGACAAGCCGTAATTACTGCCGACAATAATGAAATTGATAGAAGGAGTGAAAAACGTATTTGTTTTGTCCTGATAATTGTCATGTATGATTATTTTATGGGGTTGATGGTTTTATGGCTCAAGGTTTGTGGAAGGGGTATCGTTTCCTCCTTTGTGATTTGTCCGCAAAGTTACAGTTTTTTATTTGTATGCACAATATCATTTGATGATAAATGCTGAAAGAGATGACATTTGTCGTAATAAGTGACATGCGTTGACCCTTATAAGGGATGAACTTTATCCATTATAAGGGATCAGTTTTATTCATTACAAGGGATGAGAAATAAGCCTTGTAAAGGGTACGCATAAGTCCTCACTTATTGGCATGTATTTCCGAACGTACGGAATTGGTCATAGTACCCCGATATTGCATCTTTTCCGTCCCTACGGAAATAAAACATCATAAGTTAAGGCAATTGAATATGACTAATACGCCTTCTACGATTAATGACACAAACAATTGCCTACGATAAAGTGTCTTACCCTAAAAAGGTTCTTATCCCTACTCTTTGTTAAGTATATTCTTGTAACCCTGCACTAAATGATAATAAGTGCACCTTACCACTCTAATTGCCAATGAATTAAGTCTGGTGCATGGTGGCTTTTAATCCTACACTATCCCTGCACTAACCCTACACTAACCCTGCACCTGATTTATTTGAAAATGTACAATCTTCAGAGAGACATAATTGCTGATGTTGGGTACAGTGCAGAGCAGTGTAGGGTTAGTGCAGGGTTAAACGCAACTATGCACCATGATAAATTGCAGATAATCAGCCGTATATACAGATTTAGTGTAGGGTGTGTAGGTTTTGTATGATAAAACAAAATTTCAGCAACAATTAGAACGTTCATCAGATGGTTCTTAGGACATTTCTTTCTTTGATGGTTTGTTCAATATTGTAAAGTCAACTGTGCAAAATGTAATGCTTCATGTGCAAATAATTGACATACATCAATAAAATGAGGGGGGGGGTAAAATTGCAAACACATTAATTAATTTGTTAGAAAAAGATTGTTTTATTAAATTCGCAAATAATACCATATATTAAATTATCATCTAATAATATCTATCCTTCTAACTAATTCACAACCGCGAGAATCCAACAGAAAAACCAGATACTCATATTTTGTGGAAGAGGATAACAAGTCAAGATAACAAAAACAACGCATTATGATACACATTAAAAGATTATTTGTATTATCGGCAATGTTTATTTGCCTGTGCTTTGGAGTGAAAGCACAAAATTGGACGTGGACGGGAGAGACTCCTGCTGCGGAAAGTTGGTATTTGTATCATCCTAATTGGGGATTTATTCATGCAGATGCATCCATTAGCTATCCCACAAAAACAATAGACGATGCAACGCTCTTTACAATTACAGGTACAGGTACTACAGCTACAAAATTAGCATATAAAGTTGGATCCACAACTTATTATCTAAATAATAATAGTGGTGCTATGCTAATTAATACCACAGGTTCAAATTTATATGTGAGAATTGGTAATGCTACTGATGGTTATTACATTACTACATATAGTGCAACTTCTTTAAATACTAGTGGATCAGGAAACAATCGTTATCTTAACGTGTGGGATGGTGGAGC
>JAZLHP010000053.1:0-3288 GCA_045616905.1 Bacteroidaceae bacterium
ATACGTGACACTTGACGTCACACAGGAGTATTATCAGAAGAGCCTCCGCTACATGGTATATGGCAACGTGCTTCGCAACAACTGCTATCCTATTTCAGTAAGTTCTGAACGTATATTCCAGGCATTGGCAATAGCACGCTACGCTAAGGAAATTGGTGCATCGGCAATCGCTCATGGCTCGACAGGTGCGGGTAACGACCAGATTCGTTTTGACATGACATTCCTTGTCATGGCTCCTGGTGTGGAGATCATCACTCTCACACGTGATGGCAACCTGAGCCGTCAGGAGGAAGTTGACTACCTCAACAAGAATGGTTATTTTGCAGACTTCACAAAGTTGAAGTATTCATACAATGTAGGTATCTGGGGCACATCAATCTGCGGTGGCGAGATTCTCGACTCAAAGCAGGGATTGCCAGAGAGCGCATATCTCAAGCATGCTACAAAGGAGGGTCCAGAGCTTTTGAAACTCGGATTCGATAAGGGTGAGCTTTGCTCGGTTAACGGTGTCAAGTATGACGACAAGATCAAGGCGATTCAGGCAGTTGAGGAGATTGGTGCAGCATACGGCATAGGTCGTGACTGCCATGTACGTGACACAATCATCGGTATCAAGGGCCGGGTAGGATTTGAGGCAGCAGCTCCAATGCTTATCATCGGAGCTCACCGCTTCCTTGAGAAGTACACACTCTCTAAGTGGCAGGAGTATTGGAAAGACCAGGTGTCTAACTGGTATGGCATGTTCCTCCATGAGAGCCAGTATCTTGAGCCAGTGATGCCAGATATCGAGGCAATGCTTGAGAGCAGCCAGCGCAATGTGACAGGTGAAGTTACACTTGAACTTCGTCCTTTGACATTCCAGACAGTAGGTGTAGATTCGCCAAACGACCTTGTAAAGAACAAGCTTGGCGAGTATGGTGAAACAGCAAAGGCATGGTCGTCGGACGATGCTAAGGGCTTCATCAAAGTTACATCGACAGCATTGAGAGCATATTATTTGGCACATCCTAACGAAGAGAGATAATGATAAAAGTAGGAATTATAGGTGCAGCAGGCTATACTGCTGGCGAGTTGATGCGAATACTCATCAACCACCCTTGGGCAGATATCATCTTCGCTCAGAGTGAAAGCCATGCTGGTGAGCCAGTTTGGAAAGCACACCACGACCTTATAGGTGACACGAAGTTGACATTCAGTGCAGATGCGCCAGCAGGTGCCGTTGATGTCATCTTCATCTGCTC
The DNA here is from genome assembly GCA_045616905.1 of Bacteroidaceae bacterium. Taxonomy (GTDB): domain Bacteria; phylum Bacteroidota; class Bacteroidia; order Bacteroidales; family Bacteroidaceae; genus Minthosoma. The sequence continues at coordinate 1,242 of JAZLHP010000053.1, forward strand.
GGGTCATGGCAAATCGAAAGATTACGTTCATTCTTTGCCAGCTGATTTCGACGGCAAGATCATTGACCTTTCAAACGACTTCCGTCTTGCAGCTGATGCAGAGGACTTTGTATACGGTTTGCCAGAAGCATTCCGCAAAGAGATAAAGGAAGCAAAGCGTATAGCAAACCCAGGATGTTTCGCCACATCAATCCAGCTTGCCCTCCTGCCAATGGCAAAAGCTGACAAGCTAGGTGAGATTCACGTGACAGGTATAACAGGTTCGACAGGTGCAGGCCAGAAGCCATCGGAGACAACACACTTCAGCTGGCGTGCCAACAACATGTCAATATACAAAGCGTTCACACACCAGCATCTTGGTGAGGTGAACGAGACGCTCAAGAAACTCGCTCCACACTATGAAGGCGAGATGAACTTCGTGCCAGTGCGAGGAGACTTCCCACGTGGTATCATGTCGTCAGTCTATTTTGACTGTGACATGAGCGAAGAAGAGGCAGTAGAGCTCTACAAGTCATATTATAAGGACGAGCCATTTGTAAATGTTGTTGACTTCAACCCAGACCTCAAGATGGTAGTCAACACCAACAAGAATGTACTCTACGTAAAGAAATATGGCAAGAAGCTCCATGTCATCTCGATGATTGACAACCTTGTAAAGGGTGCGTCGGGTCAGGCAGTAGAGAACATGAACCTCATGTTTGGATTGCCAGAGAACACAGGTCTTAACCTTAAACCATCAGGATTCTAATGAAACTTTTCGACGTATATTCACTATTTGACGTAGTGCCAGTAAAGGGTCTCGGATGTAAAGTCTGGGACGACAAAGGTCAGGAATATCTCGACCTCTACGGTGGTCATGCAGTTATTTCTGTTGGTCACTCGCATCCAAAATATGTAGCAGACATCACCGCGCAGCTCGGCAAGATAGGCTTCTACTCTAACAGCGTCATCAATCCACTTCAGGAGAAACTCGCAGAGAAGATTCAGAAGCTCAGTGGTTATACAGACTACTCTCTCTTCCTCTGCAATTCGGGCGCCGAGTCGAATGAAAACGCATTGAAGCTTGCTTCATTCCATACAAAGCGCGACAAGGTTGTAGCTTTCAAGCGTTCGTTCCATGGCCGTACTTCAGGTGCCGTGGCAGTTACAGACAATCCAAAGATTGTATCTCCATTCAACGCAAACCATAAAGTTGTATTCGCAGAATTCAACAACATCGAGAGCGTTAAGGAGGCCTTGAAGGGTGACGACGTTGCTGCTGTCATCGTTGAAGGTATTCAGGGCTGTGGCGGAATTCACATCCCAACTCCTGAGTTCTTCCAGCAGCTCTCTGCTGAGTGTAAGAAGCATGGCACTGTCCTTATTCTCGATGAGATTCAGTCGGGTTATGGACGTAGCGGTAAGTTCTTTGCTCACCAGCATTTCGGCATAAAGCCAGACATCATCACAATGGCCAAGGGTATTGCTAACGGATTCCCATGTGGTGCTATCCTTATCTCGCCAGAATTTGAGCCTGTCAAGGGAATGCTTGGTACGACATTCGGTGGCAACTACCTTGCAATGGCGGCAGCTCTCTCTGTTGCTGAGATATTCGAGCAGGAGAAACTTGTTGAGAATGCAGCGAAAGTTGGCAAGTATCTGTTGGACAACATGCCTAAATCAGACAAGATCAAAGAGATTCGTGGTCTTGGTATGATGATAGGTCTTGAGTTCAATGAGCCAATCAAGGAGATACGTACAAAGTTGTTGTTCGAGAAGCATATCTTTACAGGTGTGGCAGGAACAAACATGATTCGTCTGCTTCCTCCTTTGTGCCTCACAATCGAGGAGTGCGATAAATTCTTGAAGGCATTCAAGGAGTGCTTGTAAAAAGCGTTCAAGATTATAAATTTGGCGGCATTAGAGGGGAACTTCTGATGCCGCTTGTTTTTTTTGGGTGGGGCAAAAATTAAAAGTTAAAACTTATAAGATAATTGTATTATCCTATAATTATTTATACCTTTGGGCTGAGTAGTCAAATAGACTACATCATTACATACAGAAGCGT
>JAZLHP010000054.1:0-17275 GCA_045616905.1 Bacteroidaceae bacterium
CGTGTGGTATTCACCCGTGAAACGAGCATCGCATTTTTTGTTAAATTGTTAAAATGTTAAATTTGCATGGTTGGGGGTAGGTTAACTTATGGCATCACTACTATATCATTTGCTTACCATAGGACAAAAGCAGCCTATGACGGAGAAGGAAGCTTTGCGATTAGCAAGCGAGTATGGAGTTACTGAATCGTATAAGTTTGCGAGACGGCAGGGTTACACCATTGCCGACGTGCTCGATGATTTGGATTTATAATGTGGCGATGCGAGTCCAACGGATGAAGTAGAGGTCTTGTTTCTCCTTTCGCAGCAAATCTATGTGTGTTTTTACAAACCACAAATATTTTCTCTATTCAGTTATTTTCTGCATCCAACGCTTTAAGCTTTGATTCCAGTTCTCTCATCAGTACCATGTCAAAACCATGTTCTTGGGCTATCTGGATAGGGCGTGAATAGAGATACTCCACTTCCATAGGTCTTCCAAAGTTGTAATCGAGTTTCATGGATGGTGAGTAAGGAACCATGTCGAGTGTATTCTGTATCATCTTGTCGGCAAAATCCTCAGAAATAGTTGTTGAGCCACATGCCCATGCTGCATGGATGACTTCAAGCATCTGGCGATAGATAAGTTCGCGTGTTTCGGAGTCTTCAAGAAGGTTGCTTGTCAAGCAGCGTCTTACCACGGTCATGCCATTGAAAGGCATGTTCCACACGGCTTTACGCCATCTTGCCTCGTTGTACTCTACATTGTTAGTTGCTACTCCTGCTTTCTCGAAATCGTTCAGCATTTCAATATATTTCTCTTCATTTCTGACGGAATAGTTGCCTATGTTGATGCTTCCGTAGCATTGGTGGTTCACAGTTCCTTGTTCTGTCTTTGAGGAGCAGATGAATGCAAGTCCTGCGGCAAGTTGTGTGTCGGGGAACATGCTCTGCACGTCCTGCTCGACACCTATGCCATTCTGTATGAGAAGTACAATGGTGTCTTTGCCGAGTAGTGGAGGTAGCAGGGTGGGGAGTAGGTGGTTGCGTACGGTTTTCAGCGCGACTATTACCACGTCTGCCTGCGGCATGTCGGTTGTGTTGTTGTATGCAAGTACGGAGTCAAGGTGATAGTCGCCATTGCAGGAATTGACCTGAAATCCGTGTTCCTTGACAAATTCATAGTCACTATGTAGAAGGAAATGTACTTCGTTGCCGGCTTTTGCCAGCATTGTGCCATAATAGCTTCCTATGGCACCGCTTCCGACGATTGCGTATCTCATAATGTTGATAGGTTGTTTATGTTCTGGACGTAGCTTATTAATTTTCGGTAGAATGTGTGGTGTTGCATGGTTTCCTTGTTGCCGAAGATAATGAGCTTTTTCTTTGCGCGAGTCATTGCCACGTTCATGCGTCTGAGGTCGTTGAGGAATCCTATCTGACCGTCTTCGTTGCTTCGCACAAGGCTTATCATGATAATGTCACGCTCCTGCCCCTGGAATCCGTCAACGGTGTTGACGCTGATGAGTTGGCGGAATGGACGGAACTGCTGTCTTTTCTTAATCTGTTGCCTGAGGTATTGGGTTTGTACCTTGTATGGTGAGATGATGCCTACATCGAGCCTTTCCTCGAGGAAACGTGTCTTGCCGATTTTGTTTATGTAGTTCTCGAGTGTTGTCAGGACGAGTTCTGCTTCTGTCTTGTTGATGCGTCCGTGATTCTCGCCAACAAACTCCTCTTTGTCTTCTGAATCAACCCATTCAATGGGGTGCTCAAGGTCGAGTATTGAACCGCGGCTGACGCTCTTGTCCGATTCGACTTCTCCGTTATAGAACCAATCAGAGGAGAATTTCATTATTGCATCGTTCATGCGGTATTGTACTTTGAGAAGACTCACGGCTGATGGTTGGTTTGCCACAATGCGTTCCATAAGTGTTGTGCCAAGTCCTTGACGCATGGCTTCGTAGCACTTGATGGTTGGAGGCAGTTGCTGATGGTCGCCGGCAAGGATTACACGGCTCGCCCTTCTGATGGCAATCCAGCAGGCAGGTTCAAGTGCTTGTGCTGCTTCATCTATGAAAAGGGTTGAGAAGCGCTGACGCACAAGAAGTTTGTTTGCCGAGCCTACGAGGGTGCATGCAACGACTCGTGCATCATCAAAGAGCTGGGCGTTAATGTTCATTTCAATCTCAGATGCACGGTCGCGAAGTCGGGCAATCTTCTGATGTACGCTTTCTCCCTTCTTGCGGTTCTCGTGTATCTGGCGTATGGTTTTGCGTATGCTCCACAATTCGGGATAGTCGGGGTGGCTTTCAAATTTGCGTTCGTAGGTGAAGCTGAGCATCTTGTCGTTGACGCGTGTAGGATTGCCAATGCGAAGTACGCTGATGCCATGGTCAACGAGTTTCTCGCTTATCCAATCTACAGCCATGTTGCTTTGTGCGCACACCATGACTTGCGTTTCTCTGCGTAGTGTCTCATAGATAGCTTCCACGAGTGTGGTTGTCTTGCCTGTTCCTGGAGGGCCATGCACTATCATAACATCCTTGGCCTGAAGCACGCCGTTAACGGCTTCGTCTTGTGTGCGGTTAAGCCAGGGGAATGGCATTGGGGTGACGGCTCTCGTCTGTGGCTTAATTTGCCCATCGAAAATGTCGCGAAGGTCTGCAAGACGGTTGTTCTTTGCGTTAATGACATCGTCAAGTGCATGGAACATAGTCTTGTATGATGTTTCGTCAAAGTAAAGCTGTACGCCAAGATTCTCGGCATTCTGAAGGTCGATGAGTGCTTGCGACGATGGCAGAGTGACCACCATACGGTTGCCATCTACATAGCTGATGGTCGATGTGAATGGGAAGTACTTGATATCGTTCTTGTCTTTTATGTCATCGTTGGTGTACTTGGCATTGAAGGAGAAAAACTGAATCGGCTTTCCGTATTCGAAAGAGTGTTCTATGTCCTCGTCGCTCTCGCTTTCATCTTGTCGCGTAATTTCCGCAACGTACTGATTGAGCGAGTTGTAGTAACTGCGTCCTGCCTCTACGGGGTACCAGCAAATGCCTCGCCTTATCTTCCTGCGAATGCCCATCTTTTCCGTCTGAAGACGGAATTCTTCTTTTTCTGAATCATATTCCAACTGGAGGAGTTGGCGAAGGCGAGGCAGGTGGGTTGGCATGGTTTGTCTGTGGGGGGGTTAAATGATTTTGAGTTCTATTGCATCTTCCAGGAGGAGGATTGTGTGGGCGTCGACGACGCCTGCTGTCTTGATCTCGTCAATCAGGGTGATGATGTGATGGATGGCCGAACTGTGTTCGGGTTGACTGTCGAGTGTCGTCATGAAGGTGTCGTACGCTCCGCGTATGTTGCCGTTGTATAGTTTCAGCAGGGCATCAAGGAGGAGAGGCGTGTCATCGTTGCCCGAAGAGGGCAGCCTGTCGAGCAGCTCCCGTGCCTTTTGTGCCTCGCCGGTGAAGATGAGCATCTTCACGATGTCAGCCTGGATGTCGGCAGGGGAGTCCTCGATGTATGAAATCTTATACAGCATCTGAAGAGCCGGTTCGTACCGGCGAAGCTGCATGAGGAGCTCCGCTTTCTGACGCATGTACTTCGTGTTGTCGGGTTGTATCAGGAGCAGGTTCTCGACATGCTCCAATGCATGTGCGTGGTCGTTGTCCTTGACGCATAGTCTCACGAGGCGGGTGAGTGTCCACGGAGAGTCGTGCTTCAGCCGGTTGGCTGCTTCGTAGCACTCTCTGGCGTATGAGAGCCGGTTGAGTTTCTGTGCGCAGAAACCTATCTTCTGCCATGTGCTGGCGCATTGCTCGTCGACACGGTTGGGACGGGTGCTCTGAAAGAGCTCCATTGCCGACTGGTGGAACTCGCGGCGCATGAGGAAGTCGGCGTATTGCAGTTTGTCGCAATCGTCAAGGTACATTGCAGCAATGGTGCTGTTGAGCGGTGTCAGGGGGGTGTCCTTGAGTGTCTTGAAGGGGTTGCTGAACTGCAGTCTGTAGGGGTGGCAGTTGTACAGGCGGTAGAGGTCAAAGATGTAGTGGCGGCGTATGTCGGTCTTACTTGCCGACTGCGCCGGTGTTTCCTTGAGTATCTCGTCAAGGGTGCCTTCGCCGCCTAACTGCGACTTTATCTGGGACTCTATCTGCTCCTCCATCAGGCTGCTGTCGGTATGGCCTATTGACTTGAAGGTGAAGCAGAGCGAGTAGCGGTCGCTGTTGCAGAATGGCGTGCCGCCAAGGAGGAGCTTGAGTATGCGTGCCGACGTGCTGTTGATGATGTTGCTGAGTTCGGGTATGAGGGCGGCGCTCTTCATGTCGAAGGGGTAGAGCCAGTGTGCCGTCTCGTTGAAGAAGGGGTAGCCCTTGAGCATGGCGAATGTTCCGAAATAGACGTCGGCTCCGTCGAGCTGGAGGTCTGCCATCTCGTTCATCTTTCGCTCGAGACTCGCGTTCCATTGCTTGTCCTCAAGCCATTCGGGGTTTTCACCGTGTTTGGTCAGTTCGTCGGTGTCTTTGTTCTTGTCGCGCCATACCTGCTTCATGTGTCCCTGCATGAGTGCGGGCAGGATGTCGTTGCGCATTTTTGTGGTGACGTTGTCGGTGAAGCAGCTTAGCTGCAGTTGTGTGAGTGTCTTGTAGAAGTCGTCGATGCAGGTGGGGAGGTCTTTGTACAGTTGGAGCCGTTCGGTGAGTGTCTTGTCGCTCAGTATCTCGCGTTCGTAGCGGCTGACATTTATTACGATGTCAACCATGGCGCGTTGTGACACTAATGTGTCGGGACTGAGGTATGTGTCGAGCAGGAACAGCATTTTCTCTCTGTCGTAGAATTCTCCGAGACTCAGGGCGACGGCGCTCAGGAAGATGGCTTTGTCGTTTTGTGAAAGGGTGTCGGAGGTGATGATGCGGGTGGCTGTGCCGGCATCGTGGCGTGTCCATTGGTCGGATGTCCATGTCCAGTTGAAGAGGTTGAGGATGCATGTCTCGTGTTCCTCGGCAAGTTTCTGCATGTTGTATTCCCTGACGGACGGCCGCACGAGCTGGTCGTGCTGGAGCCGATTGATCTCCCGGACATTGTTCTCAAGTGAGTCGGTGAGCGAGTCGAGCGAGTCGAAGCGTTTCATGCTCTTGCTGATGCTGGTGTACTTGTCTGCCGGTTGGGTGTCGATGCGTTCGTGACGCTCCATGCGCAGGAGGATAACCGTGAGTTTGGCGGCTATCTCTGTGCGTATCTTCTCTGACTGGGGGTCGTTCATGCCGTTGAGCATGAACTGCAGCATTGCCTTGTAGGTGTTCCAGAGGCTCTCGACGGCATCGGTGATTTCCCAGTTGCCCATTGACTCTGCTTTCTCCCGTATCGGGGGGAACGCTTTTGACAGCTTCTTGTCGTATAACTGTTCCTTGACAGCTTTGTAATCCATATATTGTTGTTGTGCGTTACTGGATGATTTGCTTGCTGAATAAACGCTCGGATGTTACGTCTTCCTTTATCAGTTTGCGACCCTTTGCCCATGTGTTGATGAGTTGGAGCAGTGAGTCGGACGGGGTTGCGTTGGTGCGGTATGCCTTGCGCTGGTATAGTGTGTCGGGCAGGTAGATTCCGTTGTCACGTGGTATGTATGCCAACACATCGGTTGTGTCGCTGTTGATTGCTTCAGCGGCAATCTTGTATGCCTTTATGATTTTTCTTATTTCGTCATTCCGTGTTTTCAATAGTGAATCGCGGGCAACGACTGCCATCATGCCGTTGAGTTTAAGGTCGGATGTGCTTGTAAGCCGCTTTGCTCCGCGTGCTTCCACTTCTGATGCGAAGGGTTCGGCGAGGATTGCTCCGTCGTACTGGTTGAGGTCAACCATTTTGGCACGAAGGGTCATGTTGTTTATTTGTGGTTTGTTAAGGTCGAGTTCGCTCATCTTTGCTGACTCAAGGATTTTGTCGGTGAAGAAGTCAACTGATGAATGCCGGGTTATTCCAATTATTTTCTCCCTGATGCTCTCGACCTTTATTATTCTGGCTGCAGGTGAGGTGCAGAGCCACATGTTCAAATCTCCGCTCATTATCACCTTGATGCTGTCGCCGTTGCCAACCCACAGGCATGCTTTCACGAGGTCTGTAACCTCGATGTCTGCTTTCCCGTTGACGAATGCTGTGTCTGCATCCATGGCTGACTCGTAGGTCAGCAGCTTTACTTTCACATGTAAGGAGTCGAATATTCCAAGTGAATCGGCATAGTAGAAAGGTATGCATTCTGCGCATGGCAACAGTGCAATGCGAAGTGAAAGGGAATCGGCCTCTTCAACCTTTGCTTCTTCCTTGTGCGTGCAGCTGATCGTGTGTGCGAGTGTTATTAATACGAGTATATGCAACAATTTCCTCATCTTAGTTAAAGGGATATGTGAACCTTAAAAATCAAAATATCATTGTGTCCTAATGAACTGTTTGGCATCGTGTTGTTCAAGACTGCGTCTTTAGTTGTTTTGGACGCTTCGCTCAAATTTTCTGCAATGTTTTCTGCAATGTTTCTGTAATGTTTTTATTAAAAAGGACAACTTGCTTCCTTTTTCAGTGAGAAACAAGTTGTCCGTATTGTTGTTTGAAGCTTATTGCTTCTTGTTATTACTCACCCTTTACAGCTGCGATGCCTGGGAGAACCTTACCCTCGATGGCTTCGAGAAGAGCGCCGCCACCTGTAGAGATGTATGAAACCTTGTCGGCAAGACCGAACTTGTTTACACATGCTACAGAGTCGCCACCTCCGATGAGCGAGAATGCTCCTTCTGCAGTAGCCTTAGCAACTGCTTCGCCTATTGCGCGTGAACCAGGTGTGAACTCTTCGCACTCGAAGCATCCGGCAGGACCGTTCCAAAGGATTGTCTTAGCACCCTCAAGAGCCTTTGCAAACTTCTCGCGAGAAACAGGTCCTGCGTCAAGACCGTCCCAGCCTGCTTCGATGGCATTTGAAGGGAACACCTTAATCTGGGCTCCTTCCTTAACTGAGAATGTCTTGAAATCGTATCCTGTGCAGCATACTGAATCCTCACCGAGAACGAGTTCTACACCGTTCTTCTTAGCGAGTTCCTCAACGCCAAGGGCTACGTCAAGCTTGTCGAGCTCAACGATAGAGTCACCGATTTCGCCACCGTGTGCCTTTGAGAATGTGTAAGTCATACCACCACAGAGGATGAGCTTGTCAACCTTGCCGAGGAGGTTTTCAATGATGCCGATCTTAGATGACACCTTTGAACCGCCCATGATAGCAACGAATGGACGCTTGATGTTAGAGAGTACGTTGTCAACAGCTGTAACTTCCTTCTCCATGAGAAGACCGAGCATTACATCGTCCTTTGAGAAGTAGTCAGCGATAACGGCTGTGGAAGCGTGCTTGCGGTGTGCAGTGCCGAATGCGTCCATTACCCAGCAGTCAGCGTAAGAAGCGAGTTTCTTGGCGAACTCCTTCTGGCTTGCCTTCATTGCCTTCTTTGCTTCGTCGAACTCTGGTGTGCCTTTTTCTACGCCTACTGGCTTGCCTTCCTCTTCTGGGTAGTAGCGGAGGTTCTCAAGAAGGAGGACTTCACCTGGCTTAAGAGCTGCTGCCTGCTCGTCAGCTGCCTGGCAGTCAGGAGCGAACTGTACTGGAACGCCGAGCTTCTCGCTTACTGCGTCAACAATCTGTGAGAGTGAAAGCTCTGGCTTCTTGGTTCCCTTTGGCTTACCCATGTGTGACATGATGATGAGTGAACCGCCCTTCTCAAGGATGAGCTTGAGTGTTGGGAGGGCACCGTTGATACGGGTCATGTCAGTAATCTTGCCTTCCTGAATTGGCACATTGAAGTCTACACGTACAATTGCCTTCTTACCGGCAAAATTGTATTCATTGATAGTCATAGTGGTTAAAATTTTATTTTGTTGTTAAACAATTGTTGTTATTCTTTAGTAATTTGTTGCGAATTTAGCGAAATTTGAACAAAAGAGCAACAAAAAACATTGTTTTTTTGAATAATGCTTTTTATTGTTGGCTTTTGCCTGTTTATTCTACTCCTTTCATCATCTTCTTGAGAAGTGGGCAAAGCAAGAAGAGAAGCAATGCTGCCACGCCTGCCATCACGGCAAAGAGGGTGAAGAAGTCGGTGAGGTTGGCAATTTCGAAACCGCAGAAGTTCTTTGGCTCCCCTCCTTCCGCAGGAAGAAGAGTGGCAAGTTTGCCAGCGAGGATGTTGCTGGCTGCATTACTCATGAACCATACTCCCATAAGGAGACTTGCAAGACGTGCAGGAGAGAGTTTGTTAACCATTGAGAGTCCTATTGGCGAAAGACTCAACTCACCTATTGTGTGGATGAAGTAAAGAGCAAAGAGCCACCACATGCTTGCTTTCTGACCTCCATCAAGACCACTTGTGCCGTAAGCAATCACTATGTATCCGAGCGAAAGAAGTCCTAAGCCTATTGCTTGCTTGACAGGAGATGCTGGTTCGCATTTCTTTTTGTTGAGGAACTCCCAAAGAGTTGCCATGATTGGAGCAAAGGCAACAACTACGATAGGGTTTATCGATTGGAACCACGTTGTTGGCATTTCCCAATCACCAATGTGTCGGTCGCATTGTTGGTCAGCAAAGATTGTTAGTGATGAACCTGCTTGCTCGAATGCACTCCAGAAGAAGATTACGAATACTGCTATTATGTAAATTACGCCTATGCGAAGCTTCTCAACTGTTGTAAGACCTCTGTCGGTGATGATGAATACAGGCAAAGCAATGGAAATTGCATAGATGGCTGCTGATACATAGTCGTTGAAATTGTCAACATCAAGAGAGAACACAAAGAAAAGAGCGATTGCTCCAAAGAGACAACCCCAAAGACGAAGTGGTGAGTTCTTCACTTCTTCCTTCTTTTCAGTTGATGCAGATGCCGTCTCAGCATCTTTCTGCTGACGAAGCTCAGACTTACTTGGTGCAAGGCCTATCTGAAGTCCTTCTGGTGTAACGAGATACTTGTTCTTCCACATCCAGAACACAAGAACAGACACGATCATCGCTATGCCTGCACAAAGGAATCCCCACTTAAACGCACCAGGATTTGCCCAGTTGCCGTCTGCAGAAAGAGAACCACAAACGAGTGGTGCAATGAGAGCACCTGTGTTGATACCCATATAGAAAATAGTGAAGGCTGAGTCCTTGCGATGGTCTTGTGGTGCATAAAGGTCACCAACCATCGTAGAAATATTTGGTTTGAAGAAGCCGTTACCAATGATGAGTGCAGCAAGACCTGCGAACATTAAAGTAAGTGAAAATCCGTTGTTTATGTTGCCGTCTATTGCTCCTCCGTCGGTTGTGATTGACTGCTGTACGAAACAAGCTGAGGCAAACATGAGGAACTGACCTATTGCCATCACAATGCCACCAACGATAATGCTTCGTCTGTTGCCCCAATACCTGTCTGCAATGTAACCGCCAAGAAGTGGGGTGAGGTAAACGAGACCTGTGTATGAACCGTAAATCTGGCTGGCATCCTTGTTATTGAAGAATGCTGCCACAAGATAAAGTACAAATAACGCTCGCATACCATAGTATGAGAAACGCTCGGCCATTTCTGTCACGAAGAGCAGATACAAGCCTTTGGGATGTCCATTTTTTGCCATAGTATTTAAGATTAATGATTTCTTTATTAACTATGAATAATCTATTGAATTTTAATTATATATTGATTTCTAATTATATATTGATTTTATATAATCTATTGATTTCTAATTATATATTATCAATCTTATATTATCCATCAAAAAAATTCTTATTCTTACATAGGTGTTGAAATTGATTTTTGATTCTTCACGTATGTGTTGAGCCAATTAAAGAATGTTCTCTGCCAAAGAATGCCGTTTTGTGGCTTAAGTACCCAATGGTTCTCATCCGGGAAGACAAGGAACTGGGAAGGAATGCCTCTGAGCTGTGCTGCATTGAATGCAGACATTGCTTGCGATGTTACAATGCGATAGTCCTTCTCTCCTTGGATACAAAGGATTGGGGTGTCCCACTTGTCAACGAATCTATGAGGTGAGTTCTCAAATGTCTTAGGATGACCGTTCCAGTAGGCACCACCCATGTCCCAATTGGCAAACCACATTTCTTCGGTTTCAAGGTACTGCTGCTCGATGTTGAAAATGCCGTCGTGAGCAATGAATGCCTTAAATCGCTTATTGTGATGACCAGCAAGCCAATACACCGAGTATCCTCCGAAACTTGCACCAACACATCCAATACGATCCTTGTCAACGTAAGGAAGGTTAGCGGCTGCATCGTCAATGGATGATAGATAGTCATCCATGCAATGACCTCCGTAATCCTCACTTATCTCTTCGTTCCACGATTTGCCAAAACCAGGAAGACCTCGTCGGTTAGGTGCAACCACAACGTAGCCGTTAGCTGCCATTATCATCATGTTCCACCTGTAGCTCCAAAATTGACTCACTGGTGATTGAGGACCGCCTTCACAGAAGAGAAGTGTAGGATACTTCTTCGTTTCGTCAAAATGTGCAGGCTTGATAATCCACGAGAGCAAGTCTTTGCCATCAACGGTCTTTGTCCAACGTGGCTCGCAAGTTCCCCAATCAATGTTATCTTCGAAATACTTATTCTCTGATGTAAGACGAGTCACCTTGCCGTTTTTAGGTTCCACCACGAAGAGGTCTTTACTCTCGCACATGCTCTGACGCGAGCACAAAAGGTTCTTGCCAATGAGTTGTACGCTTGTGTAGTCGTATTGCCCATCGGTTACCTTCCTGCTTTTACATGATTTGATGTCGGTAGCATAAATGTGTGTCTCTCCATGCCATACTCCATTGAAATACAAGGTCTTGCTGTCCTGTCCCCACACGAATGATTCCACGTTTGAGTCGAAGTCGGTTGCTAACTGCTTTATGACTCCTGTGCTCAAATCCATGACGAGAAGTCGGTTAAGATCACTTTCGTAGCCATCACGTTCCATGCTCTGCCAAGCAATGAACTTTCCGTCCGGTGAGTAAGCAGGATTGACATCGTAGCCACTCAATAGGAAACCAGACACCACATTTCCCTTATGATTGCGGTCGTTTACCTTTTGGTTCTTTAGCGACTCGGTATAGTCAATAGTAGGACGCTTGTAACCTTCGCCCTTACAAATGTTCTTTGTCTCTCCCGAAGACACATTATAAATATAAATGTCAGCATCGGTAGAACAAGCATAATCCTTGCCTTCAAGTTTACGGCATGAGTATGCGATGCAGCATCCGTCAGCGCTCCATGCCATCTGCTCAACACCACCAAATGGCTTCATAGGGCATTCGTAAGGTTCCCCTTGCAGAATGTCCTTAACATTGCGGATTGTCTTTCCATCAAAATCTGCCACAAACGGATGAGGAATGCTTTCAACCCATTCGTCCCAATGTCGATACATGAGGTCATTAATCACCCTTCCCGTTGTCTTTTGCAAGTCGGGGTGAATGTCGCTTGTGCGGTTCCCGTATTTGATGTTCTTTACTAATATCACACGTTTCTCGTCTGGTGAGAACATGAAATCTTCAACATCATCTTCCTCGTTCGACAACTGAATACGGTCAGTGCCATCAGTCAGCATGCTCCAAAGCTGCATTGTCTTCTTGTCGTCCTGTGCAAGAAAAGCTATGCGATTGCCGCCATCAATGAACTTTGGCGACACTTCCGACGAAGTGGCTTTAGTAAGGAGTTTCTCCTCCTTGCCATCTGCATTTAAAACGTATATTACAGTGTGGCTTTTATTTTCAGCCACACTGTAATATGAAACATTATAAGCTATGCTCTTCGCATCAGGTGCCACATTTGCACTTCCCACACGCCCCATTGCCCATAGCAACTCAGGGGTTAGTGTGCGGTTCTTCACTTCCGGAGTTTGGCGTCCAATAAACGTCTGAGCGTCCGTGTCGATGTGTCCCATTGCGAGGAATGCGATAGATAATAATATTGACTTAATCATTATTTGTTCTTTCTTTCTGCTTCTTTGCGGGCACGTTCTTCCTGCTGCTTCTTCAGGATCTCCATTTGCTTCTCCTGCATAGCCTGCAGACGTTGCATCATGCTTGAGCCCTTCTTTGATGAGTTATTGCTCTTGCGTTCCTTGTGACGTGCCTCAAGCTTAGCAAGAAGGTCGGCATCATTAGTTGACTTACGCATGTACCACATCATTGCCACGCTAATGAGTGTAGAAAGGAAATAATAGAGGTTCAAACCAGCACTATAGCTGTTGAATGTGAAGAAGAAGAATATTGGCATGAGGTACATCATCCACTTCATGCAACCCATCTGTTGCTGCTGTTCAGGAGACATCATGTCTTTCTGCTGACGAGATGAGAAGTATGAGTTAGCGATGGTTGATAGACACCACAACAAACAGAAGATGCTGAGGTGATCGCCGATGCCAGGCACATTGCCTCCGAAACTGATCACATCGTCGTATGTGCTGAGGTCGTCTGCCCAAAGGAACGACTCACCACGAAGCTTGATGTAGTTAGGGATGAAGTTGAAGAGAGCAATCCAGATAGGCATCTGTATGAGCATTGGCAAGCATCCACCCATAGGGCTTACACCATACTCACTATACAGACGCATTGTCTCCTGCTGCTTCAACATTGCATCTTCCTTGTTAGGATACTTAGCGTTTATCTCTGCAATCTTTGGCTTCAGCACACGCATGTTTGCACTTGCCATGTACGACTTCTTCATGAGAGGGTAAACGATGAACTTGACGAGCAATGTGAGAAGGATGAGTACAAGTCCCATTCCAAGTCCCATGCCAGTTAGGAAGTCAAAGAGGTAGAGGAAGAAGAATCTGTTTATCCATCTTACGATAGGCCATCCCATGTACACGAGAGAACGGAGGTCGATGTCTTGACCGATAATCTCTTCGTTGTCATCAAGAATGCTGAAGTCGTTAGGACCAAGATAGAGGTGGAACGACGATGCCTTCACGCCTGATGGGTCAATGTCAGAAGCAAACTCAGTGTAGAACTCCTTCAGGTATCCGCTTCCTTTCTCCTCGCGTACAGAGTACATGCGCTGAATCTTCACAGGTGTGTCTGCTACGAGAACCTGGCTGAAGAACTGAGTCTTGTATGCAATCCATTGAATCTTGTTCTCAAACTCGCTTGCGTCAACATCATCATCAGCACCAACCGAACTGAGCTCGTCTGTGTCACCCTCTGTGTCGCGATAAGTGATTGTGCTGTATCGAGTTTCAAAGTCGTAGCCCTTCTCCTGCTGCTTCATCTTCTCCTGCCAAACCATTGTCATGGTTTTAGCCTTAGTTGAGATGAAGTCCTTCAAACCATCAGCCTTCACGTCCATGTCAAGAACGTAAGAGTTTGGCTTGAGAGTATAGACAACGGCAATGCTTCCTTCTGCTACTGGCAGACGCAATGTCACGCTGTTCTTAGTTGCCCCTTCTGGCACGAAGCAGAACTCATCTGTCACGATGTCATCGTTCTTTCCGTCAATCTTGAAAGAAATCTGCTGGTCGCCTTTGTCAAAGAGCACCACGTGCGAGTTATTTGTGTCAGGGTTCTTCTGAGTGAGTGCGTCGTTGTTCTTGTACGCATCGCTCTTAAGCTCCACCCTTTGAAGTTTTGCACCCTTAGTGCTGAGAGTCACGATGAGGTTCTCATTCTCAAGCACTACGGTTGACTCCTTGCCCTGTCGAGCTTGGAAGAAAGCATTTGTGGAGTCAGTTTTCTCCTCTGCAATCCTTTTAGCCTTTGCGTCCTCCTTGGCCTTTTCCTTGCTTTTCTCAATCTTTGCGATGGAGTCATTCACCTTTGCCTCCACTTCGGCTTGTTCTGCCTGTTCTGCACGGTTATGGTTCTCATATGCCATGAATCCGAACATGACGAGAGCCATTAGGACAAATCCTATTAACGTGTTTTTGTTCATTCTTACTTATTATTATTGTTGTTTTAGTTTGTTATTGCTGCTTTTATGAAGCTCATGAATAGTGGATGAGGTTTCAGCACCGTCGATGAATACTCAGGATGGAACTGAGTGCCTACATACCACTTGTTTGCGCTCACCTCCACAATCTCCACGAGGTTGCTCTCAGGGTTGATTCCTGCACTTGCCATTCCTGCTGCCTCAATCTGCTCCTTGTACTCATTGTTGTACTCGTAGCGGTGGCGATGACGCTCAACGATGCTGCTTAGTCCGTAAGCGTCGTAAGTCTTGGTTCCATGAGCAACCTCACATCCGTAACCTCCGAGTCGCATCGTGCCGCCCATGTTTGTGATGTTCTTCTGCTCCTCCATGATGTCAATCACGTTGTGCGGAGTTTCCGCATCAAGCTCACGACTGTTGGCATCCTTGTATCCAAGCACGTTTCGTGCAAACTCAATTACCATCATCTGCATGCCCAGACAAATGCCGAACGTAGGAATGTTGTTCTCGCGACAATAGCGTGCTGCCGTTATCTTTCCCTCTGTTCCTCTCTGTCCGAAACCAGGGCAGATGAGTATGCCATCTTGCCCGGCAAGCTTCTCTGCCACATTCTGCTCCGTCACCTGCTCACTGTTGATGAAAGTAATCACGGTCTTGCGGTCATTGTACACACCAGCATGTAGCAACGATTCGCGTATTGACTTGTATGCGTCCTGAAGGTCATACTTGCCCACCAATCCAATCTTAACCTCTTCTGTAGCATTCTTTCTACGTTCGAGGTATGAGCGCCAAGGACCGAGTGTAGGTGTCTCTCCAACAGGAATGTCGAGCTTGCGCAGGATTGCCGCGTCGAGGCCTTGTTGCTGCATGCTCACTGGCACCTCATAGATGCTTGGAAGGTCTTCGCTCTGAACCACACACTCAAGGTCAACATTACAGAACGATGCCACCTTCATGCGAACTCCGTCGCTCAGATGCTTCTCGGTGCGAAGCACGAGTATATCTGGCTGAATGCCCACAGCCTGAAGTTCCTTAACCGAGTGTTGCGTAGGTTTTGTCTTCAGCTCGCCTGCTGCCTTGAGGTAAGGCACGTAAGTCAGGTGTACGTTTATGGCATTTCTGCCCATTTCCCATCTCAGCTGACGTATTGCCTCAAGGAAAGGTGCCGATTCAATGTCGCCTATCGTGCCGCCTATCTCCGTGATGACAAAGTCATACTGCCCCGTCTCACCAAGATACTTTATATTGCGCTTTATCTCATCGGTGATGTGTGGCACCACCTGAATTGTCTTGCCAAGGTAATCTCCGTGTCTCTCCTTATCAATCACCGCCTTATATATTCGTCCGGTAGTCATCGAGTTTGCTCTTGTCGTCTGGATGCCCGTGAATCGCTCGTAGTGTCCGAGGTCAAGGTCTGTTTCCATTCCGTCGATGGTCACGTAGCACTCGCCATGCTCGTATGGGTTGAGAGTACCCGGGTCGATGTTGATGTAAGGGTCAAACTTCTGAATCGTTATCTTGTAACCACGTGCTTGAAGCAGTTTGCCGATTGATGACGAAATGATTCCTTTGCCAAGTGACGAAACAACTCCTCCCGTCACGAAGATGTACTTTGTTGATGCCATAGTTTTATTTGTGTGTAATTTGTGTTGTTGTCTGTGTGTCGGGTCGTCAGCTTACACCTCCATACCATCAAACCACAAAGCAAGAAAGCACGTTAGTCGAACTTATAAACCCGAATATTTTGCAAAATTACAAAAAAAACTTAATTCAATCCGTATAAATTTGGTTAATAATGTTTTTTTACACTATTTTTGCACTCAAATAAACAAATGACTTGTGTAAATCGAGTCTTAATGAAATAACAAACCAATCAAAATGTAACTCATAGAACATGAAAACAAGAATTCTCATTGCGCTCTCAGCACTTATGCTGACACTCTGCGTGCAGGCAAAGAAATATCCTGTCATCAAGTTTGAACAGACTACAATCGATATGGGCGAGTTTAGCATGGATGACCCTGTGCAGAAGGTGAAATTCAAGTTCACAAATGTTGGAAAGGCAAAGCTTGTCATCAACTATGTTCATGCATCATGCGGATGCACCGTGGCAGAATATCCAAAGGACTACATCTCACCAGGTGCAAGCGGTGAAATCACCGTCACTTACAACGGTTCGGGCAAGATGCCAGGTCGCTTCAAGAAGAACATACAGATTTTCACCAATTGCAAGGACGACATGGCACGCATATTCATCACGGGCGACATGACCGATGTTCCTGTTAAGAAGAAGGTGAAGAAGTAGCCATCTAACATTTCCTAATTAAATTTTTTGTCGCGTCACGATGTAGCAATTGCTGCCTCGCGATGCGACAAACTTTTTATCCTCTTACTTATTAGCACCAGTTATTTGCCATTTAAGTATTGTGCGAACAGCAACTCCGTTGAAACTTTGCTTTTTCATTACCTTTGCACAACGACAGAGATTTTGTGATTCATGGACCTTGTCCTAAATTCATTTACAAACAAAAACGATTGCTTATGAAAACAAAGTTCTACAAATGCCCTCATTGCGGCAACGTGATTGCAATGACTGTTGATTCTGACATTGTGCCAGTTTGTTGCCGAGAGCAAATGACGCTCCTCGATCCGAAAAGCACAGACGAAACAAGGGAAAAGCATGTGCCAGTATTGCACCGCAAGGAAGATGGCACCCTTTGCGTCAAGATTGGTGAAATGCCACACCCAATGACATCAGAACACCACATCTGCTTCGTAGCTGCTGAGTCAGCTGATGGTATCGATGTTCATTACCTCGACCAAGAGAAACCTGCAGAGACGACGTTCTGCACTTGTGGAAAGACAATCACCGCCGTGTATGGATATTGCAATCTTCACGGATTGTGGGTCAACACCGAAATGCCAGAGTAAAAAATCGTAACTATTAACAATATCACCCCCAATCCACGGCACAACATGTCTGGGTTGGGGATGATTGTAACTATTGATGTCACAGAATCACAAATCACAGATAAACAGTAATTGAAAAAATATTCAAACAGAATTTTATATTATATTTATTTCTTTGTTGTCATGATATACTCGAAGATATTTCCGTTGTTGAGCAGTTGTTTTAAGAAGTCCTTGAGCGACTCAGTGGTGATAGCATCGTAAAGAGCAAGGTCATTGGAGTCTATCACAATGCCATCGTGGATGAAGTATTCGCGAATGTCGTCAGCACTCTTACCCTTATTGAGCGATGGGGCTTTGCGCTGCTTGCGTTTCAGACTCTTGAAATTCTCCAATAGCTGTGCGTCAATACCTGTTTCCGACAATTCCTTGAGTAGTGTCTTTATATC
>JAZLHP010000055.1:0-21819 GCA_045616905.1 Bacteroidaceae bacterium
GAAAAGATGTAAGGAAATAATCATAATGGATACGAGAACCTTAAAAAACAAATATCATTGTGTCCTAATGAACTATTGGGGTTTAATGAAGTCATTTTTATGGATCGTCGCTACGCTCCTCGAAATCCAAACGAAATCTATATTAAAATTTCCTTCAACCCTCAACCTTCAACTATATTTTCCAAAACTTGAAGTGGCGCCACATCCAATGATACACCCTGAATAGCGGCTCACACAAAACCTCTTCAGGATAAGCACCAATGAATTTCATGTTACGTGCCAACTTCATCCATCCCCATTTCAAACGGTTCTCATTCCTTGTCACCTTGATGCGTTCATCGGCATGACCGAAATTACCAGCAAGCATTATCTCTGTCAGCAGGAACCGTCCATTCTTCATGTCAGGGTCGCACAACATGTGTTCCCTGCCCAGGGCAAACACCTCCTGCAGCACCCACATGACGGCACCGACAAATCGTCTCATGCCAAACGAACAGAGCATGCGCATTGAAGCATCCCTGGTGTCTTCATCAATATCCTTCAGCAGCATGAAATAGTCAAGCAGCTGACGGAGTCCTATTCCCTCCGAGAAAAGATGCCTGTAAATATGAACCAGCTGATACACAGCATCAAAATCAGATGATGGCACATAGAAACCCTCGTATTGTACAATATCCGACTGATGAGACCTACAGAACCTCTGCAACCTGCCGTTACACCATGGAGCACTCATCCACGAAGGTCTGTGATGCACCTCCACCTCCGTAATCCTTGAAAGAGGGCAATCGGAATGATGATAATTCACTTCCGTACTGCCGTCCGATTTCTTTTTCGCATACTCTATCACATCACTTACCCTGTTCCTGCTGCTCCACACCCACAAGTCAATGTCACCAGGTGTCCTGTACATTCCAATATCGCCATAGTGAACCAGATTCGACTGTCCCTTCAGCACACACGCATGCAAACCATCATCGCACACAACCCTGCACACAGCAGCACACTCATCACTGATCATCAGGTTGCGGCACTTTATCTTTTCAGCCAATCCAGCCCACCGCATCACCGTTCTGCGTGGTGGCCATTGCTCAGACGGAAGTTTCCGCATAGCAACATACCCGATACCCACAAGAGTCTGTCTCTTGCAGCTATCGTACAATGCCTCCCATTCATCAGCAGTAGGTGTCACGGAAAGAGATTCCCTGCCACTCACTGCCACCTGCAGCAATTCGTAAAAAAGCATGTCCGTAGTCATAGGGTGAAGGATGAAGGGTGATTTTAGTGAGATTTTTGTTTAGATTTCGAGGAGCGTAGCGACGATCCATAAAACGACTTCCTTAAAGCGAGGAACTCAAGCTCATTTTTCAGTTGAGATTTTTATTAAAGATATTTTCTTAATTAAAATCTGAACTATAATCTATATAAACATACTCGCGAGAGTTTTCGTTAACGATTGAAGGTCTTCTGTTTGAAAATGTTCCATAAGAACAAAGGATTACCCAACACATAGCGCCTCCACATACGCCTCGGTTCCTTAACCAATCGGTATAGCCACTCGAGAGAGTGATCCTGCCACCACTTAGGAGCCCTCTGGTACGTACCGGCGAAAAAGTCGAACACAGCACCAACCGTACCCACATGGCAATGAATGTCCAGCTCCCCCCAGTGCGAATATGTCCACTTCTCCTGCTTCGGAGCAGTCATGCCAATCCACAGCAAGTCAGGATCAGCATCATTAATCGCCTTTATGATAGCAGCATTATCCTCATCGGTGAACTCAGGCTTATAAGGAGGCGAATAAGTGACAATCTCCAGATAGGGGAAAATCCTCTTGCCCTCCTCCACAATCTTCTGCAACACCCTCTCCGATGAGCCCATGAACATGACACGAGGCAGCCCTGCGTTCGCATCACCCCTTGCCCTCGATGCACCAGCATCATTCCAACGCACCATCTCGTACTCAAACAAATCCCATCCGGCAATTCTCTCCTGAGGTCTGCATTTCGCCCCCACCCATCTACACGCCTTCACTATCGAGGCACCATCAGGAATGAGATAATCGCCGCCCCTGAGAGCATCAGCAAAGAGCGCATCCTTCTGTGCCACGTTAAACGAATGAGCATTCACCGTGTTAATCAGCACCTTCCCTTCCGGCATCTGTTCAAGTTCCCTTCGGCTGCACACAATATCCAAGTTTCTTAACAGTAACATAAGCAAGTAATCTACACATTTCAGGCAAAATTACATAAAATAATCATTACCACCAAACAAAAGCACCACCAAAGTGACAAATCCCAAACATAATCACTATCTTTGCACCACATACACCACCATAACACATCAGATATGAACACACAAGAAATCATAGTCGCATGCATACTCACAGCAACAACCATCCTCATCTGCATACGACTCCACCACCGCTGTTTCCGCAAAAACACAAACTGCCACTGCAGCAACTGTACAAAAAGAGACAGAAGCTGCTGCAACCGCAAATGCACACATACTCAAAAATGAGTAAAGCCAGACGAACAATGAGTACAGAATAAACGATACTGGGTATTGGACACGTTCCAATACCCATTTTTTATGGTATTTTCACGGAAAATGAGTATTGCGCCACTGATTAATCGGCAGTACCTTTGCACCCGATTTCAAATCTTCATTCAATATCAATCCCTGATTTGATTACATATTAGATATTTGATAAATATTAATAAACTACTGGATAATAAAGAAATGCATTTGACAAAGACAATCAGAAAAACAGTTTTAGGGGCAATTTTCATGCTATCGGTATCTGCTGCAGCACAACAAAATGGTGACTCAATAGCAGATTATCAATCATTCGGGAAATACCGCATAGGTGGATATGGAGAAATGGTGTCAAAGTTTAAGGACTATGGATCGAACCGTTTCTACGGAGGTACAGAAGGTAACCCAAAGACACATCGCAACACAATAAGCATTCCACGATTTGTGCTTGCCGGCGACTATAAGTTCAATGACAAATGGATACTCGGTGTAGAAATAGAATTTGAATCAGGAGGCACAGGCACAGAATACGAGATTGAGAACTCAGAAAATGGAGAGTACGAGACAGAAGTGGAGAAAGGCGGTGAGGTTGCTATCGAGCAGTTCCACATTACACGTCTCATCACTCCTGCGTTCAATGTAAGGTTAGGTCACATCATAGTACCTATTGGACAGAACAATGCTCATCATGAACCTATCAACTTTTTCGGCACTGTTCGTCCTGAAGGTGAGACGAGCATAATTCCAAACACATGGCACCAGACAGGTCTTGAAGTATTCGGGCAATTCGGCAAAGGGCAGGCAAGCTTCCAGTACGAAGCAATGATTGTGGCAGGCCTTAATGCCAACTACTTTGACCGCAATGTATGGGCAGGTAATGCTGCCAACAGCATTTTCGAAGAAGACAACTTCTCACAACCTGGTTATGCTGCAAAACTCACATACACAGGCGTTCCAGGGCTCCGGTTAGGAACTGGCTTCTACTATTGCCAGGACATAGGCAACAATGCGGACAAGCAGCAGACTTACAAGGGACTTGGCACCATGCCAATACGCATATACAGTCTTGAAGCACAATATAAATGTAAATACGTAGAGGCAAGAGCCAATTACCTCTTAGGCAACCTCACGAACTCACACGTACTGAGTCAGAAGAACAATAAGCTTTCGAACAAGTCGCCATATTCACGACTCACACCTATCGCCCATGAGGCAGTTGCATACGGTGGTGAGATTGGTTTCAAAATGCGAGGAATACTTAATGACTCACGTTGTCCAGACATCATTCCTTTCGCACGCTACGAATATTACAATCCACAGGAGAAAGCCTCTGGCATGGATGTTATGGACAATCGCCTGAAGACATCCATGTGGGTGGCAGGAGTCAATTGGCGTGCACTTCCTAACCTTGTCATCAAGGCTGACTACACATCACGCAAGATAGGTGGAGGCAAATACAATTCCGAGAACGAGTTTGCTATTGGAGCAGCATTTGCAGGATGGTTTTCAAAGAAATGAGGAGAGAGGCTTAGAGGTTAAAGAATAAAGGTTAAACAAATTAATAAAACATAAAATCATAAAGACATGAAAATGAATTTATTAATGATGGGTGTCCTTGCTTTAGGACTCGGCATCAGTACTGCATCATGCAGCGATGACAACGACAACAAGTCACAAGAAATCACAGAAGAGGAGGTTCTGAACCTCGATTACGATGCAAGCAATGCTGCTGCATGGGGAAACTACGCTGTAAACGTAGCTGGCTTGCTCCAAAACGATGCTAACAAGCTCTATCAGGAATGGAAAGACGACTTTGCCGATGCATTCAAAAACCACACATCGGAATCTGGTTACAAGTCTGCTTCTGACTGTGTAAAGGAGATTCTCCAGGGAGCTATTGACATTGCCAACGAAGTGGGTACAGCTAAAATTGGTGAACCTGTTGACCTTTACAATTCAGGCAAGAGCACACAGGCACTCTATGCTGTTGAGTCATGGTATTCATGGCACTCACGCGATGACTACAAGAACAACATTCTCTCTATTGCAAACTCGCTTCTTGGACAAAACATTGGTTATGATTCTAATCCAGCCACATACAAGTTGCAGGAGAAACTTGCAAACGGTTCGCTCACACCTAACTCCATCATAGCTAAATGCTTGAGCAATGAGTCGCTTAAGAGCAAAGCAACTGACGTATGGGCAAACATCGGTACAGCTTGGAAAGCAATCGACAACATTCCACAACCATTCCGCAACAACATCGGCTCAAGGGAAGCAAGCAATGCTATGGACGCATGTGCTGACCTTGTAAAGAGTCTTGAAGAACTTCAAGGACTCATTGACGACAACCTGTCAGAAAGTGATGCACAGCTCGTAGTTGACCAATTCGTTGACAATGTCGTTCTTCCTACATACAAGGACTTGTCAGAAAAGAACACAAACCTCTACAAGGCTGTTGTTGCTTTACAAAAGAACCCATCAAACACAAACTTCAAGAATGCATGTGACGCATGGCTTGAGGCACGCAAACCATGGGAGACATCAGAAGCATTCCTCTTCGGTCCTGTTGCAGAACTCGGTCTCGACCCTAATATGGACTCGTGGCCACTCGACCCTATTGGCATTGCCAATCTTCTCAGTTCGCAGAAATGGTCAGAGATGCAGTGGTCAGGTTCATACGATGAAGAGAACGAAGCCATTGAAGCAGCACAGGCACTCCGTGGTTTCCACACTCTTGAATTCCTCCTTTTCAAGGACGGCAAGGCACGTACCGTTAAATGATTCAGGAATCCATTTGGAACAGTTTACAATCTTCAATCAAAAGAAGACGTAGCATAGAACTGATTATATTATTATATACATTTTTGTTACAGATACAACATGTGAAAAGTTTGTAGTTACAAACATTTGGGTTTGTAGTTACTTTATTTAAAGTTTGTAACTACAAACTCCTATACTACAGCACATTCTGTCATTAAAAGAAATGGACGTAAAGTATATTATACCTATTACTCTCTGTACAATGTTCTTGTTTTCATCATGTAGCGATGATGAAGACGAGAACATTACGAGTTTCTGCGAGAAACACATCTCCGACTTGGATAACTACGCATTATCTGCAGGAACATCCACCATATTCTACAATTCATCAAAGGCATACGACATAGATACCGAGTGGTTGTCCGGCACCTATGCCTCACGTTTTCAGCGTGGTAATCGTCTGTACGACAATGTGACTGACAATTATGGTCCGGTCTATGCTGGTTACTCATGCGCAAGCTGCCACATGAATGCAGGAAGAACTAATCCCGGAACATGGAATCAGATTGGCACCGACCCAGACGGCACTCCCGTTTATGGTTCTGGAACAAACGGAATGTCGGCAATGCTTGTGTATGTTGCACGCAAGAATGGAGTGTTCTTTCAGGATTACGGGCGTGTGCTTCACGACCAATCAATTTACGGAGTTACAGCAGAAGGAAAATTGGAAGTCCGATACACATACGAGTCAGGACAATTTCACGATGGAGAGAAGTACGAGCTTGCATGCCCTCACTACACCGTTGTTGAATGGTATAAGAAGATGTGGGACAATGTAAAGAAAGACAGCGTGATAATCAATCCTGAAGACCTTTTCTGTACTGTTCGTATTCCTCTTCGTCACGTTGGAATGGGACAGATGATGGCTATCGACCGCCATGAGATCGAACAGTTGGCAGCAAAGAGCAATTACCCAGAGTACGGCATTTCAGGTCGCGCCAACTACATCACAGAACGTGGAGTTTATGGCATTGGACTCTCCGGCAATAAAGCACAGCATCAGGATCTTACTGTAGAACTTGGTTTCTCAAGCGACATGGGTGCCACGAACTCACGTTATCCAGAAGAGATTTGTGAAGGTCAGTTGCAGATGACGCAAGGGTCTATGATGGGACTCACTTATGACAAACTCGATGTAAGTACAGAAGACATGGAGAATGTCGATCTGTACATGCATTCACTTGGAGTTCCGGCTCGACGATTGGGAAGCAAGAGTTTGAAAGTGACACTCGAGAAATCAGACGGGACAAAGACAGAAATGACAGAACGCGAAGCAATAGCACATGGCGAGGAAATGTTCTACCAAGCAAAGTGTCATCTCTGTCACGTAACCACTCTTCACACACAAAACAGAGGTGTGGCACTACTCAACGGCACACAGCTTCCATGGCTTGGAAGTCAGACCATTCACCCATACTCTGACTATCTGCTTCACGACATGGGAAGTGAGATAATGGGTGTAGGACTCAACGACAACTACACCAGCGGATTAGCACGAGGCAACGAGTGGCGCACTACTCCACTATGGGGAATCGGTTTACAGCAGAAGGTGAACGGACACACTCACTTCCTACATGATGGAAGAGCACGCAACTTCACCGAAGCCATATTGTGGCACGGAGGCGAAGGAGAAGCCAGCAAAAACCTTTTCAAGAAGATGGACAAGGCAGACCGACAGGCTCTCATCAAATTCCTTGAATCATTATAAGTAAGCAATCAACATTAATTCTGGTCACTTACTACTTAGTTGGGGATTTTAATAACCAAAATAAAACCATTTCAAATTTCTGTTGAAACTATTGAATATCTTGAAACAATAAAAAAATGAGAATAATTAACATTGCATTAATAGCAGCCATCTATTCCGTTTCTGCTCATGCACAGACAGAAACATTCGACTCTGACAACGGTGTGGTTACAATTGGTTCCTCCCGTATGTTCCAAGTCGAGAGCACAGACCACAACTTCTCGTTCAAACCCTATATGATGCTTCAGTCATCAGTCAACTTCAATTACTACGATGACGAAGGACTTGACAAGGCATACAATCAGGACAATGTGGCAAACTCAGGATTTTCAATCCCTTATGCTGTTCTTGGATTCACAGGTAAGTCATTTGGTGAGGTGACTTACAATCTTTCCATCAACGCATCACAGTCAGGAGGTTCACTCCTTCAGCAAGCATGGTTCGATGTCCATCTCAACGATGCTTTTGCCATTAAGGCAGGTAAGTTCAAGACACCTTTCTCACACGCTTACCTCACCACTCTCGGGGAGACACTCATGCCCCAGTTGCCAACATCACTTACAGCAGTAAGCATTATGCCTTATTCTCTTAATGCCGTAACACCTAAAATCGGCACAGGATTCGACCTCGGCGTCATGGTTCATGGCATGATTGACAAGCACTGGGGGTATGAGGCAGGACTATTCAACGGCACGGGTGCAGGCAGCAACACAGCAACAAAGACATTCTCTGATGATTGGCACATACCGTCATTGCTCTATGCAGGACGACTCGCATGGACACCGATGGGAAGCATGCCTGCCACACAAGGCAATCCTAAACTGCTACATGAAAACAAACTCATGGTTGCAGCAAGTGCCAATATTAATGTTGAGAGCGAGAGTGAAAGCACCAATGACTCACGCTACGGATTAGAGTTCTCATGGCTTCACAACAAACTTTATGTAGGTGCAGAAGCCTACCTCATGCATGTAGGCTTCACGAAACGCCAGAAAATAGACAAGTCTTTCAACTATTGGGGTGGCTATCTTCAGGCAGGATATTTCGTAACGCCACAGACACAACTTGCTCTACGATACGACCTTATGGATCGCAACGGTACTGACAAGGACGGAATGCTGAACATGCCAGCCATAGGCATGAACTATTTCATAAAGAACACAGGACTCAAAATCTCAGGAATGTATCAGTACATAGGACGCACAGGTCATGACACACAGCTCGACCGTGACAACGATGACCTTGGCATTGCGAAGCACAGCGCCACAATCATCCTTCAGTACTCGTTCTAACACAACACGCATTCAATATGAAATCACACTTTTTGACAATACTGTCTGCTATTTTGTTATTCTCATGTGATGACGGCAGCATAGAAGACAAAATGTACACCGACAATACGGCAGGCTACTCCGTTGAGATAACCGGTGAGTTCAGCGGTCAAGACACATGGGACGGCACAAGCTATAACATTGTGGTAGCCGGATTTGATGACGAATCAGAGTATTCTGTCATTCAGAAGACCATTCCAGAAAACACAGAAGAGGAAGGCAGCACCACCGTCACATTGGCTAATGTCAACACATCTGCCCGTACCATAGAGATTGCCGCTGTAACATCCCTTCGCACACGTATTGCCACATTCTATTCTTACACCATTCCTACTGGACAACATGTCGATGAACCAATACGTATTGACGTTGGCAAACTTGATGTCAGCATGTTTCAAGCTATAAACAAAAGTGTGTTCAACGGCAGTTCGCTAAATTGCGCACGTTGCCATAGTTCAAACAGGGCAGCAGGAGGACTTGACCTGTCATCTGCCAACTGCCTCAGCAATCTGATAAATACGCCATCGCAACATGACCCTTCTCAGATTCGTGTCTTTCCAGGCAATGCAGAAGAGAGTTTCCTGTATAAAGTAATCACAGACGGAGGAGGATTGAGCTACACACATCCTGCCCTTTTCACAGAAGAGAGCAGAGCGCCACTCGTGAAACTCATCAAGACTTGGATTGAGGGACAGAATTAAAGTTGAGGGGCAAGTAGGAGTTTTCATTTTATTTTAGTTTCAAATTTCCATTTTTTTTCATAAATTTGCACAAAATTAGTTAGCAATGATAGAGTCAACGAAAATATCGTGGGAAGAATGGGGTGCATGGGCTGAAATTTCGGCTTTTGCTCCTGAGGGTCTTGTGGGGGAGTTTCACGTGATGGTTCACGTGGATGCTCGCGGCGAATTGTTTGAAAGTCAGCTGGAGAGGTTATACAGGGCGGTGGAACGGTTGTTCGCCGTTCCGTCGCTTGCTGGTGCGAGGGTGGTGTTCAAGAGGTATTTCCTTTCGGACTCAACGAATCAGCAACCTCTGATGCGGAGGGAGACGGGGTGTGCGGTGAGCTGCATACAGCAGCCTCCTCTTGACGGCAGCAAGGTGGCGGTATGGCTCTATCTGCAGAGGGGTACGGAGGTTTCTTTTGACGGGACATCTGCCATAGTCTCTCACAACGGATACAGGCACATCTGGACAATGGGTCTGGTGAATGATGACCGGTCTAATGAGCAGGATTCATACGGGCAGACATGGAACGTGATGCTTCGTTACATTGACATTCTGAAACGGCACGGTGCTACTCTTGCAGACAACTGCATACGCACGTGGTTCTTCGTGCGTGATGTTGACACGCAGTACGGGGGGCTGGTGAGGTCGCGACGTGAGTGCTTTGCAGAGCAGGGGCTTGATAGGGACACGCATTACATCTCGTCCACCGGCATTGGGGGCAACCCGTCTGACCCTAAGGCGCTGATACAGCTCGGCTGCTATGCCTTGACGGGGTTTGAACCAGAGCAGCAGCGGTATCTCTATGCTCTGACTCATCTGAACAAGACGATTGAGTATGGTGTGACTTTCGAGCGTGGCACACGTGTGGGGTATGGCGACCGTGACCACATCTACATCTCTGGCACAGCATCCATTGACAACCGTGGTGAGGTGCAGCATGTGGGCAACATTGTGGGACAGACGGAGCGTATGTGGGAGAATGTGGGCAAGCTGCTTGAGGAGGGTGGCATGTCGTTTGACGATGTGATGCAGATAATTGTGTATCTTCGCGACACGGCTGACTATGCTATGGTGAGCAGAATGTTCAGCGAGAGGTTCCCCGACACTCCTTACGTCATCACTTTGGCTCCTGTGTGCCGTCCTGCATGGCTTATTGAAATGGAGTGTATTGCAGTCGGCAGACGCAGTAATCCTGCATACAGGAATTTATGATCCGCAGACTTCCCTTCCTTATCATCATCATTCTCGCTGTGGCAATAGCCATAGCCACCTTTGTGGAGCATTCATACGGCACTCAGGTGGCAATGCGATACATCTACACCTCTCCTTGGTTCATAACTCTGTGGGGAGCGGTTGTGGCTTTCTCCATACCTCTCATCGCCAGACGCAGGATGTGGAGAAACATACCTGCATTACTGCTGCACACTTCGTTTGTGATAATACTTGCCGGAGCACTCACCACTCACATTTTCGGCACGAAAGACTCTCTGCACCTGCGCAATGGTGACACGCACAACGGACTTCGGCTCGACTCGTTCAGCATAAGTTACTATCCGTTGTCAGACACGCCACAGAACTATATCTCACACTGCACCATACAATCGGAGGAGGGTGAGAGCAAGGTGCAGATATCTATGAACCGCCCTCTCACCTACGAGGGCAGCCGCTATTATCAGTCGTCATACGACCCCGACCTCGGCGGCACAATCCTCACAGTCAATCACGACCCTTACGGCACAAACATCACATACACAGGATACGCTCTCCTTGCTATCTCTGTGATACTTATACTTATCAAAACGAAAAACAAGTTAAGAGTTGAGAGTAGAGAGTTGAGAGTTGAGAGTGGTGAATTGAGAGACCATAAACAACCTCTAACCACTAACCTCTCAACGATAAATCCTCAACCCCCAACCCTCAACCCTCATCCTTCATCCTTCAACCATAAACCCTTATGGTTTATAGTTTTGGTTTGCGTTTGTGTTTCAGCTATACTTATACTATGCTTTTTCGGTTCTGAGCAAAACCAAGATTCACGAAACGACAGCAACGGCATAAGCTGCATGTCACGTGTCGAAGCTGACACATTGAAGTACAAGCAGATAATATATAATGGACGCATTTGTCCTGTGAGCACATTGGCACATGACTTCACGACAAAACTGACTGGCAAGCCGACATTCCGTGGACTGACCTCTGAGCAGGTCATGTTCTCGTGGATGCTCTATGCTGACGAGTGGCAATATGTTGACATGATAAAGGTGAAGGACAAGGAACTGCTCCGTCGTCTTGGCATAAAAACCAAATACGCACGTTTTGTTGATTTCTTCGATGAGAACGGCAACTACCGTCTCACAGGACCGGGACATGAAGACATCAACGAGAAGCTCGGACTCATACTATGGCTCAACGAAGGAACACTCATAAAACCACTCCCAAAGGATGCCACCCCTCTGTCCGACTTCCGCATCAAGGCAGAAGTGTTCTACAATGAAGTGCCAGCCACATCCATACTCTTTATGGCTTGCCTCACCATGGCAATCATAGCATTGGCATGCTCGGTGATAACCCTCAACTCTCTACTCTCAACCCTAACCTCTCTCGCAACTCTCTTGCTGACCTTGTTCCTGTTGGCATTCATCATATTGCGATGGTACATATCAGGCACGATTCCATTAACTAACGGATTCGAGACCATGCAGTTCATAGCACTCGTATCACTCGTGATAGGATGCGTGTCCATATTCCGCTCACGCAACAAAATATACATACAGGGGGGAGCGATGCTAATAGCAGGATTTACACTTCTCGTGGCACATCTTTCCGAGATGAATCCACAGATTACCCCACTCATGCCTGTACTCCACTCGCCATGGCTATCTTCACATGTCAGCATCATCATGATATCGTATGCACTCTTTGCATTCATGACTATCAACTCTATAGCATATCTGATAATTAAGTTGAGAGCTAAGGATAGAGAGTTGAGAGACCATAAACCACAACCTCTAACCACTAACCTCTCAACTCACCACTCTCAACTCACCACCCTCAATCAGCAGCTACTCTACCCTGCCACACTCTTCCTTGCTGTCGGCATTTTCCTTGGTGCAGTATGGGCAAACCAGTCGTGGGGCACCTATTGGAGTTGGGATCCGAAAGAATCGTGGGCACTCATCACAATGCTCACATACGGAATGGCCTTTCACCGGCAGTCATTGCCTTGGCTAAGAAAAGAACGCAATTATCATATCTTCATAGCACTCGCATTCCTCACTATTCTAATGACTTATTTCGGAGTCAACTATATGCTCGGAGGAATGCATAGCTACGGAGGTGGGTAGAATACACACCCATCATTCTAAACTCCCTCCCTTTTAACGGGTAGCGACCGTATGAAAGCGTGACTAAATGTCACGGTTTAGGAAGCGACCGAGCTAAGTGCTCTTAGTGAGGACGGGAAAGTCGGGATGGGTCCTTATTTCTCTTTCACGGCTCTGATTGGGAAACCATAGGAACGGTTTGCCGACCATCTGCCACTGTAACCCGTGAAGTTAAGATTATAAGCAGCATTTGAGTAATCGTCAGATGCCGTTGACGACCAGTAGTAACCCTGACTGCCAACTCCTATAGGCTCTGTGCGTTGCTGACCAGCAGCAGGAAGGAACAGACTATTGCCAGAGGGGCCTGTCACACGGTAACCGTTCACGCCATTCACGGAAGTCCATGTCCACGTGCATTTTGTGGCAAGCTCCTCCATCTCAGCAATGGTAGGCATACGCCATCCCATTCCCCATGAAGCAGAAGCAGCATCATACGTTGTGTTGCTGATGTCCTTGCCGATATTCATGAACGAGCCATCAGTCATAAACGTATAGTTATCTTCTGTATAAGACTCCTTCGCTTCCTTTTCTCCCCAAGCAAAATAACTACCATACCCCTCTGGAACATCTGCACCCATGTTGCATTCAGCCCATAACACGGACAATCCGAGGTCAACACTTGCATGAGGATCTTCAATAGCATCTTCAAATGTCACACAGTCGATGCCATCAATATCTATTCTCATCTGTGTGCCATCCGTCTTATACACAACCATCTGCTGCTGTGCCCACAAGGAGACACAGAGCAGATGGAGTGTAACAAATATAAGTGTTTTCTTCATCAATACTTATCTGATGTTTGAGTAAACAGTACCTTCGTCAGCATAGTCATCACCAGCAACAACAATACCAATACCATTAGTTGAAGCCTGTACATTACGTGTACGGTTCTTAGTAACGTACTTGTAGTTCTGGTTGATGATTGCCTTTAAAAGAACATCACCACTATTCTTAACACAGCCAATGTAGTCAGCTAACACATATCCAATAGGTCCAGAAACATTTTCACCATTCAAATACGTTGCAATTGCAGGATTCGTCGAATTTGCATAAGTACTTGGGGAATTTGCACTACTTGTAAAATTATAACAGAAATAGCCTCTGGTTTCAACCTTAGAGAATGTTGTCATCATTTCC
The DNA here is from genome assembly GCA_045616905.1 of Bacteroidaceae bacterium. Lineage (GTDB taxonomy): Bacteria > Bacteroidota > Bacteroidia > Bacteroidales > Bacteroidaceae > Minthosoma. The sequence continues at coordinate 13,686 of JAZLHP010000055.1, forward strand.
TTTACTGCATTTTGCTTTGTCGTTCCGTTGCTATCGTATTTATCTTGGACAATTGCTTTACACGTACCTCCTATAGCACAGGAATAATCAGAAACAGTAGCATTATCTGGCCAATTTGTTATTCTAATAGTATTAGTTACATCTGTGCCAGTACGATTTATATAACATATCTTGCCTCTAAAATCTCCCAAGTTATAATTCGAATGATCCAAAAGTTTCATATAATCATTATACTGAGCATGGCATGCATTTACAACACTCCACATTTCAGCAGAACGGTCTGTGTATGAATTCAAGAAATCAAGTGTTGGCTTATTATTTTCCTTTGTCATTATTACAGAAAGAACTTCTGTTGGATTAGTCTTCAGGAAATCTACAAGGGTCTTTATTGCATCAACATACAATGTACTTGTTTTTGTTTGACCATGCCAAATATATAAGTTTTCAGCTGAAATCGTTGCGGTATAGAAATATCCAGGACGCAAGTCAAACACACGTACTCCAGCATCAAGTAACTCTTGCAGAGTTAAATCCTGACATTCTGCAGTTGCACCGAAAGTCTGCCCCTTTGTACATGCATCATGTGCTCCAGGAGCACTTAACATACTAAAGTAGATGTTACTTGGGATTGTTGCCTGCCAGTTACCCTTGCGAGTTGCAGTTGATGCAGCTCCGAAATTAACCTTCTTGTAATATGGCTTTGCAGCAGTTGTTGCTCCTGGCTTTACCTGATAATTAGACAATGTGGAGTTGATGTTGTTTGTAACCGTGAAGTCCGCATCATTACCTATATCTGTGCTTGTCTTCTTTGTGTAGTAGTTGCCGTTAGCATCAACAACTGTAACAGTCACACCACCAACAAGTTTAACAGGGAGAATGTAGAAGCGAGCGATTGTTGCATCACTTGCAACATTTGTGAGTCCTATAACATCACTCTGGCTGCTTGATGCGTATGGGGTGGCATTATCGTTTGTTGATACTGTCATGTTCTTATTGCTCACATTGCACACAACCTGACCAGCGATAGCAACACCACTATTCGACTTCATATAAACAGCCTTTGGAGTGACACCGAGAGTGGCAAGATTCACCTCAACCACAGATGCAGTATGTGAGAAGTTGAAACTAACCTTCTCACCCGTTTCATCAGCAGTTGCAGATGTTGCCATGTAAGCACCCAATACTCCACCATCAACATTTTCTGCATAATCCTGTTCTGCGTAAATCTGCATTGTAACTGTTTCACCATTCCAACCTTTCACGGCAGCTGCTGGATAAGCACTATAGAAAGTCTTGTTTGCAGAACCTTCTCCAGTGAACGGTTTGTTGTCATCTAATACATCAAATATACAACGACCATTAGCAGCATTTGTTACTTTATAGGTATAAGCAAGTGTACCATCAGATACACTCACCTTGTCACCTACTGTCCATGACGTGAATTGACCATCTTCAATTACACTACGTGTATTGAGTTCTGCTGTTCCGTCAAGATTCTCACTATCCAGCATATCCAAGTCAGAAACAATCTCACTTGTGAATACCGTTGCTTCATTTTTGTTTACTCCACCACCCTGCTTTTCCAGAATGTTGTCGCTGCTACAGGCAACCATCGCCAATGTAGCAACTACGGAGGAAATGTATTTTATTGTTTTCATGTTGTTATCAGTATTATTCAATTATACCATATCTTCACCTTCATCTGGATCTGGTGTAGGACTTAGATTTCCATCAAGTCCACCACTCACATCCAACACACTCTCCTGCATGTTAAATTCGCAAATTTCAATATTTGGTTCTATATACTTCTTTTTCATTTCTTACCTTATTTACTAATTAACACTTTCTTTCCATTAACGATGTAAATACCCTTGGCTGGATTTACAACCTTGCGTCCCATAAGGTCGTAAATCTCTGCATTTTGGGCGCTTTCGTTTCCATCAGCCTCAACCTCGCTGATGCCAGTTGCTTCGTCCTCGAAATTGATAGAGATACGCATAGGTGCAGATGCAGTTCCCTGACTCTTAATGTAAGCACGGAAAGGATTAACTGTTGGTTTAGTATCACCGACAAGGAAGAATGCCACACGATTATCATGCTTCTGGAGAACGTATGTACCAGCCTCAGCAGTCATAGCCTTGTAAGTACCAACAAGTTCGCCATTTTCATAAGTGTCGTTAGTAGCAGCAACAGGAGCATTGCTTGCTGAATAATTACCAGCAGCAGTAACGAGTACAGGAGTGTTAGCATTTATGCTACTTACTTCTGTTGCATTAATCTCTTCTCCGAATGTCACTCCTTGATCAAGAGAGTAAGCCTTACCGCTATTTGGGAGTGTGCTTACTGCGAATGGAAGCATAAGAGTACCGAAGCCAACCTTGCCATTACTTGCTATTGCATCCATTGTGTAACTTGCATTTGTTGCCTCAAAGTTCTTATGAGCCTTGAATGTGCCTCCATTGTGAGTAAGAACAAGGTTTGCGCAAGTACCATCGCTAACCACGTTGTTAGTCACACCTGACACGCTCTGAGTGCTTGTCTTAAATACAAGGCCGTTAGTGTTTTCGGATGTTATATTTGCTGTTCCTGTTAGTCGAGCATTCGTCAAATCTGCGACAGGGACTTCATTTGTCAAACTAATTGTTGGTTCTTTTGTATCGCCATACCAGTAGTGAACACCATTCTCTACAAAGTCGAACGTATCACCAACATAGTAAAGCTTCATACCACCAGCATTTGCTTCTGTGTTTTTGTCTTTATTTGAAAGCTTTATTGTGATTGTTTCCGCCTTGTTATCACCTGTTGCAATGTATGAAACCTTATTAAACATCCATCCATAGCCTTCACCACTTTTAGCCATGTTGTTTGTACCCTCGCTTCCATCAATGTTTATGTTTCCACCTGTTGCTCCAGTAATATCAGTTGTCTTAGCACTTGCATCACCCAAAACAATTTCTGCCCAAGCATTTTGTGCAAGTGTACGTACGGCTGTACGGAGTTCATACTTGCCTGCATAAGGAATTGTTACCGTTTGATGACGATCCTCACCATTTGAGAATGAGAAGTACTTAGTAGCAGGATTACCATTCCAATGCTGTCCCTCACCTTGAGTGCGACCACTACCCGGCCAAGCATCATTACTTGTCATGTCTGCACCTTTGATTACGAGGTCTGTAATGTCGTAAGGGTGTTCTTCGCTTGCATTCTCCCAAGCATAATCATCATAACTTGAATTCATATAATTAATGGCTTCATGAAGTACTGTCTGTTCTGTACTGTTTGTGTACGAAGCATATTCATTATAGAACGTATAATAATCGCCACTTGCTGTCCAAGGTGCAGAAGCATCATATACACGTTTGAACTCATTATACAGGTTATCTTTAGTGTTAATATATGTCAGTTTAAAGTCATCAGCTTTGTACCACCAGTGACCTCCTCCTGCAAGTTCGGCACCTACGGCACCAATTGTGTATTCTGTGTTGCCATCACTTACGAAAGTAATAGTCTCTTTGCGCATTACCTGCTTGTTACCATTACGTGAAGTCATGCCTACACTCTTATTACCATTAAGAGTGAGGTAAACGGTTCCTTTGAGTTCAGGGCTATCGCCTGTTGCAAGTTTTGCACTTAACTGGTATATACCTGCTGGTAGTTTTCCAATATTCTGAGTAATTTCTGTACCATCACTCCAATGATTAAACACATAATTACCCTCTGTTCCAAGAGCTGCATACGTAGCATTAGTGGTTCCCTTTGCGCCTGTATCAGCAGAAGACGTTACTGTCCAGCCACCTATGTTACCATCTTCGAAACCAGGGTTTGTGATATAGCCTGTTACATCCTGACCAGGAGTTAGTTCTTCTTCTCCAACTCCCATATATTCAATGGTGAAGTGGTCAACTGCGAACCATGTGTTTCCGGGGTGACTATCACATTTCACGCCAAGTTTAATTGTTCCCGATTCTGTCAGTTCAACTTCAGTTGTGTACTTAGCTGTGCTGTTTTGCGTAAATTCTGTTTGTGTGACGAGCCTGCATATAAATATGCCTTAGCAGAAGCTTCATTACGTGCACGAACTCCAATACGATACTTTCCTGCAGGCAATGTAGATGTTGTCTGGTAGAAATCCACACTACCACTTGCACCCCATTTCTCTACAAAGTAATCTCCAACCTTTGGATTATTTGCAGGGGATGTATTCAACGAGCCCAATGCCACAGTACCACTATTTGTCCAGCCATCAATGGAACCAATCTCAAAACTTGGGTTTTTCAAATAATTGACAGTAACATCAACAGGATTTGATGCAGAAGGTGTGCCTTTGTATGTAATGGACTTAAGTTTACACACATACCATGTACCACCATCCTTAAGGTTTTGAATACCCAGTTCAATAGTTCCTCCTGCAGCGACATTAATAGTTCCTTTTACGAGATTAGCTTCCTTAACAACAGTACAACGATTTTGAGAATACACAGTAAGGTCATACTTTGCATTATCACCAATGTATGCCTGTGCAATGCCATTACCTGTAGCTTTTGCACCGTCCCAACCTGCCATATTAGCAATGGCATAGAACTCTACCTCATAACAACCTGCTGACTCTACAGCATTTGTTGTCATGTAGATAATCTTGCCAGTTCCAAATCCGCTACCTAAATAGCGTTCCACACCACCATCATAATTGTTGCCTCCATTTGTCCAAGAGGTTTGCAGCTGCGATGTGACATCTTGTCCCACTTCATAGGCACTTGCACATCCTATACCGACAATGCACATCAAAGCCAGAGATAATAATCGTTTTAACTTCATTTTTTGTTATTTTGATTTTAGTATTTCAATACAAATTCTATGCATCATCTTCAACGGAGATAACACACGAACAAAGAGAATAATTTGTTATGCTCTGTTTTTCTGGTTAATAACTTACAAATGTAGGTATTTCCCATATATTTAAATATGTGTATCTTTATGGCTTTTCATGTTTTATAGGATTTAACATGAGGTAGAACAACAAATAAAGAAAAAATGCAAAGTAGATGTTGCAAAATATAAGCGTTACCTGTTACCCCGTTCCTCACGCTTTTCCTCACAAATAAGTTATACCATGATTACGAAAATGCAAGGGAACGGGGTAACAGGTAACGCTTGTGAAAACCAGCAAACAATCTTCGGATTCCACATGTAAACTCTTGTCATGTTTTTGGTCATCATATAAGACCGAGTCCGGTCTTAACTTATGGCAGACGTCGGTCTTAAGTTAAGACCAAAACAAGGACAAGAAAAGGTCCTTGCCGGCGGATGCCTTTTTGAGCCAGTTCAGGTTGTCAAATGAGCGGGCTCAAATGACGAGTTGAGCTGGCTCACGAAGAGAGTTGAGCCAGCTGACACAGAGTTCCGCCCCCGCTCGTTTGACATGTTGAGCCAAGTCATCTCTTCACCACATCAATTTTGCGGTCAGATGTATGGAAAGAACTATTAAATAATGATTAAATAAGGTAACTATATACTATTTGGCATATGTGCCTTCTGCACTTATGTTTTAAGGACGGTCGTCCCTCCCTCAAATTCTCTTCAATGTAACTTCAATGTGACTTCAATAATTGCAGAAACATTGCAGAATAGTTACAGAAAATTTCAGCGAAGCGTCCAAAACAACTAAAGACGCAGTCTTAAATAACACGATGCCAAATAGTATATAGGTGCCTTAAATAATAACTTGGGATAATATGCATTTCCATCTTCCATTTTCACTATTAACCATGCACCTTTTGGGAACAAATAATGCAAATATTGCGGTTACAACAAAGAAATATAATCATTTCTATTCTATATGTTATCACCATTTTTTTTGTAATTTTGTAAAAAACACCACAATATTTAATAGAAAACCGGATTTAGAAATGGGATGACAGAAGGAGAAAACGTCTTCAAAAGATAATTCCAACACGTATTGACTAAAGTTTTGAGGAATATACATTTGTAAGTGACAACAATTTAAAATAGGATATAATATTGATATGACACAAAGATGGAAACGTTATTTGGAAGCGATAAAAGAATACAAACTATCCTGGAACAAGCAGGTAAACTCTGCCGAGATGATCAGTCAACAATGGACGCTGAACCAGTCACTTGGGACAGAGGATCCCTACTTGGGCATGTCATGGCAAGAGCTAAAGAGTTTGGGACATGGATTGAGGACATCGGCACTCTAATAGACAGGGTTACAGGCAATGGCCAGGAAAACGATGTGTTTCTTTCTGTTGATAGAAAGCATGTCGTAAAGTTGAACAACTTTGTATTAGTTCCAAAAGAGGCAAAGAGCCTTGAAGGATTCATCCATCGTCTCCTGTCTCATAACAAACTGTTCCCGGAATGTTCTTATACTATCATTGGTTTTACGTACAATGCAGATAATGAGATATGTGCTGTAATGACACAACCGTCATAAAAGCCGTACGGTATGCGAAAGATGAAGAAATAGATGAATTCCTTGAAGACTGCGGCTATACGGTGGACATGAATTATATATGGTTCGACGGGATATACGAATTGTCTGACTTGAATCCTTCGAATGTGCTTGTTGATGAAAATGGAAATCTTCATTTCATTGATGCCGTAGTAAATGACATCTCAGTCAAAGTGGATAAGATTAACAGAATCAGCGTACGCCATCCCGAGAAAAGAACGAAACAACACGGATAACATCCGTTAATATAAATAATCACCGTTGCGATAACATATCGTAGCAATGCACATTGACATCGTAACGTCACGTTACGTTTCATACGAAGTCATGTGCAAAAAATAACATAAAAGGCGTCATCAACGCTTTGTCACTTGGTGTTTCCGAACTTCCACAAAAAAAAGATCCAATCAAGGACATTGCAGAGAAGATGCCACGGGTGAGTTGTAAAGACAATTCCCGTAGTGTGTCAGAGGATGCATTGTACCCTCACGGCACACTTTACGGGTATGCTATAATAACAACTCTTGCGTGGGTATCTGTATCTGCTCGTCAATTGGTTAGGCTGTGGAAGGCCTGGCAACACTGACGAGCAAGATACAGAATCCACGCTCGAACCAGAATCATCTTTGTAATACATTGATAATCAATGCAAATATTTTGCAAATTTGATACATTGATACCACAATGTTCCCAAGTATAAACATCTGAGATAATTCTTTCCCAAATGCTATGTTTGGGCTAAAACACGACGAAACGGCAATTTACAGATTTTAACACTGCGAATTGCCGTTTGTTTAATATGGTGCCAGTGATGCTGATGCTCAAAAACACCACGTAACTTTTGAGTCTGTTTGGCATTTTAAGGATAGAAGACACACATTTTATACTCTTTTTGAGAGTTACAAGCATCAAGAAGGTGCAAATTTGTCCGTAAATCATATTTTGTTTGTGCCAATTGATTGTTTTTTTGAAATATTATTATTAACTTTGTAGTCGTAAATAATATACTAATTCGCGACAGAATATTTAAATATACATGACAGAGACCATTGAAGATAAGATACTTAATAAGATGTAGTTGTGCTGGAGGTAAGCGCTCGTTCTCTGCTTGAACCTACAGAGGCTATCGAGGTAAAGAGCATACTTGCAGTGCATCTTCCATTTGAACCACTAGCTAATGCCGCAGTCTATACAGCGCTTCCAACAAAGACATTCCTCGAAAAAGCATTCCTGCTGCATGAAATGTTCTCTGTATCAGGGCATGGGATGAAAGCAGAACGCAAGAGCCGCCACCTTTATGATTTGTATGTGATGATGAACAAAGACTTTGCCAAGTCTGCCATCAAAGATAATCAATTGTGGGAATCCATCCGTCATCATCGAGAAATATACACATCTGTGCGTGATATGGACTACACGCCAGAAGTACGCCACCGTATGCAGTTGGTTCCTCGCGAAGACATCATTGATGTATGGAGAAATGACTATGAAGCTATGAAAGAATCAATGATATATGGCAAAAAGCCGACATTTGAAGAATTAGTTGATGGCATGTCTCTGCTTCAAGAATTGTTCAGAAGTGTAATTGTAGAATAAAAATACTGTAACTTTGTATCATAGTTTTCATCACTCATGACAACCGACACACGAAGAACTATC
>JAZLHP010000056.1:0-2723 GCA_045616905.1 Bacteroidaceae bacterium
ATCTTATCATTGACAACACCGTCTTTGAGAATGGCAAGGAACTCCTCCTTGTCCTTATCGGTAGCAACTTCTGAGTTGATTTTCAGAAGATTCATATCTGGTTGGTCAAACTCATCCGTCTTCCAAATGCACTTACCAATCATCTCGCGAAGCAGTTGGCTTTGCTTGTCCTTCATCTTCTCAAAACGAGAGTAGAAAGCACGGAGCAGGAGCATGATGGTTGTCAAACGCTGTTGACCATCAATGATTTCCATTTGGCCATTGTCGTTTTTGAAGGTAACAATAGGTCCAAGGTAATACTCGGCTGTAGTGCGATCAAACTTATCAGCATCGCCTTCGGGAATTGCAAAAGCAAACACATCTTCCCAAAGCGTAAAGCACTCCTTCTCCGCATCCCATGCGTATGGACGCTGATAGTCGGGTATGAGGAAATCAGCCTTGTTGTCACTCAGCAGATTCTTTATTGTTTTCTGGTCAACATTAAGTTTTGACATAAGTATATTTTTACTGGTTTGACAAATAGTTCTACGTCAATTACATTTTATCATCCTAATTAACTTCTTCCTGCACTTTTGTTCAAGGGATTTCTTTTCGCTATCGGAATATGAACCCTTTATCTTGTCATCGCAGTCACGCATAAGTGCAACAGCCTCGCTGTGTGTCTTACGCTCAATCGCAGCAAATCCTGAGAACACGCCATTGGGTGCTGCCATAGGGAAGTGACTTTGAACATTGAGTCCTTTTGCATCCAGCATGTGCCATGTTACGGTGCAAAAATCCATCGAATCAGCATGCTCCACGTCATTGACCTTCATGAAAATCATGGAGTGACGTGGTTGGTATTGCACAAAGGTGTCACCCTTCCTTATCATGCCCTTGTCGTCCTTCGCAAGCACTACCTCGTTCTCCTTGACATACTCGCGGAACGTATCTTTTGCTATTGTATTTTGCATAATTGTAGTATCTTGTTTTACTATTCCACTTTCAACCCCTCAAGCAAATCCTCATTGAAGTACTTGACCCATGATTCATAAACATCCTGTGCTGACTGCATAGTGCCCACAAGGAAGCCAGGCGTTTGCTTGAATTCGGAGAGTCCTCGATAATAGTACATCTTGTGCTCATTGTCGATAACGAATGGCATGATGCTGTGGCGTAGGCACTGGCGGAAGAGAATGAGGCGACCGACACGTCCGTTGCCGTCCTGGAAGGGATGGATGCTCTCGAAACGCCAATGGTATTCGGCGAGGATGTGGATGGTCACGTCATTCTGGGCATGATACCACTCTTGCAGCGACTTCATTTCCTTTGCAACATCAGCAGGTTTGCAGGTCTCACGTCCACCGACCTCGTTTGCCAGTTTCTTGTAATCACCTACATTGAAGTACGACTTCTGGGCATCGGCAGTTCCTGTCTTTAGGATGCGATGGAACTCTTTGATTATTCCTTCGGTGAGAGATTCCTCGATGGTACAGAGGAGATAGTCGAAGGCAACGAAATGATTGGTTGTCTCGATGATGTCATCCACAGGCACAGCTTCTTGTTCCTTGAACCCGATGGTGCGTGTTTCAAAAATGTAGCGTGTCTGCTCCTCGGTCAGCTTGCTTCCCTCTATTCGGTTAGAATTGTAGGCGAGCTGCACCTGAGTTTTATGGTAGAGTCCTCCCTTGCGATGTGCTTGTTGCTCATCAATAAGGAATGAAGTGAGCTTGTTCATAAGGTTTCGTTTTATTGTTCTTCTGGCATTCTCACCAGTTCTTCTATGCCGACGTTTAATGCGAGGGCAATTTCTATGAGAGTTTCCAGTGGTGGCTGGGTGGCATTTGTCACCCACTTGGAGATTGTTGCAGGATCACGATGAATGGTTTCTGCCAACCACTTGTTGGTCAATCCACGGTCTGCCAAAATCACTTTTATACGGTTAAGTTTCTTGTCCATACCTTATTTGTTATTTGTATGTGTGCAAAATTACTAAAATTTCATCTAAATCAAGATAAATGCGCAAGAAATTATCGTTACATCGGCAATTTTATTGTCAAATTAGAAAATTTAAGGTGATTTAGGGTGCAAAACCAAGCAAATTTATTATTTTGTTATCGACTTTGCGTGTTGTTGCTCATCCCCTATTTTCAAATTGTTGGTACCCTTTGCTGATAAAAAGGGAACCAACTCGCCTATTTCACCCCGAAAATGGCGGTATTTTTGCAGTTTTTTCATGAGTTTGCAGGACGTGGAGTAATTTTGCACTGCATTTTCAGTGCGAAACGCGTTAAGCACTTGTGCAAGGATAAGCGTCTATCGTATGGCTTAGGAAGCAAGTCGCATGAGATGGCGTAATATTTAACTCTTTAACACGTTACCTATGGCTAACAACAATAATAACACGATGGGACAACTCGTCGTTATGACCAGAGCTGACCTCGATTCCCTACTTCAGGATGCTATTGCAGCATCTCGATCTTTGGTGCCAGAGCCTGTCAAGGAAGAACTCCTTCCTTCGATGGCAGATGAATATGTAACTCGTCAGCAGGCTGCCAAGATTCTTCACCTTGATGTTTCCTCCTTGTGGCGACTGGAGAAATCTGGTCGTCTGGTACCATGCCGTGCTTCTGACCGTCGTGTGCTTTATCGCAAAGCTGACCTTGAAGCATACCTCAATAGTAAGAAAGGAGGCGTAGCATGACGTACATAGATTATGCAAACCGCTATTGGCGAGTTGCTCG
>JAZLHP010000057.1:0-2774 GCA_045616905.1 Bacteroidaceae bacterium
TACGGTCAGACGGTCGGCTTTGCGCTCACGCTTCGGCGTAAGGCGATAGAGTTTGTTGATGTTGCCACCCGAGCCCACAATCTGCACATTGTCAAAACCATGGCAGAAGTCAGCAACGGCCTCCCTCATCTCGTTCCACTGCTGCTGCGACACATTGCCCGAGAGCAACCTGAGCGTACCGATATTGAACGAACGACTGTCAATCAGCTGCCCCTCACACACCAACGACAGTTCCGTACTGCCACCACCTACGTCCATGTAGAGCAGATTACCCATCATCGCCTTGTTGCTGTCGCGCAGAATGCGCGCTTCCTCGTCACCCGTGATGATGTCAATCTCCATGCCCAATTTCTTGCAGATAAACTGCAAAATCTTCTTGCCGTTTCTGGCATCGCGAAACGCAGCCGTGGCACAAGCCCTGTAATCCTCAACAGCATAGATAGCAAGCAGTTGACGAAAAATCTTCATAGTTCGCAAAAGCTGTTTCTCACGTCCATCGCTAATCTTTCCAATGCTGAACACGTCTATACCAAGTCGAAGCGGAATGCGCAGAAACTGCAGCTTCTTCATCCTCACACTGACATGCTCGTCATCCTCCTTTACACGCGTTACTTGCTTTATCAATATGCGTGCTGCATTTGACCCAATATCAATGGCAGCCAAATTACATTTGTCTGGTAATGCTTCTTTTTTCATTGGTTCTTCACCAATTTAGGTGCAAAAAAGACGCTGTGAAATAGCTGTAATTGACTGAATAATATATTGTTAAAAAGTTGTAGGAGTGCGTATTTTTTTGTATCTTTATGTGTGAAAAACAAAATACAAAAGCGCACCCCTACAACGTGCAAAGGTAGCACAAATAATGGTCTTAAACAAGTTTTAGGACAGATAAGTAGTCTAATTCATGCAAAATGTAAAGATTGGCAGATTAAACTTGAAGGAATGTACCAGACAGATGCAAGTTTGGTAGTCACGGTAAGCTCCAGAGGACACACAGCTTCTTGCCCCTGTTGTGGTCACAAAAGCAGCAGCGTCCACAGTTATCGTCCACGCAAGCTGCAGGATTTGGAGTTTCTCGGAAAGGAGGTAATCCTTCAAGTAAAGGCACGCCATTTCCGCTGTAGTAATCCCGGATGTAACAAGAAGACCTTTGCAGAGCCATTAAGAATGGCATCCCCATACATGAGAACGACACATGACGTCTACGAGCGCATCCGCCACGAATCGCTCAACCAGCCTGCTGCTTCAGCTGTACGTACTCTCTCATACCAACATATCCGTACTAGTGCCTCGACATGTCACCGCCTGGTCCGTCGTATAGGGACGTCCAATCCCGAGGTACATACAAGCGGATATGTCGGCATCGATGACTTTGCAAAGAAAAAGGGACATGTGTATGCGTGTGAAATCGTTGACCACTATACCCGGGACACACTGGCCGTCTTCGATTCGCGCTATGGCAGCGAGATAAGTGATTGGCTGTCTGCGCATCCGGAGATAAAGCTGGTCACCAGGGATGGAAGTCAGTCCTATGCTGACATCATAACGGCTGCCTCGCCTGACATAGTACAGGTTTCCGACCGTTTCCATCTGATAAAGAACCTTAGGGATACAGCCGTGGATCTGGTCAAGGATCTGATGGGCAGGAAGAAACAAAAAGTTGAATACCCATATCCCACAGAGGAGGAGGCCTACAGTCTCATCCTTGATGACATGCTCAGCATGGGTGAAGAGAAGCACCGTGCCAGAGTACGTGAATACTATCAGATCCGCAAGCTGAAGGACGAAGGAAAGAGTGTTGCAGAAATCAGTCGCCAACTGGATTTTACTCCGCAGAAAGTGTACAAAAGGCTACATACCGACATTTCAAAAGTACTATCTGGCGACCAAATGAAGGTGCTGTCCCATGCAAGAAGGATGGCTCACATCATCGCATCCAGAAAGATAACTTCAGAAACCGTATGCAAGCATCTTGACGGGGCTCTCTCCTCAACGCTCGTACACAGATGCATGAGGTCTGTCACCAGGAAATACAGCGAACTGAGAAAGGATGTCAGGGACTCCAACGAGAGCCGGAAGGAGAAGGCCGTCAAGGTCAGTAAAAGTGCTATCTGGAACTACATGCTAACGGGGAAAACAACATCGAAGAAACTACTGCTGCTGAGCAAGACACATCCGCATGTGGCACAAGTCATGGACATCTGCATCCACTTCTGCAATATGATTCACGACAAGGAAGGTGCTCCGGATGTTTATACTTGGATAAAGGAAGCTGAAGGATGTAAGTATAGCAAAATCTATTCCTTTGCGCAGTACATCAAGAATGATGCCAAAGCCGTGGAACAAGCTTATCTGACTAACTTCTCTAACGCCTTGCTGGAAGGTAATGTCAACAGAGCAAAGGCAATCAAGAGAAGCATGTACAATAGGGCGGGCATAGCGCCATTAAGAGCGAAGATGATCTATCAAGGAAGGACACAGGCTCTCAAATTTTGCACCTAAATTGATGCAGAACCTTTTCATTTTTCTTTTTTGTTATAGTGCTCGTAAAGTGCTTCCTGACTGCGGAACTCCAAATCGTTGTCCTGATAACCAGCCACTACTCTACCTTGCTTCGTGTCGTTCAGTCCGTAATCAACGATGGTAAGCAGTTCTTGCTGAATGTCGCGGTCATAGACAGGCGTAACGACCTCGATGCGCTGGTCCAGATTGCGTGGCATCCAGTCGGCCGAACCAATGAAGTAGAGCGGTTCGCCACCATTGGCAAAGATGAA
>JAZLHP010000058.1:0-16293 GCA_045616905.1 Bacteroidaceae bacterium
ACAGACAGCGAGCAGATGATTGTCAGCAAAGAGGCATGCGACATTGTAAATGCAGCAAAAGACTCAGGACACAAGGTGTGTGCAGTAGGCACAACTACACTACGCGCCATTGAAACTGCCGTAGGACCAGGCGGCCACATCAAAGAATTCGACGGATGGACAAACAAATTCATCTTCCCTCCATACGAGTTCACCGTTGCCGACGCCATCGTGGTAAACTTCCAGATGCCGCTGTCCACAATGCTGATGCTCGTCACAGCATTCGGAGGATACGACACCGTCATGAACGCTTACAACGAAGCCCTCAAAGGTGACTACATGTTCGGCACTTACGGCGATGCCATGCTTATAATCGACTAACACTTTGCCGTGGAGTTCCAGCCGTCCCATTGCGAATGGTGAAAACTCCCGTCACTGGCAGTATTTCTGTATAAAAGAGCATGCATACAGTTTACTTATCACTCGGAACGAATCTTGGCAACAAAGAGCAAAACCTCCTGTCAGCCATCAGCGAAATAGCAAAGCGGATTGGACCAATCAAGGCACAATCCGCATTTTTGCAAACCGAGCCTTGGGGATTCGAAAGCGAGAACACATTCCTCAACGCAGCCATCTGCGTAAGCACAGAAATGACTCCTTTCACACTACTGCATGCCACACAAGCAATTGAGCGTAAGTTAGGAAGGAAGTCAAAATCATTAGGAGGAGAATACCACGACCGCATCATCGACATCGACATTCTTCTCTACGACGACATCCGCATCAACACCCCCGAGCTTACCATTCCCCACCCATTGATACACAAGCGCGACTTCGTACTCATCCCGTTGAAAGAGATTCTGCCACAATCCGCATTACAGCAAAGCACGTAATAATCCTACAAATCTTACATCTCAAATATGAAACACCCACTAAGCACTTTTCTAATCTCGCTACTCAGCACTACCCTCATGGCACAAAAGCAATTCACATTAGACGACCTCATACCAGGTGGTTCCACTTACTTCCAGACAAGCTATCCTGAAAACAAGTATTATGCGTGGTGGGGCGAAGTGTGCGTTGAGTTGAGCACGGACGAGTGCAATTTCATCGATTGCTCTACAAGAAAGAAAATCAGCACACTGACACTTAACAATGTCAACAGCATCCTTACCGATTCAGGACGCAAGGCAATACAGCACTTCTACGATGCAGAATTCCCTTTCGGAGACAAGCCGTGCATGCTTGTCCGCAGTGGAAACCAAACAACTCTTATCAACTGGGAAACCAAGAATGTAGTGTGGAAAACCGACACAAAGGGCAGCAATACCGATTGGAACCCACAGACAATGGCAACAGCCTACGTAAAAGACAGCAACCTGTTCGTTGAAGATGCAAAAGGCAGCACATTCCAATTAAGCAAAGACGGAAGCATCGACATTAGATACGGAGAAAGCGTTCACCGCAATGAGTTCGGCATTGAGAAAGGCACCTTCTGGAACCCTCAGGGCACAAAACTCGCTTTCTACCGCATGGATCAGTCTGAAGTGAGCAAATACCCTCAGGTGAACATCACGCCATTCGACGCATCACAGGTTTACGAAGGCAAAGACAGCGCAAGCCTCAACTACACCCGATGCGCCACACACGAACCCGACCCATACCCAATGGCTGGCGAGAAATCTCACAAAGTCACAATCGGCGTGTTCGACCTCAACAACGGAAGCACCGTGTACCTCAAAACCGGCGACCCAACCGACCGCTACTTCACTAACATCACATGGAGCCCCGACGGAAGCAAAATCTACCTCATTGAGCTCAACCGCGACCAAAACCACGGTTCGCTTGACGAATACGACGCCACGACAGGCAACAAACTACGCACCTTGTTCACAGAGAGCAACGACAAATACTACGAACCAATGCAGCCAATACACTTCCTGCCTTGGGACGCAAAGCAGTTTATTTACCAGACACGCCACGACGGCTACAACCACATTTATTTATATAATATAGACAAAGTAAACGGAGCATCATCAGAAGCGACCCCACACAAGCAACTCACATCTGGCAAGTTTGAAGTCATTGAAATGCTCGGGTTCAACCTTGCGACAAAGAGCATCATCTTCACTTCAAACGAGAAAAACCCAATACAGAACAACGTGTTCGCCGTCAACATGTACGGAAAGCGAAAGCTCATTGGCGACGGCACAGGATGGCACAATGCCACGCTCAGCGAAAAAGGCACACACGTAATTGACAACTACTCCGCCCCAACCGTTGCCCGACGCATCGACCTCGTGTCCACCACCGACGGCAAAACAGCAAACATGCATGCGGCAGCCAATCCGTGGGAAGGCTACAATGTGCCGCAGATACGGGTAGGCACCATAAAGGCAGCAGATGGAGTCACCGACCTCTATTACCGTCTTGTCCTCCCTGTCGACTTTGATCTGAACAAGAAATACCCAGCCGTGGTTTACGTCTATGGCGGACCTCACGCACATAACATTGACGCAAGTTTCAACTGGGGCGTGCGCGGATGGGACATCTGGATGGCGCAGCAAGGCTACGTGATGTTCTGCCTTGACAACCGCGGTTCAGAGCACCGCGGACTTGCCTTTGAGCAAGCCACATTCCGTAACCTCGGCGTTGAAGAGATGAAAGACCAGCTGTGCGGAGTGCAGTTCCTCAAGGACCTGCCTTACGTCGATGCCGACCGACTTGGAGTTCACGGATGGAGCTTTGGCGGATTCATGACCTCATCCCTCATGTGCCTTGATAAAGAGGTGAAGGACTCCACAAGAAACTCATTGTGGGATGGAGAAGGCTCGCCATTCAAGGTGGGAGTGGCTGGAGGACCAGTCATCGACTGGCGGTTCTACGAAGTAATGTACGGCGAACGCTACATGGACACTCCGCAGACAAATCCCGACGGATACCGAAGCACGTCGCTGCTCAACAAAGCACAGTATCTCAAGGGAAGACTGATGGTCATCTACGGCTACAACGACCCTACCTGCGTACCTCAGCACACGCTGTCGTTCATGCGCGCTTGCATCAATGCTGACACCTACCCCGACCTCTTCACCTACCCTGGCGATGGTCACAACATGCGAGGCACCGACCGCATCCATCTGCACAACACCATAACAAGATATTTTAACGATCATTTGAAATAAACAAAAGACATGAACAAGTTGACAGTAATAAAGGTTGGTGGCAAGATTGTTGAAGACGAAGCCACCCTCGCACAACTCCTCAAGGACTTCTCCGCCATCGACGGAGCGAAAGTACTGGTTCACGGCGGAGGACGCAGCGCAACTAAGGTAGCAGCGCAACTCGGCATCGAGAGCACTATGATTGGCGGCAGACGCGTCACTGACGCAGACATGCTTCGCGTAGTCACAATGGTGTACGGAGGTCTTGTAAACAAGAACATAGTAGCGAAACTCCAGGCATGCGGCATCAACGCCCTCGGTCTCACAGGAGCCGACATCAACGTGATGCTCAGTCACAAGCGTCCACTCAAGAAGGTCAAGATGGAAGACGGCACCGAGCAGATGGTCGATTTCGGATTCGTTGGCGATGTTGACCACTGCGACGGCAAGATGCTGTCCACACTCATCCAGCAAGGTGTAGTGCCGGTCATGGCACCTCTCACACACGACGGCGAGGGCAACCTCCTCAACACCAATGCCGACACCATTGCTGGCGAAACAGCCAAGGCACTTGCCCCATACTTCGACGTCACGCTCATCTACTCATTCGAACACGCAGGAGTCCTGACCGACCCCGACGACGAAGCATCAGTCATCCCTCTCATCACATCCGACAGCTTCGAGCAGCTCAAGGCTGACGGCACCGTGTCAGGTGGCATGATTCCAAAGATTGAGAATGCACTCGAAGCAATCAGCGCAGGCGTAAAGCAAGTTATCATCACAAAGAGCGACGCCATCGACGGCAATCATGGCACCGTGATCAAATGAGTTCTTTGACGAACGGAATCAGTTGTCAGGAAACAGGTGTTTGTGGTTTGGAGAATGTTAAATGACACAAATGACCAAATGACCAACGACAGATTTAACTCTTAATTAACAGGTTTTGGATTTCAAGCGCAACATATTACCACTCAAGAACATCGTGTTCCGCACAGCTCTCCGCATCACCATGAACCGTGAAGAGGCAGAGGACATTGTGCAAGACACGATGCTCAAACTGTGGGAGCGCTTCTGCAGCAATCAAGACAAAATCGGGTTGCAAGACACCGCCGGGCAACCTCGCAACATTGAGGCGTTCGCCGTGACAATGGCTCGCAACCTCGCACTCGACCGCATCGGCAAGGGGGCAAACAACGAGCTCACACTGGACATCAACCTCCACGACCGTCCTGACGAATGGCAGTCCTCACCCGAGGACATCATGGCACATAACGACAACGACAGCATCATTGAACAGATAATGAACCGCTTGCCCGAGAAGCAACGAACCGTGCTGCACCTGCGCGACGTTGAGGCTAAGTCGTACAAGGAAATAGCGGAGATTCTCTCCCTTTCTGAATCTGATGTGAAAGTCACACTCTTCCGAGCCAGGACAGCACTGAAGGAATCATATATGAGAATCATGAAGGCTGAGTCACAGTAGCGAACGGCAAGCTATCAGACAACCCACTCCCCCACTAAAAAAGCATCTCGAAAAAAAATTATAAAAAAAACAATTTTCTTGTAACATTTCGTATTCTCAATCGTCGTAACTATAGAAACCCAATAAAAACAAGCATGAACTATCAGTACATAGAACAACTTCTGGAGCGCTACTTCAACTGCCAGACAACATTGCAGGAAGAGCAGATTCTCCGTTCATTCTTCGCTCAGGAAGATGTGCCTGTTGGTCTCATGCAGTACGCCGAACTGTTCAATTACGCCAATGAAGAGGCAGAGATTGCGTTAGGCGAGGATTTCGACAACAAGATGATGGCAATCATTGATGAGAAGAATGCTGAGAAGGGCAGCAAAAAGACAGCCCGCATCGTCAGAATGGCACGTCCGTTGGCACCATTCTTCAAAGCAGCGGCAGTTGTGGCTGTGTTCATCACCATGGGCAACGCCATAGAGCATGCAATCAATGTAAACGACACTACAGAAAGCACAGCAGCACCTGTGGCTGTCAACCCTTACATTCAGGCAAAGGACATCAACTCAATAATACGAGTCAAGAATGTCAATCAGGCAGACAACAAGGAGAACATTGATTCCATAAGCACCATCATCCGATAAAGACGGCCACCCTATGCAAAGGTCTTTCACCTTGTATCGGAAGTTCAGAATTACGATTGCTTTTACAAAAAATATTAAACATCAGTACTTAATTTTTAAAACCAAAACCTATTTAACTAAGCGGCAAGACTGTGAAGTTCAGCCGTAGAAAGGGCAAAAGGCCCAATTCTCTCAAACATAGAGCTAAGCTCTTATTCATGGTAAAACATGAAAACAGCCTGGACGATGCATCGCCCAGGCTTTTTATTAGTGCCGACACACTTGCCATGTGGTCAAAACGAGCGATGATTGTTGTGAAAATGTTTATGAATGCGGATTTCTTTTCGTAACTTTGCAATACAATTCGGGAGGACAGATTCCCCTCTGTGAAATACAGATTTTTCCCCTCGCGACGTAACAATTGCTGCATCACGAGAAAAATAAAGAAGCATTTTTGTCATGAAAAAAGCCATCCTTTTGATTTCCTCCATATTGTTACCAGTTGTGTGTCTGTTCTTGTCTTGCAACTTTCAGGGAAGTGCCGTGAACGACAAGAACAAGGAAGTCATTGAAGACGGAGAGATTGCCCCCAACCCTACTCGAAACCATGCAGACGGAGATTGACAGCATGGAATTTCCCCAACCCGTGAACGAACATGCAACCTTACAGAACATCCATATTGAAGGCAACAAGGTTTATTACCATGTCAGCATGAACATGGACATTGACAAGTCACAAATCACAAAGGAGCTGCAGGAAAAGATGAGAAACGAATGCATTGCAGAGATCGTTGCAGAAATCAAGATGAAATCAGACATTCAAACCGTCATGAATGAGGACATCCACTACATTTACAGCTGCACGAACAGAAGCGGAAAAGAGTTTGTGTTCTTGGATATTTCCCCAGAGGAACTGCTGTCAGCATTTGACAAATGAGTCAGGGCTGACCCGCTTATGGAATCAGCCCCGAACGTAATATCTATGCTGTATTTATGTGTGTAGTATGACTTTAACCTCTGATCACCATCCGTAGTGGCCGTGATGAACATGGTGGTGCGGAGGAGGATAACCAGGACCAAAGAGATCGTGTTCGCAGAAACATGACTGGCAGAGAAGAACACCTGCGATGACTGTGAGGAGAAGAATTAACTTTTTCATAATGTATTTTGTTTTATTGTTAATGATGCTTTTTGATTTGTTTGTTTTATTGCAATGATGCTTTGGGATTTGTCAATAACGCTTTTTGATTTTTGACAATGCAAAGTTACGGTGTTTTTGCAGGAGATGCAAGGTCGTTTTTCCTACATTGAAAGGAAAAATCCCTAAAGGTGATGGGAAATCTCCCCCGAAAAAAACGGAGCACCTCATTACGAAGCGCCCCGTTTATCTTGCCTAAATACTTACTCCCAGCAACCTTACTTCAAGAGGTCCTGTCCGATGTCTCTGCGGAAATATTTTCCCTCAAAGTTTATTTTGCCAGCCTCGGTGAATGACTTCACGAGCGCCTCATTCTGCGAGTCGCCGTATGAGCTGACTGCTATTACGCGTCCGCCAGCAGTGACCACCTTGCCGTCTTTGAACTCCGTGCCAGCATGGAACACCACCGAACCCTGCACATCCTCTATTCCGCTGATTTCAAATCCCTTCTTGTACTCCTGTGGATAGCCGCCGCTGACCATCATGACGCACACTGCCGAGCGTGGGTCGAACTCAAGGTTGCGTGTGTCGAGGTCGCCAGCTGCCACGCCTTCGAGGAGGTCAACGAGGTCGCTCTTGATACGCAGCATCACAGTCTCAGTCTCTGGGTCACCCATGCGCACATTGTACTCAATGACAACAGGGTCACCAGTCTTTGCGTAAGCATAGTCGCGGTCAACCTTTATGAGTCCGAGGAAGATGAAGCCCTTGTACTCGATGCCTTCTGCTGCGAGTCCTTCAATGGTAGGACGCACGATACGATCCTCCACCTTCTTCATCCATTCAGCATCAGCAAATGGCACAGGGCTCACACTGCCCATGCCGCCTGTGTTGAGACCTGTGTCGCCTTCGCCTATGCGCTTGTAGTCTTTTGCCTCAGGGAGAATCTTGTAGTTCTTGCCGTCAGTGAGCACGAACACCGAGCACTCTATGCCTGAGAGGAATTCCTCAATGACAACCTTTGCACTTGCTTCTCCGAACATGCCTCCGAGCATTTCGCGAAGCTCCTTCTTTGCCTCTTCAAGTGTAGGAACGATGAGAACTCCCTTGCCGGCGCACAATCCGTCTGCCTTGAGCACGTATGGTGCCTGAAGAGTCTCAAGGAACTTGCATGCCTCCTCAACCTGAGTGCCGTCGAAACACTGGTACGCAGCTGTTGGCACGTTGTGGCGCTGCATGAATCCCTTGGCAAAGTCCTTTGAGCCTTCGAGAACCGCACCAGCCTTGCTTGGGCCAATGACAGGAATGGACGCAATCTCTGCGTCGTTCTTGAAGAAGTCATAAACACCCTTCACCAACGGATCCTCAGGTCCGACCACCACCATGTCGATGCTGTTTGCAAGGACGAACTTCTTGATGCCTTCAAAGTCGTCAGCCTTGATGCTGACATTCTCGCCGACATCTGCTGTTCCCGCATTACCTGGGGCAATGTAAAGTTTGTCTATTTTAGGGCTCTGGCTGATTTTCCAAGCCAAGGCGTGTTCACGGCCGCCGCTGCCAAGAAGAAGTAGTTTCATTGTGTGTGTTATTTATTAATGTAAGTTTTATTAATGTGAGTAACCAAAATCTGTTTCATTGGTTTATTTTGTGCAAAGTTAGGGAAAAAATGCATAATGCGTGTATAGTATTTTATATTTTTCGTACCTTTGCAGTAGATTTTTTATTAACACACAAACATTATGGCTACTTTATCATACAGAGGAGGAGAGATGTCTTTCAGAGGACGAGTGGAAGTGATTTGCGGAAGCATGTTTTCGGGAAAGACAGATGAGCTTATACGTCGCATGAAGCGTGCGCAGTTTGCCCATCAGAAGGTTGAGATTTTCAAACCGGCAATGGACACACGCTATGGTGATGATGATGTGGTGACTCACGAAGGTGTCGCCATTCCGTCCACCCCTGTGGAGAATTCTGCAAGCATCCTGCTGCTTGGCAGCAACAGCGACGTGATTGGCATTGACGAGGCTCAGTTTTTCGATGACAACCTGGTTAATGTGTGCAATCAGCTTGCCGACCGTGGCATTCGTGTGATTGTCGCAGGTCTTGACCTGGACTACACAGGCAAGCCGTTCGGTCCGATGCCTAACCTGTGCGCCATTGCTGACGAGGTCCTCAAGGTACATGCCATTTGCGTGAAGTGCGGCTGTCAGGCTTACATCAGCCATCGCATAGTGGACGGCGACAAGCAGGTGCAGCTGGGTGCAGTGAAGGAGTACGAACCATTGTGCAGATTGTGCTATCTGAAACTGAAAACAAAATAACAGAATAATGCAGAAGTCATTCGCTGAAATATTGACTAAGACTGTAGATGAATTGGCATCGCCAGCGAGCTACAAAGACCTCTACCACGAGCATGTGGAGGGCGCTCCGCTGCCTTCTGCCGAGGTGCTTCAGCAGATAATCGACCTGGTGCGCTCCATCATCTTCCCTGGATATTACGGCAACTCGTCCATCGACAAGTGTACGGTGAAGTACCACATCGGAGTGGCTGTTGAGCAGTTGTTCTCTCTGCTTTCCTCACAGATAGAGGCAGGCTTCTCTTTCACAAACCTTGAGGCAGAGTTTGCCGAAGCAGCCTACACCCCTCAAGCGGCACGCAACGAGATTCAGCGCATTTCTAACAATGCAGCGTCTAAGTTCATTGCCCAGTTGCCAGAGCTCAGACGAGTGCTTGCCACAGACGTTGTGGCTGCATTCAACGGCGACCCTGCAGCCAAGAACTACGGCGAGATTATCAGCTGCTACCCGATAATAAAGACTCTCACAAACTACCGTGTGGCTCACGAGCTGCTTAACATAGGAGTACCGCTTATTCCACGCATTCTTACAGAGATGGCGCACAGCGAAACGGGCATTGACATTCACCCAGGCGCCACCATCGGAGAGTACTTCACCATTGACCACGGCACGGGTGTGGTGATTGGCGAGACCTGCATCATCGGCAAGAACGTGAAACTGTACCAGGGCGTGACTTTAGGTGCGAAGAGCTTCCCGCTTGACGACAACGGCAACCCTATCAAGGGAATACCTCGCCACCCTATTCTCGAGGACGATGTGATTGTGTACAGCAACGCATCGATACTCGGACGCATCACGATAGGAAAAGGTGCCGTGATTGGCGGCAACATTTGGGTGACGCAAGACGTGCCTGCAGGAAGCAGCATTACACAGAAGCGATAAGCCACTCGTCACACCGCAACAAAAAGATATTTACACTTATTATTTTATATGACAGAATTCAAAATTATTGCAAAGACATTCCAAGGACTGGAAGAGGTGCTTGCAAAGGAACTCATCAATCTCGGTGCCAACAACGTGGAGCTGGGACGCCGCATGGTGGCGTTCACCGGTGACCAGGAAATGCTTTACAAGGCAAACTTCTGCACACGCACAGCTGTGAAAATCCTTAAGCCTATCAAGGAGTTTAAGGCTACTGATGCTGACGATGTGTACGAGGTGGTTAAGGCTATGGATTGGCAACAGTACATGGATGTGAACAGTACGTTCCTTGTTGACTCCGTGATTTTCAGCGACAACTTCCGTCACAGCAAGTTCGTTGCCTACAGAGTCAAGGATGCCATTGCTGACTATTGGCGTGAAAAAACGGGTGAAAGACCTAACGTGGGAATCAGCAACCCTGATCTCCGTATCAACGTACACATTGCAGAAGACCAAGTTACCGTGTCGCTCGACTCAAGTGGCGACAGCCTTCACCTGCGCGGATACAAGACAGGCACCGTGGCTGCACCAATCAACGAGGTGCTTGCGGCTGGTCTCATACTCCTTTCTGGATGGGATGGCGAGTGCGACCTCATTGACCCGTTCTGCGGTTCGGGAACAATTCTGATAGAGGCAGCCCTCATTGCCCAGAACATTTACCCTGGAGTGTTCCGCAAGGAATACGCATTTGAGAAGTGGAAGGATTTTGATGCCGACCTCTTTGACAATATTTACAACGACGACAGCCAGGAACGCGAGTTCGACCACAAAATCTACGGCTACGACATCAACCGTCAGGCAGTTCAGATTGCCACTGACAATGTGCTGAATGCAGGACTTAAAGACGTGGTAAGCATTGAGCAGCGCGACTTCTACGAGTTTGAGCAGCCGCTGGAAAAGGCAATCATGATTACGAACCCACCTTATGGCGAGCGCATCACAACAGACGACATTTACGACTTGTACGACACGATAGGCAAGAACCTCAAGCGCAACTTTGCCGGCAACGACGCATGGATAATCACTTATCACGAGGAATTGTTTGCGAAGATCGGATTCCGCCCTTCAACAAAGTATGCTCTGTTCAACGGTTCGCTTGAGTGCGAGTTCCGCAAGTATCAGGTGTTTGACGGAAAACTCAAAGAGCGTCGCGAAGAGGGAATGGACATCAAGACTGACGAGGAGCGACGCCACAACAAGGCTTTCAAGCCTCACAAGAAGAATGAGGATGGCGAGTGGAATGGCGACAAGAAGACTGACGATGAAAGCCACTACTTCAAGTCAAAGCCTTACAAGGATGAACGCAGAAAGAAGGAGGAAGACCGCGACAACCGCCGCAGAAGCAAGGAGACGGAGCGCGACGGACGCCGTTCGTTCGGAGAAGACAGAGGATTTGACCGCCGTAAGAACGAGACGCGTGAGGATCGTGCATACAACCGCCGCCAGTTCTTTGAGGCTGTTGACGATGAGGAGCGCGAGATAATCGAGCGTCACCTCGGAAAGAATAGCCGCCACCGTATAGAGTCGAAGTTTGGTGACGACAGAGACTCTTTCAAAGGTGGACGCGATTCAAGAAGTGAGCGTGACGACAGAGGAGCACGCAGCTCAAGACCATTCAACGTAGGCGACAGAAAACCTTTTGGTGACCGCAGAGATTCACGAAATGAGAGACATCCACGCCGAGATGGCGAGCGGCCTGCTCGTAAATTTGACGGACAGAAAGGTGATCGCCGTGAAGGTCGTCCGTTTCAAGGAAAAAAGGAATGGAAGAAGTAATGGCAACCTCATAAGCTAACTTCAGAGATTCAACATTGTATTTATTGCCAAAGGAAAGCATCATTCCTTTGGCAATAATTTGTTTTGCCTGTTGCCATTTACCACGAAAGCCATGAATGATAATCTGGGGAAGCCTGCCATTCCTTGCAAGTGCTTCAGCCGTAACCGCAAAGAGTTCGTCCACGGCTTTCACACAATGAACAATCACAGGTTTGCACGTTTCCGTGGCAATGTCTATTTGTGCCAGAAATGCCTGTCTCTGCAAAGACAAGTCGCCACCCTTCAGTTTGTCAAGCCCACACTCGCCAATAGCCCACACTCGCTCGTCCTTCGCCTTAGACTCCACCATTCGCACCTTATCAGCCCATTCTTCATCAACATCCCAAGGATGCAGCCCCACGCTGCACGGAGTGCTGCATGGCAGATCGTCCTGCGGACTGCAGTTCACAATGGCAACTTCCTCGTCTGAAGTTGGCAGATAATGGGAGTGAAGGTTGAAATACTCCATGCTTTTCACCATTTGAACTTATCAGGAACGGGGTCTTCGCCGAACCCACCCCACGGATGGCATCGCAGTATTCTTTTCACCGCAAGATAAAATCCCTTGAACGGGCCATGCTTCTTTATCGCCTGCACCGCATAAGCCGAACACGTGGGAGTGTAGCGGCAGCTTGCAGGAGTGAGCGGAGAGATGCACTTGCGATAGAAATAAATTGGCAAGAGCAGCAGCCACTCTATGGGTTTTACAATGTATCTGAACAGGCTCATGGTCGGAGATTTGTGCAGTCTGCTATTCCCAAGGAAAGCTTCCTGCTTTGTGGATTATTTTTTGATTGGTGTCCCAAGAAAGACTTTGAGATGTGCAAGAGAGGCTCTTATTCTATGTTTTCAGAAATCCTTGTCAAAGCCTTCAGCATGCTTTTCTTCACAGCCTTGAAGTCAGGCAGAGTGTCAGTTATGCACACGAATGCCACAGCAATCCTATAGTCCTTGCCCCCAAGCGCCTCCCATAAAATATGCTTGTTCGTGCGGTACGCCTCACGCACAAGCCTCTTCATGCGGTTCCTGTCAACAGCATGGTGAAAGCGCTTCTTCGGCACACTGATCATTACGGATACAGGCGGCATGGATTCGTCAGCTGGCATCTTCATGTAAACAACCCTCAAAGGGAAAGCAGCCATCGAACGGTTGCCTCCATTAAACAGTTTGTCAATTATGATTTTGCTGTTTAGACGCTCAGCTTTCTTGAATGTGCAATCCATGACTTGAAAATTAATATGCAAGTAATCACAATCTAATAATGCTCAAGTAAATGTCTTGGGATAATTTGTTTATTAGATTCTTATCACTTACTTAGTCAAAAATTAAAAACTTTGTACAAAAACCAAACTCCAAGCATTTAGTTTTTGTACAAAGTATTAAGGTGTGTTCTATAAATTACAAGGTTTTTGCGTAAGCCTCGATGATAGCAGGTACAGAACGTAGCTCTGGTGTTGGCTGATAGTCAACCTTCATGCCAGCATCTTCCGCAGCCTTTATTGTCTTCTGTCCAAGACATGCAATCTTGATGTCACCCTGCACGAAATCAGGGAAGTTCTTCTTGAGAGCGTGGATACCCTCAGGGCTGAAGAACACCAGCATGTTGTAGTCGAAAGCCTCGTCAGCGCTGAAGTCGTTAGACAACGTGTAGTACATCACCGCCTCGCTGTGTTCAAGACCAGCCTCCTCAAGCATGTTGGCAATGTCGTCATTGTGAGCCGAAGACTGAGGAAGGAAGTATTTCTCATTCTTGTGCTTGATCATTGCAGGCAGCAAGTCAGCAATCTTTCCGCTTTCCGGGAAGAAATTCTTGCGTTTGCGGTACTGCACATATTTCTGAATGTAAAGCGACACCTGCTCACTCACGCAGAAGTATTTCATGTCATCAGGAATGGTCACTCTCAAGTCCTTGCACAATGAGAAGAAATGGTCAATAGCATGACGCGAAGTGAAGATGATTGCTGTATGACCAGGAATGGAAACATGCTGTGCACGGAAATCTTTGGCTGTCATAGGCTCCACCTTAATGAATGGTCGGAAAACAAGTTCAAGCCCGTATTTTTCAGCCACATCGAAGTACGGTGACTTCGCTGTTTGAGGTTTTGGTTGAGATACAAGTATCTTGGTTGCCATCAATAAACAATATTTTTTACAATAAAACTATCGCTTGCCCACGACGATAAATTCCACAAAACAATGGTGGGCAAAACTTCTACGCTGCAAAAGTACAAAAAAATCAGCAAAGTACCATATTTTTTGGACTTAAAGTTGACTAAAAGTCTGTAAAACAGTAGCAATTCATACAAAACAAGAAGAAAAAGCGTACACCACATTACAATTTGTAAGCTATTTTCAAAGAACACATCAAACAATGAAAGAGGGTACAAAACGAAGGCTGTGAGGCTCGTCAGCAGGAAATACGACCTTATCCATTTCTTGTTGCTCTCGCTGTCAAAAAACACCCAGTTCACAAGGGTGTAAAGCCACGCCTTGGCATACACCAGCGCCATCGTCACGGCAAAGCCGGCAGCCAGCACCCAGTACGGGATGTGCAGTTCTGGGTCAAAACCATAACGGTCGGCAAGATGGTCGAAAAATACCAGACTCACACACAGCGACGCAATCGCCACCAGCATGAACACCATCCACACATCGCCGCTGTTGTCATTGACGCTCTCGTCAGAATACTGACGCTTCGACGAGAAAAAGTCCTTTATCTTATACAACAACGTGTTGCCTCCCCTATGCACAATGGCAGCAAGTACAAGGAACAGCACAATCATACCCCCCGTCACATAGTCGTCGTTACTTATGGCATACGAACGTCCGACCATGGCTACGTCACGGTCGGGCATTCCGCTGCCTATCTTGTATTGTTCCGAACGGTTAATGCAGTTGGAATCAACAGCCGTCAATATTGAATCATAGTCAACAGTTGACGGAGTTGAGTGAGTTGAAGGAGATGAGGAAATCATCATCGTCATCGTTACAGTACGAAGTTTACAGAGCTATTGTTTCCTTGATTTTATCCACATAGTCGAGTTTCTCCCATGTGAACAGTTCCACCTCCACCTTCTTGTCACCATCATATCTGTTATGGAATTCCTTAGTGACAACCTTTGGCTCCCTTCCGAAATGACCATACGAAGCAGTCTCCTCATAAATAGGATTGCGGAGCTTGAGCCTGTCCTCGATAGCCTTCGGACGCAGGTCGAAAATATCATTGATGCACACAGCAATCTCGCCATCTGTCAATTCCGTGTGACCTGTGCCGTACGTGTTCACATAGATACTCACTGGACGAGCCACACCAATGGCATAGCTCAACTGCACGAGCATCTCATCAGCCACACCCGCAGCCACCATGTTCTTGGCAATGTGGCGTGCAGCATATGCAGCAGAACGGTCAACCTTGCTTGGGTCCTTGCCCGAGAACGCACCACCACCGTGAGCACCCTTGCCACCGTACGTGTCAACAATTATCTTGCGACCAGTCAGACCCGTGTCGCCATGCGGACCACCAATCACAAACTTGCCCGTTGGGTTCACATGATAGACAATGTCGTCACCGAAGAGCGCCTTCACCTCATCACTTCCAAGTTCCTCCTTCACACGAGGGATGAGAATGTTGATTACATCCTCCTTGATGCGCGCCAGCATCTTATCGTCAGCCACCTTCTGTGCAGCCACTCTCTCAGCATCAGTCAAATCCTCCCACGACTTTCCGGCAGGAACCTCAGGAGAAACGAACTCATCGTGCTGAGTGCTCACCACAATCGTGTGAATGCGCTTTGGCTTGTTGTCATCGCCATACTCAATAGTCACCTGACTCTTAGCATCAGGACGCAGATAACTCGTCACCTTGCCCTTACGCAGATAAGTCATCACCTCACCCTCACGCCTGATGTCAGCCAGCACCCTCAGGATGCGGTGGCTCAAGTCAAGCGAGAGCGGCATGTAGCTCTCCGTCTCGTTCGTAGCATAACCGAACATCATGCCCTGGTCGCCAGCACCCTGCTCCTCGGGATTCTCACGCTCCACGCCACGGTTTATGTCACCACTCTGCTCATGAATGGCACTCAGCAGACCGCAGCTGTCAGCATCGAACATGTACGAACTCTTAGTGTAACCAATGCGAGCAATCGTCTTGCGCGCAATCTCCTGCAAATCAGCATACGCCTTGCTCTTCACCTCGCCAGCCACAATCACCTGACCCGTCGTCACCAACGTCTCACACGCCACCTTCGAGTCCTTGTCATACGCCAGCAGATTGTCCAGCACAGCATCGCTGATCTGGTCAGCAACCTTATCCGGATGTCCCTCCGAAACAGATTCACTTGTAAATAGATAACCCATAATGAAAAATTTTTAATAAGTAAATGAATATTATGGGGAAGAATGGGTAACAATGCACCGACGAATCCAACAGGATTCCTCCTTTTAGCATTTTTTACTGTGGTTGCAAGCAGCCCAAATCTGTCCACATTATTGATTTCTGCTGCAAAGGTACGAATAAGTGAGAGAATAACAAAATAAATTTTGATTTTTCCGAACGAGAGTACCTTCGGCGATAGCCAACACATCTATATAAACGATAAGTTGTATCATAAGTTAAGACCGACGCTGGTCTTAATAGGAGATCAGCGTCGGTCTTAATAGAGGGTGAAATTTGATATGTTACTTCGCCATCACCTTGACACTCTTATTGCCAATCTTTACGATTGCAATCTTTTCGTTTATGGTGAGTCGAGCTGTGCCACTTTCACTTGAAGTGCTGTCAAGCAATGCACCAGATGTTGAGTATGCATCGACTTTTCCGTCCTTGTT
>JAZLHP010000059.1:0-5639 GCA_045616905.1 Bacteroidaceae bacterium
CAAAGATACTGATTTTTTGGAAAACAACCAAACAATAATCAAAGAAAAAATGCGCCGGAATTTTGAGTTTTCCGACGCATTTTTTATGTGTGATTCTTCGAGGCCTTTTCGTTTTCAGGAAAGCAACGCTTCGTTTCAGGAATGAGCTAACATTTCGTTTTGTGGATTATACAGCTGATCAGCGAAACCCCTATTATCACCGCAAAAAACGTATTTGGAATTTGCCATAAAAATGCCACCCTTTGCGTTCCTTATTCTCTATATGATTGGGCTATTACAACAGCTCCATGGAATGAGTTCAAGGAAATCCTGACTGACAACATCAATCTGGAAATCATCAATGCTAATGGCAGAAAGAAGCGTTATAACCTGGATGTTGATGACAATGACAACGAACTGTTGTTGACTGACGACCTGCGGAGCATCCGAGTGTTCACTGACATCAACATGGCATCGCTCATCTATGAGCGTGAATTCACTTCCAACCAGCTTTGGCAGTCACTTTTCGTACCGTTCGACATTGAGATGACAGACGATGTTCTTGCTCAGTGCGACATTGCCATACCTTACATGGTGTCAACCAAGGGTTCTGCCGATGGTGGTACGCAGGAGGGCGATAAGGGACTCAGCGTATTGGTACTCATGAAATTGGAGCGTGGCGAGACAGCACTTGCAGGTACGCCATATTTCATTCGTCCTAAGGCGGCAGGAGCACTCACGCTTTCTCTTAGCGGGACTATACTCCACAGAACCATGGACACGCATACGCTCAGTTGTGCCACATCAACAGACAGATACGAGTTCGTAGGTCAATACGCCCAGGGACAGCCTGACACTGAGGATGCATGGTATGCAATGACACCAGAAGGCACACTCGCCTTAAGTGGAGACAACAGTAACGAGATTGGTGCTCTGCGATGGTATATGACCAAGACGAGCAAGTCCTCTAACTATCCATCTGCCCATGCCAAGGCTCTGCGCATTGTGACATGGGGCGAGGAAGACGAGGCATCAGCTATTGTCAATGCCTACGTTGACTCTCCTGCTATATCGCAACAAGGAATCTACTCTATCACCGGAGTACGTTTGGCTAAGCCTCAGAAGGGTATCAATATCATAAACGGACGTAAGGTCGTGATTAAATAATGTTGAAAAAACAAAGGAATATGAACAATATACAAAACAAACTATTAGCATTGTTGATCGTGCTAATGACTGTGCCGATGACAGGATGGGCACAGGAGGTTCAGTCTCACGCTCATAATTATGTCAACTCTGTTTGTACAAAGTGCGGCTTCCAGAGGAAACTCGCCAGCTCTAATGTGGGAGCTGTCGGCATTCTCGACGGCAGAGAAGCTATCGTTGTGGAGTTGAATATAAATGGCGTGACAAAGAAGGTTGCCGTGGCAACGATGAATGTTGGCG
Source organism: Bacteroidaceae bacterium (assembly GCA_045616905.1). GTDB lineage: Bacteria > Bacteroidota > Bacteroidia > Bacteroidales > Bacteroidaceae > Minthosoma. The sequence continues at coordinate 1,426 of JAZLHP010000059.1, forward strand.
CAACAAGTGTGGATGAGGGTGCTGGAAGAGATATCGTTGCTCCTTGTCATGGTAAAATGTTTACTTTTGCTGATGCCAATAATGCTTCGAAGACAGGACTGTCAGACGGATGGTACGTACCAAGTAAAGACGAACTTGAAGCCTTGATGAACAAATGTAGCTGGAATGGTACGAAGAAAGGCCTTGAATGGATTTCAGAAGACCACGGCACTTCGTTTTTCTTGCCAGTGTGTGGCTTTACTAATCCTAACGCAACTACTCCTATTTATAGGTCTGTACATGCAGATTACTGGACATCTACAGAATCTGATGCGAGCAAGGGATGGAATCTCTTTTTCAATGCGAATGGCAAGCAAGTGCGTGCTTTTGATAAAACATACAAGTTCAACGTCCGCCCCTTCCACGAGCTTGGCGAAATCAGCGGCATTCAGTTGACCCCAACGGCTACAAATGTTCAAGGCTTTACGAATGAGAAATACACCAATGCATTCGATGGTGTTACCACGAACAAATGGTGTGGTGAGATTGACGACCTACCTTATTATGATAATCTCTATGTTGAGTTCAAGGCTTCCGCTCCAACAACCGTCGGCGCATATTATCTCTACACAGGTAATGACACACAGAACGGAGCACGAAACCCAAAGGAATGGGGACTCTATGCAAAGGTGAACCAGAGCGACCATTGGACGGAGATCAGCAGAATAAGTGACGGTGAATTGCCTACCACAGCATCCACCAAAAAAGAGTTTGTCATAGATAGTGAGTTCCAGGACTACAGCTATCAGTATTTCAGGTTAGAGGTCTATTCCTTAAACCGTAGTTACACATTCGAGATCGGCGAAATCGGTCTTGAAGCAGAGCACTTCCACACCTTCAAAGCAGGCAAATTTAACTGCGAGGTATGTGGCTATGTAAGGCCTCACGTCCATAACTATGTCAACTCTGTTTGTACAGGGTGTGATGGCTTGAGGAAGTTCACCAGTACTAATGCAGGCGATGTTGGTATGCTTGACGGTAGAGAAGCCATCGTTGTGGATTTGAATATAAATGGCGTGACAAAGAAGGTTGCTGTGGCTACAGAGAATCTGATTGGAAAGAATGTGTATGATCAAGACGCTATTTATCTCAATTACGAGTATGCCAACACCCCTGCCAATAATTGTCTAACAGGCTTGTGGTATGTTCCAAGTAAGGATGAACTTTTGGCTTTAAGTACACAACTGACATGGAACAGCACGAAAAAGGGCGGAGAATTGAATTTCCCAGCAAAGGGAACATCCCTTTTCTTCCCTGCTGTGGGTTGGATAGACTTGGAGGGTTCACATGACAATGGAAATGCAGCATATTTATGGTCCAGTACGGAAATCCCACAATATAAGGGCTGGTGTATGAAAATTGACAATCGTAATGGTCATATGATAGAAAAAGAAGGATACCAGTCCTGCAATGTTCGCCCATTCCACGAAATCGAAATCAGCGGCAATGCAAATTCATATGCGCGATGGAAGTTGAACTTCCTGACGAATACACTTACGTTCGAGGGCACAGGCAGTACCGGCCACATCTCATCCTTTACTAACACGAAAGAGTGGGAGGACTATAAGAGCTACATTAATGCTGTTGTTATCGGTGAGGGCATCACTGAGATAGGTGCAGATTGTTTTATGGGTATGGACATCGAAAGCGTGTCACTACCTTCTACACTGCAAACCATCAACAAAAACGCATTCAAGAACTGTGTAAATCTTAAGGAGGTGACTCTGCCTGCTTCTCTGCAAAACATCAACGAGAATGCATTTGCTGGCTGTACTAATCTGAAAACGCTGATCTATGCTGAGGGTACGACTGAGGTTAAATGCGCTTATGCAACCAACGTAACCACTGTCGTAATACCGAACAGTGTAACAAAGATTGGAAATAGTGCGTTCTCAAACTGCAGTAAAATCAAGAACCTGTCACTGCCATCCTCGGTGACAACTATTGGCAATAATGCAATGTATGGATGTGCAAATCTTCTGCAAATGAACTTTCCTGCTTCACTGCAAAGCATCGGTTACAGTGCATTCCAAGGATGTGTAGAATTACGGGAAGTGACCTGGCCTAATACGGTGACCATAATGAACGCTTATACATTTGCAGACTGCACAAATCTGCAAAGGGTGAATTTGCCTAATTCTCTGGTTGAAATCGGAGGCCGGGCATTCTCAAACTGCGCAAATTTGGCCTCAATAGAATTGCCAGCCAGCTTACAAACGATCAGATATAGTGCGTTCTATGATTGTAAGAAACTCCAGAACATCATCATTCCAAGCAATGTAACACAAATCGAAGAAACTACGTTCTCTGGCTGTGTAGCGTTGCAATCCATCACCATTCCATCAGCAGTGAATAGTGTGGGTACAAATGCATTCTACGATACCAGCAGCCTCACCCATGTGACTATTGAGGGCAGGCCTAATATCGCTAAAGATGCCTTCTATAATTGCACTGCCCTTGAAGTCGTGGAACTGAAAGCTGAACAGGCATTTGATTCAAACAGTGCAGCCTTTACGAATTGTTCAACAGCAAATTGTGTTCTTCGTGTCTCTTCCGCAATCTATGATTGGGCAAGAGTGACAGCACCATGGAGTGGATTCTCGACTATTGAACTTTCTTCCAATGTGATGCTTGTCGAAGCAGATGACACCAAGAACACCGTGTATCTGACTCCTAATGCAGCAGACAATGTATTGGAAATCGTTGATGGATTGAAGACGGTCAAAGTATATGATGACATCAACATGCAGTCGCTTACCTACAAGCGTAACTTCAGCAGTGCCACATGGCAGTCACTCTTCGTTCCGTTCGACATCGAGGTGACGGAGGATGTGCTGAGCCAGTGTGACATCGCCTTCCCTTACATGGTATCAACAAAGGGCTCGACAAACGGTGGTACACAGGAAGGCGAAAAGGGATTGGATGCCCTTGTGCTCATGAAGCTGGAGAGCGGCGAGACAGCACATGGTGGTACACCATACTTCATCCGTCCGAAGAATGAAGGTGCATTTGAGCTGGTTGTAGAGAACACCATACTCCGCAACACCGACGAGAAGCAGACGGTAGAATGTGCCACGGTGTTCGACGAGTATCAGTTCATCGGTCAATATACTCAGGGCAAGCCAGCCGCTGGCACTACATGGTATGCCATCATTCCATCGGGCAGTCTTGCCATGGGTGCTGACGACAGCCCTGCCCTCGGTGCTATGCGTTGCTACATGACCAAGACAAGCAAAGACCTGGGTGCAGCTCCTGCCCAAGCCAAGGCAATGCGCATCCTGACATGGGGTGAGGATGACGAGGCAACCGCCATCGTTGCTGCACATGCAGATGCATCAGATAGCAATAAGGCAATCTACTCCATCAGTGGTGTCCGCCTGAGCAAGCCTCAGAAGGGACTGAACATCATCGGTGGCAAAAAAGTATTTGTTAAGTAATAACCATCTCTTCCCATTCTCCGTTTGACAGGAGGATGGGAAGGGACAAAAAACAAAATATTATGTTCAAGAAAGAATACAAGAAACCTGTAATGAAGGTTGTTGAACTGGAAAGTACGGACATCATTGCAACAAGCGATCCATACGAAGAGATCGAAATTGACAATACTCCACACAAAGGTCCTTGGGGATAAGTGATTTATCATCAAGTTCATCTCAAACAATTATTGAAAGTCAATATCAAAAAGGAGCAGCTTCGGCTGCCCTTTTTGTTTGCAATTCACGCACAATCGTCCACTTCGGATAATACTTTTGTCATTCCTCATATCTGAGTATATTTTTGCAGCTTGATACATTTAATAGTCACGTTATTGTGGCAGAAAATATTAAAAATCAAGCTATATGAACAGTAAAACTCAGAACCAAGAGAATGGAAACGGCATCTTTACATTGCCACCAGTATTCAACTACGTAGCAGAGAATGCAGTATTCATACTATGCAAGACATCCGATAATGAGACTTGTCACATCAAACTGAAGTACGACTACATCGTAAGCATTCAAGCAGACAGTGAAAGGGATGGAAGTATTATCATTACCAAGGACTGCAAGTTGAAAGCCCTTGCCTCGCTGACTGACATTCTCGCTTGTCTTCCTACCAACAAATTCGCCAGAATACGTTGGAACGAAGCCCTGAACCTCTCACTTGTTGACAGGATTGATGCCAACATCCTTTAC
>JAZLHP010000060.1:0-96074 GCA_045616905.1 Bacteroidaceae bacterium
GCACCTATATACTATATGGCATCGTGTTATTTATGACTGCGTCTTTAGTTGTTTTGGACGCTTCGCTTAAATTTTCTGCAATTATTCTGCAATGTTTCTACAATTATTGAAGTCACATTGAAGTCACATAGAAGTTGAATTGAAGAGAATTTGAGGGAGGAACGACCGTCCTTAAAACATAAGTGCAGAAGGCACGTAGGTCAAGTTCTATATAATTGCCAAAACATTTGTATCAACTTTCGTTTTTTTGCTAATATGACGTTTTTTAGTCAAAAAAGTTTGTATATATGTAAACAAAAGGATACCTTTGTGCTCTAATACAAATATATGAATCCTAAAAAGAGTTTTACTGTAAAATATCTTGATGATGCTTTGCAATTTTTAGAAGCATAGACAAGAAGGCTGCACGCAAATTGTTGCAGGTTGTTGATGTTGCATCTCAAACGTGTGATTCAAAGAAGTTTAAGAAATTAGAGAATAGTAATATTTGGGAGTTCCGTGCTGAAGTAAATAAAATTCAATACAGGCTTTTTGCATTTTGGGATACATCGTGTAATGCGATTGTTGTGGCAACACATGGTATATTGAAAAAATCGCAGAAAACACCTCCCAAAGAGATAGAAAAAGCAGAGAGAATGAGAAAAGAATATTTAAACAACAAATAATAAAAGAGATATATGAACACAACGTCACACGAAGATTTGTTGAACGAGATTGTTGGCGCAAAAGGGACGCCAGCTCGTACTCAATATGATATAGAAGTAAAAGAGCAAGTTGATTTGTTCAATATGGGAGAAGCGATAAAGGCCGCTCGATTGCAGCGCGGTTTGTCGCAAGAGCAATTGGGGCAATTAATTGGAGTTAAACGTTCCAGAATGTGTCAAATCGAAAAAGGTGTTGGTTTGACTCTTGCTACAATCTCGCGTTCCCTTAAGGCGTTGAATGTTAAAACAAGCATTGTTATGGATGGGGTCGGCACTTTTTCTTTAACTTGACAAAGCAATAAAAGAAAACAGAAAAAACAGATTCGTGCGAATAAATATTCGTTAAATTTGTGAGATTTGTGTTCACATAAATAAAACTGTGATTCGTGGAACACGAATATCGACGATTACACGAATAAAAAGAAAAAAGATTTGAGTAAATCAGGGAAATCTGTGTTCACAAAATAAACTGTGATAATGTCAATGAAGAAATATATTAAACCGGAAATGGAGTCATGTGACATCGACATGACATTAATGCTGACTAATTCTCCTGTTGAGATAAAGGTGTATAGCGGCAATGGTGCTGAGTATGGAGAAGAAAAGTATATTGATGATGCAACGGAAGAGAATGGTGGCTCGCGACACTGATCGTGTATATGTATAATGTTAGAAATGTATATGTGACAAGAGAATAGTTCGGAATGGGAAAGAAGATAATTAGAGCGGTGACTGTTGACAAGTCATGTGGCTTTTTTAGAGAGGTGATGATGAAAATGCGAGATATGGGACATGAAATGGTGGCGGTTTCATCACCAGGACCAAATCTTACAGAGCTTTGGGAAAAGGACGGACTTCGTACAATTGAAGTTCCAATGCAAAGACATATTTCTCCTTTCAAGGATTTGGTGTCCTTGTTTAGGTTAATACGTGTTTTTAGGAAAGAGAAGCCTGATGTGGTTCATTCTATGACTCCAAAAGCAGGGTTGCTGTGTATGACAGCGGCATGGATTACAAGGGTTCCTGTGCGTATACACACATTCACAGGTTTGGTCTGGCCTACTGCTACTGGTATGTCGCGTAGGATCTTGAAATTGACAGACAAAATTACCTGTGCTTGTGCGACCCATGTTATTCCTGAGGGACAGGGAGTTCTCAATGATTTAAAGAACGGAGGCGTAACAAAGAAACCTATGAAGGTGCTTGGTTATGGTAATGTGATGGGTGTGGATATGGAAAGGTTTAATCCTGAAAGGTTTGCTCTCAACAATGAGATAAACTCTGTTGATGGGAAGGGAAATGTTCTATTCACTTTTGTTTTCGTTGGACGTATTGTTGGCGACAAGGGTATAAACGAACTTGTGGAAGCATTTTGTAAATTGCATGATAAGTATTCAAATGTCAGATTAGTGCTTGTTGGTCGATATGAGGAGAATTTGGATCCTGTGAAGCAAGACACTCTTGATTTAATAAAAACTAATGATGCTATAGATGCATGTGGTCCTAAATATGATGATGAACTGTTAATGGAATATGTTAAGGCTGATTGCTTCGTCATGCCCTCATATCGTGAGGGGTTCCCGAATACAGTCTTGGAGGCTGGCGCAATGGGACTTCCGTCTGTTGTTACAGATATAAATGGAAGTAGGGAGATTATTGAGGAAGGTGAGAATGGTTTGATTGTTCCACCAAAGAATGCGGGTGCGTTGTACGAGGCGATGGAAACGATTCTGACGGACGAGAAAATTAGAAGACACATGAAAGGGAATGCTCGTCGTATGATAGAATCAAGGTTTGAAAAGAACTATGTACAATCATGTTTGCTGGATTTTTATAAAGAAATACTTTAATAATAAGATAATATGTACAAGAACTTCTTGAAACGTGTTATAGACTTTACAATTGCTCTTGTGGCTATATTGGTTTTATTGCCAATTCTGGTAATTATAACTATATGGTTGCATTTTGCAAATAAAGGAGCTGGTGCATTTTTCACTCAGGAGAGACCAGGACTGCATGGAAAGATATTTAAGATATATAAATATAAGACCATGACAGACGAAAAAGATGAATATGGTCAATTGTTACCTGATAAAGACAGATTGACAAAGATAGGTAGTTTCATTCGCTCAAGTTCTATAGATGAGTTACCTCAGTTGTGGAATGTGTTGAAAGGTGATATGTCATTCATTGGTCCTCGTCCTTTATTGGTGAAATACCTTCCGTATTATACAACGAGGGAGCAACTGCGACATTCTGTCCGTCCTGGAATAACAGGTTGGGCACAAGTGAATGGACGTAACAACTTGGAATGGTCAGAGCGTTTAGAGCATGATGCATATTATGCAGATCATATTTCTATTGTATTTGACTTGAAGATCATTTATATGACTATTGTTAATGTGCTTAAAAGAAAAGATATAGAAGTGGCACCTTCCGAAAGTCATGATTTGGATGTTGTGCGCTCAAATTTTAAATAGGTTTGATGTATGAATATATTATTTACATGTGCGGGACGTCGCACTTATCTTTTAAAATATTTCAAAGAAAATTTGACAGACAAGGATCTTGTTGTAGCTACAGATATGCAGATGTCTGCACCTGCATTGCAAGTTGCTGATGTGAGAATTAAAGCTCCAGCTGTATATGATCCATCGTATGTGGATTTCACAATCGGAATATGTAAGCAGTATAGTATTACGGCATTGATAAGTCTTAATGATTTGGAACTTCCTATATTGTCAGAACATAAGAAACGTTTTGAGGAAGTCGGTACAACAGTTATCGTAAGTGATAAGAACGTGATTGATATAGCTTTCGATAAATATAAAACAGCTCAATGGATTAAAGAACAAGGGTTAGAAGTGCCTAAGACATACGTTCGGTTGGATGATGTGAAAATGGCATTGGAGGTAGGTGAAATTTCTTTCCCTTTGTTTCTGAAACCTCGTTGGGGATCTGGGTCTATAGGGTTAGAAACTGTTGATGATGAGGAAGAGTTGGGAATTGTGTATAATCTTTTACGAAAGAAAATAAAAAAGACATTTTTGGCAACAGCGTCTGTGGGAGAAGAGTATATCCTTATCCAGGAAAAGCTTAAAGGAGAAGAATATGGATTAGATGTGATGAATGATTTGAACTGTCGTAATGTTGGGGTTTCTGTAAAGCAAAAGCTTGCAATGAGGTCTGGCGAAACTGACAAAGCAATCACTGTTGACAATTCTGAAGTTCGGGCCATTGGTGAAACTATTGGACGTGCGCTTGGTCACATTGGTAATCTGGATGTCGATGTAATGCGTAGGGCTAATGGCGATTATTGTGTTTTGGAATTGAATCCTCGATTTGGTGGAGGTTATCCTTTCTCACATGAAGCTGGTGTGAATATGCCAAAAGCCATAATAGAATGGTTGAATGGCAGAGTAGCACCAACTGAATTGTTTGTTCCTGAATATGGAAGAACATTCGCAAAGAATGATTATTTGGTGGAAGTGTAATAATAATTTGAAAGCGATATTATGAAAAGAATTTATCTTTGTCTTGCACACATGAGTGGCAAGGAACAGCAATACATTCAGGAGGCGTTTGACACCAATTGGGTGGTGCCTCTTGGACCTAATGTCAATGGGTTTGAGGATGACCTCGAACAGTTTGTCGGTGACAGGAAGAAGGTGGTGGCATTGTCGGCAGGAACGGCTGCTCTGCACCTCGGACTTGTCATGCTTGGGGTCGGTAAGGGTGATGAGGTGATATGCCAGTCGTTCACCTTTGCGGCAAGCGCTAATCCTATTGTGTATCAGGGGGCAACTCCTGTATTCGTGGATAGTGAGGAGGGTACATGGAACATGGATCCGAATTTGCTTGAGGATGCTATTAAGGATCGTATTGCAAAGACTGGAAAGAAACCGAAGGCAATAGTGGTTGTTGAACTATATGGTATGCCTGCACGAATGGACGAGATAATGGAGGTGGCACGCAGATATGATATTCCTGTGCTTGAGGATGCTGCAGAAGCGTTCGGCTCTAAATACAAGGGACGCGTGTGTGGCACGTTTGGTGAGTATGGCGTGATGAGCTTCAACGGAAACAAGATGATTACTACAAGTGGTGGTGGTGCTCTTATCTGTCCTGATGAGGAGGCAAAGAAGCGTGTCATGTTCTATGCGACTCAGGCACGTGAGGCTTTCCCATACTATCAGCATGAGTGCATCGGTTATAACTACCGAATGTCAAACATCTGTGCCGGCATTGGCAGGGGACAGATGACGGTGGCAACTGATCATATCAATCATCATAAGTGGGTGAAAGACCAATATGTCGCAGGACTTGCTGACATCCCAGAGGTGGAGGTGCATGTGGCACCAGAGGGTTATATGGACTCAAACTATTGGTTGTCAACAATAACTCTGAAAGACTCTGGTTCTGCTTCGTGCGGCACGGAACCTTCTGAGAAGGTGATGGCATTGCAGACTGCTCTTGATGCCCAGGGCATAGAGACTCGTCCGTTATGGAAACCAATGCACCTGCAGCCTGTATATAAGGATGCTCCACGATACACACGAGGAGTTAGCGAAAATCTTTTCGCCAACGGATTGTGTCTGCCAAGCGGACCGTACGTGGGCAAAGAAGAGGTGATGCATATCATTGAGAATATAAAGAAGAATCTTCTTTGAAATCACCAGAACAAGAACATGCAAACTCGAATTGCAAATATTTAGGAGAAGAAATTTGAATATGAAAAGATTCCTTATGATAATGGGAATGTTGTGTGCTTGCTGTTTCACGCAGGCACAGGAACAGCAGAAAAAGAAGTGGGTGGCTCCTGTGAGACCGAAGTTGGTGAAATGGAAGGGACCGCAGCAGGATGCACCTGAAGTGATTGACTTGTATCGACCTTACACCATTGCTGATAACTGGTTTGTGCAGTTGGGTGTCGGTGGTGATATGTCGTTGGCAGAGAATACTGGTGGACATGCTGGCTTCGGTAATGTCGGACCTGCTTTTGACATTGCCCTGGGACGTAATTTCTCTCGTGTGTGGGCAACGCGTTTCAATATCGCTTATCATCAGCAGTATGGATGGGCATCGGATGATGCGATAAAGTCACATCAGGCAATAGGAAAGGGTAAGTATGGTTTTAAGATGGGAATGGCTCACCTGGATGAACTGGTGAACCTGACGAACATATTCTGCCCTTATGATGAAAAACGGAAACTCAATGTGCAGATGTTTGCCGGCGTGGGTGTGAACTATTCTTGGGATTTCAAGAAGGACACAAAGGATTGGGAGAACTATGGATACCCTGTGGATAAGTCGGATCAGATATCGCTTGACCTGAGGGCGGGTCTGCAGTTCTCGTATATGGTGAGCGAGGGTATTGACGTGACGATGCAGGGTGCATATCACATGGTGAACGATGGTTACAACGGTGTGAAGACAAAGAAAGGATTTGGCTTTGATTCGTACGTGTCGGCATCTGTAGGTCTGACGTTATATCTGCCTGACCACTATGGCGATTACAGATACAAGAAGATAAGGAAGGCAGAACTTAACTCGTTGCGAGAACTTCCACAGGTGGCTGATTATCTTGACAACGAGAAGAAAAAGGAATATCGCCAGCGTGAGGCAAACGAGAAGGTGGCATTCGGACAGCAGATGCTGACCCGTGTGTCTTTCTATGTGGATCGTGCCTTTGTCAATGATGACCAGATGGAGAACCTGAGAATCGTGGCTGATTTCCTGAAGAAACATCCGGAAGTGGATATCGTGGTTAAGAGCTATAACGGAGCGTCGAAGGGTACGGAGTCGCCAGACATGAAGCTTGCTCAACGACGTGCGGAGGCTGTGCGTAAGGCTCTAGTCAGACACCACCATGTGGATGAGTCGCGAATCGACATCGAATATGACGAGAAAGCGGACGCACCATACCCTATGAAAGGTGAGTGGATTGACGCTGTTGTGTTCCAAATGGAACGAAATGAGGACAAATAGTTGCTTTTTGTCAAAAAATACGCATTAAGTCGCACAAATAACTTTAACAATTTGTATTATATCTGTTATTTTTTGTAAATTTGCGGCGATTTTCTGTATTCTGTGCGGAGTTGGCATCTTGATTTGTAAAGAAAAGGTACATTGTTACAATGGACAAAGGAGTTAATAAGTACATCAATAAGGTATCTAAATGGTATTTCTCAAGAGAGGCATTGCCATACTGGTGTACATGTGTGATGGATCTCACGGTGGTGTTCTTGTCGATGTTGGCAATGCATGTCATCCTTTACTCAAGATTGTCGGGAGCAGTGTCAAGCGGCATGCCGTTGGTGTGGTCGTTGGGAATATACTCACTGCTGTATTTGGTGGGATTCAGACTGTTCCATACATATACGGATGTGTTCAGAGTGATGGACGCACAGGGGCTGCTGAGAACGGCATACGCTTCGTTGGTAGGTTCTGCATTGTGTGTGTTGGTCCGTTTTCTGTCTGGGAAATTCGGATGGGGCATTGAAATGGTTCCATATCGTGTGTTTGTGATGACATTCATCTGCTCCACAGTCGTTATGGGCGGATTGAGATTGCTTGCAAAGACATTGTTTGAAATAGGGCATAGCAAGGCTAACACTGAGGTTGAGCTGCTGCCAAGGCAGGAGATTGATGTTGACCTGGAGAGGATAGGTGCACAGCTCTATCAGAAAAAAATACTCGTGACGGGTGCTGCTGGCAGCATAGGCAGTGAGATGGTAAGACAGATTGCTGAGTTCAAGCCTGCAAAGCTGATTCTTGTTGACCAGGCTGAGACACCGATGCATGACCTGATGCTTGAGGTGAGAAAGGAATGGGGATTCATTGACACGAAGTTCATCATCGCGACAATAATCAACAAGGAGCGAATGGAGGTCATCTTCCATAAGTACAAGCCTGATTATGTGTTTCATGCAGCGGCATACAAGCATGTACCGATGATGGAGGAGAATCCGAGCGTGAGCGTGCTGAACAACATCTACGGAACCAGAGTTCTTGCAGATTTATCTGTCAAGTACAAAGTGAAGAAGTTTGTGATGGTGAGCACAGACAAGGCTGTCAACCCGACAAATGTGATGGGATGCTCAAAGCGAATATGCGAGATATATGTGCAGAGTCTTGACAAGGCTCTCAGAAAGAAACAGGCAGAGGCATCGGCAGAGAATAACGGACAGGCGTCAGCAAAGCCATATACGCCTACTCAATTCATAACCACACGTTTCGGCAATGTGCTCGGTTCTAACGGTAGTGTGATACCGCTGTTCAAGAAGCAGATAGAGATGGGTGGTCCGGTGACGGTGACGCATCCTGACATAATACGTTACTTCATGCTGATACCGGAAGCATGTAAACTGGTGCTTGAGGCAGGAACGATGGGTAACGGCGGAGAGGTGTTCGTGTTTGATATGGGTGAGCCTGTCAAGATTGTTGACTTGGCAAAGAAGATGATACATAACAGCGGACATCATGAGATAAAGATACAGTTTACAGGACTCAGAGAAGGTGAAAAACTGTACGAAGAGGTTCTGTTCAATGGTGAGGAGGAGTTGCCTACGGATAATCCAAAGATTCGCACGGCAAAGGTGAGAGAGTATGATTATGATGATGTGTGTGTGCAGATTGACAAACTGATGGAGATTAGCCATACATACGATGAGATGATGATAGTGAAGCAGATGAAAGCAATAGTACCTGAGTTTATAAGTAATAATTCAAAATATGAAGCGTTAGACCCCAATGAGGATGACGCATAATACACATAATATAAAAGAAAATAAATAATATTTAATTATATGATTAAGAACTTATGCATTGCGGCATTTGCAGCGCTTGCGAGCGTGAGTGCTAATGCCCAGACAGAAGACTCTCTTGAGATTGCTGGCTTTAAGGTGCCATTGGTGGAGAGTCATTACGTTGCACCAACACACTTCCAGGACAACTGGTATGTTGGAGTTTATGGTGGAGTCACATCTAACTGGGGTAGTGATGATTCTCATGCAGGATTCTTCCGTGTGATGGGACCTGCTGCTGCCATCACAGTTGGTAAGATGATTACACCTGTGAGTGACATCCGTCTCCAGTTCAGTTACAACCGCAACACTGGTGTGACTGACAATTCTTTCTCTGCAAGCGATTTCTTCCATAATTTGGATTTGAATCCTGCTGATTACACTCACAAGCGTTTCAAGTGGAACAGCTATGGCATCGCTTTTGACTACATGGCAAACTTCACTAACCTTATCTGCGGATTCCGTGAGAACCGTGCGTTCCACTTCAAGGGGCTCCTCGGTTTAGGTGGTTCGGTGTCAAGCGGATACACATCAGGAAAGTTCGCAGATGTTCTTGGACAGGACAACTCACATAGTGCACAGCTCGGCAATAATGACAAGTATCAGAACCGCCGTCACTCTCTCGTGAGCATACGTGCCGGTCTTGTTGCTGACTTCCTCATTACTCGTAACTGGAACCTGCACCTTGAGGCTATCGAGAACTTCCTCGACAACTCATTCGACAGTAACCCTACAACAAAGAACACATGGGACGGACACCTTGATGTTCTCGTGGGTGTGACTTATCACTTCAAGAACAAGGGTGGTGCAAATCCTGGTTTCTACTATCCACGTCATGACATGAGCGTTTATCAGAAGAAGCTCCAGCAGGTTAAGGATCTTCAGAATAAGACAAAGAAGAAGCTTAAGGAAATTGAGGAATTCGTGCCTGACACAGTTAATGTTGATGCTCACGTGATGTACACTCTCATTGCGTTTGACGACGAGAGCTCTACAATCGACCGTCTGCAGCAGACAAACATCTACACAACTGCAGTGGCATGGAGCAGAAACACAAAGATGCCTATCTACATCACAAACAGCAACGTGGTTGATGACAAGTTGTTCCGCAAGCGTGCCGAGGGTATCCGTGACCTCCTCATTGAACGTTATGAGATTCCTGCCAGCGTGATTAAGATTGTGGCTGACGAGAAGAATGTCAGACCAACAAAGGATTATATAGTATTTATTGTCAATGACTAATTTCCCAACGAGGACTAAAACAATATAAGAAAACAAGATGAAAAAGTTTTATATAGCAATTGTTGCAGCACTCGTAAGCGTGACTGCTTTTGCACAGAGCAACGACTATAAGATCATTGACTCAACTTTCACTCGTGTGGAACTTGATGATGATAGTCTCTATTATGATGAGGCTGCGTATCTGGATGATTACAAGTTCTTTGATAACTGGTTCGTTGGAGGAACAGTAGGTGTGACTCACTCAATGTCTGAGAACACACGTTTCGGCAGTTTCTTCAAGAATGAGATGCCAGACCTCAATATTGAATTCGGTAAGTTCCTTTATCCTTCATTCGGATTCCGTCTTCGTGCTGGTATTCACCCACAGGTGGGACGTGCTGAATGGGAAATTGCAGAACTCGCTGATCATGGATGGCATAATGTGTCAGCACCAAGCAAGTACGGATTTGAAAAGAACTACAGATTCTGTATCTTCTCTGGATACCTTGACGGTCTCATCAATTTCACCAATATATTCTATAAGTATAAGGAAAGCCGCAAGTTTAATCTGATTGGTATCTTGGGTCTTGGTTATAACTATACTTTCGGTTTCCAGAAGGAAAAATTGAAATATTGGCGTGAGGGTATCACATACCAGAAGGGAAATAGCCAGATGACTCAGCGTTACAATGTAGATGCAGAGGGTGGAAACTACTTTGCTGCTCACATCGGTCTTCAAGGACGATGGAAGCTCAATCCAAAGTGGGACTTCCTTGCTGAAGTGACATTCAACGGTACTGACGACCTTTACAACGGTATTGCGTACGACCGTGTATATGACACATACTTTGATGTTCAGCTCGGTTTCCGTTATCACTTCAAGGATTGTCACGGACGTCGTCGTTTCCACTATGTGAAGCACCTCAACTCAGCTGTTGTAGAGCGTCTTGACAAAATGGTGGATGACGAGAACGACAAGTACAACGATGCTAACCGTCCAATGGACGAGATTGTAGAGAAGGTTAACCTCAACGAGGCTCTCCAGACAACAATCTCATTCTACATCGACCGTTACTACATCACAGATGCTCAGAAGAAGAACTTGAAGAGTGTTGCTACATTCTTGGAGAATCACCCTGACATCAACCTCGTCGTAACTGGTTATGCCGATATTGAAACTGCATATCCTGCATACAACATGCGTCTGTCACAGAAGCGTGCAAAGACTGTTTATGACGCTCTCGTAAATGAGTTCAATGTGCCTGCTAACCGTCTGCGCATCGACTATAAGGGTGACACAGTGATTCCTTATGACAATGTAAATGAATGGAACCGTGCCGTTATCTTCTTCCTTGACAAGGGAGACAAGAACAGCCAGATTCTTGAGTCAAAATAATTTTAGCATTAACAGAAAGATATGAGATACTTAATGACAATGGTGCTTGCCCTTGCCGCTTTCTCAGGCATTCAGGCACAAAACATAGCTGTTGCTGACGGCCAGAAGACTGTCAATGACTCAGCATACTATAAGAATCTGGAAATAACAACTCTGCAGATTCCTGCATCTGTTGACAAGATAGGTCGCCATGCTGTTGACCACTGTTTCAAGCTCTCTGCAATCAATGTTGCAGCAGACAATGCTAACTTCAAGTCAATCGATGGTGTCGTTTTCTCTAAGGACGGCAAGACTCTCGTTCTCTGTCCTCCAGGAAAGACTGGCGAATATGTGATTCCTGCAGAGGCAACAACAATTGCACCTGGTGCTTTCAGCACTTGCAAGAAAATCACTTCAATCGTTCTCCCTCAGGGGATAGAGGAGATTCCTGATGAGGCATTCCAGGGCTGCTGGGGTCTTGAGAAGGTTAATCTTCCACAGGGACTTAAGAAGATTGGCAAGCGTGCATTTGACGGCACTATCATTCAGAAGATGAACATGCCAACAAGCATGGAACTCATTGATGACGAGGCATTTGTCAACACAAGCATCGTTGAGGTAAACCTTCGTGTGACTCAGCCATTTGAACTCGGTGAGGATGTGTTCAGCGAGATTCACGTTACTCGTCTTAATGTTCCTGCTGCTGGTCTTCAGAACTTCAAGAAGCATCCAAAGTGGGGTAAGTTCGGACGTATCACTCCAACTCACAGCTACTGGACAGTTGACCTTCCATAGTCAAGTTTTTTTAACCCCAATTGTTCATTAGGCTCGTAATACATATTGATTAGAGGCTATACAGATTTTTTCTGGCTTTTGAGTGAGTGATGCGGGCATCATGACCGAAAAAACAGGGAAAAGATGTAAGGAAATAATCAAAATGGATACGAGAACCTTAAAAATCAAATATCATTGTGTCCTAATGAACTATTTGGGTTTAAGGTGCTCCTTCATAGGAGCGCGACAACATACAAAAACTGCCATCCGATGTTTTTCGGGTGGCAGTTTTTTGTTTCATCAGTCTGTGCCAACTGCTGCTACTTGATGACTTGTATGAACTGAGGCTCAACGTATGTGCCGAGTGAACCGAGAATGTTGAAGTCAATAAGGAACATTCGCTTAGCTCTTCCTTTTGCTTTGAGAAGCACACCTTCGTAACCGTCCAACGGACCTCCTACGATGCGGACACGATCGCCTTTCTTCAACTCCAATTCGTTTGGCTGGAAATAATGGATATTGTCCTTCATCTTTGTGGCAGAATCGATGAAGCGTTCCATCTCGCTCTCTGGCACCTTGAGAATCTTGAATCCTGAGGTGCTTCGTCTGTATGAGAAGGTGAGGTAGGTATATACGCGCTTTAGCTCATTCAAGACATTATAGCTCGCATACACGAATATGGTGCCAGGAATAAGGGCACGTTCCTTTATCACTTTCTCGCCCCTTATGGTAGTGGTGGAACTGACGGTAGGGAAGAAATAACGGATGTTTTTGTCGGTAAACAGCTCCATGGCAAGTTTCTCCTTATGGATTGCTTTCATAGCAAACCACACGGGATTCTTAGATTCCATCCTTGCTTTTACAATGGCTTCTGTATCTATGGAATGAATGTTGTTAGATGTGCTGTTGCTGTTTTCCAAATGATAGTATTGTGTGCTAAACTCTTTTATTTGCTGTAATTTCACTACAAAGGTACGCTTTTTTTATTTAAAAATTGCCAGACCCAAGAAATAGTTGTATTTTCGCATATAAAAACTAACTAAAAAGATAAAAATGAGAAAGTCATTAATATTAGCCTTGGCATTAATGGGTGGTGCATTCAATCAAGTCAAGGCTCAGCAATGGATTAAGACAGAACAAGAGGCTAAGCCATACACTCGTTGGTGGTGGCTTGGTAGTGCCGTGGATTCGGCAGGCATCGATTATAACCTCACGGAATATGCCAAAGCCGGCATAGGTGGTGTGGAGATAACACCTATCTATGGAGTGAAGGACAATGATGATAACGAGATAAGCTACCTGTCGTCACAGTGGATGGAGATGCTGAGATACGTTGAGGACAAGGGAACTCAACTCGGCATAGAGACTAATATGGCTACAGGCACGGGATGGCCGTTCGGTGGTCCGTTGGTGTCGGTTGATGATGCTGCCACCAAGATTAAGCTTAACATGCTTGAGAACGGCATGTTCTCTTATGAAGTGGGCAAGACGGGTCAGAAGGTGAAGCGTGCTGCTCCTGGTGGCGAGGGCTTCGTGATAGACCACTTTGACAAAGGTGCTGTAGCCCGTTATCTGGAACGCTTCGACAAAGCCTTTGCGGACAATAATGTGCCATTCCCTCACACTTTCTTTAATGACAGCTATGAGGTGTATGGTGCAGACTGGACTCCAAAGCTGCTGGAGGAATTTAACAAGCGTCGAGGTTACGATCTTGAACCATACCTGTATCTGCTTGCAAAGGCTGATGACCAGCGTACAGATGCCGACAAGAGAATATTGAGTGATTATCGTGAGACTCTCGGTGAGCTGTTGCTTGAGAACTTCACAACTCAATGGACTGATTGGGCTCATAAGAACGGAAGCATAACGAGAAATCAGGCTCATGGAAGTCCTGCAAACCTGTTGGATGTGTATGCTGCTGTTGACATACCTGAATGCGAGGGTTTCGGACTCAGTAACTTTGGAATACGTGGACTTCGTGCCGACTCGGGATACACCAAGAAGAACTTCTCCGACATCTCCATGCTTAAGTATGCTTCGTCAGGTGCTCATATCTCGGGAAAGAAGTACACGTCAAGTGAGACATTCACTTGGCTGACAGAGCATTTCCGTACTTCGCTGAGTCAATGTAAACCTGATTTGGACCTTATGTTCCTGAGTGGTGTCAATCATGTGTTTTTTCATGGCTCATGCTACTCTCCTAAAGATGCAGAGTGGCCAGGATGGAGATTCTATGCTTCTGTGGACATGTCGCCAAATAACAACTGGTGGTCTGCAATGCCTGCTTTCAGCAAATATATAGAGCGTTGTCAGTCGTTCCTGCAATGGGGAGAGCCAGACAATGATGTGCTGGTTTATCTTCCTTATTATGACATGATATATGATCAGCCGGGAACGGTGGCGCTTTTCGACATCCACTCAATGGAGAAGCGTGCGCCAAAGTTCATAAGCACGGTTCAGAGCATCATCAAGGCGGGATACGATGTTGATTATGTTTCCGACAAGTTCCTGCAGGGTGCTACTGTTGAGGACGGCATGATTCACTTGCCATCTGCAAAGACTGCATACGCAACCATAGTGGTGCCTGATGTACAGTTCATGCCGTTGCAGACTTTGCGTCAGTTGGTGAACATAGTGGATATGGGTGGACAGGTTATGTTCGTACGTTCATTGCCAAAGTATGTTCCTGGTTATGAGAAAGCGAAAGAGCAGAAGACCTTCACTTCTCTGATTAAAGACATACAGAGACGTGTGTCGTTCCTTGATGACCAGTCAATGTCAACAGCATATGGTACGGCAGGAGGAAGCATCATCTCAAGTTTCGACTATAGCGATGGTCTCTCTTTCACTAAGGCTCGACCTGAGGAGATGCGCAAGATGCAAGGACTCAGTTGCATACGCAGAAGCAACGATGGGGGGTATCATTATTTCATAAGTAATCTTCAGGGTAAGGATATTGACACATACGTGCAGTTTGGTGTTAAGGTTCGACAGGCTCTTTTCTATAACCCTATGAACGGCAAGGTCACAAAGGCTGGCATTGATGATCAGGGTAGGGTGAGAATGCAACTCAAGAGTGGTGAGAGCATCATCGTGCGCACCTTCGACAGCAGCGAAAACCTACCAGAGGATGTGAACATAGCTGCTATTTCAGACCATAAATATGTGAATGCTCTTGAGTATCGTGCCCTCGTGCTTGAGAACTGGACGCTGTCGTTCAAGGAATCTGCACCTGAGACCATCACAAAAACATGGGATTTGCCAAAGGCTCAGGCATGGACAGAACTTGGCGACTCTCTGCTGAACGAGACAATGGCTACTGGTGTCTATTCCACAAAGGTGAGCATGGCACAGATAATGCCTAATGCTGCATTTATTCTTGACTTGGGTGATGTGCGTGAGACCGCTCATGTGTTTGTTAATGGCAAGGATGCTGGTATGCTGTTTGCCGTACCTTATAGAGTGGACATCACGGAGTATTTGCACGAAGGAGTGAACACCATTGATGTGGAAGTGGCTAACCTCCCTGCAAACCGAATTGCTAAAATGGAACGCGATGGTGTGGAATGGCGTAAGTTCAAGGAGATAAATGTCGTTGACCTTAATTACAAGCGTGATTTATATACCGACTGGACCGTTGTGCCATCAGGACTCAACAGCGATGTGAAACTCATTCCTGCCACAAAAGAATAATCTCATGTACACAGGAGAAATAATATCGTTGGGGGTAGCGCTTTCGTGGACTGTCACAGCAATGTTGGCGGAGGTGGCAAGCAAACGCATCACACCATTAGGACTGAATGTCATTCGCATGCTCATGTCGCTGGTGCTGCTGGCTGTTCTGATGTGGGTGACCGTTGGTTCGCCATTGCCTGTGGATGCTGATGGTGAAACATGGATGTGGCTGTCTCTCTCTGGCTTTGTGGGCTATGTGCTTGGCGACTACTGTCTGTTCAATTCGTACCTGCTGATAGGTAGCAGGTTCGGACAGCTGTTCATGACGCTTGCACCAGCTGCTGCAGCCATCTTCGGCTGGATTCTGCTTGGTGAGAGCATGTCGTTATTGGCTATGTGCGGCATGCTGATTACAATGGTGGGAATAGGCATAAGCGTATTGTCAAAAGGCGACTCACGGCATAAGGTGGCTCTTAAACTGCCAGCCAAGGGAGTGCTCCTTGGTATTGGCGCAGGTCTGGGACAAGGAATCGGACTTGTTCTCAGCAAGGTGGGAATGACGCATTACGAGACGGTCATACAGACTAAGGAAGTCCTTGATGTGATGCCATTCTCAAGCACTTTCATACGTGCCATTACTGGTCTCATCGGTTTTTCAGCAGCAATGTTGATGACAGGAAAGACAAGAAAGATTGCGGCTTCCACACGAGACAAGAAAGGAATGCTCTTTGCCCTTGGTGCAACAATCACAGGACCATTCATAGGTGTGAGTCTGTCGCTGATGGCTACTCTCTACACAAGCACAGGCATTGCTCAGACAATCATGGCAATGACTCCTGTATTCATCCTTCTGCCAAGCTGGTATTTCTTCTGTCAGAAGGTTACTATTATGGAGATAATAGGTGCTTTGGTTGCCGTTGCTGGTGTGGCATTGTTCTTCCTGTAAGGATTTGGTGAAATCTAATTGATAAGTAGGTGGTCAGAATTGATTTGGAAACTATATACTTTTTGACCCATAGTTAAGACTACGTCTTTTATCGTTCTGGACGCTTCTATATAACAAATTGTTATAACCCTATTTCGTTTGTCGTTTACGGCAATGGTAACTTTGCTCCAATTTTCTGCAATGTTTCTGCAATTCAATTATTGAAGATAAATTGAAGTTAAATTGAAGAACATTTTAGGGAGGAACGACCGTCCTAAAAACATAAGTGCAGAAGGCACATAAGCCAAGTTCCATATAATTGCCTTTTATTTTTTCTGTCAACCCTACACTAAACCAGCAAAATAGGCACTTATCATTTTTAATATCAATAAATTACAACCAGTGCAGGATTATTTATAAGCATGCACTAAGCCTACACAACCCTACACTAATTCAACACTAATTCAATTTTTGGGGTACACTTAAAATTTAATGCTGGGGTTAGTGTAGGCTTAGTGCAGGGTTAGGCGAAACCATACACTATGTTAAATCACAGACAATCATATCGTTAAACGCATTTAGTGTAGGGTGTGTAGGGTTGGGCAAACATTCAACTTTTATAACATTGTCATGCATCCAATAGCGACTCTCGTTCTATGTCTTCCCCTTGCCTTATGAATTAGATATCTGTTACAAATTTACAACAAATGTGTTCATTTATCACATTTCGAACACATAACGAACACATAACGAACACATAAATGGAGGAGGAAGAGAGAAGAAATGATTCGATACGTTGGTTGATAAAGAACTTCACGATTCGCAATGGTGAACACTACGCCATTGATGTGGAAGTCAGTGGAAAGGTACAGTAACTAAGAGAATACATGTAACAGGTGCATGACTCATCTTGACTTTTATGTCATTAATACAAAACAATAAACTCAGAGCATCCATTTTTTCATTGAAGTGGATGCTCTGACTTTTATATGATAAATGAGTGTTGAATTGCTATGATGAGAATGAAGAAAAAAGCAGTAATGTCTTGTTTTATGGTCTGTTTGTGGCGATTATTGTGCTTTTTCTGAAAATATTCATGGTAATGCTAAAATATTTATGGGTATGTATTGTCTAAGGAAATAAAAGGTATAATCATATAAAATTTTATTATGACAATATTACAAAAACATTTGGTGTTCATTCCGCTATTCTTCGTGGCATTCGTTGGGGTGTTTGGCATTTGCGTGATGCTGTTATGGAACTGGCTGATGCCAGATCTGTTTGGTTTGGAGACAATAAGTTTCTGGCAGGCAGCAGGATTGCTGGTGCTGTGCAAGATACTGTTCGGAGGCTTTGGCGTTGGTCATCATCATGGACATGGCGGTCATCATTGCGGAAGAAATAAGCTACGTGAACGATGGGAGAGTATGACTCCCGAGGAGAGGGAGAGGATAATAGAGATGCATAGAGGTGACTCAGCAGATACCGATGGCAAGTAATAATCTTGATGACATAATCAAGGAAAATGAGCCTCGCCTTCGGACATTTGTGCGGTTGAGGTTAGGGAATAGCGATGATGCCGATGACATCGTGCAAGACACTTACTACCAGTATCTTCGCACCATCAGTATCATGGACAATCCTATTGGTCAGGTGACATCGTGGTTATATACTGTTGCCCATAACCTTGTCATCAATCATGGCAAGAAGCGGAGGGAAGAGGAGATGCCGCAAAGACGTTATGTGGATGATGAGGATGCGTACATGGCTGATTTGTCAGAGATAATGGTGTCATCAGACCATGACAGCCCTGAGATGCTTATGCTGCGCAATATGGTGTGGGATGAACTTGAAAAGGCTCTGTCAGAACTGCCCGAAGAACAGCGCAAGGCTGTGGAGATGACAGAGATACAAGGTTTGTCGGTAAAGGATGCTGCCAAGGAGATGGGTGTGTCGGTAAATACGTTCCTCTCACGCAAGCATTATGCTGTGCTCCACATTCGCTGTCGTCTCAAGAGTCTTTATGACGAAATACGCGGAATGTAGATGGTGACATGCTTTGTTCATTGATAAATAAGCAACTAATAATTTAAAAATTATAATTTTTATAATAAATGGAAATTGGGTTTATGAAATCATCCATTGGTCGCAAGGTGATTATGGCGGTGACGGGAGCAGCACTGGTGCTGTTTCTGACGTTCCACGCTTCGATGAATGTGGTGGCACTGATTAGTGCAGAGGGTTATAATGCCATCTGTAAGTTCTTGGGTTCCAACTGGTATGCCGTAGCTGCTACGATAGTGCTTGCCGTATTGGTGTTCATCCATTTCGTGCTGGCATTTCATCTCGTCATCTGGAATCTTCAGGCTCGAGGTCCAGTGCCATACGCCATACGAACGAAACCCAATGATGTGGAGTGGTCAAGTCAGAATATGTTCAGTTTAGGGACTGTAGTTATCCTTGGTCTTGGTCTGCACCTTTATAACTTCTGGTCGAATATGATGTTTGCCGAACTATCAGGCAGTGAGGATATTGGCATGGCGACAAATGGTTATTACCACATCGTGAATACATTCCATGGAATAGGGGAGCATAGTATTTCCGGCTATATCTACACCACTATCTATCTCATATGGCTCGTAGCTCTATGGTTGCATCTCAATCATGGTATCTGGAGTGCAATGCAGACAATGGGACTCAGCAATAAGAAATGGTTTCCACGACTGAAGACATTCAGCACTATCTACACGTCAATTATAATATTTATGTTTGCAGCTGTGGCGGTACTTTTCTGCTTTGGTTATACTCCGATATTTACAATTCCAATAGATTGAACCCTTTATGAAAAAAATAACTTTAGCATTTACATTCACAAAAAACTTATCAATGTGAGAAGTGCAAACTTCGTGCTAACTACGAAAATAATCCAAAGTCATTCATGGGCCGTTTCTGACGCTGGCACATTAACTTCTGTCCAGGCTGGAAGGCATACTTTACTTCGCTCGATGCAGAGACACAGCAGACACTGCGTAAGAAGTATGATTTTGAGAAATATAGGTAGCTAACAATTTAGCAGTGTTGTATATTTTGACAAAATAAGATAATAGACGACCTTGTAAAGTTCTTTTTTTTGACTGACAATAATTACCGCCGCTTTGCTAAATTAGTCCGATAATATTATCGGATAAAATTATCGAAACAACCTAAAACTTTTCATATAAACTGCCATTTTTATTAAAAAAGCACAAGAATCTCCCTCAAAACAGCATCTTCTCATTCTTTCTTTGTCAGAATGAAATAAAATATCTACTTTTGTATCACAAGAACTCGCCATGCCTCTCAACGATGCTCAAATGTGCGAGTTGTTTTTTATAATCCTCCATACGACCACGAAAAGTTTATATGTGGGGATAAAATCACCACCTTAAACCCAAATAGTTCATCATGAACAATTTGGGTTAAAAAGTGAAAAACAGAAATATGGCTATTGACACAAAGAACATTGAACTGCAACGCTATGCCGACGGCATGCCAAGTGTACTCAGAAAGACATCATAGCAGCACAAGAACGGGAAATCGCAGCTTTCAAGGCTCAAGTAGCCTCGCTACAGCGCGAACTGGAAGCACTGAAAGCCCAGAGATAACAGGGAGCAGGAAGGACGAGGTGACCGGAGAGGCCGGACAATCCGGAACAAGCCCCCGTATAATCTTTGCACAACCTGAGTGCACCACAAATACATATCACCCCAAAAATTCAGCCTTTGTGCATTATTTACCCCCAAAAGGACTGATAGTAAAATAAAAAGTCGTAATTTTGTGGAGTATTAGATATCAGATATGGAACTGCTTACAAAAATTGACATTCCACGCAGTGAGTGGCAAATAAAAACTGACGCACGAATTCTACTCATCGGCTCGTGTTTTGCTGATGAGATTGGGCAGAAAATGCTGAGGGGAGGTATGAATGTTATGGTGAATCCGTTTGGTACTTTATACAACCCTGCAAGCATTGCAGCCATGCTGCTCAGATGCATCAGCGAGAGAGACGTGGAGGAAACCGAACTGTTCATGGACCAAAGGAGCCAAGTGTGGCATTCGTGGATGCATCACAGCCGTTTCTCTGCATCGAGCCATGACGAGATAGCATCGAACATCAACGCCACCACAAAGGAGGCAGGGGCTTTTCTACGAGAAGCAGATGTACTGATAGTGACTCTCGGCACTGCCATAATATACCGACTGAAGGAAAACGGGATGTTGGTTGCCAACTGTCATAAGCAGCCAGACGCATTGTTTGAGCGACAGCGCATGACGGCATACGACATTGCCGACCAGTGGGACATGCTGCTGCAACTCCTCAAAAGCGTTAATCCGCAACTAAAGGTGATTTTCACCGTGAGTCCTATACGCCATAAGAGAGACGGCATGCATGTAAACCAAATAAGCAAGGGCATACTGCTGCAGGCGGTTGACGAAATGACAAACGGACAAGGGGCAGGTGCGCAGATGAATGCCAGCTCACCTTCTGACAACAGGATTTGCGAGTATTTCCCTGCATACGAAATCATGATGGACGAGTTGCGCGACTACCGTTTCTACGCAGATGACATGGTTCATCCCTCAACAACGGCTGTGGAATACATCTGGCAACGGTTCCAGGACACATACTTCGACAACAAAACCAAAGACTGCATAGCAAAGGCAAACAAAGAATACGCACGCTCACAACACCGTGCAATAGTGAAATGACATACAATATAGACACCATATCGCAGGTTATTGGCGCTCAACGCATAGGCAGCGTCAATACAAGAATCAACTGGCTGCTCATAGACAGCAGAAGTCTCTGCTTTCCAGAAGAGACATTGTTCTTTGCATTAAAAACAGAGAAAAACGACGGTCACAAGTACATTGAAGAACTTTACCGCAGAGGTGTGAGAAATTTCGTCGTCTCGTCAAATGCCATCGGTGCAGAAGACATGCATGACGACTGTAACTATCTCATCGTAAAGCAACCTATCGAGGCATTGCAGGCACTTGCCGCATACCACAGAAAGCAATTAGACATTCCCGTCATCGCAATAACCGGTTCTAACGGCAAGACAACGGTGAAGGAATGGCTATACCAGCTGCTTTCACCCGATTTCAATGTATGCCGCTCGCCAAGAAGCTACAACTCACAGGTCGGAGTTCCGCTGAGCGTATGGCTGATAAGCAACCACAATGATGTAGCAATCATCGAGACAGGAATCTCCGAACAGGGAGAAATGGCACGATTAGAGCGCATTGTAAGTCCTACAATCGGAGTGATGACCAACCTCGGTGCGGCACATCAGGAGAACTTCCTGAGCTACGACATAAAGTGTACAGAGAAGATGACTCTGTTCAAAAACTGCGACACTGTAGTCATAAACAGCAAGAGCAGCACCATTCAGCGATGTGCGTCATTGCTACCTGACAACATCAACAAGGTGTCTCTGCAGGTGCGTAACATTGAGAAAGACAACCAGCACGCAACAGTATATTTTGAACACAACGGCGAAGCATGCCACTATAACATTCCGTTCATTGACGAGGCATCAATCGAAAACTCCATAACATGCCTTTGTACAGCCATCAGCTTGATGTCAAAGATGAACGTACCTTTTTCTGTGGAAAAGCTGTGCGACCGCATGTCAAGACTTGAGCAGGTGGCAATGCGACTGGAGGTCAAGGACGGCAAACACGGATGCACCCTCATAAATGACTCGTACAATTCCGACGTGCAATCACTTGACATTGCTCTCGACTTCATGTCAAGACGCCCAGAAACACGAAAGCAGCACAGGACACTTATATTAAGCGACATACTGCAATCTGGCGAATCGCCACGCAGCCTTTACAGCAGGGTTGCACAAATGGCTGACAGCAGAGGCATCGAGAAGGTCATAGGAGTGGGCGACGAGATAAGTGCATGTGCAGACTTCTTCCCTATGGAACACTACATGTTCCGTTCGACAGACGAGCTCGTGAACAGCGATGTGTTTGAAAACCTACGTGATGAGTTCATACTGATAAAGGGAGCTCGCAGATTCAGATTTGACAAACTGTCTGACTTGCTCACCCTTAAAGTACACCAGACGATACTTGAAGTCAATCTCAATGCTCTCGTCAACAACGTGCGCTATTATCGCCACTTCATGACACCAGATACAAAGATGGTGTGCATGGTAAAAGCAAGCGGATATGGAGTGGGATCTTTAGAGACAAGCAAAACACTGCAAGACAACGGAGTTGACTATCTTGCCGTAGCAGTTGCCGACGAAGGAGCAGACCTGAGAAAAGCAGGCATCACTGCCAATATCATGATAATGAACCCAGAGACAACATCCTTCAAGATGCTGTTCGACTATCGTCTTGAACCTGAGGTGTTCTCTTTCCCATTGTTAGAGCAACTCATTCATGCAGCAGAAAAAGAAGGCATCACCAACTTCCCTGTCCACATCAAGCTTGACACAGGCATGCACAGGTTAGGATTCAATCCTCTGACAGACATGCCACGACTCATCGAACGTCTGCAACGCCAGACAGCCCTTGTGCCATGTTCGGTGTTCAGTCATTTCGTAGGAAGCGACGGCGATGAGTTTGACTCCTTCTCACGCCATCAGTACGAACTGTTTGACAAAGCAAGCAAACAGCTGCAAGATGCTTATAATCATAAAATCATACGCCACATCTGCAACAGCGCAGGCATTGAGCATTTCCAGGAATACCAACTTGACATGGTGCGATTGGGACTTGGATTATATGGCATAAACCCACGCAACAACAAGACACTCAACAATGTGGCAACATTGAAAACCACCATACTGCAAATAAGAGAGGTGCCATCAGGCGACTCCATCGGATACTCACGCAAGACCATACTGAAAAGGGACAGCCGCATTGCAGCTATCCCTATAGGTTATGCAGACGGACTTGACCGCCATTTGGGTAATCGTGGATGTTATTGCCTCGTGAATGGCAAAAAGGCAGATTATGTTGGCAACATTTGCATGGATGTATGCATGATAGATGTCACAGACATTGACTGCAAAGAAGGTGACCAAGTGGAGATCTTTGGCGACAACCTGCCTGTTACGGTGCTTAGTGACGCATTGGGAACCATACCTTACGAGGTCCTGACCGGTATCAGCGGACGCGTACAACGAGTGTATGTGCAGCAATAAGAGCACCGGCATCACAAGCAATGTCAATCCTCATTACCCAAACCCTCGCCACGACACTGAAGAAGAGCTATACCTGCCCATGTCAGACAAATAAGGCGAACTACAACAGACATGTTTACTGGAAATATAGTCATGAACAAGGCAAGCATTGCATTAAGGATGAAAAAGGCTTGACGAGCAGTCACCTTCTCACCCATAATTGCAGAAAACAGCTCTGCAATACCTACGACAGATGAGCTGCTGCAGATACGGTCGATGATTGACTTGTTTGCCACTCTGGTTTGCTTGCTTGAGATTGTGATGTTCTTTTCCATAAGATGTATTTTTGAGTGAATATTCCGATATTTTTGTAATTCTGGTGCAAAGTTATGCCGACACTGTTTCAAAACGCGACACAGTATTAAAGAATTTTTCATTATTCTTAAAAAAAATATAAATCAGCCGTAAAAAATGAAAGGACGCAATCATACATTTGACTTTTTATGTGGTATTTGCATAATACGTATGCTGACGCTCCACACCATCACCTTCTGCGGACACAAAGACGATGAATGGTGGAGCGACATCATGGCATGGTCATTCTTCTTCATGTGTTTTTTCTTTTTCAAAGCAGGCTACTTCAACAAAACAGTCGCAGGAAATTCCAAAGCATACATTGCCGACAAGGCAAAAAGACTACTCATACCTTATGTGATATGGGGAACGATTGGATTTGCTGTTTATGCCTTTTTCCTTCCGTTTGAAATAGGCAAGTACGGACACCCTATTGAACCTATGGATTGGAGCCATCTTTGGAGCACCAGTTCCTTTTGGGGAAATGAACCCGTATGGTTCCTGTTCTCGTTCTTTGCCGCTTACGTGCTTGTACATTTTATAAAAAAGATTCATATTATCAAACCGATAAGCGTGTTCCAATCTGTCCTCATCATCTCATGTCCTTTTATCAGCTATTGGCTTTGGACAGAAGAGAATCCGCTTCCTATGAGCCTGAGCAATGTGTTCATGGGAGTGTTCTTCTTTAACTTAGGACGCACCTGGCATTGGGCGACAGACAAGCTGGGCAGAGCCAACACTATCGTCATAAGTGCAGCATTAATCGTTGCATTCATAATACTGAACAATGTGTGGCATGGTGAATATGCCATGAGTTCCAACAAGTTCACCGGCGACCCTCTTGCTGCTTTCGTCAATACCATGATAATATTATTAGGACTTTCAGGCTTCCTAATAAAACTGCCATTGGGTCGAGTGCCAGTCATCAACTATATAGGACAACACTCAATGGTGTTCTTCGTTGCTCACTACCCTATACTACAATTCTACAGGTTTACACACATAAGTTTCGGACGCAGTATTTACGGCAGATGGGATGATTTCATAGTGTTGATGGTCATAGTATTTGGAGTATGCACATTGCTCGTACCTCTCGTTGAGAAATCACCATGGCTGAGCGGAAGATTCAAGACTAAAAAAATAGAAAAGCCACTCTCTGCCCCCACGAAGAGGGAAACTCCATGCTGACTCCAGCTAACGACGGAAGGTACTCACGCTCGGAAATACTAAAATAAATTTGGCTGTCGCCGAATTTAGGCGGCACCTCAGCATAAAAACAAGTTTTTCTGCATTCGGTTTGCACTAAATTTTGTATTTCTCTCACTTAATCGTACCTTTGCAAAAAATAACGCATTATGAAAATAGCATACCTTATATCTGCACATACAGATGCACCTCAACTGAAACGACTGATTGATGCCTTGCATGCTGATGCTCATTTCTTCGTTCACATTGACAGGAAGTCTGACATAATGCAGTTCAATGCTATTATCAATAATGACAATGTGCATTTCATAGAAAACAGAACTGACGTACGATGGGGAACAATTCTTGAGGTTGAGTACCAGATTAACCTCATGAAAGCGGCAATAGAACACCCTACGCATTTCGACCGCATCTTCTTCCTGTCTGGCATGGATTATCCGCTATGGAGCAACCAACAGATTACAGAATGGCTCAATAATCAGGGGGACAAAGAAATACTATGCGGCATGGATATGACCACCAATGACATCGGCAGCCAGCAGCACGACCTGTACACCACGTCACGCCCCTTTTTCAACATCGGCATGCTTGGCAACAAAGGCAATCAACGCCTCAGCATCATCTGCAGAAAAATAAAGAAGATGCTTGGAATCAGAAAAAAACTCACGTTTGCTGTTGACGGTAAGACATGGAGACTGTATAAAGGTTCTGCATGGTGGTGCATCAGTCAAGAGCTTGCCTCACATATCTGTGCTGTCTATGACGAGAAATCGGAAATACGTAAATATTTCACGGATTCATTCGGACAAGCAGAAACACTCATACAAACCATCGCCTTCAACTCAGCGGAATGGGCAGACAAGTGCATTTTGCACACGGGCAGATACCCAGGGCTTGCAGCACTCACACCGCTACATTTCATCATATATGAACCAGTTATTAAGGTAATGGACGAAAATGACTTTGAAATGCTGATACAAAGCGGCAGGATGTTCACCAGAAAACTGCAAAGTGGCAAAAGCGACCGTCTGGTAGAACTACTCACTGACAGAGTCAATGAACACATAAATAATAAGAACTGAAGTCAGAAGTAAATAATCATAATTAATTCTGACCAATTACTTAGAAAGATATTAAACACTCCCAATATAATAATGCAAGCAATAATTCTTGCCGCAGGCATGGGCAAACGCCTGGGCGAATATACAAAGAACAACACAAAATGCATGGTGCAGGTCAATGGCACAAGGCTCATCGACAGAATGCTGACACAACTATCAAAACTGTCGTTGAAGCGTGTGGTCATCGTCGTTGGATACGAAGGACAAGCTCTTGTTGACTATCTCGGAAATGAATACAACGGACTTCGTATAGAATATGTGGTCAATCCCATCTACGACAGGACGAACAACATCTATTCACTTGCATTGGCAAAAGAGCAGATGCAGGAGGATGACACCATATTGCTTGAAAGTGACCTGATCTTTGAAGATGGCATGCTTGACGTGCTTATCGGAAACCCATTTCCAAACATTGCACTTGTTGCTAAATACGAAACCTGGATGGACGGCACCATGGTGCGTATCGATGATGCCAACGACATAGTCAACTTCGTTCCTAAAGCAGCTTTTAAGTATGACGAGACAGAACAGTACTATAAGACGGTAAACATCTACAAGTTCTCACGCGACTTTGCGAAAAGCAAATACGTGCCGTTTCTTGAGGCATACACAAAAGCAGTGGGTAACAACGAGTATTACGAAAACGTGCTGCGCATAATATCTTTTCTTAATAGTCATGACCTCAAAGCACTACCTGTAAACAACATGAAGTGGTATGAGATTGATGACAAGCAAGATCTGGATATTGCCGAAGCACTTTTTGCAGAAGAGAAAGACATATTGCGCAAATACTACGGACGCTATGGCGGATTCTGGCGATTCCCACAAATGCTTGACTACTGTTATCTCGTCAATCCATACTTCTGCCAAACACGAATAATCGACGAGATGGAAGCAAACTTCCGCACCCTCATCTCTGAATACCCATCAGGAATGAAGGTGAACACGCTCCTTGCAAGCAAGTGCTGGGGAATAAAGGAGGAATACATCATACCAGGAAATGGTGCTGCTGAGCTTATTAAGGCACTCATGGAACTGTTGCCGGGAACACTCGGCATCACTCGCCCTACATTCGAAGAATACCCTAACAGACGCGATAAGGAAGGATTGGTGACATTCGTTCCACAAGACAACGAATACAGGTACTCTGCAGATGACCTCATCAACCACTTCGGCAAAAACCATGCAGACAATCTCCTTCTTATAAACCCCGACAACCCTTCGGGCAACTTCATACCAAAGGCAGACATACTTCGTCTGGCAGAATGGTGTGAAGACAACAAAACACGGCTTATCGTTGACGAGAGTTTCGTTGACTTCAGCGAAGATTGGGAGAGCAACACCCTTCTTGACAACAGCATATTGGAGAAATACCCACATCTTGTCGTCATGAAATCCATATCAAAAAGCTATGGAGTGCCAGGCATTCGCTTAGGCATACTATGCTCTGCTGATACAGAGATAATAGCAAGAATGAAGAAAATGGTAAGCATCTGGAACATCAACTCATTTGCAGAATTCTTCATGCAGATATTCTCAAAGTATGAGAAAGACTACCAGAGAGCTTGTTACCGTTTCATTGAAGAGAGAAATGACTTTGAAGCAAAACTGCGTAAAGTGCCATTCCTAAGAGTGATGCCAAGCCAAGCAAATTATTTCCTCGTGGAAGTGCTTCCACCTTATACAGCAAACCGATTAGTGCTCACTATGCTGAAGCAACACAACATCCTTCTGCGCGACTGTTCCGACAAAGCAGGATTTGACGGCAAGCAGTATATGAGAATAGCAGTACGCAGTCATGAGGACAACACAAGACTCATAGAGGCATTTCAGCAAATAGGAAAATGAACTCGAATAAAAGCCTCAACTCCCTCAACCTTCACCCTTCAACCCTCAACCCTCAACTCACAACAACACCAATGACAATAACCATCTGCGGAGGAGGATCGCTCGGACATGTGTGCATAGGCGTGCTTTCAAGCCATAAAGACGTCAAGGTCAATCTGCTGACCAATCATCCAGACAAATGGAATGACACCATCACCGTTACAGACATAAACGGAAAGATATTCAATGGCAAGATAGCGAAGCATTCCGAATCAGCACAAGATGTCATTCCTGAATCCGACATAGTGCTTCTATGCCTGCCTGGATACCTCATCAAGCAGACGCTTGAAAGGATAAAGCCATACCTGAATGCAAAAGCCATCGTAGGCACAATTGTCAGCAGCACCGGCTTTTTCTTCTTTGCTCACGAAGTGCTTGGTGCCAATGCCCGTCTGTTCGGATTCCAACGCGTACCATACATAGCGAGAGTAGGCGAATATGGGAAAAGCGGAAACCTGTTAGGATACAAAAACAGCATATCCATTGCCGTTGAAAACATTGACGACAAAGAAACATTCCGCCAATCAATAGAGCATTTATTCTCAACTCCAACCTCCTTGCTTGGCAGTTTCTACGAAGCAGCACTCACAAACAGCAACCCAATCCTTCACACCGGACGTCTATACTCCCTATGGCATAATTGGGACGGCACTCCATACAAACAATGTATATTGTTCTACAAAGAATGGACGGTTGATGCAGCACAAATGCTCATTGACATGGATAAAGAATTCATGAGCATCCTTGACACCCTGCCGATGCAGAAGGGTGCCATACCTACATTGCTTGACTACTACGAGAGCCATGACGCACAAAGCCTATGCAGCAAACTGCAAAGCATCACCGCATTCCAGAACATAACGGCACCGATGAAAGAAACGGAGCAAGGATGGGTTCCCGACTTTGAAAGCAGATATTTCACAGAAGACTTCCCTTTCGGATTACAATTCATCGTGAACTTAGCACGTGAAAAAGGCATCAGCACTCCAGTCATAGACAAGGTGTATAAATGGGGTATGAACGAGCAGCTTCGCCAACGCTTCAATCCCGAGGGATCCACATTGCGACAGCAGCAAATGCTGATGCTCGACATGCTGCTATGGTTTGACAAACTCTGCAAGAAGCATGACATTAAATACTGGCTCAGCAGCGGCACACTGCTTGGTGCCGTCAGACACGGTGGGTACATACCATGGGATGACGATGTAGATATTGATATGATGAGAGAAGACTATCTCAAATTGAAATCCGTGATGGCAAGCAACAATGATGATGACTACGAACTGCAAGATGGCGACACAGACAGCGGCTACTTCTTCAGCTACGGCAAGTTGCGTCATAAACACAGTTACCTTGCAGAGACAAACCGCTACGACAGGATATTTGAAATGCGAGGAATCTACATTGACCTCCTGACATTTGAGAAGATGCCTCGTTGCTTCAACAAATTAGCATGTCTAAGCGTAGGACACTCATACAAAATACTTAACACACCTGGTATTTCCGATGAGAAAGCCGCAAAGAAGGTGAAGCGCATAAAAGGATTCAACCATAATTTCCTTTTCCCTACATTGCGATTCATTTCCAAGATGATACCAACGAAATGGGTGCATCGTTCACCAGGCATTCCATACAAGTCACGCACAACGTACAATGAGATATTCCCTACTAAGGAGATAAGCTTCGAAGGGCACCTGCTTCCAGCACCCAACGACACACACTCATACCTGTCACGTATGTTCGGCGACTACATGAAGCTACCCGACCTCGAAAACATTCATCCTCACTCGTTGGATATACAACTGAAAGAATACAATTAGTGACGAACTTCTTCTTTTTGTGACGGATTAATTCTCTGTGACAACACCCAGAACAATGACAGAGCAGACATTAAAACAAAAAGCAGCAAAAGGATTCCTATGGGGAGCCTTGAACAATGGGGCAATGCAATTGCTGAACGCTGTGTTCGGCATTGTGCTGGCGCGTAAGCTTTCCGAAGACGACTATGGTCTCATCGGCATGCTCACCATCTTCACCCTCATTGCCAACTCACTGCAGGATAGTGGATTTGTCACAGCACTTACCAACAAGAAAGATGCCACTCACCGCGATTACAATTCCGTCTTCTGGTTCAATATCTGTGTGAGTGCCTGCTTGTACATCGTATTTTTCCTCTTTGCACCATTCATATCAGATTTCTATAACGAACCTCTGCTCACTCCCCTATCGCGTTTCTATTTCTTTGGCTTCTTCATAGCAAGCTTCAGCATAGTTCCACGAGCCATCCTCTTTCGCCAGCTTAAACAAAAAGAACTTGCCATCATGGCATTAGTATCCCTGTTGCTATCAGGCTCAGTAGGAATCATCATGGCATACAACGGTATGGCGTATTGGGGATTGGCAACACAGACACTCACATTCAACCTCTCAGTATCCGTTACAAGTTGGATTCTCAGCGGCTGGCGACCGACGTTCAGCATCAGCATGCAACCTGTCAAAGAGATGTTTGGATTCTCAAGCAAGATGCTCATCACAAGCATTTTCAATCAAGTCAACAACAACATATTCTCACTCGTGCTCGGACGATTCTACACAAAGAGCGAGGTCGGCTTGTATAATCAGGCAAACAAATGGAACACCATGGGAGCCTCAACCATAACTGGAATGGTGCAGGGAGTGGCACAACCTACCTTCGTCCAGGTAGGCGATGACAAAGAGCGTCTCTGCCGTGCTTTCAGCAAGATGCTTCGCTTCACATGCTTCATAAGCTTCCCTGTTATGTTCGGATTGGCACTGATAGCACCAGAGTTTATTGTCGTATTGATAACCGACAAATGGCTGCCGTCTGCCAACCTCATGCGAATGCTGTGCATAGGTGGCGCATTCCTGCCTATTGCCACACTATACTTCAACATGGTGATTAGCCGAGGCAAGTCGGGTACGTACATGTGGAACATTATCAGCCAAGGATGCATAATCCTTGCCACCATCCTGTCCATACACTACCTCGGTGGAAGCATAAACGAGATGGTCATCTCATACGTTGCAATAGTAATTATATGGGTAGCCATCTGGCACATCTTCGTGAAGAAGGAGATAGGGTTCAGCCCTTTACAGGCATTGCGCGACATACTTCCATTTGCATTCTTTGCCGCAATCACAATGCTTGCCACATACTTAATCACCATTTCCATCACCAACATATACATACTGCTTGTCTCACGCATTCTCATTGCAGCCACAATATACATTGCGCTCAACTATTTCTTCGGAGCGAAAATCATGCGTGAATGCTTGCAATACATTACTAAAAGCAAAGGAGGAGAGAAATGACAGCACCAGTAGCCATGTTTGTCTATAATCGTGTGGACAACACCCGCAAGACGATAGAACACCTTCTTGACAACACTCTTGCCAAGGACACCGAACTGTACGTTTTCTCCGATGGAGGAAAGAATGAGCAATCATGGAAAATGGTGAACGAGGTGAGAGCCTATCTGCACGATGTAAAGGCAAAGGTTGAATCAGAGCATTCGCTTAAAAGCATCACTATCGTCGAACGACCTGAAAACATCTATCTTGAGCGCAACATCACCGAAGGGATAGCACAGGTGTTTGAAACCCACGACCGCATCATAGTGCTTGAGGACGACATCGTCACATCACCCTACTACCTCCAATACATGAATGATGCTTTTGAGATTTACCACGATGTGAAGAAAGTGATGCATGTGGCAGGATTCACTAACCTTAGCCTCGACGATGCCACTAAACCCTTCTACTTCACTCCCCACATGTCAGGATGGGGCTGGGGAACATGGCGCGACAGATGGCAGCAGCATTTCACACATTATAAATCAAGAGAAGAAGCACTTGAAGGAATGACTGACGACGATTGCAATGCCATGCAATACGGTGGAGTGTTCCCTTGTCTCAAGAGTCTTGACAAGAATCCTATTCCATGGGATATTTGTTGGGAAATTGCCATCTACAAAGCAGGCGGACTTTGCCTCACTCCTGCACACACGATGGTAAGAAACATAGGATTGAAGAACGGCACCCACTTCCGATCATTCGACATTCTGCAACGCTATGAATTTGACCGCGAACCTTCACAGCAGCCACTTCAACTGACAAAGATTGACAACCCCGACAAAGACCCCCATACAGAAGCACTCTTCGCAGAAGCCATCCGCGATTGGGGTATCCGCTACACCATGCTCGGAAAAGTCATCAGAGCAGTCGTAAAGAAAATTAAGAAATTAAGGTGACTATACTCGAGTTGAAGTCAATCCCAACAACTGCTTGGCAAATTCCCAGATCACCATTCCTGCAGTTGTACTTACATTAAGGCTATGCTTAGTGCCGAATTGAGGTATTTCAAGGCAATTATCACTTGCATTCACCACCTCCTGCTTCACACCTTTCACTTCATTGCCCATTATAATCGCATACTTCTTGGCATTATCAAGCTCAATCGTCTGCAGCATAGTGCTTCCTTCACATTGCTCTATGCTCAATATGGTGAACCCGTCAGCACGCAAAGAATCGACAGCATCCATCGTGTCTTTGAAATACACCCAGTCAACGGTGTCCTCAGCACCCAATGCCGTCTTGTGAATCTCAGGATGAGGAGGTTGTGCCGTAATGCCGCATAGATAAATAGCAGATACACGGAAAGCATCGGCAGTTCTGAACACACTACCCACATTGTACATTGACCTTACATCGTCAAGCACTACAACTAAAGGCATCTTCTCTGCAGCATGGAACTCCTCCACGCTCATACGCCCCATCTCCGTTATCTTAAGTTTGCGCATATAAATAGAATAATGTGGGTACTAAAACTCCACCATAAGAAAATCACGCCACTTACATCTGACCGCTTTCTATCAGCAATATGGCACGTTCCGTCAATCGGTCATCCACCTCAGCATCATACTCCTTCTTAAGACTTGCGCCAAAAAGACTTGCAAACGCATTATAGAAACCAGCCTTGAAGCCACCCATGTACTTCTTGATGAGTTCGTATCCCGTCATCTCACATTGGCGGTCAATAAGCTTTATAAGCAGCTTACCCTGAGCGAATGTCAGTTTCTTCATTCGCGGATAGTAAGTTGCCTTCAACTCCTTCTCCGACTTCTTCATGAATGCATCCTTCTCCTTCTTAGTAGGAAACGAATCCATTTCAGCAATGGTCTTGTTCACCGTACGCTGAATTTCACACGCTATCGGATAAACCTTCTTGATGTTATTGGCTATCTTGTAGTATTTCTTTGCCTCACGAGGATTCTTGAACACCAGTTTCTTGAACACATAGAAATCGCTGTACATGAAGCTTGGAATCAT
The DNA here is from genome assembly GCA_045616905.1 of Bacteroidaceae bacterium. Taxonomy (GTDB): domain Bacteria; phylum Bacteroidota; class Bacteroidia; order Bacteroidales; family Bacteroidaceae; genus Minthosoma. Next base: position 33,584 of record JAZLHP010000060.1, read on the forward strand.
CTCGCCATCATACTCCACCATACCCGTGTAGTACATGGCGTGAGAGAAAATAGGCGCCCCCGTCATGTCATAATCCGTCTGCTCGTCAATATTCACCTGTTGTGCCCTCATTGACAATGAAGACACAAGCAGCAAACAAAGGATGAATATGTTTTGGATACGAATCATTTATGTTTCAGGGTTCAAAGTTCCAGGAGTATCAAGTTCTAAAGTTTCAGGTTTCAATGAGTTTCAAGATTCATCTTAAACTGATTTTTCGCTGCAAAATTAGTAAGAAAAATAAACATACAATCGTTTTTCACTTTTAATAACTATCCAACTCACGCATTTTCACATTTTTTCACAACGGATTATCCGTCACTCACCTTTATTTCAACGTAGCATAATAACATAGCTTGTACAGTGAAAGAACCTTAAGCGACGGATTCTTCGACATCAGATTCCTGCGCATCATGCCGCCAAACATCTTGTAGCACATACGAGCCGCCCATGCCATGTGCCACCCAGCCACTTTATTATAGACATTATCCACACGACTGCCTCCCTTCACCTTATCCCTTATCCTCTTCAGCGTACGCAATGCCGTCTCGCTCTTCCTGATGAAAGACTCATTAGTGTCCAATCCGTCATGAATCAAAGGATTGTCAATGTGCAGCACCTTGATGCCTCGCTTTTCAAGTTCAACGCCAAACAGCACGTCCTCATAACCGTACTCACGGCAATCAGAATCGAACAGCACAGACAAGAACACCGGCTTGTGCATCATGATGTTGAAGCACGACATTTCAGAATAAGGATGCTGCTGACGGATAGAAGCAGAACGCTTACCGTCAGCCTTTGTCTCATACTTGAAACGCAACGTGCGGTTAGGGTCATAGTTGACAGCAGGAGTCTTCAGACATCCAACCACCACATCAGCCTTACCAATATTGTCAATATAATTTGCCAGATAACTGCTTCCCTCTATCACCTTCGCATCGCTGTCAATGAAGATTATCCAATCATAGCGAGCCAACCTTGCCAACTCATTACGTGTGGATGCTTGGCCCACATTCTCCTTGCGTATCACATGGCGGCAGTTGCTCAAATCCTCAATCTTGTGATTGGCAATTATGTTGACAGGCGAACGGCTTCCATCCTCAGCCACTATTATCTCATAGTCAATACCCAACTGCTCGGCTTGCTCATGCAAGTCAAACACCAACTTATAACAAGTGTAATCGTATGTAGGAATAAGAATTGAAAGCAAAAGAAAATAAAAAAGCCCCTCTCTAACTCCAAGCAGGGAGCTCTTGAGATTAAAAGTTAATAATTAAGTAAGTAATCAAAATTAATTCAGAACCGCACCTTCCTGCCGTCAATGATGTAAATACCCTTAGGTAATACGAGAGAAGGCAATTCAGCACGTCGCACCGTCTTCACGAGTGCTCCATTTATATTAAATACATTGACAACTGACGACGATTTCAAGACAAAATCTCTGTCCACAATTCCATCATCAACGCCATAATTATACTGCACATCCAGAAAGGCAATACGCCTGTCTATCCAGTCGTGAATAAACTCACGCTCAGCATCAAAATCAAGGTCGTTACCCCTTACGCTCTTCCAGCGCTCCACCTCACGCTTGTCAACACCCGTTTCCTTGAACAAATCAAAGTACGTGTCAAAGTATTTCTTCAGCACATCAGGAACGAAGAATGTCTCACGCAGTTCAGCGTAACGGTCACGATACATACTGCCCTCCTCATCGCAGTAAGTATAGTACAAGTGGTAATTAATCCAGTTGGAAATGTTCATCTCATACTCTGCATCCTGCTTCTCCGCACGTATGCTTCTGCCCCACGAGTTGTCCATGTCCCAAGGAGTCATGCCAAGCATGCGCGACTCCTTTGTCGAATTATAGAAATACAAATACATGTTCTTAGCCACATTATCATCAGCTCTGATGAGGTCAACCATGAGAATGTAATCCAGCCACACCGGCACATCAATCTTGTTCTCGATATTCTCACGTATCTCCTCAGGCGAAGAGAAGTTAAGCCAATGAATGGTTTCCGAAAGCGGTTCCCAATCAATCGGCTCATCATCGTCAATATCAGGGTAAGCCAATTCAAAACCATGCCACTTAGGAACCGAGTTGTCATACAAATAGAAGCTCTCGTCCTCACTGTACAACGAGCTGTACTGAGCCACCTTATACAGCACACCCTTCACCACACCATCCTGATGCTTCTTCAGTTTAAGCTGCTTGCGGTCAACCTTCTCCGTCAGGCAGTACAGCCCCTCGTACTCATCATTCACAAACACCTCAACAAACTTGCCATGAGTGCCGTTGAAAGCATCAGGATTCTTTTCAGTAATGTAAGCCTTGCTTGCGAAATCATTCCACAGATCCATCGACACTCTGTTTCTCATCCTCGCCACATCCACAGCCATTGCATCCAGGATCCACGAGTTATCCCTTCTCATGCCAAGCAAAGCAGTATCAAGCTTCTCACCATCAGCACCCTTCAGTTTAATGGCAAAAGACTTCTTCTCGTATGTCAGTGCCGAAGCACCACGCCACCTCAAGTCAGCCTTCATCACCTCACCCCCATCCAATTGGAATGTCCCATCAGAAAAAGATGCGCTGAGATTATCACCCGTCAAGCGTAACACCGGCAACTGAGCAGACGCCAGGCAGCAAGAAAACAAAGCAAAAAGAAATACAAAATATCTTGTCTGCATGGCTTTTAAAACTGATTCTTTAATTATTTATCTCAATGACTTTCTTTCCGCATGAAGTCTTTTTTCACTTCACTATCACCACCTTTGTGCAAACCCCTTCCTTGCCCTCTTCATCAGTGCAAAGAGCGTAATAGATGCCAGAGGCAACGCGTCTGCCCGTCTGGTAGCAGCAGTTCCATGAGAACTCACCACCCATGCTGACACCCTCGTACACCAATCTTCCAGCAGCGCTGATGATCTTCACGTTAGAGTTAGCCATCAATCCGCCAATGTGAACATTACCATTGTACTCAGGGCGTACAGGATTCGGCCACACCTTCAGGTTACTGCTCTTCATTGATTCAGAAGGGTCGGTTGCATCGCCCTGGTAGCTGCACAAGCCAGCTTTGGTTGCAAAGAACACCTCGCCCGTGTTTCCGTTAATGGCAATGTCATTGATGTCGTCATTGATGAGAGGCGAATTAGCCGTTGTGAAATGCTCCAGGGTCTCCAATCCGTCAGCACTCACCAAATACACTCCGTCGCCATTCGTGCCAATCCACTTGCGGTTGCCACCATCAATGGTCACACAAGTAATCTCCACTTTGTTGAGCAGGTAATCAGCAAGATTAGTGCCATCGTTACGTGGCACCTTCACCTGCGACAGATGGAAACCGTTATTGAATGCGTTCTCCGGGTCGTAGCTTACGAACAAGCCATCGCTCGTGCCAATCCACAAGTAGCCGTTGGCATCCTCCGTCACGCAATAGTAGAGGTCAGGATAATAGCCCGTTCCGTCCTGATTTACAAACGAACTCATGAAACGGTGCTTGTCGTCCTTCACATTGTCAATGGTGCCGTTAGTGTTGAGGATGAACAAGCCAGACGAACCATAGTCAGACGTTGAACGTCTCTCAACCACCCACGCCCAGTCACGCTTGTCAAACATAATCTGGTCAAAGGTTGGCTTCTTTGAAATCTCGTCGTAGTGCAAACCAACCAGTTCGCCACCCTTCTTCATCACATACAAGATAGTGTCAACCTGATTGTTGCACATCCACAAGTTACCCTTTGAGTCGTAGTTAAGACCTGATATACGCACATAAATGTAAGGACGCGTACTCTGCGGACGAATCGACTTCAGGATAGAGTTGTGCATTGAGTAGTTAGCCACAAACTTACCCTTGCGGAACTCATACAAACCGCTTCTGATGGTCGAAACCCAGTGATGCTCGCTGTCCTCAGGATCCTGCACCACGTTCGACACGTTCAAGTACATCTTATTGCCATTCTGCACCACATCAGCCTCATCATCATCAAACGATGACCACTTGCCGTCCTCATACTTCATAATCAAGCCAGGATAATCGTCAGCAGGGTCATAGAAGTTGCCGCCAGCCACCAGCAGACGCTCACCAATCATATTAAGCCTGTAGAAATGATTCTCTTCAGGGCTGTTTATCTTCACATCCTTAACCTTCTCTAATGCCTCAGCCTCAGCAGCAATCTCCTCTGCAGTTTTTGTGAAACGCACTCCCTCAGGCAGCACCGAAATCTTAGCCCACTTCGTCTTGTCAAGCAGGTTGTCGCTGCGCTTACCCTGGTAAAGACCCTTGCTCGTTGTCACGAACATGTAATCCACACCATCCACCTTAGCCACGGTGGCATTAGCTGTGAAATCATCGAAAGTGTAGAACTCCGAGAAATACCTCTGCTTCAGGTTCACCACGGCAATATGATAACCAATGCTGATGAAAATCTCATCGCCAATGGCATTGATAGCATGCACGCCCCTGTCGCTCATCTCCTTATTCTTCAACTCAGGCATGTTCCACACATTGCCGTTGCTGAAAATCAAGTCAATGTTGGTGTTGTTGTAAAGCACCATCAATGTTTTCGTAGATTCAGAATAAACAATGTCCTTCACGCCAAAGTCATTAAGAGCATTCGACTTATCGTACGCCTCAACGGAAGAATCCTCAGTATCGTAGCAGAAAAGACCACCATTGGCAACGGCGTAGATTCGCGAACCCGCCTTCACTGCCTTGCTTACATTATTGTACGAAGCATAAACCTTCCAGTCGCCCTGAGCCGAAGCCGGTGCAACTGAAACAAACAAAGATAAAAATGATAATATGAAGAATAAACGTATCATAACTTATAGTATAAAAGGGTCATAACTTATGGCATAAACATATCGTAAATAATAATAACGAAAAATAATCTATTTTATTGCTTTCACCATGCGGTCATTGCCAAACTGATCCCTTATCAGCCGCACATCACGATAACCCATTGCAGCAAGCATGTCCACCACTTCACGACCGAACCGCCTGTTAATCTCGAATGCCAGCAAACCGCCACCATTCAATGCCTCCCTTGCCAGCTCTGCAATCCTTCTGTAGAAGACAAGCGGGTCATCATCGCTCACGAACAGTGCCAGATGAGGTTCATGCTCCAGCACGTTAGCTTCCATCTCAGCCGCCTCGCTGCCACAGATGTAAGGAGGATTGCTCACCACCACATCGTAGATGCCCTCTATGCCGTCAGTCAGAATGTCACTCTGCACAAACCGCACCTCAGCACCATTAGCCCTCGCATTACCCTCAGCCACCGCCAAAGCATCAGCCGAAACATCCAAGGCAACCACCTCAGCAGCTGGCAGACGCCTCTTCAGCGACACGGCAATGCAACCGCTTCCCGTACCAATGTCCAGCATCCTCACACCCTCGCCACGGGGCGACCTTGCCGACACTTCATCCACAATGCCGTTCACCAGTTCCTCCGTCTCTGCACGAGGAATGAGCACATCCTTGCAAACCGAGAAACTCATCCCACAGAACCATGCCTTACCCGTCACATACTGCACAGGTTCGCCTTCAGCAACCCTTCGTGCAGCATTCATCAACCTCTCAGCATCCTCTGGCTCCTTGCCCATCAGCACTCCTGTGCGGTCAATGCCCTCAATGTCCTCCATCAAAATGAAAGCCATTGCCTGTGCCTCACCACTATCCACGCCACCTGCCTCAATGCAATGCTTAATGTTTCTGAATATGTTCATGTGGCAAAGTTAACTAATTAGTAAACAATGTGCAAATATATTAATTATTATGTTGTAAAAAAAAATGAGGTGCATCATGTGACGCACCTCATTCTATTTATTAAGGTTGAAATATTTACTTGATGTAAACCTTCTTAACCTGTCCGTTGCTCATCTTAACGATGTTGATACCCTTCTGAGTAGCATTGAGCTTAGCACCTGTTACAGAGAAGATTTCAGTTGCCTTAGCTGCAGCTGCGCTGCTTGCTTCCTCGATAGCAGTTGGTACGTCAGCACCAAGATACTGGAGTGAGAAGTTGTCGCAGTAGAACCAGCGAGCGTCAAGGTCACCGATTGTCTTAACACCGATAGTAACTTCGTCAGTTCCTTCTGGGATGTAGAACTCTACTGTGTAAGAATCTGTTTCTGTAGCCTCACCTGTAATTGTTGCAATTGGTTCTACAGCCTCATCCATGTCAGGAACAGCAGCGAATACTGCAGCGTAACCCTCGTTACCAAGTGATTCCACACCATTGTAAGAGTTTCCTGCCTCAACTGTGAGCTGGTAAGTACCTGCTGGAAGACCTGCGAGCTTCTGAGTGAGAGAGAACTTATTATTTGTAGCAGGATCACACCAGAATTCTACTGCTGATGACGTTTCTGAATCGTAAGGATATACAGGACCATTGCCTGCATTCTTTGTCCAGCTCCAAGCACCGAGCTTGTCACCGTTAACTGCACAACCTTCAAGTTCAGGATCATCAATAACCTGAGTCATGTCAACAGGGTTACTTGGTGATGCACCAGTAGTGTCAGGAACGCGAAGCTTCTTAGCACATTTAATCATTGCAGCAGTAGCATCTTCTATTTCCTTCTTAGTCATTGTGCTGTAGTCGAGAATTGAAAGTTCATCGTATTCTGCCTTAGCCTCTGCAGAAGCTGTTTCAATATTATCCTCTGCTGCTCTACCCATAGCATCCTGAGCTTCTATGAACTGAGAAACAGCCTCAATCATTGGGTTAACTTCCTTGAGAACATTGTTGAGCTCCATTACCTTTTCGTACTTCACATCTTCATCAGCATCCTCAACAGCTGCGTTTGCTTCTTCAAGAGCATCCTTCATTGTCTTTGGAAGATATTCTGCCTGGTCGCTGTCAAGAACGTCGAGAGCACGCTGGCTGAGAGCATTACCGATTGCGTCAACTGCTTCAGGGTTAGTTCCTTCGTAAGTGAGCTTGAAGTTTGACCAAAGTGCCCACCAGTTAGCAGATGTGTTGCGAACGCCAATCTTCATTACGCCACCCTCTACGATACCGTAAACAGTTGCCTTGTAGCGGTCAGCAGAGAATGCGATAGATGCACCTTCCATACCATCAGGATAATAGCCCTTATCACCTGTTTTGTCAGTTGCATTGTTTGGAGAAGAATGCTTGTCGTTCTCAGCAAAGAGTGGGTTGTCGTGGTATGCACCAGCGGCATCTTTTGTGAGATAGCAGTTGTAACCATCCTGTGCTTCTTCTACAGGAAGCTGATCATCAAGGATGTTCATAAGTGGAGTAGCGAAGTCGTTGAGATAAATCTCAGCTGGAACTGTCTGTTCACTACCTGATTCACGACGAGCGAAACCGTTCAAACTGATTGAGTAGATGCCGTCTGGAGCTTTAACCTCCTGATAGATATCAAATGTAGAACGCCATGACTCTGCAACAGGGAACACTTCGAAACCACCTGTCCATGCAAGGTTACCTGCCTTGAATGCCTGAGTCCAACCTGTACCATTCTTATCTTTGAAGTCAGCATCCTTGATAAGTTCAGTACAATCCTGACCCTCACCAAGTGAGTTAGAAAGACAGTATGACCAGAGGCTGCTTAACTGTGAAATGTAATCATTAACCTCTTTTGTGTCATAGTTGAGTTCCTCAAGGAGGCTCCAAGGAGTCACTGCTGGGATGTACTCAGCTGGCACGTCTTCTTCAGCAAATGCCTCAAGAGCATCTTCACCTGCATTTGGATCCAAGAGGTCAATCATCATGTCAACCAATATACCAACTGACTCTGACTCAGACACTTTAGAATCAAGATCCGTAATTGCATTTTCGAGGTTATCGTAAGCCTCAATGTTTTCATTAAGAGCCTTATATGCTGCTTCTATTGCAGGAAGTCCTGCCTTAGCTGAAGGAATGTCAGTTGCAGAATAGAATGCATCAATTGCAGAGTTGTAGTCATCAATAATTGATTGATTAGCTCTTGCATCTTCAGACTTTTCATATTCATAAGTCTGGTAGAATAGCTTAAGTGCATTTTCCTCACAATCCTCATTACCGTAGTACATGAGAGAAGTCTTCTTGAATGCCATCCAGTTGAAGTTTACGTCCTTCAAGTCGAAACCGAACTCAATGTCACCAGTTTCCTCAAGGATAGTGATGAATGTGAAGTAGTTCTTGTTCCAGAGAACGCACTTGTTGCCTGACTTGTACATTTCACACTCTTCACCGAGGTTGATGCTTTCGTCACCGAAATACATCTTGATACCTTCAAACTTGTCAATGCCACCTGCCTCGTTGTAGAGACGTACGTCAGCAGTGAACTTATAAAGACCAGGAGCAGCATTCTTCAATACCTGATAAATCTTCTGGTCAGAAAGCTTGTTACCTTGACCTACCCAATCCTCACAGAATGGAATAGTCATGTCTGTGCCGTCAGCACCATCATTAGCCTCAGTTGACCACGAGTTAGTGTGCCATGTACCTGTAGTACCTGAACCTGTGAACTTTTGTGTCCAAGGACCAACGTCACTACCATCACCAATTATAGAAGTGAAGTCCATTGGATCATCGAATGTAGCCAAAGATGCCTTGTAATCTTCAATCTTCTTTTCAATAGAAGTAATAGCTGCATTCAACTCTTCAATTGTAGTGCTTTCAGTTGCGTTGTCATAAACAGCCTGTTCAGCAGAGAAATCTAATGTTGGATATTCCTTCTTAGCATCAGCAAGAATTAAAGCGAGACCATCATAACGGTAGTAAGCCTGAAGGAGAGGGAGAACACGCTCATACTCTTCCTCAGAAACGAGTGCCCAAGTAGTAGCGAATTTGCCTTCGCTTACAAGGTCCTTCACTGTTTCACCATCAATTTCGTGATCGTATTCCAACTCAGGGTCAATGAAAGTAGTGTTGACATTGTTTTCAACACCAAAGAACTTTTCAGGGATACCGAACTTACCTATAAGACCTTCATAACCCAACTCGAATGTGTTGCCACCGAGGTCAGTTACTGTCCAGAAAGAATAAGGACGAGTATCAGCTCCGTCAACCCAAATTTCACTCTGACCGTCAGCAGTCAGGTAATTTGAAGTTGACTTGTTAGCGAAAGAATAGCAAGGATTGCTGTCTTCATCCAATTCACCTGACTCAGCAATGAGCCATTTGTAGCCGTTTACTGTAGCTCCATTAGTGCCTTTCTTCAATTCAATGAGTGTGGCATTGTCATTTGGACCAGTTGAATTACTCTTTACAACACAGGCACGAGTGCCCCAGTAGTTACCACCTGTCAAGAAGGCAGCACTTTCAACATTGTAAAGGTAAACAATTTCTTCAGCAGCGACTGCATCAGTAAAGCTTGTGTAAGTTACAACAGGCTTCTTTGGCTGTGCAAATACGCTAACCGATGCAAGCATTGCGCCTGCAAGAAGAAGTAATGTTTTCTTCATAATGATTGTTGTGGTTAGTTAATTAATAAAGTTATGTAAAAAAATTTTGTCTCTCTCTTTGCTAATAGCTACTTTCTCATACTCTCTTATATTATTTAAAATGTGTAAGATTCCGTAGCCAATTTTTATTACCGATTAAGTACAATAGGTCAATATGTAATTTTAATTGTGCAAATTACTTAAAAACAAATGAAATATCAAAATAAATAAAGAAAAATATTACTTTTAGATATAATTTTAACATTTACAACAGGTAAAGTACACCAATATTGTAACATTTGTTTTTATTTGAGTAACAAATTGTGGGATTCAACTGAAAGAAAAAGAAATTTCTTCTAATAATTCCAATTTCTTTTAGTTGTAAGTGAAGCATCGGGACATAAAATTATTTCTGTCGCGATGTAGCAATATTTTTGTCGTGACGTAGCAAACTGGTCACTAACCACAGTTATCAACACCCCATGTTGATAACCTTGTTGATTTCTTGTTGAAAAGTATTAATAACTTTTTTTGGAAGTTATGGGATAATTTTTAAACACAAATTGATTTGAAACGACCAAGAAAAGTTATTATTTTTTATCATTTTTCTTTCTACTGGTTTTATACATGTTATCCACATGCTTTTCCACAAGTTAAGGGTTTGAAAACTTTTATCAACAATGTGTTAATAATACATCCTTTCTATTGTTTTACAACGGATTAGCATGTTAATAATCTATGACTCTGTGATGATAATGGTTGCACCTCGAAATAATAAGTTAATAACCAAATTTTTCAGTGAAAAGTTATCCCCACTATCCACAACCTATAATCATTATCATTTTTTTAAAAATTTAAAAAACTAATATAATAATTATATGAGAAAGTCTTAACTCCATTTGAAAGAAAGAATAATTATATGAAGCGCGAGCGCTTAGAAGTTTTTACAGAAATTAAAAGAAATTATATTCAGAAATATCCAAAAATTTAAAATTAAAATAAATAATTTTTGTTTCATAAAAAAAGCCTGAGGTTGACCCCAGGCTTTATAATGTATTTGATAGAAGAAAGTTTTAGTCGATTTCTTCGTCTGCTTCGTATCCACCCATTTCGCGGATTGCGTTCTTGAGCATTGTGTATTGCTGGAAGAGGTGGTTGATTGGTTCCTCGTTCTGTGTGTAGTCGTGCATAGGAGCTTTGAGGTAGAAGCTTAGGAAGCGCTGGATTCCGCTTCTGCCGGCACGTGCAGCGAGGTCGCTGAGGAGGCAGAGGTCGAGAAGGAGTGGTGCTGCGAGGATTGAGTCACGGCAGAGGAAGTTTATTTTGATCTGCATTGGGTATCCCATCCATCCGAAGATGTCGATGTTGTCCCATCCTTCTTTGTTGTCGTTGCGTGGTGGGTAGTAGTTGATGCGCACCTTGTGGTAGTAGTCGGTGTAGAGATCTGGCTGATTGTCGGCAACGAGGATGCTTTCGAGTGTTGAGAGCTTGCTGACCTCCTTAGTGCGGAAGTTAGCTGGCTCGTCGAGTACAAGTCCGTCGCGGTTGCCGAGTATGTTTGTTGAGAACCATCCGTTCAATCCGAGGCATCGTGTGCCGATGATTGGTGCGAATCCTGACTTCACGAGTGTCTGTCCTGTCTTGAAGTCCTTGCCAGCGATTGGCATTCCTGTCTTCTCTGCCATTTCCCACATTGCAGGGATGTCAACAGTTGTGTTTGGTGCTCCCATGATGAATGGTGCGCCTTCTGCGAGTGCTGCGTATGCGTAGCACATTGATGGTGCTATGTTGACGGTGTCGTTAGCCTTCATTGCTGCCTCGAGGTGCTCGAGTGTGTCGTGTACCTCCATGTTAGGTGCAACGTAGATTTCTGTTGATGCTGCCCATGCAACGACCACGCGTGAGCAGTTGTTGTCTGCCTTGAACTTGCGGATGTCGGCACGAAGCTCTTCTACCATGTCCCAACGTGTTGCACACTGCTTCACGTTGTCGCCATCGAGACGCTTAGCGAAGTTCTTGTCGAATGCTGCCTTGAAAGGTACAATCTTCTCGAGTTCGTCCTTAACAGGCATGATGTCCTTTTCCTTGAGAACCTCAGCGTACATTGCACTCTGGAATGCGTTGGCTGGATAGACGTCCCATGCTCCGAACACGATGTCGTCGAGCTGTGCGAGTGGTACTATTTCAGAGTATGAGAGGTATTTCTTATCTGCACCTTTTCCTACGCGGATCTTGTCGTATTGTGTCATTGAACCAACAGGCTTTGAGAGGCCCTTGCGTGCCATGAGTACACCTGTCATGAAAGTAGAGGTTACGGCTCCTAAGCCGACAACCATTATGCCTAATTTACCTTCGGCTGGCTTTACGTTTGATTTCATTTCTATTTTTTTAGTTAAAATTATGTGCAAATTTAATACAAAAATTCTTTATTAGGTTGTTCTTTTGTATATTAATATTGTCCAATATGGAACAATAATATTTTTTTTAGTATTTTTTAAAAGTTAAAGGCGGCTTATGAAGTCTTTCTTTATTTCAGATAGTTTGTCTTCTGACAGGTTTGGGAAGTGTTTTCTTATTACTTCGTCGAATGCCTGTTGTGCAATGACTCGCATCTGTGCCTTACCTGCACGAAGTCCTGAGGATAGTTCAGTCTTGGGCAGCAGTTGCCTGTTGAAATTTCCGTCGCTCATACTTATTTTCCGAATGGGAAGTTAATGCCTACGCTGAAACTGCTGTTCTTTGCTAAAGGAACGCCTTGCTTTGCTATGTTGAAGAATGTGTGATCCATTCCTGCGAAGATGTTGAATCCTCTTGGGTGGAAGTTGAGGAGCCATCCGAAGCTTGCTCCGAATGTGCCTGCTGACACGCTTGCTGATGCTGAGAAGATGTTGGTAGGTGAGACGTTGGCGCTCAGACGGAAGTCTGTCCAGCTGTACTTACCTGCCATGCGTGTGCTGTTGAGGAATCCGAAGGAGAGCTTGTCGTAGAAGTCGGGTGTGTATTCGACTCCGAGGTTCATGGTTGCTGCGAGTGCCTTGCTTCGGCTGCCCTGGTTGCCTTTGTTGTGGATTTCGTAGAGGTCGGCAAGTCCTTCGCCCATGCGGTCGAACTCACGCTCGAATGAGTTTTCTGCATCGTCGTCGGGATTGAAGATGTAGTCGTTGGTGTTTATCTTCTGCTCTCCGTTGGTGGATGCGAGTATGTTGTTGTTCCAGCCGATGAAGCCAAGGTCAAGGAGTGATGCTGACACGCTCCAGTTGTCGTCAATCTTGTATTCGGCACCGAGATCAACGGCAAGTCCGAATCCGTTGAGCCCGAACTTGTCAACTTTAACGTCGCTGACGTAGGTGTGCTCGACTTCCTGTCCTTCGGCACCTCGCATCTTCTTCTTCTCTTCTAACGTGAGGTTCTTGATGCTTGCTTGCACTTCAGCATCGACGGTGCCGCTGAAACCACCGTTCTCATTGAGTTCAAGAATTGCCTTGTTGGCTTTTACATCCACGTTTCCAAGTCCTAAGAGTATCTTGAGCTTGGCACCAATGCGGAGGTTGTCGTTTAGCTGGTGGCTGTGGCCTAATGCGAGTTCGGTGTAGGCGTCGGCATGGATGGCAAGGTCTTTGATGTCGTAAGTCTTGTTGGCAGGACCTTCCTTGGCAAGTCTGAGGAGTTCTCCCGGCACGTTAAGGCTTGCGTTCTCACGCACGTTGATTTCAAACGTGTTGTAGCCGTTCATTCCCTTGAATCCGAATCCGAGTACCTGCAGCTTGAGGTCTTCGGCAATCCTGTTCTTGTCTTTCACTCCCTTGAGGAACTCTTCGGTACTGACTTCTGGGTGCAGGAAGGTGGCTGTGCGTCCGTTGATATTGAAGAGTATCTGCTTGACACCGATGTTTCCTATCTTGCTTGCGTTGACATTGCCAATGCCTGGGAATGCCACGTAGCCTTGGTCATTGCCGAATGCAGGGTTGATTTCGTGGCGGTAGAGGTAGCCGTCGTTGAAGTAACCTGTGTTGAGGTTCTGAGAGTTTGCTGCGGTTGACATGATGCTGAGTACAGCAGCAGTCATAGTATGTTTTATGTTGAAATTCATAATTTTGTACTATTTGGGTGTTTATTCATGTTTATAAATATATTAAAGGGAAGTTGATTGGAGTTAGAGTTCCTTGTCGTAGTATCCGCTAATCTTTACCTTGAATTTATTCATTTTAAGGTCCATTTCAGGGCTGAGAGTGTCTGTTGTCTTCTGCTTCATGTAAGCCTTGATAAGAATGCCGTCGAAGTGCTTGATTTCGCCTTTTACTGAAAGTTCTATTGGCTGTTCCTTTGCTTTTGCGTTCACCTTTGCTGTACTTGAGGTGACGTTAGGGATTACTTTTCCGTCAATTCCTATTGGCATGACCGTGAGATCCATGTCGAATGGAACATCAGTGCTGCCGTCGAATGTGACGAGGATGTCTGAGATTGTGATGTTGTCAACCTCTTTGTCGTTCCATCCGTCGAGGGTGTCAGTATAGACGATTGACGATTCTTCGGTGAGGGTGAGTGGTGCGTAGAATGTGTAACTGCCCTTGATTGGTTCGTAAATCTTGCCGAGTTCGAGGTCGGTGACTGATTGAGCTGGAATCTTTTCGTCGATGAGCTGCACCTTGACGGTGTTTGGTATTCCTTCTACATCGGCAAGAACGTGTCCTAATGTTGAGAACTGAACGTGCTTGATGTTGCTCACGTTCTTGTATGTGGTGTAGTAAGTATCTGGGTTCTTTGGCGAGAGCACGAAGTAGTTGTCGTTGACGCCTTTGTCGGTTGCAAGTATGTTTTCAGGCGAGTATTCGTGTGCCTGCTTGTCGCGCATAGTGGTGAGCTTGAACCCTGACTGAACGTAGAGGTCGTACTCTGACAATGGGTTGTTAACATTGAGGTAGAGCTGTGGGTTGTCGAGCACAATCTTTGTGCCTGACTGATTGATGAGGTCAGGGATGTTGCTGAAGTTAACATCTTCTATCTTGGTGTCTTCAACTTCGTATTCAAGTTCTCCAGTAACTGTCTTGACGGTTATCTCGCTCATGTCTGGAATGTTGTGAATCTTGATGGTAGAAGGGAACTGGTTGTCAATGTTGACGATTATCTTGCCGTCGAGGACTTCGAACTTGTCTTTGAGGGTAAGGTTGTGTTTATTGAGGTCGAGGTTGATGTTTGAATTTTCTACATCAATGCCTGTGATTTCGTACTTTATTTCAAATTCGCCGTTGTTGTCTGGCTTAATTTCAGGAATGGTGAGGATACCTGTTGACTTGTCGTAAGTGCCAATGCTTGGCGTTCCTTCAAATCCCTTTGGGTACTTGATGACGAGGTTCTCAATGGTGACGTTGGCAAGCTGGTTCTTGTTGAGACCTTCAATCTTCACTTTGTTGGAGTAGCTTGCCTCGACTCCTAATCTCTTTATGTCAATGATTGAATTGTCAACATTGTCTGATGTGAAGTTGATTTCAGATGGTTCAATGTTGATGTCGTAGTATGCTGTGAAGCCTTGTGTTGCGGGGTTATCGGCATAGGTGATGTTGAGCTCGCTCGTTTTCTTTTCGGTTGATGGCTTGCTGGATGTGAAAATGTGTACATTAACAGGGTTGGATTTAAAGGTTCCTTCTTTCAAAATGGCGTATTGCTTCTTGCCATTGATAAGCTCTGTAATTATTTCGCTGTTGTCATTGATGTCGAGCACTTGGTCGAGGGTGACTTTCTCAATGTTCATAGGAACTACTAAGTCTTTCGTTACGAAACGTGCTGTGGTGTCAATGTCGCTTAAGTCGTAATTGTTGTCAACGCACGAAGAAAGAATGAGTGCTGTTGATGTTAATATACCTGTTGATAAGTACTTAATTAGTTTCATGGTTATAGTTTTTTATGTTTTTCCATTTGCAAATATAATAATTTGTATTCTTAATTTTTAAGTTTTGTTATTATTTTATTAACAAATCATTACATATTTTTATTTCTGTGTTCGTAATAGTTAATTTTTCATTACTTTTGTATGGATTTTTAATGTTAATAAGTTATCAACATGGTGTTAACAACTGATGAAATTTACATGAGGCGATGCATTCAATTGGCTCGCAACGGACAGCAGAACAGTCAACCTAATCCGATGGTGGGTGCGGTGATTGTGTATTTTGGTGATGATGATGAGGGCAGAATAATTGGCGAGGGTTATCATGTGCGTTGTGGTGAGGGTCATGCTGAGGTTAATGCTTGTGCTTCGGTAAAGCCGGAAGATGAGCATCTGCTGAGTGAATGCACCATTTACGTGAGTCTTGAGCCTTGCAGTCATCATGGCAAGACACCTCCTTGTGCTGACCTGCTCGTGAGAAAGCATTTCAAGAGATGCGTGATTGGTTGTCAGGATCCGTTTGCAAAGGTGCAGGGGCGCGGAATTAAGAAGCTGATGGATGCCGGAATAGAGGTGAAGGTGGGTGTGCTGGAGGATGAGTGCAAGGAACTGAACAGTCGTTTCATGACGTTTCACGGCAAGCACCGTCCGTTTGTGACGCTGAAATGGGCTCAGTCGGCTGACGGGTTCATTGATGGTGGCATTTCAAATATTTTCACACAGATGCTTTGTCATAAAAGGAGGGCTGAGCATCAAGCAATAATAGTGGGGCATGGTACTTACGACATTGACCACCCTACCCTGACGACTCGTGAATGGTACGGTCCTTCGCCTCGCAGATACGTGGTGGCTGAGAGTGAAGTGGTTGGATTGGCTGAGGGTTTCAGTCAGATAAGAAGTCATGAGGTGGCTGAAATATTGAATGTTCTGTATGAGGATGGCATTCAGACGGTTCTCGTTGAAGGTGGCGCTAAACTCCTTCAAGCGTTTATCGACAGCGGACTTTGGGATGAGTGCTTCGTGGAGAAAGGTATTGATAAAATAAATGGCAGTGTAGAAAATCCTACACTACCATTGAATGATTGCTCTGTTTCTGAAGAAATATTTATGGGCAGAACTATTCTGAAAGCAAAAATGCGAGAATGACCCACTAAGGGAGCACCCCCGGGGATGACCCAGGATATGACCCCTCTAAGGGAGAGGGGGACAAGGGGAACAAGAGGAACAGGGACAAGAGGAGAAGGGGAGAAGGATTTAAAAAGGTGCTGTGCTGAGTGCTTTGTTCTCGGCTGCTTCCATTATTTCTCTTTCACCAGGTCCTTTATCGTTTATGCCTACGAGGTGGAGGACTCCGTGTATGATGACGCGATGCAGTTCTTCTTCGTATGTGGCTCCTTGCTGTTCGGCATTAGTACGAACTGTGTCAAGGCTTATGAAGAGGTCGCCTGAAATGGTGTTCGGATTGCCCATCATCTCTTCATCTTCGCAATAGTCGAAGGTGATGATGTCTGTGTAATAGTCGTGTTGGAGGTATTGGCGGTTTACCTCCAATATCTTTTCGTCGTCGCAAAAAATGTAGGCGATGCTTCCTACTTTTTTGCCGTATGACTCGGCTACTTGCTTTATCCATGCAGAGGTGTCTCTGCGGCGAATCTTTGGCATCTTAACGCCGTCTGTCTGGTATGAGATCATTCTTCTTCCTTTATTGCTTTTAATCCTGCCTTGTAAATTTCGCTAATTTCATTCATTATCTGATAATACTCGCTCATGTCCCAAAGGTCGCGTGCGAGGAGTGCCTTGAGCTGGAGTTTTATCATTGGTAATGACTGCTGAAGTATTGAATCGTTGTATTCAATCTTAGCGTCTTTTGCCTTTTCAAGAAGAATGTCAATCATCTCTTGAGGAATCTCGTACGTGTCCTTGTAGCGATAGAATCCTTCGTAGAGCAACTTAGGATCGTATGGTTTATTGGCTGTCTGCTTTGCCTTCAACTTACGGAAAGTGTCGATGTCGTATTGCTTGACGAGCGACTTGCGGTTCTTGTCGAGATACTTAAGTGTGGTTTGTATTATGCAGCTCTTTGCTGACAACTCACGATGGAATCGTGTGTAAGTGGTGGTGTCGAGTGGCACGTAAATGTCTGGCATGATGCCTCCGCCACCATAGACGATGCGACCGCCTTTTGTTGTGTATTTGAGTGAGTCAGGGAAGTGTATGCTGTCGGCACTCATGAGCTCTCCGCTGTTGAGACGGTCTAGCATGTCGTGGTCGTAGCTTTTCTTGTCGCCTTTGACGTAAGGTTTCTGGAAACAGCGTCCCACAGGGCTGTAGTAGTGTGCTACGGTGAGTCGTATCATTGAGCCGTCAGGAAGGTCGATAGGACGCTGAACAAGACCTTTGGCAAATGTGCGTCTGCCTACTATTGTTCCGCGGTCGTTATCCTGTATTGCTCCTGAAAGGATTTCGGCTGCTGATGCTGTGTAACCATCAACAAGAACCACTACTTTGTTTATGTTAAGCTTTCCTGGCTTGGCACGGTATTCCTTACGCCCTACCCTGCGTCCTTCTGTGTAAACAATCATCTCGTTGTCAGAAAGGAATTCGTTGGACATGTCAACAGCTGCCTGCAAGTAGCCGCCACCATTGCCCTGAAGGTCAATGATAATGTCTTTCATGCCTTGTCCAAAGAGGAACTCAGTTGCCTTGATGAATTCGTCGTGAGTGGTGGCACCGAAACTGCTGATGCGTACGTAACCTGTTGTCTTGTCAATCATGTAGTAAGCATCAATAGTGTAAACAGGAATCTTGTCGCGTGTGACGGTGAATGTCTGAATGCCCTTTATTCCCTGACGAATGACTCCAAGCTTGACCTTTGTGTCCTTTGGTCCTCGGAGGCGTTTCATTATTTCTTCACGCGTCATCTTCACTCCTGCAATGGCTGTGTCATTGACAGTCACAATCTTATCGCCTGCAATGATTCCCACCTTTTCAGAAGGTCCTCCACTAACAGGTTGAATGACAACGAGTGTGTCTTCGTTCATGTTATACTGCACTCCGATACCCTCAAATGAACCCGTGAGAGGTTCGTTGAGTGCTTGCACATCTTTGGCTGGGGTGTAGCTTGAGTGTGGGTCAAGTTCTTTAAGCATTCCCTTGATGGCGTCTTCTGTAAGTTTTGAAATGTCAACACTATCAACATAAAGCTGGTTGATGGCACTTTCTGCAAACAGGAGTTTACGGTAGTATGAATCTAATGTTGCGTTTTGTCCGAATGAAACGGCAGATGCACAGAGCATCAGTATGGTAAAAAGATATTTTTTCATCGAGTAATCCTTCTTTACTTATTGTTGTTTTTTACGTTCTTAATTGAAGTCAGGTTGTTGACTTCCACCTGACTCGTTTATGTGATGAATCCTTTGTTTAAGGAATGAATTCTTTAACGTCTTTTCCGTATGAAAGGAGTTCGCGGACAACACTTGAGCTTATGCACGACAGTTCTGGCGATGTGAGCATAAGCACGGTTTCTATGCCGGTAAGCTTTTTGTTGACTTCGGCAATGTCACGCTCAAACTCATAGTCTTTGACGCTTCGCACGCCTCTGAGAAGAAAGTCTGCATTTATCTTCCTTGCATAGTCTGTGGTGAGTCCTTCGTATGATTCAACTCTTACGCGCGGTACATTAATATAAATATCTTTAATGGCAGCTATGCGTTCGTCCAACGAGAACATGTATTTCTTGTTGTAGTTGACTCCAATGGCAATTACGACCTCATCGGCAATGCTGTTGAGAGCACGGTCAACGATGTCTTTGTGTCCTTTGGTGAAAGGGTCAAAGCTGCCTGCGAATAAAGCTGTTTTCATAACTCTTCGTCTGGTCGGTCTTCCTCAATAACGAGATTGTTGATAATAAAGTTCTGACGCTGCATGGTGTTCTTACCCATGTAGTATTCAAGCAGTTCCTTCACTTGATCGGTTTTGCGCAATTTAACTTCTTCAAGTCGCATGTCTGCACCGATGAAGTTGCGGAACTCATCAGGACTTATCTCGCCAAGACCTTTGAATCGTGTTATTTCAGGGTCAGGACCAAGCTTCTCTATTGCGTCAACACGCTCTTCATCGCTGTAGCAATAGATGGTGATGAATTCTCCCTTGCTGTCAGGATGTTCACTCATGTACTGCTCGAGGACGCTTTTCTTAATGCGCTTTTTCTTGTTTCGTACACGGAAGAGCGGTGTCTGCAGTATGTGAACGTGTCCTTGTCTGATAAGTTCAGGGAAGAACTGCAGGAAGAATGTTATCATAAGCAGGCGGATGTGCATACCGTCAACATCGGCATCGGTTGCAACGATTACTTTATTGTATCTCAAACCGTCTATTCCGTCTTCTATGTTGAGTGCTGCTTGAAGAAGGTTGAATTCTTCGTTCTCATACACGACCTTTTTTGTCAAGCCGAATGAGTTGAGTGGTTTTCCTCGCAACGAGAACACAGCCTGAGTCATTACGTCACGACTCTTGGTGATGCTTCCGCTGGCAGAGTCGCCCTCGGTGATGAATATGCTCGTGTCGAATCGTGGGTCAACAACCTCCTCTTCCCTATTCTTTGATGCCTTTGGAGGTGCATCGTTGAGGTGAATCTTGCAGTCACGCAGTTTGCGGTTGTGAAGATTGGCTTTCTTTGCACGTTCGCGAGCCAATTTAGTTACACCTGCAATAGCTTTACGGTCGCGCTCGTTGTCTTTGATTTTCTGCTCAATAACTTCAGCAACATCAAGATTCTTATGAAGATAGTTGTCAACTTCCTGCTTTATGAAATCACCAACGAACTTGTTGACGCTGATGCCTCCGTTTGGCTCCATGGTGAGAGAGCCAAGCTTTATCTTTGTCTGACTTTCAAATTGAGGCTCTTGCACGTTGATGGCAATGGCTGCTACTATTCCTGAGCGGATGTCGCCATACTCATAGTTCTTGCCGAAGAATTCCTTTATGGTGCGAGCTATGTGTTCCTTGAAGGCACTCTGGTGCGTGCCTCCCTGAATGGTGTGCTGACCGTTGACGAATGAATGGTATTCTTCGCCATATTGCTGGTTGGTGTGTGTGAATGCTATTTCTATGTCTTCTCCTTTCAGATGCACGATTTCATACATGGCTGTTGTGTCCATCGTGTCTTTAAGGAGGTCTTTCAAACCGTTGCGACTTACGATTTTAGATCCGTTGTGGTAGATTTCAAGTCCTGTGTTGAGGTAAGTGTAGTTGCGAAGCATGTTGCTTACGAACTCGTCTTGGAACTTGTAGTTGAGAAACAATGTGTTGTCTGGTTCGAAATAAATGAACGTGCCGTTTTCCTCGGTGGTTTTTTCCGTCTTGTCGCTTGTGAGAACACCCTTCTCGAAGGTAGCGATACGCACCACTCCTTCGCGGTATGAGCGAACTTCGAAATGAGAGCTCAGAGCGTTTACAGCTTTTGTACCCACACCGTTGAGACCTACTGACTTTTTGAATGCCTTTGAGTCGTATTTACCTCCGGTGTTGAGCATACTGACAGCTTCTATCATTTTTCCTTGAGGAATGCCACGGCCATAGTCACGGATGCTGGCAGACATGTTATCGTGGATTTCCACCTCGATGCGTTTGCCGGCATTCATCTTGAACTCGTCAATAGAGTTGTCAATGATTTCCTTAAGCAATACATAAATGCCATCTTCTGCATGGCTGCCATCACCTAATCGTCCGATGTACATGCCAGGACGGGTGCGGACATGATCCATGTCAGACAAATGGCGTATGTTGTCGTCATTGTACTCTACCGTTGGCTGATTGTTATTTGCTGTTTCTATTTCCATCATAAATTGTTATTCTCAACGATTACCCACTCTAACCTCTCCACTCTATCCTCACCACTACAACGACTTCTTGAAGCAGCGTCTTCTCTTGTGCTGTCTTCTTTCAAAGTATATCCATTGCGATTGCACCTTGTCGTTTACTTCCAATTCAGGGTTTGTCTCTACGTATTCGTATCCTTCTTGAATGTAGATAGGCAGAAGGTCGTAGAAAAGGATTGAATTGATTCCTTTGCCTTGGTATTCAGGAAGGATGCCAACGAGCAGAAGGTCAAGTGTCTTTGGTTTCTTCCACTTGAGTGTTTTAATAAGATGATACCATCCGAATGGGAATAGTTTTCCTTTTGCTTTCTGCAATGCTCTCGACATTGAAGGCATTGATATGCCCACTCCTACGAGTCGTCCATCAGCTTCCGTAATGAGGCTTACAAGCTTGAGGTCAACGAATGACAAATATGTGTCAACGTATTTGTCTATCTGTTTCTGACTCAATTCGCTATAACCGAATAATGGCTTGAACGCTTCGTTGATAACGTGGAAAATATCTTGTCCGTATTCTTTTGCAATCTTCTTTGCTGACGTGTATTTCTTAATGTGCAAGTCGTATTTCTTCATTACGATTTCTGCAATGCGTGAAAGACGCTCAGGCACACCAGTTTCCCTTGGCACGGTCATCAGCATTTCAATCCAGTCGGCATCCTTAGCAAAACCGAGTTTTTCCATGTGAACAGGATAGTAAGGATGGTTGTAGATGGTTGCCATGGTGGACATTTCATCGAATCCTTCTATAAGCATGCCTTCAGGATCCATGTCCGTGAAACCGAGAGGTCCTTGTATCTCAGTCATTCCACGCTGTCTGCCCCACTCTTCTACTGCCTCAATGAGTGCTTTGCTTACTTCTTCGTCATCAATGAAATCAATCCATCCGAAGCGAACGCACTTGAGGTTCCATGTTTTGTTTGCCTTTTTGTTGATGATGGCTGCAACTCGACCTACTATCTTTCCTCTCTTGTATGCAAGGAAGTAATCTGCCTCGCAGAATTCCATTGCAGGGTTCTTGTCTGTAAGTGTTTCCAGCATGTCTTCGTATAGATCTGGAACAGAGTATGGATTGTCTTTATATAATTCGTAATTGAATCTTATGAATTGTTTGAGTTCTTTTTTTGTTTCAACTTTTTTAATAGTAACCATAATTAAGTAGGAAATCAAAATTAATTTATTATGTATAAGCAGGTCGTTTTTTTTTTGTAAAACTAATTGTGATTACCTACTTATAAATAAGCAACAATAATGTTTGTTTTAAGTGTATAATCCAGTATTTTTCGGCAAATATACGACTTTTACATAACTTTTTCCACATTTATTTTGTTCAATTACTTAATATTAACTAATTTTACACCCAAATATCATAAAAAATCTAAAAATTTTTAATAATTATGCGTATTATCAAGTCATTTTTAGCAGCTGCAATGGTTGCTATTTGCGGATTAAATGCATCTGCGCAGACAGAGTCATGCTGTTCCAGCGGAATAAGCTGTGAAGAGGCACAGGAGCTTGGTTACAAGCCTTATCCTTATGGATTCATTCAGATTCAAGGTGGTGTAGGAACAACTCTTACAGACGTGAGCTGTTGGAAACTGTTAGAACCAACTTACAGCATCGCTGGAGGTTATCAGTTCTCTCCAATCGTGGGTGCTCGTCTTCACGTTAACGGTTATAAGTCAAAGGGTGGTTTTGACTCTTTCAATAGCCAGGTAATAGATAACACTCCTTTGAACAACACAGTACTCAAATACAAGTACAACTACATCAACACAAATGTTGATTTGATGTTCAATGTGTTAAACATCTTTTCAAAGAAGGTTCACCGTCCATTCGACTTGTATGTAATCGGTGGTGTAGGTCTTAACTACGCATGGGACAATGATGAATTTGAGGCATTGGTAGGTCAGTGCAAGCCAACAAGCGACATCAGCAACGCATGGGGCGACAAGCAGACACCACGTCACAATCTTCTTGGTCACAACCTCCGTCTCGGTCTTCTTGCTGACATCAACATCTCAAAGCACTGGAGTGTAGGTGCAGAGGTTGATTTCAACTCACTTGACGACCGTTTCAACTCAAAGTACAAGGATGCTGACGACTGGATGATCACAGGTCAGTTGTCTCTCACTTATAAGTTTGGTTTCAAGAAGGTTAGCAAGCCAGCACCAACACCAGCACCAGTAATCATTGAGAAGACTCCAGAACCAGAGCCTGTTAAGGAAATCGTTCCTGTAAAGGAAGAGCCTAAGCCAGTGGTTGTAGAGGAACCAATCAAGGAGGTTATCTACTATGCTATCCGCGAGTCAGATCCTGAAACTCAGAGCGTTCTTAACCGTGTCGTTGCATGGTGCAAGAAGTATCCTAACAAGACTATCAGCGTTGATGGTTATGCTGACAAGGGCACTGGTACTCCTAAGCTCAATGTCGGTTATGCACAAGCTCGTGCAAACAAGGTTGCTGATGCACTCAAGAAGATGGGTGTTCCTGAAAGCCAGATGACAGTTAAGTCTTATGGTGACACAGTTCAGCCATTCCCAGAGAATGACAAGAACCGTTGCGTCATCATCGAGGGCAAATAAAAACCGGTATAACTGATTAATACTTTCAACACCCGTTGCTAACAGGCGACGGGTGTTTTTTATGTTTCTAATCATAACTTATGATTGACCTTGGTCATAAGTTAAGACCGGTGTATGTCATAAGTTAAGACCGATGTATGTCGCAAGTGAAGCTGATACCCTTATGGTTTGTGTTTTTTTCTCTCCGAAAGATGGTCATCGTCATCGTAACGGAGAGTATCGTCGTTCAAAAATGAAATCACAGAATCACAAATCACAGATAAACAGTAATTGAAAAAATATTCAAACAAAATTTTATATAATTTTATATAATCTTATTAGTAGTGATTTTCGTTTTCAAATAACTGTGATCTGTGATTACTGTGATTGTGACCGCTTTGTCTTTTGCAATAGGTAAAAGTCGGAATGAATTGAAAAACACCCTGAGTTTATTGTCCGGAGATTTTGTACTGCCGTTAAATCGTAGTACCTTTGCATGCGGTTAGGAAATGGATTACTCACCTACCTTAAGTCGTATGGGACAACCTTCAGCGCAGTGAAAGACAATTTCGAGAGAATTACCTTTTTTTGTGCTTATTTTATTTAAGTTCGCGTGTAAAATCTATGCTATGTAGAAATAAATACGTAACTTTGTACCCAAATTGTAATATTACACACTTATCATACCACACAAGTTATGATTTATTTTTTTAAGACACCAGCACAGAGCATCATTGCTACAAGCGTGAATCATGAGCTCTCTGCAGAAGAAAAAAGTGAACTTTGCTGGCTTTATGGTGAAGCAAAGGAGGTAAGCGAGACGGAGCTTGGGGGATTCTTCGTAGGTCCGCGTCGCGAAATGATTACTCCTTGGAGTACAAACGCTGTAGAGATAACACAAAACATGGCGATAAAAGGAGTTCAGCGTATTGAGGAGTATTTCCCGGTTGCTGACGAGGATGCAGAGCATGACCCAATGCTTCAACGTATGTACAAGGGGCTTAATCAGGACATTTTCACCGTTAACATAGAACCTGCTCCGATTCTCAGCATTGAGAACCTTGAGGAATATAATGAGCAGGAAGGTCTTGCGCTCTCACCTGAGGAGATAGAGTATCTTCATAAGGTGGAGGGACAGCTCGGACGCAAGCTCACAGATTCTGAGGTGTTTGGTTTCGCCCAGATTAACTCAGAGCATTGCCGTCATAAGATTTTCGGCGGCACATTCATCATCGATGGAGAGGAGAAGGAAAGCTCACTCTTCCAAATGATTAAGAAGACAACTCAGGAGAATCCAAATAAGATTCTCTCTGCATATAAGGACAACGTGGCATTCAGCCAAGGTCCTGTTGTTGAGCAGTTCGCTCCAAAGGATCACAGCACTTCTGACTATTTCGTTGTCAAGGACATTGAGTCGGTAATATCCCTCAAGGCAGAAACTCATAACTTCCCAACAACAGTGGAGCCTTTCAATGGTGCTGCTACTGGTACAGGTGGAGAAATCCGTGACCGTATGGGTGGTGGTGTTGGTTCATGGCCGATAGCTGGTACTGCTGTTTACATGACTTCATACCCTCGCAACGGTGTCGCTCCTTCTCAGCCACACAGCTACGCAAAGTGGACAAAGAGCGATAAGGAAGGTGACATTCGTCCATGGGAAGAGATTCTTCCAATCCGCAAGTGGTTGTATCAGACACCAGAGCAGATTCTCATCAAGGCTTCAAATGGTGCATCTGATTTCGGTAATAAATTCGGACAGCCACTCATCTGCGGTTCCGTGCTTACGTTTGAGCATGAGGAGAAGCAGGGAGAAACAACTGAGCAGTATGGATATGATAAGGTTATCATGCTTGCCGGTGGTGTTGGCTATGGCACAAAGCGTGACTGTTTGAAGGGTGAGCCTCAGAAGGGCAACAAGGTTGTCGTTGTAGGTGGTGACAACTACCGCATCGGTCTTGGTGGCGGTTCGGTGTCTTCTGTAGATACAGGTCGCTATTCTTCAGGTATCGAGCTTAATGCCGTGCAGCGTGCAAATCCAGAGATGCAGAAACGTGCAAATAACCTTGTACGTGCTCTTTGCGAGGAGGATGTAAATCCTGTAGTTTCTATTCACGACCACGGTTCTGCCGGTCATGTGAACTGTCTCTCGGAACTTGTTGAGGAGTGTGGCGGTCTTATTGACATGACTAAGCTCCCAATTGGCGACCAGACACTTTCATCAAAGGAAATCATAGCAAACGAGAGCCAGGAACGCATGGGTCTTCTCATTGACGAGAAGCACATTGACCATGTGCGTCAGATTGCAGAGCGCGAGCGTGCACCGCTGTATGTAGTGGGTGAGACAACAGGTGATGCTCACTTCGCATTCCAGCAGGGTGATGGTGTCCGTCCATTCGACCTTGATGTGGCTCAGATGTTCGGTCACTCGCCAAAGACTTACATGAACGACGAGACGGTTGTTCGCACTTATGAGGATGCGTCGTACTCGTTCAGCGAGATACCTCAATACCTTGAGAATGTACTTCAGCTTGAGGCCGTGGCTTGTAAGGACTGGTTGACAAACAAGGTTGACCGTTCTGTCACAGGTAAGATAGCACGTCAGCAGTGCCAGGGTGAGATTCAGCTCCCTCTTAGCGACTGTGGTGTGGTAGCGCTTGACTATCGTGGAAAGGCAGGTATTGCCACAGCAATCGGTCATGCACCACAAGCAGGTCTTGCTGATCCTGCTGCCGGTTCTGTTCTGTCTGTAGCAGAGTCGCTTACAAACCTTGTTTGGGCTCCTATGGCAGAAGGACTTGATTCTGTCAGCCTCTCAGCAAACTGGATGTGGCCTTGTCGGTCACAGAAGGGTGAGGATGCACGTCTGTATGCAGGCGTTAAGGCTTTGAGTGATTTCTGCTGTGAGTTGCATGTAAATGTGCCAACAGGCAAGGATTCACTTTCAATGACTCAGAAATATCCAGATGGAAGCAAGATCATCAGTCCTGGTACTGTGATTGTTTCTTCTGGTGGTGAGGTGGATGACATCAGAAAGGTGGTTTCGCCTGTTCTTGTCAATGATCCTGACACAACTCTTCTTCATATCGATTTCTCATTTGACACACTCAAGCTTGGTGGTTCTGCTTTCGCTCAGACCCTCGGCAAGATTGGAAGCGATGTTCCTACTGTAAAGAATGCAGAGTACTTCCGTGATGCTTTCCTTGCTGTCAACAAGCTTGTTAAGGATGAGCTTATTCTTGCTGGTCACGATATTAGTGCTGGTGGTCTTATCACAACACTTCTTGAGATGACATTCGCAAACCAGAATGGCGGTATTGAGGCAAATCTCAAGGGAATCAATGAGTCAAACATAGTGAAGGTGCTCTTTGCTGAGAATCCTGGTGTTGTCATTCAGGTTAAGAACAGCGATAAGCTTGAGGTGATGAAATCACTTGAGAAGTCAGGAGTAGGTTGCGTAGAGATTGGTAAGCCTATTGCAGAGCGTCAGTTGGTGGTTAAGAAAGACAGCCGTACACGACGTTTCGATATCGATGCTTTACGTGATGTATGGTACAGCACTTCATATCGTCTTGATACAAAGCAGTCATTCAACGGAATGGCTAAGGAGCGTTACACAAACTACAAGAACCAGCCAATAGAGCATAAGTTCCCTAAGGACTTTACAGGTTCTCTTGCCCAGTATGGTATTGACTTGGAATCAAGAAAATCTGGTGATTCTATAAATTCTCGTCCAAAGGCGGCAATCATCCGCGAGAAGGGTACTAACGGTGAGCGTGAGATGGCATATTCACTTTACCTTGCAGGATTTGATGTTAAGGACGTGATGATGACAGACCTTGTAACAGGTCGTGAGACACTTGAGGACATCAATATGATTGTCTTCTGCGGTGGTTTCTCAAACTCAGACGTTCTTGGTTCTGCAAAGGGATGGGCAGGTGCATTCCTGTTTAACCCTAAGGCTAAGGCTGCTCTTGATGCATTCTATGCCCGTGAGGACACACTCTCTCTCGGTATTTGTAACGGTTGCCAGCTTATGATTGAGCTTGGACTCATAAACAACAACCATGCCGTTACTGATACTAAAGACTATGCTCAGATGCTTCATAACGTATCTCACAAGTTCGAGAGTGAGTTTGTGACATTGCAGATTCCTGAGAACAAGAGCGTGATGTTTGGTTCGCTCTCTGGAAGTAAACTTGGTCTTTGGGTTGCTCATGGAGAGGGTAACTTCCGTTTGCCAAAGCAGGAGAGTGAATATAACATCATTGCTAAATATAACTATTCTGGCTACCCAGCCAATCCAAATGGTTCAGATTATGATGTTGCAGGTCTTTGTTCGGCTGATGGTCGTCATCTTGCTATGATGCCACACCTTGAACGTGCTATCTTCCCTTGGCAGCAGGCAAATTATCCAGCTGACCGTAAGAAGGATGACATCACACCTTGGGTTGAGGCATTCGTGAATGCGAGAAAGTGGGTGGAAAGCAAGCTTTAATGACTATTTAGTAATGAATAATGAATGATGCAGGTTTATTGCCAGTGTGAATTTACTTGCATCATTCTTTATTGGTTTTATCAGATTAAGACATTAACATCTAACCACTCGACTTATACAAAAATTGGGACTTTACACAGACATGATATTGACCTTTGCCAAGATTGGTGCTTTCACCCTCGGTGGCGGTTATGCGATGATACCCGTGATGGAGAGGGAAATCGTGGATAAAAAGCATTGGTTGGAAAAAGGTGAATTTATGGATATCCTGGTTGTGGCTCAGAGTACTCCAGGACTCTTTGCTATTGACATGGCTTCACACATTGGCTATAAGCTCAAAGGAGTGAGGGGTGGGGTGACTGCTGCATTGGCTGTAGCATTGCCGTCTATCATTACAATCCTCTTGATAGCCATGTTCTTCCGTACATTCAAGGATAATGTGTATGTTGAAAAGTTCTTTATGGGAGTGCGCCCTTGTGTGGTGGCGTTGATACTGACCCCATGCTTTACAATGGCAAGGAAGGCCCATCTGAATAGCTATAATTGGTGGATACCAATAGTGTGTGCATTGCTTATTGCTGCTTTTGGAGTGTCGCCTATATGGTGCATACTTGCTGCAGGGATAGGAGGATTCATTTACGGAAAGATAATGCCTGATTCTTCAAAATGATATTTCTAAAACTTTTTTTAGTTTTTTCCAAGATTGGCATCTTCAATTTTGGAGGTGGTTATGCCATGTTGTCGCTTATTCAGGACGAGGTGGTTAACAAGAACCATTGGCTGACCGTGAATGAGTTTACTGACATTGTGGCTGTCAGCCAGTCAACGCCAGGACCTATCGGCATCAATGCTGCTACCTATACGGGATACACAGCTGTGGTTAATGAGTTTGCAGGCAGTGGGTTGCCTGATTCCACTATACAGGTTTTGGCTGTATTTGGGGCGTTGTTGGCTTCCTTGAGTGTCATCTGGCTTCCTTTCATACTGATGGTATGTATCAGTCACTACTTGTTGAAGAATAAAGACTCCAAGCATGTTAAGAACGTGTTTACGGCTTTGAGGCCTACGATTGTGGGCTTGCTCATTGCCGCGGCAATCATGCTTATGTCAAAGGAAAACTTCGGCAGCCCTACAGAATCAACATTTGTGTTCATTGTAAGTTTGTTCATTTTCTTCTTTTCCATAGTGGGTACTCGTTTATATAAGATAAATCCTATCATAATGATTGTTCTGTGCGGATTGGCAGGTCTTCTTATTTACTAAAATCTATCACAATAGTGGATGATTGTCAGGGTGAATTATAATAAATCTTTGAATACTTAATGCAAGAGAAAGTCAACACTTATCAATTTGAAAATGGATTGCGTCTGATCCACATGACATCGCCTACTGATGTAGCGTATTGCGGCATCAGCATTGATGCAGGTACGCGTGATGAAGAGAGTGGGGAAGAGGGTATGGCGCATTTCTGCGAGCACATGGTGTTCAAGGGTACAAAGAAGCGTCGTGCATGGCACATAATTAATCGTATGGAAGCTGTGGGAGGCGACCTTAACGCTTATACAAATAAAGAGGAGACGGTGGTGTATTCTGCTTTTATGAAGGAGCATTTTGACCGTGCTGCCGAACTCATCTTTGATATTGTATTCAACAGCACTTATCCGCAGCATGAGATGGATAAAGAGAGTGAGGTGATTGTTGATGAGATAGAGAGTTATAATGACTCGCCTGCTGAGCTTATATTTGACCACTTTGAAAACATCATCTATGAAGGAAAGGATCTTGGTCATGACATCCTTGGTGATGCTGAGAATGTGCGCAAGTTTAGGTCAGAGGATGCTATCCGTTTTACAAAGCGCTTGTACCGTCCCGAAAAGATGGTTTTCTTTGTGTTGGGGGATATTGATTTTAATAAAATAGTAAAGAGGGTAGGGAAGTATGCGAATAATAACTGAAAATCGTGGAACACATCAGGCGCATGTCATGATAGGGCGTGCAGCTTACGGTTCAAAGGACGACCGTCGCATAGCCCTGTATTTCTTGAATAACATACTTGGTGGACCTGGTATGAACTCGCGCCTTAACATCTCGTTGCGTGAGCGTAGAGGTCTCGTTTATACGGTAGAAAGCACTCTGACTAACTATACCGACACCTCCACATGGGCAATATATTTCGGTTGTGATGCTGATGATGTTGACAAGTGCATTCGTGTTGTCCGTAGCGAGTTAGACAAGCTAATGGAGGCGCCTCTGTCACAGAAGCAGTTTGATGCAGCTCTTAAACAGATAAAGGGGCAGATAGGTGTGGCATGCGATAATTATGAGAATTATGCATTAGACATGGCAAAATCATTTCTCCATTACAATAAGTTTGAAGGCAAAGATGATACTTTTTCGCATCTTGACAAGTTGACTCCGCAGTTTCTGCAAGATGTGGCAAAAGATATGTTTGATGACACAAAGCTTACAGCGCTTGTCTTCAAATGAAAAGGAGGGAGTGTTGTAATTGGCAAGACTTGAGAATGGAGTTTTTGTAACGGAACATTTGTATTTCGTTTTCAGCTGACTTGCTCTTTCGTTGTATAATTAATTTGTTCACTTACTTAGAATAAGATATGCGTAAGATAATAGGAATCGGAGAAACCATTATGGATATCATCTTCAAGAACGGGCAACCTACGGCTGCTGTTCCTGGAGGTAGCACATTCAATGGCATTATATCACTTGGCAGACTTGATATTCCTGTCACAATGATAACTGAGACAGGCAATGACAAGGTTGGTGGCATAATCCTTGACTTCATGGCAGACAATGGAATCGACAGCAGTTCTGTGTGTGTGTATGAGGATGGAAGAACGGCAATATCATTAGCATTTCTCAACGAGCGTAATGATGCCGAATATACGTTCTACAAAGACTATCCAAAGGCACGACTGGATGTAGAATGGCCGGAAGTTAATGCTGATGACATCATTATGATGGGGTCATACTTTGTGTTAAATGCTGCCCTTCGTCCAAAGGTAAAAGAGTTCCTTGATTATGCACGTGAACGAAAAGCTTTGATTTATTACGACATTAACTTCCGCTCAACACATGTTCACGAGGCAGAAGCGCTTCGCAATACCATTATTGAGAATTTTGAATATGCCGATATTGTGCGTGGATCAACAGAAGACTTCATGTATATGTTTGGAGTGTCTGACCCTGAGGTGGCTTATAAGGAGCATGTGTTACCTCATTGCAAGCAGATGCTGTGTACTGATGCAGATGGGGACATTAGGTTGTTTACCGCACATGGTAACAAGCAATACAAGGTAAATAAGATACAGACAGTCAGCACTATTGGTGCCGGCGATAATTTCAATGCTGGTTGTCTATGGGGAGTGATGAAAAGCAATGTCGGGCGCGACTCGCTTGAGCAGTTGCCTTTCAGCACATGGGACACAATCGTGACTTGCGGACAGACGCTTGCTGCAGAGGTGTGCCAAAGCTATGACAATAGTATTAGTAAAGAATTTGCAAAGAAAATAAAATTATGACATTTGAAGAACTTGGAGTGTCCGGTGAGATACTCCGTGCAATTAGTGAAATGGGTTATGAAAACCCTATGCCAGTTCAGGAGGAAGTGATTCCGTACCTGCTTGGTAACAACAACGATGTGGTGGCACTCGCACAGACGGGTACAGGCAAAACTGCTGCGTATGGATTGCCTGTGCTGCAGAAGGTGGATACATCACGTCTTGAACCTCAGGCAATAATCATTGCGCCAACGCGTGAACTTTGTCTGCAGATTTGTGATGATTTGAAAGACTATTCAAAATACATTCAGGGACTTCATGTGCTTGCTGTGTATGGAGGAGCAGGCATAGAGCCGCAGATACGTGCTCTGAAAAGGGGAGTGCAGGTGATAGTAGCGACGCCTGGTCGCCTTGTTGACCTTATGGAACGTGGTGTGGCAAAACTCAGTACTGTGCAGAATGTGGTGCTTGACGAAGCCGATGAGATGCTCAATATGGGATTTACCGAGAGCATAAATGCCATATTGGCAGGAGTGCCGGCTGACCGTAACACTCTTCTCTTCTCTGCAACCATGAGTAAGGAGATTGAGCGAATAGCCAAGAACTACCTTCACGATGCTAAGGAGATTGTTGTTGGTAGCCGTAATGAAGGAGCAGAGCATGTGAACCACATTTACTATATGGTGTCAGCACGTGATAAGTACAACGCTCTTAAAAGGGTTGCGGATTACTACCCTGAGATTTACGCAATAATCTTCTGCCGTACGCGTATGGAAACACAGGAGATTGCAGACAAGCTTATACAGGACGGATACAACGCTGAATCGCTTCATGGTGAGCTTTCGCAGGCACAGCGTGACCTTACGATGCAGAAGTTCCGTCAGCACCGTGTTCAGCTGCTTGTTGCTACAGACGTTGCTGCGCGAGGTCTTGACGTGGACGAACTCACACATGTCATCAACTATGGTCTTCCTGATGATATTGAGAGCTACACACACAGATCTGGTCGTACAGGACGTGCCGGACGTTCTGGTACAAGCATCAGCATCATTCATGTGAAAGAGAAGAGTAAGGTTAGAGCCATTGAAAATCAGATACAGAAGAAGTTCGTACCTGGCATCTTGCCGACAGGTCAGGAGATATGCGCAAAGCAGCTTTATAAGGTTATTGATGACATTGAAAAGGTGGAAGTTGACGAAGAAGAGATTGCACCATTCCTCCCAGAAGTGTTCCGCAAGTTTGACCTTATGGAGAAGGAGGACATAATAAAGCGTATGGTCAGCATGGAGTTCAACATCTTCCTTAACTATTATAAGAATGCTCCAGAGATAATTCAGCCATCGGAAAAAGGTGACCGCAAGGCTGCATCTGCAGATAAGAAGGGATACAAAGACCGCAAGCGTGATGGTGGCGATGGTCATTCACGTGTTGCAGAGCCTGGTTATACGCGTCTTTTCATAAACCTTGGTAAGAAAGACGGCATAAATCCTAAAGTCTTTATGGGATTCATTAATCGTGTAGCGGCAGGCACCCATATTGATTTGGGCAGGATTGACCTAATGCAGAATTTCTCATTCTTTGAGGTTCCTGAAGACCAAACCTCGCTCGTGTTAAACACGCTTGCAGGCACAGACTTTGACGGACGTAAGGTTAACGTGGAAGTTACAGATCAGGCAGAAGGACAGCGTGGCAGACGCAAAGGAGGAAATGACAGAGGGCAGCGTAATGAAGGGCGCAGGGAGCGTCGTGCAGGAGGTTACGACCGTAAGCCTTCAAACCGTACTTCACGCGAGGAGCGTGGAGGTGGTCGTCAGGATGACCGCCGCCAGAAGAAAGGTAGTGGAGCTGTGCGTGGAGATGCTGCGTCAAAACCATCACGCGAAGAACGTGGATACACAGCTGCGCGTGGTCCTAAGGGAATGGCAGAGTGGGCAAAATACTTCGAAGGACAAGTGGAAGGTCAGCCATTCTATAAGGAATTCAAGAAAAAGAAGAAGAAATAAAGAAAGCAGTGAAAAATTGCTCCCTCGCGATGTAACAATTGTTATGTCACGAGGGAGCAATTTTATGTCGCTAAGTCTTTACCATTTGTCACTCCATGGAATGACTGGTGTGCCGTCTTCCTTGAACTGAATTGGAAGCCACAAATGGAGTGACTGGCTTAGGTGGCGAGGGTTCCACACGTCTGCCATGAATATGATTTTGCCGTCAATATTCATAATGTAAGTGCCTTGTGCACCAAATGTTTTATTTGCAGGCATGTTGTGGTAGCCGGTTGCCTCTCCAACAAATGGCGAAGGCTGCTGTTTCCATGGTCCCCAGATGCTTTCGCTTGTGAACATACGTGCCTCGTTAGGATTCCATCCTGTACATCCGCTGCAGATGAGCCAGTAGCGTCCGTCACGTTTGAATATGCATGGTGCCTCATTTTGTCCTCCTGGGGCGATCATATTGTATTTGCCAGTAAATGACAGCCAGTCGTCTGAAAGCTCGCTTACAAGCAATGTGAGATTCTCTTGTGATGATGTAATATGGTATGCTTTTCCATCATCGTCAATATAAACCGTCATGTCTCGGCTCATCTGTCCGCCATCCATATCACGCCACAGATACATTCCCTTTTCGGTTTCAACGCGCCACTCTGGTGTCCACCAGTCTTTCCATGCGGCTGCATTTGTTTTCTGTGCCTCTTTAATCTGTTTCTTGTTCATGTCAAAAGGCCAGATTCCGGCGTTTATTCTTTGGCTGCGTATGTAGCGGAATGGTCCTGTTGGCGAGTCGCTTTCTGCGAATGCCACACGTGCTGCTGCGTATCCCTTGCCTTTGAGTTCAAGGTGGAAGAGCATTACGAATTTGTTGGTCTTTTCGTTATAGAGCACCTTTGGGCGTTCCATGATGCAGCCGCGTTCAATGTCGTGACCATTTTCTTCACTTACGCTTAATGCCACGCCTTCGTCTTTCCAGTTCTGAAGGTCTGTGCTTGAATAAACTCCCACACCCACCTCTGTGGTGAATCCCTGATAAGGGCGGTTTTCGCCGTACCAATAGTATTTGTCTTTGTACTTTATGATGTTTCCACCATGTGCGTTTATGTGCTTGCCGTTATTGTCGAACCATAGCTGTCCGTTGACCTTCTCTTCTATGAAACCGTCCATGATGGCAGTTGGTCGTCCGTCGCTGGTGAATGCTCCTAATTTATATTGTCGTGGCGAACATTGTGGTTCCCAATAGAACACACCTTTGCAATGGCCGTTAGTGCGTGTCTTGCATTCATAAATAAGTCGTCGTAGCTGGTCGCGTCCTTCCTCCATCACCTTTGGATTCTTCTCGTCAACCTCATATCCGGTTTCTGTTATCATCACGTCAACACCATATTTCTTGCTGACAAGATTGATGTTACGGATGCAGTCGGTGATGGTCTTTTCTGCCGATGGTTCACGTTTTGCCTTCATGCTCCAATATGGGTAAAGAGACATTCCGATCATGTCAAATTTGGCGCCGTTATTGACGAGTACATCAAGATTCTTGTTGTATAGATTATTGTCAAACCCGTTGTCAAGATGTACTATTACCATGGCGTTGGGGTACACTTGTTTTACAGCATCGTATCCAGCCTTGAAGAAGCCTGCATACTGCTCGGGATTGCGGTCGAGGTGTCCCATGGATTCCACAATTTGCGTGTGTCCATTTTCGTCTTTCCATTCCCATCCGGTTTTTGGATCTGTCTTTACACTCCACAGCATGCCATGACTCGTTTCGTTGCCAACCTGTACCCATTTCACATTTATGTCTTTGTTTTTAAGATAAGTGAGAACCTCGGTTGTGTGATTGGCAAGGTCTAGTTTCATCTTCTCGTAATTGTGTCCACGCCAACTTGCTGGTATGTTCTGTTTAGCAGGATCTGCCCACCAGTCGCTGTAATGGAAATCTATCATAATGGCTTGCCCTAAAGCTTTTGCGCGCAAGCACTTTGCCAATACGTCCTCCTTATTGCACCAGTTGCCATGTGCTGATGGATTCACCCATACGCGCATGCGTTCTGCATTGATTCCATAATCTGCCATCAATGACATGCATTCGCGTTCGTTGCCTTGCTTGTCGTAGAACTTTACTCCCTTTGATTCCATTTCAGTCAGCCATCCCATGTCAGCTCCAAGCCAAAAGGTGTCTTGTGCTGCTGACGACTGCCATGTGAAGGCGATGGCTACAGCCGCTATCATGCGTTTCAGGTTTTTCAGATAGTTCATGATTGTGAGTTAGTTTATTGTCTGTATTTTGTTTGATAAGTTTATGTAAGTAGGTAATCAAAATTAGTATAATTATAAGTAGGTCGTTTTTGTAATATCTGCTTCCAAATAGAGCACATCTATTATAAAACTAATTATGGTCACCTACTTATTTGCAAATATACGTTTATTATCTTTATGACAAATCAAAAAAGTGGTAAAATTATTGAAAGATTGCGATAATCCGAAAGAAATCAGTATATTTGCACATAATAATAAGGGAAAAACTCATTCCGTTGGCGCCATGCTGCATAAGGCTTTCCGGCACATCGTCGTTTGAGCTGGCTCAGATGACCAAACGAGCTGGCTCAAGTTGAGAGTTGAGCCAGCTCATTTTGAGACCTGAGCCGGCTCGCAAAGAGATTCGACCCAGCTCGTTTGACGGCAGCGCCACCGAGATATTGGGAAACGTGTCGCCGATTATCATTGGTGGCAATGCCAATGGATTGTTATAATAACTGACTAAATGGCAAAACAGAAATATTATGTTGTGTGGGACGGCGCCGAAGATGGTGTGTTCACAAGTTGGGATGCTTGTAAGGAGGCTGTAAATGGATACCCGAATGCAAAATATAAGTCGTTCAAGACAGAAGCAGAAGCTGAAACGGCTTACGAGATGGGTTATGAGGCATACGTGGACAGCAAGCCTGATGCAACACCAATAGATGTGGCAGATTCGGAGAATATGGTTGTTTCTGGAAATGGCGTTTCAGATTCTGTTGTGAATGCACCTGAGGAAAAAAGGGTAGTGGTGGACTGCATACAGGAAGCAATAGCCGTAGATGCAGCTTGTAGCGGCAATCCTGGCGCGATGGAGTATAGAGGCGTGTATGTGGCAACAGGAAAGGAAATCTTCCACTATGGCCCTGTTTATGGCACGAATAATATAGGTGAGTTCCTTGCCATAGTGCATGGACTTGCTTTGTTGCAGCAGCGTGGGCTTCTTACGATGCCTGTCTATAGTGATAGCGTGAACGCACAATTATGGGTGAAGAGGAAGAAATGCAAGACAACTTTGGAAAGAAACGATAAGACGGAGTCGTTGTTTCAGATGATAGAGAGGGCGGAGACATGGTTGCGGACTCATACGTATGCTAATCCTATAATAAAATGGTCTACAGATCAATGGGGAGAGATTCCAGCTGATTTTGGTAGGAAATGAAAACGACTAACGATGGGTAGATGGTCGCTTACTCCTCCCTTGTAAATAGGACCAGAATAAGTCCTGTGTGGAACAATGCCCCCATGTGACTCGTCTTTTGTCACTATGAAAGGGAACGTGAGTGCTTTGGAATTATCGTGTACGATGCTGTTTGTTTGAGAGAGAATATGGTCAATAGCTGACCATCGTCCCTGATATTTGTATGTGCCGGGTTTGACGTCCCTTGTGAGGTCCGTTAGTAAATAGTCTTTAGTCAAGAATAGTATTTGTGGCGATTTCGACTCTGCGTTGAAGTCGCCCATTATTATTATGTTTGCACATTGCCGTGTGTTTGCTATTGAATCAACGTCGTTTTTCAGAATGTGTGCGATGTGCATACTGCGTTTACTTGCTCCTTTTCCACCCAATTTTGAAGGGAAATGCACCACATACACATCAAGACTGTCACCATTATTGATGGTGCCGCATACATGCATGATGTCGCGGGTGGGGTTATTTGGTATATTGGGACGTATGCTCCTGTGAGATAGTGGGTGGAACGTGAATGGTGAGTACATTAGTGCAACGTCTATGCCTCTACTGTCTTCGGAGTCGGTCATTAAGTATTTATAACCAATATTTGCTAATGGCGTGCGTTCGGTGAGCCAAGTCATCACGCTATCGTTTTCCACCTCACATAAAGCAATCAGGTCAATAGGCCGTTCTTCATCAGCTGCGGCAATCACTTTACCTATGTTGCGCAGTTTTTGATACATACGCCATTTGCTCCAGTTCCTGTCTCCTTGTTGGCAGAATTCAAAGTCGTTCTTACCTGTGTCATGTTCGGTATCAAAGGCATTTTCCACATTATATTCCATTACCGTGAACAAATCTTGTGCATGTGTGCTGAAGGCATTCTGCGACAAGGATGTAGTGTGTGCTATTGTAATGAGTAGGGCAGTGGTGATGCTCCTAAATACCAAGATGAAGCGTCTTGTCATATAAAATAATAGGAATTACAGGTTAGAGTTTGGTATGCATCTGTTGTTTAGTGTGCCTCAAGCCAGTTTGTGCCCCATCCACAATCTGCAACGAGTGGAACGGATAGTTGTGCTGCATTCTGCATCTCGCTTATCACAAGCGATTGTAATCTTTCTTTTTCCTCAGTTACGACGGAGAAATTGAGTTCGTCGTGTACTTGGAGAGTCATCTTGCTGCGTAAGCCTTCTTCTCGCATCTTTCTGTCGATGTTAATCATCGCCAACTTTATGA
Organism: Bacteroidaceae bacterium; assembly: GCA_045616905.1. GTDB lineage: Bacteria > Bacteroidota > Bacteroidia > Bacteroidales > Bacteroidaceae > Minthosoma. The sequence continues at coordinate 72,057 of JAZLHP010000060.1, forward strand.
TGTCTGCAGCTGTTCCCTGGATTGGTGCATTGATGGCATTGCGTTCGGCGTATCCTCTAACCACGGCATTTCGTGAGTTGATGTCTGGAAGTTGACATCGGCGACCGAAAAGCGTTTCTGTATATCCGTTTTCACGTGCCTTGAGAATACTTTCGTCCATGTATTTTTTCACGCCAGGATACGTTATGAAATATTCGTCTATGAGTTGCTTTGCTTCGCTTCTGCTCACTCCCATGCGTTCTGCCAATCCAAAGGCACTGATTCCGTATATGATGCCGAAATTGGCAGTTTTTGCCTTGCGTCGCATGTCGCTTGTCACCTCGTTAATATCCACTTTGAATATCTTTGCTGCTGTGGCTTGGTGTATGTCGTGACCACTGTTAAAATCTGCAACCATATTTGTATCTTGACTTAGGTGAGCCATGAGACGCAGTTCTATCTGGCTGTAATCGGCAGAGAAGAACAGTTCTCCATCATCAGGAATCAATGCTTTACGCACCTCTTTGCCATTTTCGTCGCGTATAGGTATGTTTTGTAAGTTTGGGTTACTTGATGACAAACGACCAGTAGTGGTCACAGCTTGATTGTATGAGGTGTGAATATGTTTTGTTCGCACATTCTCAAGTTGTGGTAATGCGTCAATGTATGTGCTTAGTAGTTTCTTGTAACCTCTGTAGTCAAGTATTTTACCGACAATGTCGTGCTTGTTTTTTAATGCGAGTAGTGTGTTTTCATCTGTTACATATTGCCCGGTTTTCGTCTTTTTTGCCTTGGCGTCAAGTTTCAGTTTGTCAAACAGGAGTTCGCCAATTTGTTTTGGTGAGGATATATTGATGTCTTGCCCAGCTACTACACGGATGTCATTTTCAATGTTAATCATCCGTTCTGTGAATATACGCGAAGTATCTGAAAGCGACTTTTTATCAATTCTTGCTCCATTACGTTCCATGCGTGCAAGAACGCTTACAAGTGGCATTTCAATCTCGTCAAACAGTTTGTACAATCCTTTTTCTTGTAATTCAACTTCGAGTTTGTTCTTCAATTTTAATGTTATGTCTGCATCCTCTGCGGCATATTCATATACTTGCATTGGTGTGAGGTCGCGCATCGATTTTTGTTTTTTACCGCTACCGATCAGTTCATCAATATGAATGGTCTTGTAGTTCAAGTATATTTCTGCCAGATAATCCATGTTGTGGCGTAGTTCTGGTGCAATGATGTAATGTGCAATCATTGTATCAAACATTTTGCCGTTTACGTTAATGCCGTAATTGGCAAGTACGTTTATGTCATACTTTATATTTTGTCCTACCTTCAATATTGCTTCCGATTCGTACACCTCTTTGAAATGACTGACAACCTGTAGTGCTGTTTCGTAGTCTTTTCCCTCAAAATTGTCATGGGCTGGTATCGGCACATAAAATGCCTCTCCTTCTTTTATTGAAAAGCTCAAACCGACCAATTTTGCAGAAATTGGATCAACAGAAGTTGTTTCTGTATCTATACTGATGATTTTTTCTGACAAGAATTTTGAGGTGATTCTTTTTATATCATATTCTGTCTCAATCAGTTGGTATTTGTGAGGTGTGTCTTTTAGTGTGCTGAGATTTGAATAAAATAAATCACCTTGCTGTGTGGTCGCATTTTCTGCCTCTTTTTTTGTGTCAAAAAGTGATGTTTGGGCGTTTTGGGATGTGTTGCCAAATAGATCTCCACTAAATAGAGTTTGCTGCTGTTTGGATTTCGTACGTGCTACATTTGATGATGTAGAGGAGGTGTTGTCTGCATTTCCAAATACTCTCTTCAGTAGAGCACGGAATTCTAATCTTTCAAATATTTCTTTTAGTGCTTGTTCGTCGATACTCTCACGCTTAAGATTATCAAGATTTAGTTCTACGGGTACGTCGGTTTTGATGGTAGCAAGGAATTTCGACATTTTAATGTCTTCCACATGTTCCTCCACTTTCTTTTTCAAAGCACCTTTTAACTTGTCGGTGTTGGCAAGAAGATTGTCGATGCTTCCAAATTCATTGATGAGTTTTACGGCTGTCTTTTCACCTACTCCTGGGCATCCAGGGAAGTTGTCAGCAGAGTCGCCCATAAGTCCAAGTAAATCGATGACTTGGGCAGTTTTTTCTATTCCGTACTTTTCAAGAATCTCTTTTTCGCCCAAAATGTCGAAACCACCGTCATGGCGTGGCTTGTATATCTTCACATTATGTGCAACAAGCTGTCCATAGTCTTTATCAGGAGTCATCATATAAGTTTCAATTCCATTGATGGATTCGCTTTGTTTTGCGAGTGTGCCTATGACATCATCAGCCTCGAATCCTGCTATTTCAATGACAGGAATCCGGTATGCTTTCAGCACTTCTTTGATTATTGGTACCGCAAAACGAATGCTTTCTGGGGTTTCTTCGCGTTGTGCCTTGTACTCTGGGAATGCTTCATGACGGAATGTTGCGCCATGAGGGTCAAATGCAACTCCAATGTATTCGGGATTTTCTTTATTAAGAATCTCTTCTAATGTGTTAACAAATCCAAGCACGGCAGAGGTGTTTTCCCCCTTGCTGTTGATACGTGGGTTCTTTATGAATCCATAGTATGCACGGTATATTAACGCATAAGCGTCGAGCAGAAATAGTTTTGCCATTGTTATTCTTTTTTATGTGTATTCTTTTTTTATGTCAGTCGAATATTAACGTTGTCTTTCATCATTGTTTGTAATACACTTTCTAAGTGTTGTGTTTTTTGCCTAAACAATTAAATTTGTGTGTAAACTTACGGAAAATAATTGAAAAAACATTAACTTTGCACTTGAAATTTGGAATTATGGATGCATTGCAGATAATAAAAGCCCCAATTATTGCGGATATGGATTGGTACAAAGAAGTTTTCAATTCACATCTGGTACATTCTAATCCGTTGCTTCAGCAAGTTCTTAACATGGTGAAGAAACGCACGGGTAAGATGATGCGTCCTATTCTAACTCTTCTTTCTGCTAAGCTTTTTGGAAATGTAAATATCAGCACAATCTACACGGCTGCTACGTTTGAGTTTTTTCATACTGCGAGTCTTGTGCACGATGACGTGATTGACGAGAGCGATGAACGAAGAGGGCAGGCTTCGGTACATAGTGTTTTTGGTAACAAGGTAGCTGTGTTGGCGGGAGATTATATACTTTCTACAGCAGTTTTATGTTCATCTAAGGCACGAGATCCTCAATTGGTCGAAATTGTATCAGAGGCATCGCAGACATTGGCGAGTGGAGAGATTTTACAGCTTTACAATGTTCAGAATGATTTGTTAAGTGAAGAAATCTATTTTGATATTATCAGAGAGAAAACAGCAGCATTGTTTGCCGCTTGTGCTAAAGCGGGAGTTATGTCGGTTTCATCGGATGAATTAGCAGCTGAGAACCTACGAAAATTTGGTGAGATTATCGGAGTATGTTTCCAGATACGAGATGACATTTTCGATTATTATAATGACGAAGAACGTATTGGAAAACCAACAGGAAACGACATGAAAGAAGGCAAGTTGACTCTTCCCGCTATTTATGCTGTTAATTCAACAGGAAATCCTTTAATGCGTGAGTTGGCACTCAAGGTAAAATCTGGTGATGTAAGTGCAGATGAAATAGCCGAGCTTGTTGCATTCGCAAAGAGTAATGGCGGTATTGATTATGCTCGTAGGGTAATGAATGAATATGCTGATAAAGCAAAGAACTTGCTTGATGAGTATCCAGATTCAGCAGTCAAGCAAGCTCTTTGTCAATATGTTGATTTTGTTGTTGATAGAAACCTATAATCTATCAGCATAATATTCAGGTTTTACTTTGTAAGTAAACAAGGGTTTGATTCCTCCTTTTAGCATGTATTTAATAATTGGGCATCAACAACTTTACAGATTGTCTTGATTAAAAGAACGAAATTTCTTTGTCCTCAATTTCACTTAGTAATTTGTTTGCGAGTGAACTTGTTCCTAAACGCAACCATTTATTTGTTAACCACTTTTCACCTAATACCTCTTTTACTATCGTATAGTATTTCAGAGCATCCTCTACGGTTTTCATCCCGCCTGCAGGTTTAATACCAATTTGAATACCAGTTTTTAAATAATATTCCTTTATCGCCTGGCACATTATGAATGCAGCTTCTGGAGTAGCTGCTGGTTCTAATTTCCCTGTGGAAGTCTTTATGTAGTCAGCACCTGCATACATAGCCATTATGCTTGCTTTCTTAATGTTTGAACCTGTTTTAAGACATCCCGTTTCAAGTATGACTTTCATTTTTTTATCTCCGCAAACGGCCTTCAATTCTGATATTTCTTCATCAACACCTTCGTAATCGCCAGCAAGGAATTTGCCAACAGGCATAACGATGTCAATCTCCGTAGCTCCGTCTTTAATTGCCATTGCAGTTTCTGCTATCTTCACCTCAAGGAATGTTTGGCTGGAAGGGAAACTTCCTGATACGCAAGCAATTTCAACGTCTTCATTTTCAAGTGTGTCGTAGCATACCTTTGCAAAATTAGGGTAAACACAAACTGTTGCAACATGACCGAGTTCTGGGTATTCATCATCAAACTTATTGACTTTTTCAATAAATTTGATGACGCTTTCTTCGCTGTCTGTAGTTTTTAATGTGGTAAGTTCTACGCTGTTAAGCAGAAATTTCTTTACTTCTTTTGTATTGTTCTCTTGTAGGTGCTCTTTTAGGAGAATGTCCACTTGGCGTTTTACTTTTTCGTCATCAATGTTGAGATTGTACTCGCTCAACACCTTTTCATACTTATTGTCTTCCATGTTTTCTTATTATTGTTTTATTTGTTCGTTACTATAATATACGTTGTTATATGCGAGTCTTTGTATGGATGTCTGGATAAATTTGTATGGATGTTTTGGATAAAGATGTGTTTCTATTCCTTGTTTTTCGTATCCATGCATATTGTTACTGGTCCGTCGTTCAGAAGCTCTACTTTCATGTCTGCTCCGAACTCTCCTGTGCATACATTCTTGCCTAAGTTATCCGATAGAACCGTGCAAAAACGTTCGTATAGTGGAATTGTAATCTCATGGTTTCCGGCTCGCAAGTAAGAAGGTCTGTTGCCTTTCTTATAAGAGGCCCATAGAGTAAACTGGCTTACAACGAGAATTTCTCCGTTAATTTCCATTATGGACCTGTTCATCACGCCGTTTTCGTCGTCAAACACACGCAATCCACAAATCTTTTTAGCTAGCCATTGAATGTCTTCTTCTGTATCTGCGTTCTCGCACCCTACCAGCACCAGATACCCATTACCTATTGACGATTTAATACTTTCGTTTATGGTTACTGATGCATGTCTTACTCGTTGAATAACTGCTCTCATATAATTATTTGTACTCTTTAATGTTATTAATTGTATTTTAAATGAGTAAGTTGATTTTTAAAAGTAATGTTATTATATAGTTTGTTGAATGTCAGAAGGATTTACTTAATGTTATTGTCGGTATTGCTGAAAGCATTGATTATTAATTCTGCTTTTGCCTTACCAATAACCTTCTCAAGGTCTTCCTTTTTTGCTTCTTTGATTCTCTTTAAGCTTTTGAAAGATTTAAGTAATTGATTTTTAGTTGTTTCGCCTATGCCTTTTATGACATCGAGTTCAGATTGCTTTAAGTGCTTGATTCTCTTCTCCCTATGGAAGGTGATTGCAAACCTGTGAACTTCATCTTGAATCCTTGTCAAAAACTTGAAAAGTGGACTATCGGTCTCTACGCCAATAGTTTGTTGAGGAAAACCAAATAGCAACTCGTTGGTTCTGTGACGATTGTCTTTAGCAAGACCAGCAATAGGTATGCTAATGTTAAGTTGCTCTTCAATTACTTTTCGAACTACTTCCATTTGTCCCTTGCCGCCGTCTGTTATAATAAGGTCTGGTAGGGGAGTTCCTTCATCTATGGCACGACTGTATTTTCGATATACAACTTCAGCCATTGAGGCGTAATCGTCAGGTCCAACTACTGTTTTTATGTTATATTTCCTATAATCGTTCTTTGATGGCTTTGCACCAATGAAAACCACGCAGCCTGCTACAGCATCCTCGCCATTAATGTTCGAATTGTCAAAGCATTCAATTCGCATTGGAATCTTGTCAAGTTTTAGTTTGTGCTGAAGTTCTTTAAGAATATTAATATTCCTCTGATCAGGATTAAGTTTTTCTGCTTGTTTTAATGCGTCAATTCTGTATTGTCTTACGTTTGTTTCTGATAGAAGAAGCAATTTCCTCTTGTCCCCAGCTTTAGGAATTACAAACTCTACTCCTGTGAGTTCTGTACTAATCTCGAAAGGTACAACTATTTCTTTTGACTTGCTCGCATACCTCTCTCTCATTTCAACAATTGCGAGCGATAGTATATCCTCTTTCGACTCCTCTAATTGTTTTTTGTATTCAAATGTAAATGCTTGGTTAATACATCCGTTTACAACGTGCATATAATTGACAAATGCTGTCTTTTCATCGTCTTCAATGCTGAATACATCAATATTCTGATTCGTGGAAGTGATGACTTTGCTTCGTTCGTCAAATTCTTGCGCAAGTAAGTATTTTTTCTTAATCTCTTCTGCTTCTTGATATTGTTCTTTCTCTGCGAGATTCTGCATCTCACTCCAAAGTTTTTTGCAGAGATTTACTGTGTTGCCCGATAGTATTTGCTTTATCTCTTCGATTTCCTTTATGTATTCATCGTGCGATTGTGCATTAATGCATGGTGCTTTACATTTCTTGATATGGTGATATAAGCAATCGTTGTATTTATTTTCATTGATACCTTCTTGTGTGATAATGATGTTGCAAAGTCTTACATGATAAATTTTGTTGATCAGTTCCATCATAGCATTTAGTGTGCCAAGATGACTGAATGGACCGTAGTAGCTACCATTTTTTTTCACAATATTACGTGTCTTAAATACTCGTGGGAAATATTCGTTCGTTACACATACAGATGGGTAAGTCTTTCCGTCCTTTAGCAAAATATTGTAAAAAGGCTTGTATTTTTTTATAAGGTTGTTTTCAAGAAGGAGGGCATCTTCATCGCTGTCAACGATAATGTATTTTATGTCTTGTATTTTACTGACAAGTATTTGGGTTTTCTTGTTTTTGGGGCTGTTGTTAAAGTACGAACTAACTCTATTTTTCAGGTTTTTCGCTTTACCCACATAGATGATTCTACCATTACTATCTAAGTATTGGTAGCAACCTGGACCTTCATAAAGACTGTTTACAATGGTCTTTAGTCGTTTTATTCTTTCATCTTCTTTTGTCACCCTTAGTCTATTACTTTAACAACGATTGTGTTTCACATGAAACAAACAATGCCTAACTGACGATAAATCAGTGCCTAATGCTTTTATGTTTGATACAAACTATAATGTAAGAAGTGAGCTTACTTCTATTTCTTCCCCCAAGAATTCTCTGCCTGTAAGTCCTTCGTCTCGAATTTCTATTATGAAGTTCATGTAGCATTTCTTTGGGTTGAATTTCTTAACAAGATTCCATGCAGCTTTGGATGAGCCGCCAGTAGCGAGCAAGTCGTCGTGTATGAGCACAACATCCTTCTCGTCTATTGCATCTGCATGAATTTCTATTGTGTCTGTACCGTATTCCTTTTCGTATGATTCAGAAATTGTACTTGCTGGTAGCTTTCCTGGTTTCCTGCACATTACAAAGCCAGCACCTAATCTTCTTGCAAGGCACGCACCGAGCACGAATCCGCGTGACTCAATGCCAACAACCTTTGTTATTCCCTTGTTTTTGTATAGTTCGAATATTTCCTCTTCCATGATGGCGAGTGCCTCTGCGTCTTTGAATAGGGTAGTGACGTCCCTGAAGTTAATGCCCTTGATTGGGAAATCTGGAATGCTGCGTAAATTATGCAGTAGATATTCTTTCTTTTCCTTTTCCATTGTATGTATAGTTTATGTTTCAGAATGTAAGTTCTTGATATTTCATTAGAAACACTTTTGATGTTTCACGTGGAACGATAGTTTCGCTTTTACTATCTGCCCATGAGGACAAGCATAGCATTAATATCAGAAGGCGAAACTCCTGGTATTCTACTTGCTTGGGCTAATGTCATTGGATTTATTGCTTGTAGTTTCTGCCTTGCCTCAATTGAGATGCACGATAGGTTTGGATAGTCAAATTTTCCTTGAATCTTGATGTTTTCAAGGCGAAGCATCTTTTCTGCCATCTGCTTCTCTCGTAATATGTATCCCTTGTATTTTATCTGAATTTCTGCAGCCTCAAGTATCTCGTCATTCCTTTCATCGTTTAAGAGTATCTTGTCTAATTCCTTTTGCAGAGGAGTTATAAACGGCAATATGCTTTTAAGTGTGATTTGTGGTCTTCCAAGCAAATCGGCGAGTTTACATCCATGTTGAAGAGGTGATGTGCCTAACTTTTCTAATGCTTCGTTTATCAATGCTGGTTTGATGGAAAATCCCGTACAAAAATCAATTATCTTTTCTATCTTATTCTGCTTTGCGAGCATGTATTCGTATCTGTCTTTCTTTGCAAGTCCTATCTTATAGCTTTTTTCTGTAAGGCGTGCATCTGCATCGTCTTGACGAAGCAAAATGCGATACTCTGCACGTGATGTGAACATTCTATATGGTTCATCCACCCCTTTTGTAACCAAGTCATCAATCAGAACTCCTATGTATGCTTCATTGCGATTTAATGTAAATGGGTTTCCGTCATTGATGAGATTTGCTTCTGTTGAATTGTAAGTCGAAGCATTTATTGCTGCGTTTATGCCAGATATGAGACCTTGCCCTGCAGCTTCTTCATATCCGGTTGTGCCATTTACTTGTCCTGCAAAAAATAGATTCTTTATGATTTTTGATTCCAGCGAATGAGTCAGTTGCGTAGGGTCAAAAAAGTCGTATTCTATGGCATAGCCTGGTCGGTAGATTTCTAAGTTGCGGAAGCAAGGTATTTTGCGAAGAGCTGTTATCTGTACTTCCATTGGCAGAGAAGATGAGAAACCGTTCAGGTACATTTCGTTTGTTGTTTCTCCCTCAGGTTCCAAAAACAGCATGTGCTCATCTTTGTCAGGGAAGGTATGTAACTTTGTTTCTATGCTTGGGCAATATCTTGGTCCTATGCTTTGGATTTGTCCATTGTAAAGTGGCGAATCAGCAAAACCAGAACGTAGTGTGTCGTGCACCTCTTTGTTTGTATAGCATATCCAGCATGGCTCGTTATTGCGTTTCACCACTGATTGCTTTTCGGTTGGCATGAATGAGAATTTGTGATTGTCATGATCTCCATCTTGTTTCTCCATTAGTGAAAAATCAACACTTCTCTTGTCTATTCGTACTGGAGTTCCAGTCTTCATTCTGCCAGATTTAATTCCATGTCGTGTTATAGATTCAGTCAGTTCTAATGATGCGGGTTCCGCACAACGACCACCTTGTAATTTTGTGCGCCCAATATGCATTAATCCATTTAGGAAAGTACCAGCTGTAATGATGACACATCTTGCATGGAATTCAGCGTCCATATATGTCTTTATACCCTTTATTACTATTTGATTATCAATTTCTTCAGTGATAATCTCCCTTACTTGGTCCTGCCATATATTAAGGTTAGGAGTGTTTTCCAGAATCTCTCTCCATGTCCATATGAATTTAGCACGGTCGCATTGAGATCGAGGACTCCATACAGCAGGTCCTTTGGATAGGTTTAACATTCTGAATTGCAGGCTACAACGGTCTGTTACTATGCCCATCTGTCCTCCCAAAGCATCAATTTCACGTACAATCTGCCCTTTTGCTATTCCGCCAACGGCAGGATTGCACGACATTTGTGCAATCTTATTCATGTCCATTGTGATGAGGCACGTTTTCGCTCCCAAATTAGCAGATGCTGCCGCAGCTTCGCAACCAGCATGACCTGCACCAACCACAATCACGTCGTAATTAAAAATCATATCTTCCGAAAATATAAACTGACTGCAAAAATACGCATATTGCCAAAATCTTGCAAGTTTTTGATACAAACATTTTTATTATAGGTGTTAATAAGTATAAACCTCCTTGAGAGTGAGGGTTACAATTGGATATCGGTTGTGGTTTCTAAAAGAATAGACGTGATTCTTGCACTATACTTTTCTAACAGTAATTATTGTCATAATTGTTTTGTTGTTTCATACATTTGTGTTAACTTTGCCCAAAAACAGGTAAATCATAGTTCCGTGAAATATTTTTCGCACATAATAGTATTAGCAACATTTGTTTTTTTCGTAGCTTGCGGCTCTACTGATGGGAGATGTGACATAGATGTTCTTGCACACATTGACAGCTTGACAATGGTTAATGCCGATAGTGCAAGGAAAATGCTTAATGCTTTGAAAAAAGAAGTTGCTGATGCTCTTCCAGAAGTGAAGGCGTACTATGATTTCCTTTGTGTGAAAGCCGCAGACAAGGCAATGGTGACGCATACGTCCGATACGCTTATAAACAGCGTTCTTGAATACTATCAAAATAGTGAAGATAAGAGCCGTCTTCCTGAAACTTATTATTATTGTGGTAGGGTTAATGCTGATATGCAGAATGGTGAACGCGCATTGTATTATTTTCAAAAGGCATTGATAGAGGATAGTGCGAAGGTGTCCGATTACCTCAAAAGTCGCATTTATGCACAGATGGGGTACGTGTATCTGCGTAATGGGTTATTTGACGAAGCACGAAGTATGCAGGAACTTGCATATTTCTACAGCAAGCAAGATGGAGACACGTTGGGAATGCGATATAGCATGGAAGACATAAAGACGATAAGCAACTTGTCGGAAAAGTTAGGCGACAGCATTGGTTCTAATAGTGAGATGTTGATAAGAGTCCAAAAGCTAAATGAGCAGATAAAGAGTCAAGAGCTGTATCGTCAGAATAAGTATCTGCAAGAACACAACAGTCAAGGAAACGGCGTGTTGTGGATTGTGATATTGTCTGCTACAATTTTCGTTGCGATTTGTCTTGCTGTTGTGGTTTATATAAAGAAACGTGCAAGAGTAGGGAATGAGACAGCTGCTATAGAGCAAGTGCAACAGCCGTTGGTCAAACGCAAATTCTATGACAAAGAAATAAATGCTTTAATCGCCGAACGTCTAAATGCAGGCAAAGTGCTTCGTCAGACAGATTGGAATAAGATTGAGACGGCTCTTTTAGAATCATTTCCTAATTTCAAGGATAATTTGTTTTCTCTATATGAAATGTCAGAAACGGAGTATCACATTTGTTTGTTGATTAAATTACAAATGTCACCTTCAAACATGGCAAAATTGCTTGCCACCAGTAACAGCACTATTTCCAATTGTCGTTTGCGAATGCAGCAGAAAGTGTTTGAAGGAGTAGGGACATCAAAGGATTGGGATAACTATGTCCTGTCTTTGTAATTGTTGTTTAATCAAACTATTACAGCTGTCGTGTAAATTTTTTGTAAAATCATTATACCATAATTGTTATGATGTGAAATATTTGTAAAATGTTATTCTTGGCATTTTGTGAATGTAGTTGTACCTTTGTTGCTGAAATAAAAAACCAGACAATTATGAAGACAAGAACATTAGTTATCATTTGTTGTATTTTCTCTTTTGTGTGTTTCAATTCGCAAAGTGTTTATTCAACCAATATGCGAATGCATGACGGTTTTATCAATGAAACAAATGCAGAATTCATAGACGGAATATTCAAGTATCGTATTATGGATGATGATTATGTATTTTTGACATGCATAAACAAATCACAATTGTCAAAAGTCGTATCGGATGATATGGTGTTGAGAATTCCAGGTAGTGTCACATACAAAGGAATAGAGTATCAGGTGCTTTCAATAGACTCCAAGTTATTACAGAATTGTGATTTGTTTGAGCACTTGGTGATAGGCGAGGGTATAGAGCAAATCTGTACATTAGCGTTTGAAGGTTGTACTAACCTTCGTTCTGTTTCCATTCCTTCATCCGCCGATTGGATATCAAAAGACGCATTTAATGACTGTCCGAATTTGGAATGCATCACAGTGGACGAGAACAATAAACTTTATTGCTCGCCTGGTAACAGCAACGCCATCATTGAAAAATGTATGGATGGCGATATTCTTGTGTTAGGATGTAAGACAACCAGCATTCCAAAAACAGTAACAGTCATAAACGACTTTGCGTTTAATAATTGTGTAGGACTGACAAACATTGTTATTCCAGAAGGAGTGACAGAATTGAGAGATGGGGCATTTGCAGGATGCACAAACTTGCAATCTGTTTACATCCCAAAGAGTTTAGAGGAAGTGGGGATGGGGTTATTCAAAGGATGCTCGCAGTTGAAGAGTATTGTGGTGGATAAAGGTAATGAACTGTATGATTCTCGCAACAACTGCAATGCCATTGTCAGAACAGATTGCAATGCCATCGTTTCTGGATGTGCCTTCAGTACTATTGTTGACGGCATAGAATATATAAAATCAGGTGCATTTAGTGGAACTTCCATTACAGAAATTAGGATTCCAAAGAGTGTTGTGAAAATTGAAAATGGTGCGTTTGCAAGATGCACTCAATGTACGTCTATTACCGTTGACAAGAAAAACCCTGTGTATGAATCTCCAGTTGGCAGCAATGTTATTATCGAAAAGAAAACAAAAACACTTTTGGCTGGTATCAGTTCATCTGTAATCCCTGATTATGTGGAGGTGATAGCTGACGGTGCATTTTCGGAATCATCCATGCCTGATACGTTTGTCATTCCTGATGGAGTAAAGATAATAGGCAGGTATGCATTTTCTGGTTGTCAAGGCATTAAGAATCTTGTCATTCCTGACTCCATACAAATCCTTTCGAATGGAGCGTTTTCTTATTGCCGTAATTTGAAGAATGTACAATGGAATGGTGTTCCTCATGAGCCATGTATTCAACAATATGTGTTTGCGGGTTGCGCACAGTTGGAATATATGAATATACCCGATGGAATCACAGAAATTTGTTCAGATGCATTTACAGGTTGCGCCAACCTTAAAACCGTCATTATGCCTCCAAGTGTCAAGACGATAGGGCAAGGTGCTTTTGCGGGGTGTCCATGTGTGATAAAGGTTGCTCAGCCTATTGCTTACGGTAATGAACCCGTAAAGATTTCCGCAGATGGAGTCACTTTCATCGTTGATAAGAATCTTCCTGCCACAGACGCATGTATGGCATATCATGACAACAAAGCGTTGTCTAATCGTTGGATGGAGAGTCTCCGCGTACAGAAGAATAACGGATTTGTGGCAACGAGTTTCTCTGGTGACTCATTGGTGTGGGTTGGTGCCGATGTTATGTTTAAGTGCATTATGCAGTCATACGCACAACATCGTCCACTAGTACTGTCGCCAGATATGGTGTGGCTTGCCATCAGTCAAGCGTTTGGACATTACGTTGGACATAATGCTGAAAAAATGCGCGAAAAATTCGTTAGTCATACAGACAAGATGCATCTGGTGGTAGAGTCTGATAAAGATTTGCTTTCGGGCAATGCCGATTGGTTGGTATTGTTGGATGATTTGCAGAAACAGATAGCTGCCAATACCAAAGGTGACATAGCCAATGTCATGACAGCCGATTTCTCCACGACTACAGCCACAGAGCGTATAGCATCAGAAATCACCTTGATGGATGCCATGAAAGCATATTTTGAATATGTAGTCTTTTATGCCTCGTGTGGTATTCCTACAATCACTCTCAAAGGTACTCCAGGCGATTGGCAGAAAGTGCTCGACAAGACTTCTGCATTACGTAAATATGGCATGGAATCATGGATTTCAGAACTTGAACCAATTCTTGAAGAGTTTGTTGAGGCTTCCAAAGGACATCCAAACACCAAGTTTTGGAAAAATATGGTCATGCAAGACAGGCCAGAGCGTATGCGTGGTGGTGGTTGTTTGCCAGAAGGTTCTACACAACTCGATGGGTGGTTCCTAAAACTATTCCCTTACGACAAATATGGTGTTTGGGTATCGAAAGTGATGTTCACATCCGAGATGATGCCAGAGATGGTTCGTGTTGACTTCCATTACATGAACTCCGATGGAGTTAACTCTACAGAAACACCTATGGAGCTGTGGGCTGGATTTGTTGGCGTGAAAGAGGATCCTGTCACTAAAGCACTATCCCCAGAAATAGGTTGGATGGTACGTGTTGCCGATTCTGACGAAAGTGATTCGGCACTTTTGAAAAAAGATAATTTATCCCTTCGTGTAAATGAAGTGCCTCCTGTACTATCCAAGATGAGTGAAATAAAGTCGTTAGATCTTTACTTCGTTGACAAGGTGGTTCTGCCAGATTGGATGGACAATATCAAGATTGACCATTTCACAATTCATGGAAAAATGACAGAAGAGGAGAAAGCCGAGATAAGAAAGCGTTTTCCGAATATTAAAATGTAAGGCGTTTATTTAAATGAAATAAATAACGGCAATGACAAAAATTCTTTTTATTGTGACATTCTTTATGTCACTATTCTGTACAAATGCTGTTGCACAGGATATGATTGTGGACAAACGCAATATAGAGTTAGACATCCGTGAGTTTATTCATCCATACTCGCAAGTCAGAGTGAGTAAATACGTAAAGTATAAAGGATTGTACTTCATTGCTCTGAAAGAGAGAATCATGGGTGAGGTAGCTTTAGAGTATGACCATATAGTTGTCTATTCACCATCTGACGGAAAGTTTGAACTGGTGTACAAACCCAATGATCTTCGTCTTGATGGCGATAAATCAAAGCGTAAATTTTACGTGCGTAACGACTCGCTCATTGTAGGTAAAGCATACGACGAGAATCGTTATCTATGTATAGAGCAAGACAAGATACACCCATGGGATAACGACTCAGTATGGATGGTGAAGGATGCTGTAACGCCATCTAATGTAATCTTTGAAGATAAGGATTTCACCATAAAGCGCACAGACATAGGAGAATGGGGACGATACCTCAGTTTTGTGGAGAAAGGGAAGAAACACACAGAGCACCTTTATCGCACAGATGCAATTCACATCTTCAGGATGGCTGATGGTTATTATCTGCCAATGAGATATTCAATGGGGCACATTGCTAACCCTTGCGAAGGAAAAGTGCAGAGCATAAATGGTTTGTTGCGTGATTATCCATCTTCCAAACCAGAAATAATATTTGACATTGCAGATGGCAGGGACGAAATGTGGTCGGACGAAAAACCAGACACGGTGTACTCTCATTTCTTTCTTAGCAACGGAAAGATACATGCACTTGCTATGACTTCGGGAGAAACAAATGTAGTAGTATTTGAGAATAATCGTTTCGTTCACAAGCAATCATTAGGAAAACTTCCGCTCAACGAACAGAACACCCTCGTTGATGTACACGATAATACCATTACCTTAATTTCTATTGATTGTAAAACGGATACACCACCCGTCAATGATAGCATCAACATTGAACCATGCATACGGTTCTTTGCAGAGCGAGGCATTGGCATCACAACGATGCTCGATGCTGTGAAAGCGTTGTACAACGATGGAAGCGTAACAAACAATCACCCTACAGCAAGCTATGACAATGCGAATCTATCTCGTTTAATATTCATGAACTATGCATTGCCAAAGTTCTCCATGTTCACGAATTATCAGTATTATGCTGCATCGGGTATCATAAAGGGAGTTCTGCTTGGCATCCTCACAACACCAACTTCTTTGGGTGGCGAGATTCCTGACTACAAGGAGTTCAAAACCGTAAACGGAAAGAAAGCAAGGTCGTATTACATCACTCCTGTGCCAATACCAGAAGAGGATAAGCAAGTGGTATCTGCTCGTATAAAAGAAAAAATGACTCAACTGTTAGGAGAGCCAACGCAACAAACTTCCAATAGCTGGGTATGGATTTTGCCGAACGGGGTTCGTTTTCGCTTCGATATTGATAGGTTGAGGATATGGATAGATAATGAGAAACATCCTGTGTCAGCAATCTGAATAGTGCATAAAAAAGTATATTCGCTTCAATTATTTGTATTCGTTCGTCTGGTATGAGATTTTTTTCGTACCTTCGCAAACATTATGAATTGGACACCACTCATACGCGATTTTATCTCCCAGCATATCAATGAGGATACAGCAGAGCTCTTGTTTGCAGCAAAGCGTTATCCTGATGTTGATGTGGCGTTTGCCGCTGAACAGATTGAGGCGCGCAAAAGGCTGAAGACAAAGTTGCCAGAGTGGTACTCAAATCCTGATTTGATAATGGGTGGACGAGTTCCTGCAGAACAATGCAGTTCTGAGCAGACGGCTCGATACAAGCGAGGTCTTGTCTGCACATTGCATGACGGTAGTGCTGCTGAGAGTCTTTGTGACTTGACGGGAGGCATGGGAGTTGACTTCTGGTACATGAGCAAAGATATGAAACGGGCTTTTTATGTTGAACGCCAGCAACATTTATGTGAGGCTGCACGGCATAATTTTGCTCATCTGGCAGGAGGATGTCCTTCCATAGAGATAATACATGCCGATGGTGAAGAAATATCCATTCCATCGGTTGACATAATCTATTTAGATCCGGCACGAAGAGCATCCGACGGCAGTAGAGTGTATGCAATAGAGGATTGCGAACCAAATGTCATCAGCTGGCAGTCGGAATTGCTCGCACACGCAAAGGTTGTGCTTGTCAAGTTGTCGCCAATGGTTGACATTACAGATGCTTTGAGAAAACTTCATAATGTCACCGATGTGTACGTGGTTGCCGTGAAAAACGAATGTAAGGAAGTGCTGGTGAAGATGCAGCACGAAGCGTCATCTGATGTTATGTTCCATTGTGTCGATTTCCCCGATGAAAAGGAGTATGTGTTTTCCTCTGATGCCGCCAGTGAGTGGCAAGTGAGGGTCGGCTCTCTGGGTGAATATCTTTACGAACCTGATGTCACACTTATGAAGGCACAGGCATTTAAGTCGCTTTGTCATGATTTTCCTGTTCGTCAGCTCGATTACGACACCCGATTGATGACCAGTGATGAACACATAGATGCATTCCCAGGGCGTTTGTTTCATATAAAGGAGGTCATTCCTTTTTCTTCAAAGGTACAAAAACGATTGAAGTCACGCTTCCCTAAAGCAAACATTGCAGTACGTAATTTCCCGTTGTCTGCAGATGAGTTGCGTAAACGTACAGGCATAAAGGATGGTGGCGATGTTTATTTGTTTGGCGCCAAGGCTTTTGATATTGGTAACGTGTTGCTTGTCTGCAGCAAATGCAAGTAATGTTTTTTATTTTAGTCGTACCGTTGGCTGTCGCCGAAGGTACTTACGTTCGGAAAAATCCAAATAAATCAGGCTTTCGCCGAATTTTAGGCTGCACCTCAGCATAAAAACAAGTTTTTCAGCATTCGGTTTGCTCTAAATTTGTTTTTTCTCTCACTTAGTCGTACCTTTGCACTCATGAAACGTTCTGATTTTGAAATAATGGCACCTGTAGGTTGCCGGGAGAGTCTTGCTGCTGCGATAAAAGCAGGTGCAAACTCTGTATATTTCGGTATTGGCAAACTGAACATGCGTTCGCATAGTGCAAACCCTTTTACCATAGATGACCTGAAAGAGATTGCACAGATATGCCATGAAAATGGACTCAAATCGTATCTGACAGTAAACACCATCATTTATGGCGAAGACATCCCAGCCATGCATGAGATTATTGATGCTGCCAAAGAGGCACGCATATCTGCTGTCATTGCCAGCGATGTTGCCGTGATGACGTATTGTCAGAGAGTAGGGCAGGAGGTGCATCTCAGCACACAGCTCAACATTTCCAATATTGAGGCGTTGAAGTTCTACGCACAGTTTGCCGATGTTGTGGTGCTTGCTCGTGAGCTTAACATGTGGCAGGTGCGTGATATCTATCAGCAGATCATTGAGCAGGATATACGTGGACCGAAGGGCGACCTTATTCGTATAGAGATGTTTTGTCACGGTGCCTTGTGTATGGCAATAAGCGGCAAGTGCTATCTCTCGCTTCAGAATGCTGGACGCAGTGCCAATCGTGGTGAGTGTGTGCAGATTTGCCGTAGAGCCTATGAAGTCAAGGATATAGAGACAGGTACAGAATTGCAGGTTGACAACAAGTACATAATGTCACCTAAAGACCTTAAGACCATTGATTTCATAGACGTGATGATGAATGCTGGTGTGCGGGTGCTGAAGATAGAAGGACGCGCTCGTGGTCCTGAATATGTATATACTGTCGTCAAGGCTTACGATGCAGCCATCAATGCTGTTCTTGATGGCACTTTCTCTGTTGCGTCAGATGCTAAGGCAGAATGGAACGCTCAGCTTAGCACCGTGTTTAATCGTGGTTTCTGGGATGGATATTACCAAGGTGCAAAACTTGGAGAATGGTGCGATGTGTACGGCTCCAAGGCAACCGAAAAGAAGATATATTGTGCAAAGTGTACTAAGTATTTTGCTAAGATAGGAGTCGCAGAATTCCTTGTTGAGAATGGCGAAATACGCAACACCGACAAGATGTTGGTCACTGGTCCTACCACGGGTGCGCTCATCCAGCCTGTGAATGAGATTCGAGTTGATGATCCTGCCGATAGCACAAAGAACTATCCGGTAGATGTGGCAAAGAAAGGTGATGTCATATCTATAAAGGTCAACGAGCGGGTTAGAATGAACGACCGCATGTTCGTACTCGTAAACGATGAGAGTCAGCAGCTCACTCAAAAGTGAAAGAGACGGCTCTTTGTTACCTCCACCTTATTGTTCTCACCTTAGAAAATGATTTTCGATAACTTACTTAAGTTCTACAATGAAACTATTGCGATTCCTCGTTCTTTTTGTGATGATGCAATGCTCGCTCATGTCATTCTCGCAAAATCAGAGTAATGAAGATGTTGCTGGTATCTTGCGTTATGTGAAGACGGCGATGCGTTTCGGGCAGCTGCGTCCTCAGGAGAAAGTTTACCTGCATTTTGACAATACCGGTTATTTCAAAGGAGAGACAATTTGGTTCAAGGCGTATGTAGTGCGTACCGACGACGGAGCCCCAACCGATTTGAGTAAGGTTCTGTATGTTGACCTGCTCAATCCAAGTGGCGATGTGGTCGAATCACGAAAACTGCACATTGAAAATGGTGTGGCACATGGCGACATTAAAGTGGACAGCATCATGACCACAGGTTTTTATGAAGTCAGGGCATACACGCGTTACATGACCAATTGGGGACCCAACGCCTGTTTCTCTCGTGTGTTCCCAATCTTCAAGACACCGACAATAGAGGGGCATTACAGCTCTCCTGAGATTGACAAGATAAGCTATCGCAAACGACTTAACAACGAGCGTGAAGAGAGTATAGATTCCCCAAACGAGAATGTCGTCAGCATGGATGAATCCTCTTCAGCAAGCTCAAGTGCTGCAGGTGTTTCTAACAGGGTTCATTTCTATCCAGAGGGTGGCGACATCGTCCAAGGCTTGCCATGCCGTGTCGCATTCTCGCTTGTCGATAAAGAAGGAATGCCAATGCGTGCCACCTGTTCACTTCTTGGCAAGGATGGCTCCGTCCTGTCCACCACCACAACCGATTCGCATGGTTATGGTGTAGTTTCCCTGACAGGCAGTTCAGAGAAAATGTACCTTCAGGCAGACGGCAAGAAATACCAGCTCCCATCAGCAAAACCTCAGGGATGCACCATGCATATCGACATGCTGCACCCATCTGTCGTGACCGTTGATCTGTACACCTCTGCTGAGATGCAGCAAGGTGGAATGCTGGGTTATGCTATGGTACACAACGGCAAGGTCGTGCGCTGCGACACACTCACAGCCGATGCACATGTCATACGTACATTCGACCGTGACAATCTGCCAGAGGGAGTCAGTCAAATCACATTCTTCAACAAAGAAGGACGCATTCTTTCCGAACGCATGTTCTTCATCTGCCCAAAGCTCGATGGCAGCGAACGTGTGAATGTGGTCAGCGATGTTGACAATCTTCGTCCGTGCGGCAAGGTCAAGTTCACCCTCACCTCCAAGCCCAATGCCGACTTGTCGTTTTCCGCTGTCGATGCATCAGGATTGGTCAACGGTTCCAATGGAAACATGCTGTCATGGATGTTGCTGAGCAGCGAACTGCGTGGATACATAGCACATCCTGAATACTATTTCGAATCAGATGACGAGGCACACCGTCGTGCTGCCGACCTGCTGATGATGGTGCAGGGATGGCGTCGTTATGACTGGAGCCTTATGTCAGGACAAAGCACCATGCTCAAATTCGAACCAATAGAGGACAAGCAGTATCTCTTCGGACGCTTACGTGAGAAGTCAAAGAAGAATTCCGTTGCAGGAGTATGGCTCGACACCAAGATGTACAATTTCAGCGGACAGGTGGTTGAAGGCACCACTAAAACCGACTCGCTTGGCAACTACGTGTTCATTCTTCCAGAGATAGAAGGCGAGTGGAACCTCAGCATCAATACAGGAGTGGAGGGAAAGAACGGCTACTGGAAAGACGTCAACTACTATGTGGCAATCGACCGCAACTTCGCACCGGCAGGACGCTACGTGTCGCCTCTCGAGGCAAGCGCCATACCTGTTGACACGACAAAGCTCTTCAAGTGGAATTTCTCTGACAAAGACGAGCAATGGGTGAGCATGACGCACAAGGACCATGTGCTTCAGCAGGTCACCGTCAAGGCAAGAGGACACAACCGCGACTACCTGTGGAAGGCAGACGAGAAGAATGCCCGCAGAAACTCACTCATATACTATAATTGCGATGATGCTTCAGACCGCATAGCCGACGAAGGCGAACCCTCGCCATTGTTCGTGGACTGGATAAAGTCAAAGAACAGCTTCTTCGGAGGTGAAGCCGAGCCGACAGATATCTACATAGCATCGCCGGCAGACGAAATGTCAGAACACTCACCCACAGGAAACAAGATTGTGGAAGAGATTATTGGCGAACCTCCATTTGAAATCCCAATAGGCTATATCCGCTTTTATGCCGACGGACTATCCTACAAGAATCGTCAGATTATCTGGATCGTCGATAATCAGTTCTGCACCATCACCAACTACAACAGGCGTCAGGGAATAAACGTGCAGGTGAACGACAACTTGAGCAACTCAGCCATCGAACTGCCTGTATTCCTCGATGAAGTGAAATCCGTTTATATATCAGAAGAGCTTGAACCCCTGCATCGCCACTTCATGTGCTCCGACATAGAATCAGCAAACCCAGTTGTCATGTACGTGTTCACCCATAACACCTTTGCCTACAAGCAGAAGGGAATGCGCAATACACGTTACCAGGGATACAACATACCATCCACATTCGAAATGGAAGACTACAGCGTCATACCACCCGTCGAAGACTACCGCCGCACCATTTACTGGCAACCCGACATCAAGACCGACGACAAGGGCAAGGCAACCATAGAGTTCTGGAACAACAGCTCCTGCAAGGAAATGCACATCAGCTGCGAAGGCATGACACCACAAGGAAACATCCTCACCTTTTAGACCCTCACCTCCTTTAACCCTCAACTATAAACCATAACCAATTAGGTACAATGTCAGATTTCGATATTCGCGAACAACAGCAGTCACACAAGGACAAGGACTTTGAGAACGCCCTTCGCCCCCTTCGCTTCGAAGACTTCAGCGGTCAGAGCAAGGTGGTCGAGAACCTCAGCGTCTTTGTTGAGGCAGCACGCTTCCGTGGCGAACCACTCGACCACACCCTGCTTCACGGTCCTCCCGGACTGGGCAAGACCACACTCAGCAACATCATTGCAAACGAGCTGGGCGTAGGCTTCAAGGTCACCAGCGGCCCCGTCCTCGACAAGCCAGGCGACCTTGCCGGCATCCTCACATCGCTCGAAGAGAACGACGTGCTCTTCATCGACGAGATACACCGCCTGTCACCCGTCGTCGAGGAGTATCTCTATAGTGCGATGGAGGACTACAAGATAGACATCATGATAGACAAAGGTCCGTCAGCCAGAAGCATACAGATAGACCTCAACCCCTTCACCCTTGTCGGAGCCACCACACGTTCCGGACTGCTCACGGCACCGTTGCGCGCCAGGTTCGGCATCAACATGCACCTCGAGTACTACGACGCATCAATCCTCACACGCATCATCTTGCGCTCAGCCAAACTGCTCGGAGTGCCATGCCATCCCGACGCAGCCGCCGAAGTGGCAGGACGCAGCCGTGGCACCCCACGAATAGCCAACGCCCTCCTACGCCGAGTGCGCGACTTCGCACAGGTGCGAGGCAACGGCACTATCGACCTCCCCATAGCGCACCTCGCACTCGAGGCGCTCAACATCGACAAGTTCGGACTCGACGAGATTGACAACAAGATACTCCTCACCCTCATCGACAAGTTCCGAGGAGGACCCGTCGGAGTCGGCACCATAGCCACAGCCATAGGCGAGGACACAGGCACCCTTGAGGAAGTGTACGAACCGTTCCTCATAAAAGAAGGATTCATCAAGCGCACACCACGAGGACGCGAAGTCACCGAACTCGCATACAAGCACCTCGGACGCAACCCCTTCGTCAATCCCAACGACAACAGCGGCATGCGCAGCCTGTTTGAGTAAGGTCCCCACCCCCTTACCTCCCTCCCATTAAAGGGGAGGGGGAAGATGAATGATGGGGGTAACCTCTTAACCTCTTAAACCATTAAACATTAGACATAAAAAACATTATGAAAAAAATCCTATTCATCATCGCAGCAATGGCGATGAGCAGTATCATCAACGCCCAGAACATCCAGTTACACTACGACCTGGGCAGAAACATCTACACAGAAGATGAGGCAGACCGTCAGAAAGTGACCGTCACCCTCGAACAGTTCAAGGCAGACCAGTGGGGCTCATGGTTCTACTTCGTTGACCTCGACTTCAAGAGAAAAGACAACACAGGAGCCTATGCTGAGATAAGCCGCGAGTTCAACCTCGGCAAGCAGTCGCCACTCGCAGCCCACATCGAGTACAACGGCGGACTGAACCTCGGCGGCAGCTTCCAGCACTCAGCCCTCGTCGGTCCTGCATGGAACGGACACTCAGCCGACTTCTCCAAGACCTACTCCCTCCAGCTCATGTACAAGCACTACTTCCGCGGAGGAGCCTACAATAGTCCCGGCTACTCATCATTCCAGCTGACAGGCGTGTGGAGCACCACATTTGCCAACAAGGCACTCACCTTCTCTGGCTTTGTTGACTTCTGGCGAGGTATCAACAGCACCAACGGACACGGCACCCTCGTGGCACTCAGCGAACCCCAGCTCTGGTTCAATGTCAACAGCATCAAGGGACTCGAGAACACCAACCTCAGCATCGGTACCGAGGTCGAACTCAGCAACAACTTCATCTACAGCAGCAAGACAGGAGCCAACGACGGATTCTATGTGAATCCAACCATTGCACTGAAGTGGAAGTTCTAAAAACACCCCTCACACGAGTGAGGAACGACCGTCCATAAAAACACAGGTGCAGAAGGCACAATAAACCCACCAAAACCAATCCGCAGACATCGGCGATCAAATCGTCTGGTGTCTGCGGATTGCTTTAACCCAAATTGTTCATTAGGCTCTAATCAAAATGTATTACGAGCCTAATGAACTATTTGGGTTTATTACTGATAAATGTTTTATGTCTTAGGTATTTGTTACAAATTTACAACAAATGTGTTCATTTATCACATTTCGAACACATAACGAACACATAACGAACACATAACGAACACATAAATGGAGGAGGAAGGGAGAAGAAATATAGGAGGGATATAGGAGAATGCCGTCATGAAGGATAAGGTTTCTAAGCTTGATGCTAATGCCATTGAGTCACTTCGCAAGCAGAAGGATGAAGAGATCAACCGCCTGAAAGATGAAGTCAGCCGTGCCAATGGCAAGAGCGTAACAGAGTACAACAAGTACCTGGCAGCAAAGCAACGTGCAGAAAAGGCAGAAGGG
>JAZLHP010000061.1:0-18727 GCA_045616905.1 Bacteroidaceae bacterium
GACCCACCCCGACTTTCCCGTCCTCACTAAGAGCACTTAGTTCGGTCGCTTCCTAAACCGTGACATTTAGTCACGCTTTCATACGGTCGCTACCCGTAAAGGGAGGGGGTAGAGGATGATGGGGGGTGACAAAACATTAGAAGACAATAAACAAGGTAAAAAGATAAAATAAAATTCGTATGAAACTACGAGCATCAAAGCCTGAGCTGTTTTACACGCTCAAGAACTACAACAAACAGAAGTTTATGGCTGACCTCATGGCTGGCATCATTGTGGGCATCGTTGCCCTTCCACTTGCCATTGCCTTCGGTATTGCATCGGGTGTATCTCCTGAGAAGGGCATCCTGACAGCCATCATCGCCGGTTTTATCATCAGTGCATTCGGTGGCAGCCGTGTGCAGATTGGCGGTCCTACCGGTGCGTTCATCATCATCATCTACGGCATCATCCAACAGTATGGACTCACGGGACTTGCCATAGCCACTGTACTGGCTGGTATTTTCCTCATATTGTTAGGTGTGTTCAGGTTAGGTACCATAATTCGCTACATCCCCTACCCAATCATTGTTGGTTTTACGAGCGGTATTGCGCTGACGATATTCTCCACTCAGGTGAAGGACCTCTTCGGTCTCAGCATTGAGGGCGGCGTGCCTGCCGACTTCATTGAGAAGTGGATTTGTTATTTCCAGAATTTCAGCACGGTCGATTTGGCAACAGCTGCTGTCGGCATTTTGTCAATAGTAATCATCGCATGCACTCCGCTTATCTCCAAGAAGATTCCGGGTTCACTCATTGCCATCATCGTGATGACCGTTGCCGGCATTGTGATGACCAACTATTTCGGCGTTCACGTTGACACCATAGGCGACCGTTTCGACATTAATCCTACTGCCATTGAGGCAACAATGCCAAGCCTCGACTGGGAGAGCGTGAAGGGTCTCATTTCGCCAGCCATAACCATCGCTGTGCTGGGTGCCATTGAGTCGCTGCTGTCGGCTACCGTGGCAGACGGTATCATAGGTCATAAGCACGACAGCAACCAGGAGCTTATAGGTCAGGGCATTGCCAACATAGCAAGCCCAATATTTGGCGGCATTCCTGCAACTGGTGCCATTGCACGTACAATGACAAACATCAACAATGGCGGTAAGACTCCGATTGCGGGTATCATACATGCTGTTGTGCTGCTTCTCATATACTTCTTCCTCATGCCTTATGCCAAGTACATTCCAATGTCGTGCCTTGCAGGTGTGCTTGTGGTGGTGAGCTACAACATGAGCGGATGGCGCACAGTGCGCGAGATGATGCACAACCCTAAGAGCGACGTGATAGTGCTGTGGCTCACATTCGTCCTCACCGTCATCTTCGACCTTACAATAGCAATTGAGGTGGGTCTTGTACTCGCTTGTCTCCTCTGCATGCGCCGCATGGCAGAGACAACACAGGTGAAGGTGCTGACAGAGGATGACGACCTCGACCCTGTGAGCGATGTTGATGTGGAGAATCCAAACATAGAGCATCTCGTAATCCCTGAGCATGTTGAGGTGTATGAGATAAACGGTCCTTATTTCTTCGGCATCGCAAATAAGTTTGAGGAGGTGATGGCACAGATGAAGGATCGTCCTGAGGTGAGAATCATTCGCATGCGCCGCGTGCCGTTCATCGACTCTACAGGCATACACAACCTTACCAACCTGATAGAAATGTCGCACAAGGAAAACATCAAGGTCATCCTCTCTGGAGTGAACGAATACGTTGAGGGTGTGCTGAAGAAGAATCACTTTGACAAGCTTCTCGGTGAGGAGAATATCTGTCCTAACATAAACGTTGCACTTGAACGTGCAGCAAAGAAATAGTCGATTCCCGGCAGATGAAGTTAGCAATTGTAGGTGGAGGGGCTGCTGGTTTCTTTCTTGCTGTCAATGCAAAGGAGATGATGCCAGAGCTTGAAGTCACTATCTTCGAACAGCAGCATCGCGTGCTGTCGAAGGTGGAGATTTCGGGTGGTGGCCGTTGCAACTGCACCAATACATTTGCAGAAATCACAGATCTTAAGCAGGCTTACCCACGAGGGGCGAGTCTGCTTAAGCGTCTTTTTAAGCAGTTCGGTCCAGAGGATGCATACGAGTGGTTTGAGAATCACGGCGTGCCTCTTGTGGTTCAGGATGATGAGTGTGTGTTTCCGCAAGCACAGGACAGCCATGCCATCATTGACTGCTTCATGCGTGAATGCCGCAGACATGGAGTGAGGATACGTCTTGGCGAAAGAGTCGGCAATCCGCAGTCGCTGCTTGGCGAATATGATTATGTGGCTGTGACGGTGGGAGGCACTCCCAACCGCAAGGGATGTGTGCCATCGCTCTTCACCTTCAACATTGCTGACAAGGCACTGAAGGCATTGATGGGCACGGTGGTGGAGGGGGCTATTGCTTCCATCCCCGGCACTAAGTTCCGTTCGCAAGGACCTCTGCTCATCACACACTGGGGCATGAGCGGACCTGCCATACTGAAGCTGTCAAGTTATGCGGCACGACATCTTGCCGACTGCTGTTACAAGGCACCATTGCTGATAAACTGGACAGGTGAGGGCAATGCCGACCGTGTCCGTTCGGAAGTGGAGTGCATGCTGAGGCAGAATCAGCAGAAACAGATAGACAATGTGCGTCCGTTTGCCATCCCCTCACGATTGTGGGAGTATCTGCTTGTAAAAGCACAGATGAGCGGCAAGCGATGTGGAGAGGTCGGGAAGAAGGGCATAAACCGTCTGACAGACCTCCTGACTAACGACACATACACTATTGACAGCCGATGCCAGTACAAAGATGAGTTCGTGACTTGCGGAGGTGTGCCGTTGGACTCTGTTGACAGCCGCACGTTGGAATCGAAGCAGACCCGCAACCTGTTCTATGCAGGAGAGGTTCTCGACATCGACGGCATAACGGGTGGATTCAACTTTCAGGCGGCATGGACTACAGCATACGCCGTGGCAAAAGCAATAGAGAGTAAATAAATATGGCAGCACCAAACAACAGAACGGTAACCATCACAGAGGCAGAACGTGATACATTACAGCAGATGGTGGACAGGCGAGAGTCGGTCATCTGTGGCGACATGCTGTCGGAATTGGGTCGTGTGCCTGATGCCAGCATCAACCTGATTATCCTTGACCCTCCATATAATCTGTCGCGTGACTTCGGTGGCAATGCTTTCCGGCAAATGAAAGAGAACGACTATGAGGAGTATCTCATGTCGTGGCTTCCACAGGTTGTGAATAAGCTGACTCCTGACGGTTCGCTTTACATGTGCGGCGACTGGCATTGCTGTTCGGCTATGCAGCGTTCACTTGAGAATGTCGGTCTGACCATTATGAACCGCATAACGTGGCAGCGTGAGAAAGGCAGGGGGGCATCTGCCAACTGGAAGAACTCCATGGAGGACATCTGGTTTGCCGTGAAGGATGCACACAACTATTACTTTGATGTTGAAGCGGTAAAGCAGCGACGCCGTGTGCTGGCACCTTATCGTGAAGGTGGCAGGTATGGTACTCCGAAGGATTGGGAGCAGACGGATGGCGGTAAGTTCCGTATGACTTGTCCGAGCAATTTCTGGGATGACATCTCAGTACCGTTCTGGTCGATGCCAGAGAACACGGAGCATCCTACACAGAAACCAGAAAAACTCATTGCCAAACTTATTCTTGCCTCCAGCAGAGAGGGTGATGTCATACTTGACCCATTCCTTGGCAGTGGCACAACAGCGGTGGTTGCCAAGAAGCTTGGAAGGCGCTGCATTGGCATTGAACAAAACAATGAATACTGCCTGCTGGCTACGAAGCGATTGCTAATGGCTGATGACGACGACACCATACAGGGGTATCGTGACGGAGTGTTCTGGGAGCGTAACAGTGGAAGGTAGCGAAAGGTCGGTTGCAGCGATACAAAGTGCGTTTTCACCATATTACTTATCACAAGCAGATGTTTTGTTTAATTTTTCTTCTAAATAAAACACAAAAAACATGCGTTTATTATATGTGTGAAAAAATAATTGTATATTTGCAAATTATTATAAGTGACAAAACGTCAACTGAAATGCTTTTAGTCAAACAGAACGATGGTATTTAACCCAAATCGGTAATCAAAATTGGGAGGCAACCCACCTATAACCTTGAAGAAATGATACTTTTACCTGTCATAATAATATGCATCATAGCATTAAGTGCAATCATTTTCTTTTATGCTATGATAAATAAGCATCTTTTAGCGCAACTGAGAGCAAAAAAGGGTGAGCTGAAAGCCGCAAAGGAGGCTGCATTGGAGGCTTTACCTGGACTGAACGACGGTTCGGTTGCCACATGGGTCATCAACAGAAGAAACATGGTGATGACTTTCCTCGGAGACTTTACTCAGAAATCAGAATTCAAGAAAGCAGATTGGGACATACCCAATTTCCGCAGACTGTGCCATTCGTGCTGCTTGGACGTGTTTGACAAATGGATAGGCGTGTATTCACACCTATACAACCCTATTTGCCGACGCATGCGTTTCCACCTCAGCTGCGACGGGGGCAAGACATTTCACTGGTGGGAACTGATATACAAGCTTAATGAGACCACCAGCAAGGACAGCAAGTTTTATGGCATCTTCGTCAATGTTGACAAGATAAAGAATATGGAAAATGAGATTGACGATATGCGCCAGAAGATGTACGATGTGGAACTGAAGGAGACATTTCTTGCAGCCATCAACCACGACCTGCGCACACCGCTCAATGCCATAGCGGGATTTGCAAACCTGCTGTCAGAACAGTATGACCTGTTCGTGGAGGAAGAACGAAAGCAGTTTGCCGACATCGTGAAGAGCAACAGCGAAACTATGCTCAAGCTGCTGGATGACGTGTATACGTTGTCGGGCGAGGACATCATAAAGGTGAACTACAAAATGAGAAGTAAGTCGGTACGTGAACTGATTGATGTGATATACCAGACAAACAAGATTATTTGTCCGTCACACATTGATTTCATACTGTCACACCCTGTTGATGACCATGATGCCAACATCTATGTGGATCCGAAGCGTGTGGAGCAGGTGATAAACAACTTCCTCAGCAACTCATTCAAATTCACATCTACAGGATCGATAACATTGGGATGGAGAGACATAACCGACACCAAAGAAATAGAACTGTATGTCAGTGACACAGGAATAGGCATCACAGAAGAGAATCAGAAAAGGATTTTCGACCAGTTCTTCAAAGTGAACGAACAGGCACATGGTACTGGACTCGGACTCGACTCTTGCAAGAAGATTGTGGAGAAACAAGACGGTACAATAGGTGTGGAAAGCACTTACGGAAGAGGAAGTACATTCTATTGCCGATTCAAGAGATACGATGAGGAAGAAGAAAACTAAAAAAATGTCGGTATGAGCACAGAAATGATAACTACCATAATAACCATCCTGATATTCCTTGGTATCACCACGGCGCTTATAATGCACCTGTTGACACTAAAGAAGAATGTGGGTAAATTATCCCACCAGATAGAGGTGTGTAAATATTTCACAGAAATTGCCGAGATAGCCAACGACCATGTCAACGAGAAGCATCTCAAGGAAGTGGCAAACAATACAGAGAAGGCTCTGGAAAAAGGCAGGCGTATCATGGGGTTCAGTGATAAGATAAGCGGTCCCCTCAACACCATTATAGACGACACAGAGCAAATAGCAAGCGGCACACTCAATGAAGACGAACGCAATAGATTGAGCCGTGAGGTGGCAAACTCATCAAACAAACTCATTGGATTGGTGGAAAACGTGTTACTCTCCACACGAATAGAGTCTGACAGTCTTATCCTATACATGCAGCATCATGAGGTTGGTGCCATAATACAAGATATATACGACCAGTACAAAGACGAAGACGGCAGCTTATACCGTGAAGTGGAGTATCTTGGTCCCGTAAAACTCGGCATCATACACGGTCGTCCAGAACTGATGATAAACTGTGACAAGATGCAACTGAAAAGAGCGATAGAGGAGGTACTCAAGAACTCATTCAAATTCACTCAAAGTGGTGACATACTCATAGGATGGTTCTACCATCTGGCATCAAACGAAGTGGAAATATTCATTGAAGACAACGGTATCGGCATCGCAGAGGAATCTCAGCAGCACGTATTTGACATGTTCTATAAGGTTGACGAGAAAATCTTCGGTGCAGGAGTAGGACTGACGCTCACAGAGAAACTCATCAAAAAGATGGGAGGAAACATAATACTCAAATCAAGGGTAGGACATGGCACACGTGTATCAATCCTGTTTAAGTTAATCAGGAAACGGAATGAATAAGAGATGTGTGACTACAAAATAAAACTAAAACTTCGATTTTTCAACTTGAAAAATCCAAGTTTTAGTTTTGGGTTTTAGTTGAGTTTATAACGACTTCAACCTACTTTACAAACACCTTGTAAGTGCTGCAAGTTCCTTTTGATGTGATGAACTTGATGAAATACACACCTGGTGCAAGTCCTGCAGGGAGAGTGTAAGTGCAATCGGAAGCAAGAGGAGCATTATCTGCCACGATACCAGAAACACCGAGAATGTTGACAGTCACATCGGATGGATTAACTCCATTGAGAGCAACCACAATAGGATGTCCTGCGATGGCATTTCCTGTAAGAAGCTTCACTGCATTGTCACCCTTTGCATATCCGTTGTCATCAGGCATGACAGACTTGATGCCAGTGATTTCCTGAATAATGGCATTCTCCTCGCGAGCAGCATTCTCGTCATAGTTCTTATCTACAAGAGTGTTCTCATTAAGGTTCCATTTAGTGTAGAGGTCGGCAACAGCAAGTGCACCAGCTCCGAAACGCACACGATAGTCATAGTGCTTCTTGCGCTGTGCCTGATTATTATCATTAGAGTAAATGTAATCGGTGTTGCACACAACAAGGAACATTACGTTGTTTGCAGGACGGTCGGTAATGTCTATTTGTGTCTTCCCACAATGTACAGGCTGTGAGTAGTAGTTCTTACCTGCCTTTGTAGTGTAGCAGAGCTGCGCACGCATTTGTGTGTCTTCTGGTCTGAACTCTACAGTTGCTGTTGAAGCCTTTGAGTCCACATGAATAGGAATGATATTGCAACCAGACCATCCTGGATTTGTAAGCGTGTCAGGAGCCATCCATCCGTCAGAAGAGTTCTTCGTGAGACCCTGATACATTGTCAATTTGAATGGAGCCACATCAATCCAACTTGGTTCCCATTCTGCCTTGATAGTCACACCGAAATTACCATTTGTAACAGAACGGTATCCCTTCTTCCACTTACCAATGTCAAAAAGTGCCATGCGCGAGCGATACTGCTGAATGAGCTGACGCATTGTCTCGTCGCTACCGACAGCATTGCTGACAATCTTGAGAACGTAATCATTAGTGCCACTCTTGTAGTTACGCCAGATATATGGAATCGCTCCCTTTCCTGAAATCTCACCGAGTATAATAGGAAAGGCATTACCATACTGAGTGCCTCCAAGAAGAGTGCGCCACGTACAGATCTGTCCACTGCTTCCATACATGTTAACACCTTCTGCAGAAGGACCTCCGAACGAACCGTCCTGAAGCCATCCAGAGTAACATTCTATAGGCATGAATGGAGCTATGAACGGACATGCGTCAAGGAAACCAGGCTCACCCTGTATATCGTAGCGTTCAGAATTCATGGCAGACTGCAACCAAGTGTTACCAGCCTCATGGAACCATGCCGATTTGAAGCCATTGTCAACGATATCTGCAAAAATTGCGTGTATGCCTTCGTGAATCATTGCCTCACGCTGGTAGTCGCCATCGCTCCATTTCTTGTCAGCATCGTCACGGAAACGAGAGAATGGATAGTATGAAGCCCAAACGCATGCGTAGTTCTTACCATCGACATAAGTGTTTCCTTGGTATCCACCTTTCTCATTCTTGTCCGTATTGTCATTTGAAAGTCCAGAACCAAAGATATACACAAATGACTTATATCCGTCACGGGCGCTAAGGTCTGGTGGCCAGCCCATATAATCGCGAATATAGGCAAAGTCTTCATCATATTTCTTCACCATGTTCTCTGCAGCCTTACGCTGTGTGGCAGCATCGCCACATTCTGAATTACAATCGTCACCCCAGAATGCCGACCACCACTCTCCGGCAACATAATTTGCCGCGGTACCGTTTTTCTGCTTAAAGTTGTGAACCTTCTCCGGCTTTGTGTAGTTACCATAGTTGAACTTAGCATCAGATTTCCAGTCGTGCGAGAACTGAGGCGTCCTACCCTCCCATACAAATGGAGTGCCGAGAGGTTCTGTCTGAACGTCCACGTAGTAGTAGCAATCCTTGAAAGTCTCTGTAACTCCCTCTGCATTAGTGTAGCGTCCATTAAGAATGTAATATCCTGCATCGTCAATCGTTGCATCGTTAACCACTAAAGGAGTTGCCTTGAGCAGCTGCAGGCTTTTGCCGTTCTTATTCTTCCATGTATAAAGTCCCTTTGTGGCCCCTTCTGGAAGAATACAGTCAAGGGTGAAAGTCTCACCAGCCATTACCTGAACATAGTTCTGCTTCACAGGTTGCTGCTCGTTGACACGCACCTGGGGAATGACTTTCCAAGTCTCAACCTTGTCATGACGATGCTTTATCTTCTCCTCGAAAGCAGGTTGATCGGTGCTGACGATTTTATCGGCTTCACCCATAGTGATATTAAACTCATACTGTACGATATCCTCACCCTGCACAAACATTATGCCGATGGAGAACGTGTTGCCTACCGAAACTTTATCGTTGAAGTGTATGAGCTTGAAGTATCCATCCTCGTACTTACAAGCAACCCTACGTGTACTGTTGGTTGCAGCCACGCACACACCGGTAGCATTGTACCAGTATCCGTATGTTCCATAAGCCGGAGTGGAATAAGTACTGCCTTTAGTACCGCTTCGTGCTATCACCTTGATGCTTCCAGCACTAAGACCAGTCTTTATTGCGTCAGCATCTTTTCTTCCAAACTTCTCACAAAGGTTCTCCATGTTAACCATGAAGCGTGTGGTTTCATCTGCCTGCTTGTTTACATCACGCACGATTTCTGTGGTGTAAACCGTTTTTGTTCCCTCAGCAAACATGCTCATACAAACAAAAGCAAACAAAGAGAAAATCATTAACAGCTTTTTCATATTTAATCCGATATTTAGTAAGTTTTAGTTAGAATGGTCAGTTCATCATTTTCAACAGTTGGAAAGGTTTTTCAGCATTAACATTTCCTTCGTGTTTATTTCACAATGGCAAAGATAGAGTTTTTAAATAAAAGAAAAACTCCAAAGTGAGATAATTTCCCACTTTGGAGCATAATTTGTATTATTATTGTATAATTGTACAATTATTATACTGATTATACTAAGTAGGTAATCAAAATTAATTTAACCCAAATAGTTCATTAGGTTCGTATTACATTTTGATTAGAGCCTATACAGATTTTTTCTGGCTTTTGAGTGAGTGATGCGAGCATCATGACCGAAAAAACAGGGAAAAGATGTAAGGAAATAATCAAAATGGATACGAGAACCTTAAAAAACAAATATCATTGTGTTCTAATGAACTATTTGGGTTTAATAATGTACAAATAGGTCGTTTTTATAATATCTGCACTCTCTTTGTCGCATCTTTCCTTCGTTTTCTCGGTCACAATGCCAGCATTCGAGCCGTCTTCGAGCAGGGCACTGCTCTCTGTCGTTCCTACATCGTGACATTTAGTCACTCTGCTTAACGGTCGCTACCCTTAAAAACAAAGCAAATATGCTTCCAAATAGAGCACATCTATTATAAAACTAATTATGATCACCTACTTATAATTAAAGCGACATGGAATGCGACTATTCTATCGTCAGTTCGTTTATGAGTCGCTTTGCATGGCTATAGTCTTCTATGACGCTGAGCACCCAACGGATGTCAACACCTATGCATCGCTGGAGATTGTTGTCGAACTTAATATCGCCAGACATAGCCTCCCAGTTACCGTCAAAGGCAAGACCTATGAGACGTCCTTTACCATCGAACATGCCAGAACCAGAATTGCCTCCGGTGATGTCGTTAGTGGTGAGGAAGCAAAGTGGCAGTTTACCTGTCTCTGGATCGATGTATCGTTTTGAGAACTTGCCAGACTTCATCCACTTCAACACAGGAGGGATGAGTTCGTAGTCAGACTTCACATTAGCATCGCTGCTGTTCTGTCCGAGTGTGTACTTATTTAGGAACGACTGCGGTGTTGTGACCATTGCAGTAGCCTCTTCCTTCAATCCTGTGGTTCCAGGTGCAAATATGATAGGTTTGCAGAGTCCGTAGCTCATACGGAGTGTGAAGTTGGCATCTGGATAGTAGTCTTTGTCGTGGTTCATCTCACGTATTCCCTCTCCGAGTAGGCGTTCGTATGTTGACAGCACCAGATCAAACGATGGGTCGCCTACAGATGCACGCATAAGGTCGAAAGCAAACATCACAAAGTCCAACATTGGGTCGTAGGCCACTTCAGAGAGCGATGTAGCCTTTACAATCTCATCAGGACGTGCAAATACCGACTTCTCATACAAACTGTCAATCCTTGCGTTGGTTTCTGCCACTGACCATCGTGAAGAGTCTGGCAAGAACGACGCCTCTTTCATATAGTTGGCAATGAGAGCCTTGAACATGCGTTTGTCAGTTTCCACATCAATATCTTTGTATGCCTTTACTGCACGTTCCTGGAAGTCATCACCAGAGTTACCTCTCATCACTCCCATCATGCTCTTGAGGGCAAAGGCAAAGATGTCACTACCGCCATAGAATGACTCTTCCCACAGAGTGTAGTCACGGTTTGCATTGAATGCCTCTTCGTAACGGCACTTAAGGGTGTCGAGCACTCCTATGTATCGTCCATGCTTTACGCTGTCAGCAGCAGCCCACTGATTGAATTCATTTTCCAATGCACGCTTCTCATCCATCACCTTCAAATTGTCAAGCGCCTGATTCTGTCCCAATGAGAACTTCCAGTAGTTTGAACTGTGCGCATATTTCGAAGCATACATGATGCGGAGTGCATCACTGCTTTTCATAGCCTCATTAAGCACATCCAGCTTTATGGTGCGGACAGAATAACGAATGTCGTTCTGAGTTCGCATAGTGTTCCATATTCCATAACTGCTGAGATAGCGGTCTGTTCCACCAGGATAACCCAGAGTCATAGAGTAGTCGCCATCCTTGACACCCTGTGTGCTGACATGAGCATAAGCCTGAGGATGGTATGGAACATTGTCCTTGCTGTACTCCGCAGGCTGGTTATTACGGTCGGCATACACACGGAACACGCTGAAATCGCATGTCTGACGAGGCCACATCCAGTTGTCTGTGTCGCCACCGAACTTACCGAGACAGCTTGGTGGAGCAAACACCAGACGAACATCATCGTAACGCTGGTAAACAGACAGATAGTACTTGCTGCCCTTATAGAAAGGATTGACCTCGCTGTATATTCCCTTTGCCGAATAGTTCACAAGCTGGGTCAGAGAGTTTGATATAGAGTCGATATAAGCCTCACGCTGTTCGTTTGCCCATTCATCGTCCATCATACCGATTATCTGTTCGGTTACATCTACAGTCTTCAAATGGAAAGCGACATAAAGCTCATCATTTGGCAATTCATCAGCATAAGTCTTTGCAAAGAAACCATTCTTGAGGTAGTCATTCTTTACAGACGAATGTCCCTGAATGCTCTCATATCCACAATGGTGATTGGTAAACACAAGCCCGTCAGGACTTACAACCACTCCTGAGCAGAAACCACCGAACATCACGATGGCGTTGTTAAGCGATGGTCCGTCCTCACTATACAGCTCTTCGTCAGTAAGTTCAAGACCCAATTCATGCAGCAAGGAATCCGTTTTCTCTGGAATATGTCCTAACACCCACATTCCCTCATCTGCCTTTGCCTTCTGTGTGAAAAACACAGAATGGAATGCAACAAATGCAATTAAGATTAATGTTAATCTTTTCATAATACCATATTTAATGTTTAAACTTCTTGCCGATTATAGGTATGTTGCGAAGTGGCAGGTCTTTGCGTACCACCTCTATCAGGAATATCACGATAAGCCCCGTATTAAGCACTATCCTTACCCATGTAGGCCATGTGTCAGGATATGACTGCATAGCCACGAACAGAACAGCTGTAAACACTACGTATGCACCTATGCCTTTCACGTCATAGTTGATAGGATTTTTCCTCTGACCGACAAAATAACTCAGCAACATGGCTGTGGCATAACCTGCGAATCCACCCCATGCACATGCCATGTAACCATACTTCGGAACGAGGAAGATATTGGCAGCGACAAGCACGGCACATCCAGCAAAGGAGAACCATGCCCCCCATATTGTCTTATCTATGAGCTTATACCAGAAAGAGAGGTTGAAATACACGCCCATCATTATCTCTGCAGCCATCACCACTGGCACCGTGGCAAGTCCTTCTCTATACTCTGGCGCCACGATGTGCTTGAGTATGTCGATATACCCCATGACACAAAGGAAAGCAAAAAGAGTGAAGATGATGAAGTATTTCATCGCTGACGCATAATACTCCTTTGAGTCCTTGTCCTTGCTCTTTGCAAACACTATCGGTTCGTATGCATATCTGAATGCCTGTGTTATCATTGCCATTATCATTGCAACCTTCACACATGCACCGTATATTCCTAACTGCACGTTGGCATCAGCCAAAGTGTGTTCACCAGTGTGAGTGTAAGCCCATGGGAACACCATCTTGTCAAACGCCTGATTGAGTATTCCTGCCACACCGAGCACAAGTATAGGCCACGAGTAGCTGAACATACGCTTCAGCAAAGAGCCGTCAAACGACCACTTTATCTTCAGCAAATCAGGGACAAAAAACAAAGTGATGAAGGCAGTACATACGAGGTTAAGACTGAACACATAGAACACATCAGTCTTCTTCAACACAACGAAATACAATATGTTCAATCCTATGTTAAGGACGATGAACAGCAGTTTAAGAGAAGCAAACTTAATTGCCTTCTTCTTGTATCGCAACAGCGAGAACGGTATTGCCTGAATGGCATCAAGCGCCACTACGCTTGCCATCATAAGCACATACTCCTTGTGGTCAGCATAGCCTAAAGCATCGCACACAGGACCAGAGAACGCGAACACACCGCCAAGAAACACCACTGACAATCCAGCGACAAGCGCCATGACGGTGGAAAAGACGGTGTCAGGATTCTCATCCTCCTTGTTTGCGAAACGGAAGAAAGTGGTCTCCATGCCAAATGTCAGGACGACAAGGATAAGTGCCGTATAGGCATAGAGATTGGTCACAACGCCATACCCCCCGCTTTCTGCCGAAATGACGTGGGTGTATAACGGTACGAGCAGGTAGTTAAGAAACCTGCCCACTATCGAAGACAAACCATATATGGCTGTGTCCTTCGCTAACGACTTGATATTTGCCATGTCAAATGATTTTGAACAGCTGCGAACAAATCATACGGACTATGCCCGCACTCCGTTGCACTCTATTCAAGATAAGTGTAACCATAGAGACCCGCTCTATAGTTTGAGATGAACTCTTTACCTTCCGACTCTGTTATCTTACCGTCCTTGACGGCTTTGCTGACCCATATTTCCAGACGGCGGACAAGCTTCTTTGGTTCATACTGAACATACTCCAGCACATCAGCAACCGTCTCACCGTCTATCACCTGATCAATGTTGTATCCGTCGCCATCCACCGATATGTGAACAGCATTAGTGTCACCAAACAGGTTGTGCATGTTGCCGAGAATCTCTTGATAAGCACCAACGAGGAACACACCTATATAATAGTGCTGATTAGGATTGAGCGGATGCAGCGGTATGTAGCTCGTTTGATGACTGCCGTTGACATACGCAGTTATCTTGCCGTCCGAGTCACATGTGATGTCCTGTATCTGAGCGCTTCGTGTCGGTTCCTCCTCCAGCCGTGCTATCGGCATTATTGGGAACAGCTGGTCGATGCCCCAAGAGTCAGGCATGCTTTGGAAAAGCGAGAAGTTGCAGAAATATTTGTCAGCCATCTGCTTGTCCAGCTTACGCAGTTCATCAGGGACATGCTTCTGGTGATGAGCCAGTTCTGCCACCTCATGACTGATTGCCCAATAAAGCGACTCTATCTGTGCACGAGTCTTGAGGTCAATGATGCCATGCCTGAACAAGTCCAAAGCCTCCTCACGTATATCTTCAGCATCGTGCCAGTCCTCCAGCAACGAACGCCCCGAAAGCTTATCCCATATCTCCGTCAAGTCATGCACGAGCTTATGATCCTCAGGCTGTGGCTGGAAATCCTCAGGCATCTGAGGTGCCGACACACTCTCCATCACATCAAGCACAAGCACCGAATGGTGTGCAGACAAAGAACGTCCGCCCTCCGTGATGATGTTCGGATGCGGTATCTCATTTTGATTTGCAGCCTCAACGAATGTCCACACACAGTCGTTCACATACTCCTGTATGCTGTAGTTGACAGAACTCTCACGGTTGCTCGAGCGTGTGCCGTCATAATCGACGCCCAGACCGCCACCGCAATCGACGAACTCAATGTCATACCCCATCTTGTGCAGCTGCACATAGAACTGGGCAGCCTCTCTGAGTGCCGTGCTGATACGGCGAATCTTCGTTATCTGGCTTCCAATATGGAAATGTATGAGCTTAAGACAATCACGCATACCCATCTCGTCAAGCATCTGCAAAGCCAGCAGCAGCTCCGAGCTGTTAAGACCGAACTTCGAAGCATCACCACCACTCTCTTCCCACTTGCCAGCACCGCTGCTTGCCAGTTTGATGCGGATGCCAAGGTTTGGGCGCACACCGAGCTTCTCAGCCGTCTCAGCTATTATCTTCATCTCAGGCAGTTTCTCAACCACAAGGAACACACGCTTGCCCATCTTCTGAGCCAGCAATGCCATCTCAATGAAGTTCTGATCCTTGTGTCCATTGCAGATTATGAGGCTGTCGCTGTCCATATTAGTGGCAAGCACAGCATGGAGTTCAGGTTTCGAGCCAGCCTCGAGTCCCAGATTGTAACGCTTGCCATGACTGATGATTTCCTCCACTACGGGACGCATCTGATTCACCTTGATAGGGAATATGATGAAGTGTTCAGCCTGATAATCATATTCCTTACGTGCCTTGCGGAAACACTCGTCAGTCTTCTCGATACGGTTGTCAAGAATATCAGGGAAACGCAACAGCATAGGTGCAGTGACATGACGCGAAGCCAGATAGTCCACCACCTCCTTCAAGTCAATGCGTGTACCGTTCTTCTTTGGAGTCACATACACGTGCCCCTTCTCGTTGATGCCAAAATAGTTGACACCCCATCCCTTTATGTTGTAGAGCTCTTCAGAGTCTTCAATTCGCCACTTTCTCATATTTTAACACAAGTGTCGCAAGTTAATATTTTATTTTATCTTATCAATCACCTCTTTCACGTATTTCTGTATGTCGTCACGTGTGTGTATGACATCCACGTCCACCGTATGAGCAGCCATTGTGTAAAATGGGAGCCTCGTCTCCAGACTCTCTTTTATGTATGCCTCCAGCTCCTCGGGAGACTTGCCCTGTATGAGCGGACGCTGGCTCTTGCCCATCAGCAGATGCTCTTTCAGCACATGGGGAGCACCGTTGAGAAACACCGTGTCGCCCTGCTGCTTCATGTACTCCATGTTGTCGAAGAAACAGGGAGTGCCGCCGCCACATGATATGACCACGTTCTCAAACTCAGCCACCTCATGGAGCATGTTGCGCTCCACCTCACGGAAACCAGCCTCACCTCTCTCTGCGAAAATGTCAGGTATCTTCTTTCGCGCACGGTTCTCTATATACCAGTCAAGGTCGTAGAACTCAATACCCAGCTCACGCGCGAGAGCCTTGCCGATGGTGGTCTTGCCCACCCCCATGTATCCTATCAGAATTATCCGTCTCATGCCTTCTTCATTCTGCGACCGACAGTCTTCTTAGGAACCGCCTGACTGTTGTTGACGATGTCCATGCACTCCTCGTATGACAACTCAGCAGGCTCCTTCACCGTCTTAGGTAACTTGTAGTTCGCACCCTTGTACTTGATGTAAGGACCGAACCTGCCGTTCATGACCTCAAGCTCGGCATCCTCCTCGAATGCCTTCAGATGGTTGGCAGCCTCGCCCCTTCTGCTCTCCTCGATGATAGCCACCGCACCCTCAAGGTCAAGTTCAAGCGGATCAGTGCCCTTAGGGATAGACACATACTTCTTGTTGTGCAGCACATACGGACCGAACCTGCCAGCACCGATAGTCACGGCAACACCCTCATACTCACCCAGCTCACGAGGCAGCTTGAACAGGTCGAGAGCCTCCTCGAGCGTGATGGTCTGAATGCTCTGCCCCTTCTTCAGTTGAGCGAAACGCGGCTTATCTTTCTCGTTGGCAATGCCAACCTGCACCATAGGGCCGAACCTGCCAATCTTCACGCTCACCATCCTGCCCGTTCCCGGTTCCTCGCCAAGCACACGCTCACCCACCTTATGCTCGCTCTTCTCATGCAGCGTGCTGTCGATGAGCGGTTCAAGCTTCATGTCAAACTCCCTTATCATCTCCTGCCAGTTCTCACGCCCCTCGGCTATCTCGTCAAACTCCTTCTCCACGTTGGCAGTGAAGTTGTAGTCTATTATTTCAGGGAAATACTGTACGAGGAAGTCATTCACCACCGTGCCCACATCAGTAGGCAGCAGCTTGCCCTTCTCGTTGCCGAACACCTCAGTCCTCTCCTGCGAAGTCAGTGCATCAGCCCCAGCCCCGTTGTTCAGGGTGAGAACCGTGTATGTGCGCTCCTCGCCCCTCTTGTCGCCCTTCTCCACGTACTCCCTCTGCTGTATTGTCGAAATGGTAGGTGCGTATGTTGACGGACGGCCAATGCCCAACTCCTCCAGCTTCTTCACAAGACTCGCCTCCGTGTATCGCAACGGATGCTGAGTGAAACGCTCCGTGGCGACAGCCTCGCTGAGCGACAGTGACTCACCCACCTTCACGGCAGGCAGGATGCCGCTCTGCTCCTCAGTACCCTCATCATCGCTCGACTCACGATACACACGCAGGAAACCATCGAACGTAATCACCTCGCCAGTGGCGACGAACGGCACCTGCAGCCCGTTCCCGTCCGCTATGTTCATCGTGACGACCGTCTTCTCAGCCTCAGCGTCAGCCATCTGGCTCGCCACCGTGCGCTTCCATATAAGGTCGTACAAACGCTTCTCCTGACTCGGAGCCTCTATCTCATGCTGGTCGATGAAAGTAGGACGTATAGCCTCGTGAGCCTCCTGCGCCCCCTTGCTGCTCGTGTGGAACTGACGCGGACGCGAATACTCCTCACCGTGCATGGCAGCAATCTCAGCCTTCGCAGTGTTGATGCACAGCGACGACAGGTTCACCGAGTCAGTTCGCATGTACGTGATGTGACCCGACTCATACAGGTGCTGTGCCACCATCATCGTCTGCGACACGGTGAAACCAAGCTTGCGGGCAGCCTCCTGCTGCAGTGTCGATGTCGTAAACGGCGGAGCAGGACTCTTCTTCACGGGCTTCTGCTCGATGTCCGTCACCACAAACCTCTTGCCGTGACACTGCATCAGAAACTCACGAGCCTCCTGCTCATTCCTGAAACCGTGACCCACCGCAGCCTTTATCGTCTGCTCGCCCACGGTGAACAGCGCATTCACACGCCACACCGACTCGCTCACAAACTGCTCGATGTCACGTTCACGCTCCACAATCAGCCTCACAGCCACGCTCTGCACACGACCGGCAGACAGACTCGGCTTCAACTTCTTCCACAACACAGGCGACAACTTGAAACCCACTATGCGGTCAAGCACACGACGCGCCTGCTGCGCATTCACCAGCCCCATGTCAATGGTGCGAGGCGACTCAATAGCCTTCAGAATGGCACCCTTCGTAATCTCGTGAAACACTATACGCTTAGCCGCCATCGGGTCAAGCCCCAGCACCTGGCACAGATGCCAGCTGATAGCCTCACCCTCGCGGTCCTCATCCGATGCCAGCCACACCGTCTCAGCACCCTTCGCGGCAGTCCTCAGATCCTGCACCACATCCCACTTATCCTTAGGAATCTCATACTCAGGCGAGAAATCATCGAGGTTCACGCTCATCTCCTTCTTCTTCAGGTCACGAATGTGACCATAGCTCGACATCACCCTATACTCCTTACCAAGAAATCTCTCCAAGGTCTTCGCCTTGGCAGGAGACTCCACTATCACTAAGTTCTTTTGCATACTTACGCATTTTTCAGATTTGGGTGCAAAGGTACGAATAAGTGAGAGAAAAAGCAAAATAAATTTGGATTTTTCCGAACGTGAGTACCTTCGGCGGTAGCCAACACCTCTCTATAAGCGATAATTTGTATCATAAGTTAAGACCGACGCTGGTCTTAATAGGAGATCAGCGTCGGTCTTAATAGAGGGTGAAATTTGATGTGTTACTTCGTCATCACCTTGACACTCTTATTGCCAATCTTTACGATTGCAATCTTTTCGTTTATGGTGAGTCGAGCTGTGCCACTTTCACTTGAAGTGCTGTCAAGCAATGCAC
The DNA here is from genome assembly GCA_045616905.1 of Bacteroidaceae bacterium. GTDB lineage: Bacteria > Bacteroidota > Bacteroidia > Bacteroidales > Bacteroidaceae > Minthosoma. The sequence continues at coordinate 18,691 of JAZLHP010000061.1, forward strand.
CAGATGTTGAGTATGCATCGACTTTTCCGTCCTTGTT
>JAZLHP010000062.1:0-84477 GCA_045616905.1 Bacteroidaceae bacterium
CTTTTTAAAGATAAAGATATAAGAATAAAAAAAAAGCTATATATTTGCAAAGTAATTTATAAAACTATAAAAATTTAATATTGTAAAAATGGCAAAAACTATTGCAATTTTGAACTTCAAGGGAGGTGTCGGAAAAACGACTACTGCAATAAACCTTGGTGCGGCAATGAACTTATTAAAGAAAAAAGTACTCATTATTGACCTCGACTTTCAATGTAATACTACATTTACATTAAATTTCGAAGTGGGAGATGGAGAAACAATATGGGATGCACTTACTGCTAAAGATGAAATAGAGCTTCCAATATACGAATACAAAGATGGTTTTGACTTCGTTCCTGCAAGCATACAATTGGAAACAGTAGGAGAGCAACTCATCAACAGACTTCGTAAAGAAGAAATACTCAGCAGAATTATTGCTCCTTATACAGATCTTTACGACTATATTCTTTTAGATTGTCCACCAAACGGAGGTATTCTGAATATAAACGCAATGTCAGCAAGCGATTCTCTATTAGTACCTATAGATTGTGAAGTTTACTCTTTACAAGGTATGAAGATGATTACAGACAAATTCAAAGAGGTTAAAGAATACATAAACCCTAACCTTGAAATTGAAGGATACCTTCTTACAAGATACGACGGAAGACTTGCACTTCATAAAATGGCAGCAGCACAGATGCATCAGAAATACCCAGGTAAAGTTTTCAACGCAAGAATACGCAGAAACACAGACCTGTCAAAGACTCCAGCAGAGCACATGACAATATTCGACTATAACCCTCAGGCTATAGGTGCAGAAGATTACATGCAACTTGCTCGAGAAATTACGGGTATCAAAAGGAAATCAACCGCTAAGAAACAATAACATAAGAAAACATGTATATTTCTTAAATTATTTATATGTAAATACCAAACAAGGTAAATATAAATATATATAAAGATAAATATAGGAAGTAATAAAGATATAAAACTATAAATATTAAATAATACTAATCTCGTAAAATATAACATTATGGCTGTTAAAAGAAAAACAATTGATCTTGGTAAGACAATGAACGAAATGGATAACAGGGTAGAGGCACAGAGATCATCGTCTCCATCGTTGCTAGAAACACTTGCTCCAATTCGCGAAGAAGACCATCCTAAGAAAAAAGAAGTTAAGGTTTTCGACAGAAAGAAGGAAAGACCAGATCAGAAATGCATACACTTTGACAGAATGACCACAGTACGCATAAACGAAATTAAAAACTGGAAAAGCATGATAGGAGAAAAAACTACTGTTGAAGACATAGTATATGATGCAGTAGTAAAATATCTCGATGAAAACTACGACAAAATTCGCGAACAAGCAATTAATAATTACTGATTAATAAATCAAAATAGTACCGAAACAAAGACTTACTAATTTGTCCGACAGAAAGAATACACGATTTTCATACAACATGTACATAATTTCTGTATTTCTTTCTATTATACAAAGAATTTCAAACAAAAACGGACTTACAAATTTGTCCGACGAGAAAATAAAACATATATATAAAGTATATAACTAAAATACACGACATCAATACTAATAACCAGTAAGTTACAGAAAAATATTATTAAAACTAAGAAAAAAAAATCAAATATCGAATCGATATATTTATATTTTTAGTTCTTTAAAGGATATATAATATATAGGATTTTGTAACGTACAGATTATCAAAAAATAAACACCTGATTCGTCGGACAAGTTAGTTATATTCATCGGACAGTTTAGTTATTTTCGCATGACAAGTTAGTTAGATATGACGGACAAGATAGTTACACACATCGGACAGATTAGTTATAATGCTATTGTATATCAGACAAATTAGTTAGTAGTATCGGACAAATCAGTTAATAATCAGTTATATCGGACAAGTTAGTTACTTATTACTGTCGTACGTTACAAGAAATATATGTTCATCGGACAGATTAGTTAATGAGGCAAAGCAACATTTTGTCGGACAAATTAGTTACATACTGCTCTGGAGTTTTTCTTTCGGAAAGTATAACTATATGAGTTTCATCGGACAGATTAGTTAAATCTTGGCACGAGAGCATATCGGACAGATAAGTTAGTTTATCAATATGTTCATCGGACAAATCAGTTAGTCGTAAGTGAAGCATTCGTCAGACAAATCAGTTAGTCATAGATGAAGGACCCGTCAGACAAATTAGTTACATCTGAAAAACATTCATATAATGATGATGAAATAATATAGCAAATACTCGTCGGACAAGTTAGTTAATTATGATGCTGTTTGCTATCGGGTAGGTTAGTTACTAATTTGTCCGATGGAAAAAAGAAGAGAATCTTTCATCGGACAAATCGGTTACACATAAGCGAAAAGCTCATCAGACAAATTAGTTAGAATTTACACATATATATATAATATGTCAACAGAAGAAAAAAAAGCAGCCGCTGATTCAAAATCTTCAGGCACAGCACCAAGTAAGTCCACGTCTTCTCGTAGGACAAAAAAGAACAAAAGGGAAGACATCGTGCTTACGAAGGAGAATATACTCTATCAGCCATTAGCTTTGGCTGTGAATGGATATGAGGCAACAGCTTTTCAGCAGAATGTTGTGATTGCTGTATTGAGGAAGTTGAGAGGAGCAATCAAAGACCAGCGTGATGGGCAGTTCAAGAAAAAGCCTGTTCAGTTGAGCATCTTTGACAATGAGGGTGTGAAAAACAATTTCCTGAAGGATGGCGATCTGGCATTTGATATACACTTGAAGGAATTGGGAGTTGATACTCCACATTACAACCAGGCATTCAAGGCAGTCTGTACAATTGCAGATGCCAAGGTTTGGGTGCCTGCTGAGAAAGACGGCAAGCCTATCATGATTAGAAAGAGTTTCTTCGAGATAGGAAGCGAGAATATGGAGATTGTTGTTGACCCACATACTGGGCGTCAGACATACAAGTATAAGAACCGTTCGCCAATATTTACCGTGATAATGAGCAAGGAAGTGGTAAACGTGCTGTTCCCTCAGGATGGCAGGATTTATGATTTCGTTGACAACACGGCTATGATGATTGGTGAGAAGTTCCCAAAGCGCATCTATCTGTATCTCTCGAATTTCAAGTATATGGAGGACGGACTGACCGTTGACTATTGGAAGTTCCGTCATGACATCGGATTTAATGACAATGAGGTTGATCCAAAGACAAAAGAGCGTATCATACAGTACCCTCATTACTGCGACTTTGTGAAAAGAGTGCTTCGTCCGTCAGTTGAAACACTCAAAGATATGGCTGACAACAACGTGAGTGATTTCTATTTTGAATACACGCCAATCTATAAAACGAACAAGCGCCAAAAGAATCCTGACCAGCTTCACTTTGAATTCCATTTAAGCAATGTGGGTCAAAGCATACGTGAAGACAAGGCAGCAGCACGTGAGACAATTGTCATAGAACGACGACTCACAGAAGAGTTTGACCAGTCAAATGCACAGATTCGCAAGATAGTGATGTCGCTCACACCTGATGACCGCCAGGCATTCATCGAGAAAATGGACGAACTTAAGGAAGCGATAGACTCAAAAAAAGTTCAGATAAAAGACAGCAAACGCTCATACTGTAACCGTACGTTCACCGATTTCATCCAAACACGTATTGAGGATAAGAAGCGCATGGCAGAAAAAATGCAGATGGATTCAATTCAAGAACAGTCTTCAATGGCTAAGGAGTCAGATAAAGGAGTAGGGGAGAAAGGAAAAGACTCTGTGGTTTCTCAGCTATATAGTCCAGACGATTTGAAACAGTTCAACAAAGTGAAAGAGGAACTCGTGGCAGAACATAAGGACATAGGAAGCTGGCTCTCTGAGATAACCTTGTGGAAGGTTGAATCAGACACGGTTACAGTTGCAGTGCCTACTCCTGCTTTCCATGAGACTTTCCAGTATTTCTTCCCTCGTGTTCTTGACGACAAACTCGAGCAGATTTTTGGAAGGCAAGTAGGAGTATATTTCATACAGAAGATGTCCTAAGGTGGGTTCAATTAATTTTGATTACATACTTTAGCAGGTTTTCATGACTTTTTGAACAAATTCAACACCTACCATAAAATGAACCGAAGAATTCCCGATGAAATGGGAATTTTTCGGTTTTTTTAGATATTTCTACGTAGAAAAGAGGAAATAGATGCAAAACTTAAAATGTTTGTTACAAAAAAGAATGTTTTGGTTTAATATAATTAATTAATTTTGCATCATAAATAGTCTGGGATTATGTGCTTTTGTGTATTAATCCCAATAAGACAATCGTATAACCTCTAAAATCACAACCTCTTAAAATGGCTACAGAAGCTACAACACAAGAAGCGAAAGGCTTCTACAAGCTGAGCTGGTTACAGCGTATCGGCTTCGGTTCTGGCGATTTGGCGCAGAACCTCATCTATCAGACAATCTGTATGTATCTGCTTTTCTTCTACACCGACATTTACGGTTTGGATCCAGGACAGGCAGCCACAATGTTCCTTGTCGTTCGTCTTGTTGACGTATTGTGGGATCCACTTGTCGGCACTTATGTTGATAAGCATAACCCAAAGATGGGTAAGTACCGTAGCTACCTTGTGTTCGCTGGCATTCCTTTGACAGGTCTTGCAATATTGTGTTTCTGGAACGGCATGGAAGGTCAGACAGAAACAATCAAGCTCGTATATGCTTACGTTACTTACGTAGGTCTCTCAATGCTTTACACTCTCATCAATGTTCCTTATGGTGCATTGAACTCGTCATTAACTCGCGACACAGATGAGATAACCATTCTCACAAGTGTTCGTATGTTCATGGCAAACGTTGGTGGTCTTGCCGTATCAGCAGGTGTGCCAATCATTGTTGCAATCCTTGCTGCGCCAGCTGGCGACCTTCCAATTGAAATGGCACTCTTCATGGGTCTTGGCTCTTTGCCATCATTTATCTTCATGCCACTTGTACCTGCCATCAAGCGTAAGGTCGGCAAGAAGAACATGTTCTATATCTTCTTGTCTGTTGCCATTGTTGGTATGGCTATGCTGTACATCATCAGCCGAATGGGAAAGGTCGAGGACAATATCACTCTCGTTTATGTTGCACAGTTCATCAAGTCAACAGGTGTGATTGTTGCCACAGGTTACATGTGGGCACTTATTCCTGAAGTTATCTCATTCGCTGAGTACACAACAGGTAAGCGTATTTCTGGTATCGTCAATGCCCTCACAGGTATTTTCTACAAAGCAGGTATGGCATTAGGCGGTGTTGTTCCTGGTCTTGTGTTGGAATGGACAGGTTATCAGGCACAGGAAGCAGAGGCAAGCACATTGCCAAAGGATTCAAGTGCATGGTTCATCACAATGCTCATTTACGCAATCATCGGTCTTGCACTTCTCTTCTTCTGCTTCAGTCAGTGTAAGGAGCGTGTGGTTATGGATGCCAGCGAGACAGAAAACGTAAAGATGAGTGACCTCTGGATGGAGTTCTTCCACAACCGTCCACTTCGTGTCGTTGCATTGTTCTTCATCACAGCCTTTGCAATGATGTCTGTAGGTAATGCAGCCGGTGCTTACTTTATGAATGGTCTTGAAAAGCAGACAGTTGAAGCACAGGAAGGTATCCGCTGGTTAGTTTGTGTCATTCCTGCCATTCTCCTTATGGTTGCAATGTGGATTATCAGCAAGTATGAACTTACTGACGAGAAGATTGACGAAATCAATAAAGAAATAGAAGCTCGTAACAAATAATTTCAAAATAGGGTAGGGTGATCAACACAGGAGGATATTGTTCCTCACATCTGTTTTGGTCACCTGCCATTTGTTTTTATGTAAGTGGTCAGAATTAAATTTTATAATTTTGATTACCTACCATATATTGAATTTTTTATGCAGAAGAAAACAAAAGGAACACTGTCACTGTTAACTCTTACGCTTGCTGGTTCGTTGACTGTCAATGCACAGACGCTGAAGGATGCTTATCAGAACTACTGGTTCACAGGAGTTAGCGTTAACCAATGGGAAGTGGCAGCAGAAGATAACGGAAAGAATGAGCACGATGTGACGGGTTTTGTAAGTGGCGACCAGACTGCCGATTGGGCTGTGGTAAAGGCAAACTTCAATGCTGTCGTTGCAGAAAATTGTATGAAGGCAGAGGTTGTACATCCAAGCGAAGGAGTTTACGACTTCACACTTGCCGACCAGTTTGTAGAGAAAGCACTTGCTGACGGACTCAGAGTTCATGGTCACGTACTGATTTGGCATTCGCAGTGCCCTAAGTGGTTCCATGTTGACGAAAACGGGAAACTTGTCAGCAAAGAGGTGTTGAAGAAGCGAATGAAGGAACATATTTTCACCGTGATGGGTCATTTCAAGGGTCGTGTTGCCTCATGGGATGTTGTCAATGAAGCGTTTAACGATGACGGTTCATTCCGCAACAGTCTTTTCTACCAGATTCTCGGTGAAGATTTTATACCATTGGCATTCCAGTATGCACATGAGGCAGACCCAACAGCAGAGCTCTACTATAATGACTACTCTATGTTCAAAGCAGAGAAGGTTGAGGGAGTATGCCGTTTCTTCGCCCCTTTGATTGCCAAGGGATTACCTATTGATGCTATTGGTATGCAGGGACACATGATATTGGAGGATGGTCACAAGTTGATTGATGATTACCAGCACTCTATTGATTGCATTAAGGCAACTGGCGTAAAGACGTTCTTCTCAGAAGTTGACTTGTCTGTTCTTCCTAATCCGTATGGTTTCTCTGGTGCGAATGTAAGTGACCGACTCGCTTATTCTGATGCTAAGGATCCTTATAAAAAGGCAATATCTCCAGAAAAGCAGGCAGAGGCAGACCAGTTCTGGATTGACTGGTATAAGATGCTCATAAAGAACAAAGAAAGCATATTGAGAGTCAACTACTGGTGTGTAAACGATGGAAACTCATGGAAGAACGACTTCCCTATCAAGGGACGTACAGACTATGCAACTCTTGTTGACCGTAACAATCAGTTAAAGCCTGTAGTTCAGAAAATCATTGAACTTGTACAACCGGCTGCTCCTTCAGCAAAAGGGAAAATCAAAGGGAACAAGTAAGAAATAAAAGACAGAGATAAAGAGATAAGATAATATGAAGCAATACGTAGTGGCAATTTTGCTTGCGTTCATTTGTTGTGCAGCATCAGCAGCAGACAAGGAAGTGTATCTTAAGCACACCAGCGGACTTGTGGTTGGAAAGAAGTCCGATGGTAGAGCAGGACTCGTTACAGTGTCAAGTGCCAAGAAAGTCAAGCTGCGCGATGTCGGTTCTGGCTACTATCTTATAGTATGGACAGACACAAACGGTGAAGAAAGCTACATGACGCTCAATGGAGGATGGAACACATTCTTTGAAACAGATGCCACTACTGATAATGCAAAATATACCATAGAAGGCGACGAATCCAAGCTGTTCTTGCTGAAAAACAAGGCAAACGGCAAGTATCTCGGAACCGACTCAAATGACAATGGTGCTAATCTGTATAGCGACAAGAGTGGTTCGGACACAAAGCACTATTGGTATATTAGCGAAACAAGCACCGCGCCTCTACCTAAGGTTGTCACTTCTTATTTAGTCGTTCCAACAGATTTGCGTCAGAAGAATGAGGGATGGGGAGTGTCATTATGCTGGTGGGCACGTATGTGTGGCGAGTGGAGCGACAAGAAAATTGACCAGTTGGTTGATTGGTTGGTAAGTCCTACTGGGTTGAACTATAACATTTTCCGCTACAACATCGGTGGAGGTGATGACCCTGAGAATAAGCACTGCACCTTGCATCACATGGGCAATGGCAAAGGACTCAGAGCGGAGATGGATGGATTCAAGGCACATTCAGAGGACGAATACGACTGGACAAAAGATGCAGGCCAGCGTAAGATAATGCTGAAAATCAAGGAGAAGCGTCCTGATGCCATTTTTGAAGCATTTAGCAATTCAGCACCTTACTACATGACCTACAGCGGATGTGTCTCTGGCAATACCGATGGTGGCAAGGACAACCTGAAGCCAGAGTATTACGAAGAGTTCGCCCACTACCTTGTAGATGTCTGCAAGCACTATAAGGACGAATATGGTATAGAATTCAAGACTCTTGAACCGTTCAACGAGGCAACCACCAGTTTCTGGTATGCTAACGGTCCTCAGGAAGGATGCCATTTTGATAATCAGTCGCAGATTAACTTTATAAAGGTTCTTGCACCTATACTCAAAGAATCTGGTCTTAATACTGTCATCTCGGCATCCGACGAAACAAATGTCGGAAGCTCTATTGGCACCTTTGAGGCATACAAGCGAGACGGCAAGGCACTTGACCTTGTAGCACAATGGAACACTCATACCTACGGTGCTGACGATGTCAGCCGCAATCGCTTGGGATTGCTTGCCCGTAAAGAAGGTAAAACACTGTGGATGAGCGAGACAGGCAGTGGAGGTACGGGCATAGGAGGAAACCTAAACATGGCACAGCGAATGTTTGACGATATTCGCGGCATGTTGCCTACAGCTTGGATTGATTGGCAATATGTTGAGGAAAACAACGACCAGTGGTGTACGGTGCGAGGTAGTTTCAGTGCGCAGACATGCGAACGAGTCAAGAATTACTATGTTCGTCAGCAAGTCACAAGCCATATCAAGCAAGGATACAGTTTCGTAACCAGTCTTTCTCCACAATCATTGGCAGCAGTCAATGAAGACTGCGACACTCTCGTTCTCGTCACACTCAACACTACGGCATCAACAGCAACACACACCGTCAAGATTCCAGGATGTGCCATTGATGCATCAACAATCACTTGTTATCAGACAAATAGTACCAAGAATCATCAGAAGACAACGACAGGATACAGTCTTAACGGCAATGTCTTGACACTTCAGTTACCAGCAACATCCATCACAACTTACATCATTCCAATCAGTTCAGCCAAAGGCACATCAACCGGATTAGTTGACCCAGAGGCATCCTATGTCATTATGCCTCAATATAACAACATGGCAGCACTTACTTCTGTAAATAAGAACGTGAGCATTGAGCAAGTTGCATTGAATGATGATTCAGAAGAAGTTCTATCTGTTGATCCATCGCAGATATGGCATTTCAAGAGCGTTGGCGAGAACCGTTATAATATTGTCAGTGACAACGGCGAGATACTTACTTCCACAAGCGGTTATGCACTTACCACTCAAACCGTAAAGGGAGTGGGGCAGACGTTTGGAGTTGAGAGTCTTGACGGAGTGTTCGTGAAAATAACTAATCTGACCAACAACAAGAGTCTCGACCTCAGCAATGCTTCTTATAAGGCAGGCACCCAGGTGGGACTTTGGGATTACGGAACCAACATCACAGATGCCCACCGCAACTGGTACCTTTGCAAATTAAAGGCATACGACGAAGAACTCGTCGGTGTGAGTGATGTGCAGAATCCAGCATCCTCATCTCCTGTACATATTTATAATGTAAATGGCTCTGAGGTCAAAAATGCAGTTCGTGGATTGTACATCATGCAGTTCAGCGATGGCACGGTCAGGAAAGTGTTGAAAAAGTGAACCAATGGTTTACGCTATATAAAACATTAAAAATATATTCACATTAAAAATATAATCATATAAATCTATAAACAACTATGGCAACAAAACGCTATCTTTTACCAGCCGACTACATGGCTGACCCATCCGTTCATATTTTTAACGGAAAAATCTACATCTACCCAAGTCACGACTGGGAAGCATCAAACGTTGAAAACGACAATGGTGACCAGTATATAATGAAAGACTATCATGTCCTTTCCATAGATGGCGACCCAATGACAGGCGAGGTCACTGACCACGGATGTGTCCTTCGTCTCGAAGACATTCCATGGGCAGGTCGTCAGCTCTGGGACTGCGACGTGCAGGAGTATGAGACAGAAGTTCCTACAAATGCAGACGAGCAGGCTGCAGGAATGGGTTACAGCAAGAAGGTTAAGAAATACGTGATGTATTTCCCGATGAAAGACCGTACCGACGTGTTCCATTGGGGAACAGCCATTGCCGACAATCCAGAAGGTCCGTTCATCCCACAGCCAGCACCAGTCATTGGAAGTTACAGCATTGACATGTGCGCTTTCAAGGACGATGCCGATGGCGAGGTGTATGTTTACTTTGGAGGTCTCTGGGGTGGTCAGCTCCAGCGCTACAAGGACAACATCCATCTTGAGACACCATACCTCCCAGAGGGAAAAGAAGACTCTCTTCCAAGCCGTTGCGTCCGTCTCACAAAGGACGGCATGAACTTCGCAGAGTCACCACGACCAATCCTCGTTGTCGATGAAGAAGGCAATCCTCTCAAGGCAGATGACCCACACCGTTTCTTCGAGGCATCATGGATGCATAAGTACAACGGCAAGTACTACTTCTCATACTCAACAGGCGACAGCCACCTCCTCTGCTACGCAGTAGGCGACAACCCATACGGACCATTCACCTACAAGGGAGTTATCCTCACACCAGTAGTGGGATGGACAACCCACCATGCCATCCTCGAGTACAAAGGAAAGTGGTACCTCTTCCACCACGACTCAGTACCATCAGGCGGCAAGTCATGGCTCCGTTCCCTCAAGGTATGCGAACTTCAATACAACGAAAACGGAGAGATTCAAACAATAGAGGGTATAGATTAAAGACTCACCCATAAACTATAAACCATAAACCAAAATTCTTATGTATCTATTAGGTTACGACATAGGCACATCATCAGTGAAAGCTTCGCTTGTTGATGCGCAGACAGGACAGACAGTCAAGAGTGCCCAGTATCCAGACGCTGAGGCACCAATCATGGCAAAGCAGCCGGGATGGGCTGAGCAGGAACCACAGATGTGGTGGGACGAACTCACCCAGGCAACCAAACGACTTGGCGAAGGAGTGAAGAACGTGGCAGCCATCGGCATCTCATACCAGATGCACGGACTCGTGTGCGTTGATAAGGCAGGCAATCCGCTCCGACCATCCATTATATGGTGCGACGGACGTGCCGTGCCATACGGAAATGCAGCATTCAATGCCATCGGTGGCGACAAGTGCCTCGAGCATCTCCTCAACTCACCGGGCAACTTCACGGCAGCAAAGCTTGCGTGGGTCAAGGAAAACGAACCCGACATCTTTGCACAGATTGACAAGATAATGCTTCCAGGCGACTACATTGCCCTCCGTCTGTCAGGCGGAGACAAGAAGACCACCATCTCAGGACTCTCAGAAGGCATGTTCTGGGACTTCAAGACAGGTGAGGTCAGCAAAGACATCCTCAGCTACTACGGATTCTCCGAAGACATCATTCCAGAAATCGTCCCTACATTCTCCGTGCAGTCAACCGTCTGTGAAGCCGTGGCAGCAGAACTCGGCATCCCAGCTGGCACACCAATCTCATACAGAGGAGGCGACCAGCCTAACAACGCCCTCTCGCTCAACGTGATGAAACCTGGCGAGATTGCAGCCACAGGCGGCACATCAGGCGTAGTGTACGGAGTGCTTGGCGAAGTCAACTACGACAAGCTCTCACGCGTCAACACATTCGCCCATGTCAACCATAACCAGCCAGACACCCGTCTCGGCGTGCTCCTCTGCATCAACGGCACAGGCATACTCAACGCATGGATGAAGCGCACCGTCGCACCAGAAGGCATCTCATACGGCGAGATGAACGATCTCGCCGAGTCAGTGCCAGTGGGAGCCGAAGGACTCTCCGTCATACCATTCGGCAACGGAGCTGAGCGAGTCCTCCAGAACGAGAACCCCGGAGCATCAGTCCACGGCATCAACTTCAACATCCACAAGAAAGCACACCTCCTGCGAGCAGCACAAGAAGGCATCGCATTCTCATTTGCCTACGGCATGGACATCATGTCACAGATGGGCATGGAGATTAAGACCATCAAGGCAGGCCACGCCAACCTCTTCCTCTCGCCACTCTTCCGTCGCACCCTCGCAGCCGTCACAGGAGCCACCATCGAACTCTACGAGACCGACGGCTCCGTAGGAGCAGCCTACGGAGCAGGCATCGGAGCCGGCATCTACAAGGACAGCGACGACGCATTCAAGACCCTCAAGCACATCGCCACCGAAGCACCCGTTCACGACTGCCAGCCATACAACGCAGCCTACAAGGTGTGGGTGGAGCGTCTCGAGAAATAAACCCATCGGACAAAACATAACATTTCCCCCACTCAGCATCCCCATCAGCGAGATGCTGATTTTTTTTGTGCCGACAAGAAATTTATTGATAAAAAACCATAAAGATACGAAATACTCTTCACTCTACACGCTCATATTGTATATTGATGATATTCAATTAGAAAAGAGTGTGTAGAGTGCGTGTAGAGTGGTTTTGACTCTACACGCCTTCAACACACTGAAAATCACATCGTTTTAGTGCCTCTGTGCAGAGTGAAGAGTAAATGAGAGTATTGTGCGAATCCTCTATTAAGACCGACATGCGTCTTCTATTAAGACCGATGTTCATCCTCTATTACGCCTGAGCCAGTTCCAATAGATGGCACCACAGTGTCATCGCTTAGGAACTGGAGTTCCCTCGCTTGGCACTGGCCCCATACACATAGTGGCTTTGTGCGTGTTTGTAATAGTGTTTCCCATAATTCCTACTTGTTCTTGGATTTGGTTGTCTATGACGATTGTTACATGCTGTGGAATGTTTATTATCGTAACTCAGAAACGACTTTTGCTATACATTTATATGTTTATGTATGGGATTGCCGTTTGTTTTCATTCTAAAAAATATGGTATAAATTATATAACCTATGATTCCAAAAAATGAGTTTTATTAAGAGAGAAGAATTGGGAATGGGGAATTAGGAATTGGAAGGCAAGCGACATCATGTGAGTAAGCAAGTATCACTTGCGAAACTCGTTTTTTCGAGAATTGCTTTGCTATTGATTTGAAAAGATGTATATTTGCAGCGAAACTGACAAAAAAGCAACATCATGAGCTATCTGAAATCGATCCTTTCTATCTGCACCATGGCAACGCTCCTGTCGTGTGGCGGGGCAAAAAGCAACGATGCATCAACAAAGAATGACTCGCTCGCTACCAACGCGGACACAACGGCGGCACAGGCAGCAACCAGCGATGCTCGCGTAACCGACTCCGTTTTCCGCACCGCTGATCTGACACTCTTCGACCTGGTTGGACATGTCAAGACATGCAAGCAGGGTGAGGCGGTACTGACATTCGACCAGGACGGAAAGCTGACGAGCTATACGTTAGGTGGCCAGAACCAACTGGCGCACGTGGGTCGGAAGAAGGGATGTATCGTGGAATACACAGAAGAGGAGGATGAAATGACTGGCTGGGCCTGCGAGTACCACGTAGACTGGGCCGACGACAATACCGTGAAGATGTTTGCCGAAGCGAACATGGAGGGTGGCGTGGAATATACCTACACCTATGGCACGGTGGAAGGCGATGCTGCGGCCCTGCCCCGCATCCTGAGCAGCCAGCGCGTTGGCGAAGGATACAACTGGAGTGGCACAACCAAGTATACCTACCTGAAGTTTGACGAGCAGCATAACTGGACTGAACGCAAGGCCACTGACGAATTCTTCTGCGACTATGACGGACACCAGGAGCATAACGAGACGACAACGGAAAAGCGCGTCATCACGTATTACTAATGCTTCGCGGAAGTTAACAAGAAGTTAATAGGAAGTTAAAGGACGATACATTTTGGCCAACAAGAGGCTGAGATGTTCGTCCTTTAACTTCTTTTGTCTTGGTCAGAGCATCTATCTCTGCCATGCGCTTGTCGAGTGCTTCAATCTTTGCGCGAATCTTTGCTTCTCTTTCTGGTGGCATATTTGTTAGTGTTTTTGATTACGATTACAATATAGTTCGCAGTTTGCCAAAATTTAATATTTCAAGCAATTTTTCAGGTACTACGCTATGTAGCAAGTGAAAGGTCGGGATGCAGCAATTAGTTTGATTCTTTCAGTTTCTCCTCTACTGCTTTGCGGAAAGTATCTTCATTTATTTTCAACTTGTTGCAATAATTGCTATACTTTTCACTTTCAATATGCTCTGGCACCTTCAATCCAACCATATAGAACAATCCTTTCTTTTCGCCTGCAATAGTAAACTTTTGTGGTTCTGTTACATGGTCGTCATGTTTCATCGGATAGAAGATAAAGCCTTTCTGCGAGTTGAAGCGGTACATATACATTATTGTCTTATAATAAACAGAATATGTCTGCTCACCTTGAAGTTTATCTTTACCTGCAAGATTCATGTACTTTGCATCGCCAACGGCAAGAGCTTTTTCGTTCGTCCAATCACGACAGAGGTAATCAGGAATGATACGTTGGAACTCCTTCTCTTGTTCATTCTCGAACAATCGGATGTCGGAGTTTCGCTCCGTGCAATGCATAAAGTCTTTCTCCAATATCTTGCCAATGTATGCCTCCCAAATCTCTGCCATGTCAAAGAACAAGCCGTAGCCTTGCTCGTCAATGCTCTGCTCTGGGTTATAACCGCGATGTTTTATTATTTGCCAAGAGAAATCAACCAACGGCTTCCAACTCACATAAATGCTCTTGTAGCGAATGCTCTGATATTCATGTTCTGTAATCTTTATCTGCTGACCATGATAGCGAGAGTATAGGTCGTTGACTGACTCCTGTACCTGTGGAGGCAAACCATGCAAACCTATTTTCTTATCTGCAAGAATATCGTATGCCTTGTAAACGATGCGTCCTATCATATCATCCACTTCCTTCTCACGATATTCTGACACCACCTCCTTCTTCGTAAAGAAAGGCAGGATGGACTTACGCACATTCAAGTGTCCACGAATCTGCATTCCTTGATGTGTCCGCTTGACCGCCTGTTGAGGCAAGCCGTACTTATCTGCTTTCGCAAACTTGGCAATCCAAAGCTGGCGAAGGATTAGCTGGTAGAACATGTTCCAATTGGGACCTTTATCATAGTTTGTCAGTGACTTTGCCAATTTTACATTATATATTTCCTCAAGCATGTGGCAGAGGAAAAGCGTACCGAAACGAGGGTCAATAACAAGTCTTAGTTTGGATTTCTTCAGTTCCTTCTTTAGATTTTTGGCTTCCTTTGGCAATATGTCTATTTCCTCATTTGTTAACTTTATAACCATTTCGCCGACAAATCTACCTGCGCACCATGACTTGTTGCGGGCGAATGATTCATATGGGCGATATATTATCTTCTCATCACCAACATGCTTGTTTGTTCCATCAAGTTCATAAGACATATTATCAGTTGCCAATCTATCATAGAAGATTTGCAGAAGTACGGATTTGTATTCTTCTGCCACTTCATTGTCACATCTTTTGATGTATAAGTCATCATAGTTGCAACAATCATGCAATGTGATTTGGTTACACATATATAGAAACGAGTTATTCCTTTATTTCAAAAACAGATTTACAAGAATCCACAAAATCCTTTTGAACTTGTTTGTCCATTGTTCCACAATATGCCTCTATCGTAGGCTTTATGCTTATACTCCAAAGGATGCGTATAGCCTCATTCCAGTCTTTTGATTCCATAAAGATGTCGGCAATATCTGCAAAAAAAGCATGCCCTATAGCATATTGCTCTCCTAATTCTGTATTATTCTTGATTTCCTCGTTCAGTGCAGAACATGAATCAGCAAAATCATTTATATTGTCATTATCTAATTCTATATTATATTTCTCGATTTTTTCTTCAATAATATCAATTAATGCTTCTTTATTATAACCGCAGTAATTCCACACAAATCTTCTACGCAAAGCAAAATCAATTCTTTCCAAAGAGAAATCTATTTCATTCATGGTTCCAATGATATACAAATTCTCAGGGATTCTTATTTCAATGGAGCCTTTCTGACCAGGTACGGGGAGTGAATAACCTTCTTCTCTATAGTCCTTTTCCATTGCCGTAAAGATCTCACCGAACACACGTGAAACATCTACACGATTTATTTCATCAAGGATAACAACAAATGGAGCCCCATACAATTCATTGGCCTTTTGGATTGCTTCAAAAATAAAACCTTCCTTAAACTTTGCACTTCCATTCTCAATGGTTATGCCGCCAACAAAGTCTTCATAAGTATAATTGATATGAAATTGCTTTGGTATATAATGCTTTTTCCAATTATATTCTTCCTTAATAATTTCTGAGAGTTTATTCTTTCCTTTGTAGTGATCAAATACTAATTGCCTAACTAATGCTTTTGCGGTATAAGATTTACTAGTTCCAGGAGGGCCATAAAGAACCATGGCCTTCTTATATTTGAGTTGTTGGACACGGGACAATTCTTCGCCATTGATTTTCTCTGTTCTCCACAATGGTTTTATGTCCTTATCATAAAATCCAAATTTCCCAAGGGCATTTTTAATCGTTAGTATATTTGTGTCAATGTCATTCTTTTTATTAACGCCATCTATAGAACAGAATGCCTTAACAATAGCCCTTTTATCCGAATATGAAACAATAGCTTCAACCTTCTCTGGGTCAAGGAAGTGAAGAATTGCATTAAAAGTGGTACAAGGATTTGGTTCCTTACCAATTTCCTCTTTTATTTGGTCCTTAACTATATTATTTGATTTCCACACAGAATCAATAAGCCGAAGAATCTTTGGAATGATTAGCATTCTAACGGATCCCGACGAACCAATACTGCTGATGCCAACATGCTTTTCCCACAGATTATTTGCAAGAGATATTCCAGATAAGTCATACTGATCTGCATTTAATGCTTTCGTTGCATCATAACTATATGGTAATGCCCATAGCCAAATGGCATGTAACAAAACTACCTTTTGAGAGTCATCTAATTTTGATATTTCTAGCTTAAATTTGTCTTTTAATGCATACCTCTTCTCATTTGCCTCTTTTGACTTTCCCTTAATATCTCCCACTTTACTATTATGGTTTTCGAAAAGGGAAGCTAAAGCTGTAATGTCAACCTTAGTCAGATCGACATTATCACATTTTGTCACATATTGTTCTTTATTCGTCAAAAACTTTTCAAGAAAAGAATTGAACTTGTCGTATGGGAATTCCTCTTTTTTCATATATTTCTATTTATCTCCTCCCCCACCACAAAACATCTCTTGCAATGGGGAGGTTGGATTTACATTATTATAAAGATGTTATTCGCATTTGATATATTTCTTCGATCTCGTCGAAACCGCACGTGAGGTCTTCTGCGTCGCAGTATTCCTGAATCTTCTCCAGCGTATCATAGTCGTCGGAGAGGTTGTACTGCCGGCGGATGTGGGCAAGGGCATCATATAGTCATTTGTCTCGGAAAATTCAATATTTCGTTCGGTTTTATTTGCTTACCTCCACAAGTTTCTCCCATACCTTGACCATGGCGTAGGTGTCGAGACCGCAGTAGTCGAGGAGGGCACGGCGTGTCTTCTCGCGTTCTTCTGGTGTCATCTTTCCCATCTTCGGGTAGATGGTCATGGCATCACCACCGTTCTGTACACCTCCTGTAAGGTTGTGATAGTCGAGTTCGGGGTCATCGGGGAAGAGGGCAGGAAGTACCTTCTTGATTGAGAAGGAACCATGCATGCTCTCTTTGTAGAAATACCCTTGACGGAAAGGGTCGAGGAAGTCCACTATGTTGTCGTGGATATCCATAAGGTGGTTGCGGAGGTCGGGGTACAGGGCGGCGAGATTCTCAATGCGTCCACACTCGAAGTGCTTGTTATATGCTGTGGTGCATGCTCCGAGTGGAATGTCGCTGATTAATTGCTCTGCCAAGGCACGACGTGGGTCGTTCACGCCATCACCAAGGAACTCGGTGTGCTTGAGTTCGCCTCCCTCTTCTTCTATCCAGTGTAGCGAATACTGGAATGGTATCTGCTGGTAGGGATGTGAGTCCTTGAATTGTGGTACGGGATATTGCGAGGTCTCGAAGTCGAGGAAGTACAAGGGATAGTGAATCTTGGTGTTGAGGAAGTCGCGTATGCCATCCTTGTCTATCTCTTCGCCCATCAGATATGTGTCCAACTGTATGTGCTGAATCATATTGCGAGCATCCTCACGGTCGAGCTGGCTGATGGTAACCTTACCAGCCTTGAAGAGTTCCAACTTCTTGGCAAACGGTAGGCGGTAGAGTTCAAAGACTGAGTTCTCTGGCAGTTCGCCACGGCAGTAGTCAAAGAATCCGCATAGGTATGGTTTCTTGCATTGCTTGCCAATCTCAATGCAAGGTGCTGTACTCTGCTTGAGCATGAAGTTGGCAGCTGCTATCTTCTGTTCAATGACGGCATATTCCTCTGCCACCAGTTCGCTCATGTCTGTGATATGGAACAACTGCTCGATGTCGAGTTCCTCACCGCGTACATAGTCGCTGTTGAGTCGTACAAGATATACTCCTGTCACATTGATGCCACATTTCTCAAGCACATATTTCTGATAGGCAATGTCGTAGGCGTACTTCAGCAGTACGGAACGTGTGTTCTTCTTTTTGTCATTAGAGCCTGTGCTGCTCTTCACCTCGTAGATGGCATAGCCTGTTGATGTCTTGTGCAGAATATCCACTGCACAGTAGTTGCCTTCCCATGCGAAGGATGCCTCGGCTATATTCTCTGTGCCATCTGTCAGGCACTCGTTGGTCTTTTCAATCATTGCAGCCAGGTCAAGGCTTCCGTCTTCTTTTGTGGCGGTTACTTCCACAAAGCCGCCGAACATTCCCATTGCAAAGTCGCCGACCTCGTTTCCTGCTGCAAAACGTGCCAATACTCCTTCATCAATCGGTGCTGCCTTGTCTGGGTCGTATGTTTTCAGCCACAATGCCTTTGGGCACTGGCAATAGGTGGTGTATTTAGATTTTGATAGTCCCATCTTATGTTGTTTAGTTTGTTTTGCAAAAATAATTCTTTTCCTAAATATATAAAATTGTAGTATCCGAAACCACGAACGTGACTGCTGCGATGTCGGTAATGAAAAAATGAAGAGTGTTGGCGTGTGATGAGTGCATGCCAATACCCTTCATTCTTTATGTCCTGTATGTGTTTTTACAATATCTTTATGCGCTCGGCAACAGGTTTGCTGATGATGATGCGCTTGCGCTTTCTCTTCACTGGAGCATCTGCCGATGGTGCGTTCTCATCTGCCCGTGGTGTTGCAGTTGGCGCTTCTGCTGCTGGTGCCTCGGGTGCTGGTGTTGCAGCAGCGGATGGTGCAGGTTCCTTCTGTGTTTCGTCGGAATGCTTTGGCGTGTCATCGATGTAGTCGGATGTGCGGCATTCGATGATGCGGTAGTCAACGATGAAGTGCTTTTCGTATTCGTCGGTCCAGAGAAGGAGGTAGTTGTGCTTCACCTTCTTGACGAGATACTCTTTTCCGTTGTTCAGTCTTACAGAGTTGCCTCTGTGCCAGTCGATGTTTTTGTATTCTTCAAGTGTCATTTGTTTGTTATATTTGTAGTTATGTTGCAAATGTACGGATATTTTTTGAAAGTCCATCTCCTTTTTAGAAAAAAATGAGGTTGAGGGTTTATAGTTGAGAGGCTTTAGGTTAGAGGTTAGTGTTTAGAGGAGCCTCCTAACCTCTAACCTCTCACCTCTAACCTCTCTACTCTCTACTGACCACTCTCAACTATAAACCCTCAACCCAATTATACATGTCTTTATGATGTAAAATTCATAGATATGCAATCTTTTTGTTATGAAAGTTTGGTTGATTGGTTAAAAAATGTTACCTTTGCACTCGAATTTGTAACAGAATGGCAGAGGCTATTGTGATATTGTAAACACAACCAACAGATATTTTCACAAACAACAAAATAACAATAACGATTATGAAGGTAAAAAAGAGATGGGTTATCCTTATGGCCATAATGGCTGTATTTGCGATAATCGGTGCCGTATGGCCGGAGAAAGAGACTATGTTGAGTATTCAGGATGATGTTGACCTGTGGACATTCGTTGATGATGGTGTCTGCACTTCAAGCAATGTTGCATGGCTTATTACGGCAACTATTTTTGTGCTGATGATGACTCCGGGTCTTTCGTTTTTCTATGGTGGTATGGTTGGTAAGAAAAATGTGATCAGCACCATATTGCAGTCTTTCATTGCCATGGGCATCATCAGTGTGATGTGGGTGGTGTTTGGTTTCAGTCTCTCGTTTGGCGATGATGTGGGCGGTCTGGGTCTCATTGGTGACCCTTCGCAGTTTTTCATGTTCCAGCATGTGGGTGCTCATCCTTATAATGTACCTGGCACAGAAGGGTTTGTCGATGGACGACTCTCTGTCACTACCATTCCGCTGGCTCTCTATGCCATCTTCCAGATGAAGTTTGCCATCATCACGCCTTCGCTCATCACGGGTTCGTTTGCTGAGCGTGTGCGCTTCTCTGCTTACATGGTGTTCATGATGCTCTTCTGCATCTTTGTGTATTGCCCATTAGCTCACTGGACATGGCATCCAGAAGGTCTGCTTCATAAACTGTTCGATATTCATGACTTTGCAGGTGGTATTGTGGTGCATGCATCATCGGGTGTGGCTGCATTGGCTGGTGCCATGTTCTTAGGCAGACGTAAGTCGGGCGAGAAGCATCTTCCTGCTAACGTTCCTTTCGTGATTCTTGGTGCTGCACTCCTGTGGCTCGGATGGTTCGGATTCAACGGTGGCTCGGGTCTTGCTGCCGATGGCATTGCCATAAAGGCATTCCTCAACACCAACACAGCTGGTGCCACTGCCATGATGTGCTGGATATTCATTGACTGTCTGCGTGGTCGCAAACCATCGGGTATGGGTGCTGCCGTTGGTGCTGTGGTCGGACTTGTTGCCATCACTCCATGTGCCGACATCGTAACCACTGGTCAGAGCATCTGTGTGGCACTGCTCACAACAATAGTGTGCAACACTGCTGTTTATTGGAAAAACCGTACCTCGGTTGACGATGCTCTCGATGTGTTCCCTACACACGGCACGGGTGGTATCTTTGCCACAATCCTTACTGGTATCATAGGTTACGAAGGTCTCATCTATGGTGGTTGGGAAGTGTTCATCAACTCAATCCTTGGTGTACTTGTGGTAGTGGTATATACATTCATCGTGAGCCTTGCTCTCTATTGGGTTACCAACAAGATGATTCCTATGCGTGTGAGTGCAAAGAGCGAGAAGCTCGGACTTGACGTGAGCCAGCACAACGAGGCATTCGGTTTCTCAAACTCTGCTGAACGTGAGATTGCTGAATACTTTGAGGAGCACGAGACAGACAACTCGGATATTTAATAACTTCTGACAAAATATTAAAATGTGGTGCAGGTGGTCATTGACTTAGTCTTTGACCACCTGTTATATGACCCACCCCAACCTCCCGTAGAGGGAGGGAGTTTATAATGATGAGGGGAGTTGAATCTCTAAACTTGTTATTTAACCCAAATAGTTCATTAGGACACAATACTATTTGTTTTTAAGGTTCTCGTATCCATTTTTGATTATTGCCTGACATCTTTTCCCTGTTTTTTCGGTCATGATGCCCCGCAACCGAGCCGTCTTCGAGCAGGGCACTGCTCTCAGTCACTCCCTACATCGTGACATTTTGTCACTCTGCATAACGGTCGCTACCCTTAAAAGCCAGAAAAAATCTGTTCAGGCATTTATTACGAGCCTAATGAACTATTTGGGTTAAAAATTTCTCACTTAATCGTACGTTGACCTACGGTCGAAGATACTCACGTTCGGAAAAATCAAAATAAATCTGGCTTTCGCCGAATTTAGGCTGCACCTCAGCATAAAAACAAGTTTTTCTGCATTCGGTTTGCACTAAATTTGTTTTTTCACTCACTTAATCGTATCTTTGTACCGAAGAACTTGAAAACTGAAATTATGAAAAAAATTTTCTTTATTTTAGCGTCTGTGCTGTGCGCATCTGCATCTGCTCAGACCATTGAGGATTCTAAGTTTACTCAAGAGAATATTCGTGAGGCAATTGAGCATCCTGACTTTAATTTCTCAGAGTATGTGTATATCCTCCATGACATCGATGGTGACGGAAATCCCGAGATGTTCATAAAGGAGAAGGTTAAGTGCTATAATGCTTATTGGGCACTGATGTACAACGATGAGGGCGCTCAGGTGATTGATGAGCGTTCCTCGGGAGGCTATGAGGATTTCGCATACACAAGTGACGGATACTTCTGGCATTACGAGGAACACACAGGCGGATTCTCTCAGTGCGAATCTTACTATAAGTTGCAGAACAGCAAGGTTGTGAAAACTCTCCGTTGCCATCTGGAAAGAGAAATTGGCAATGAGGAGAAAGTGACTGTTGAATACTACATTGACGACAAGAAAGTGAAGGATAAGGCATATACGGCTGCCACCCCTCAGGGTACTCGATTCAATCTCTATAATCTTGAAGGATGGAAGGAATTTGAATCACCTGTCAGCGAGTCGTTCATAGAGAAGGGTAACAGCGTTGAGGCTCTTGTTCCTAAAGGATGGGATAAGGTGTCATCTGCTAAGGGTGACATCAATCACGACGGACACGATGATCTCGTCATCATAGCAACACCAAACAATCCTGATGGCATTTATGAGCGTGAAGATGGTTTCATGATTAATATGAATTCACCTCTCGTAGGCATCTTCTACGGACAGGCTGACGGCACTTATCAGTTGTTGCGTCACGATTCGAGCATAGTACCTCAACAGAGCGAGACATTCTTTGTTGATGGGAGTGGAGTGACTATCAATGCTAAGGGTGCCATCACCATTTCGTACAGCACATTCAGTTCTGCTGGCAGCTGGACAAACGATACGAACAGGTATGTGTACCGCTATCAGGATGGTGACATCTACTGCATTGGTCAAGAGCTGTCGGGAATGAACCGTGCCGACCACTCTACGACAATAGAGAGTTATAACTTCCTGACAAATAAGAAATGCACCCGTATTGTCCCAGAAACGGGAAAGGCTCGTGAGAAATGGTCTGACATAGAGAAACAGCCTCTTCAATTGTTTGGTGGCAACGGTGACATGGACGAGTGACGATTAACGATTAACTTTGAACATCTATTTATCTAACTGACAATGAGAAAAAAAATTATCGCAGCATTTGCATTTGCAGGTGCTTTGTACACAAATGCCGCAGTGGTGGTTGACGGCTATACAGGTGCCACCACTCAGGATACTAAGGTGGCGGCATCTGCGAAGAAACCGGATGCCACTTCATGGACAGCCGACAATGGTAATGGCACATTCACCAATCCTCTTCTTTATGATGAGTTCTCTGATCCAGACATCCTTCGTGTGGGTGATGACTATTACCTTGCAGGCACCACCATGCACACCGTGCCTGGGCTTGTCATCCTGCATTCACGTGACCTCGTAAACTGGGAGAACGTGTCGTACTGCTTCGACCGTTTCGATTTCAATGACGATGCCTTCTCACTTAAGAACGGCAAGGAGATATACGGTCAGGGTATATGGGCACCATGCATAAGATACGCCAACGGACAGTTCTATCTCTACTCAAATGTCAATGGCAAGGGTCTCCAGTGCTACACCTCAAAGGACATACATGGTCCATGGGTGCATCACAACATGGAGGGTAAGATATACGACCTCAGTGTGCTCTTCGATGATGATGGCAAGATATACGCCATTCATGGATACGGTGAGGTGCATTGCACTGAGCTGAAACCCGACATGAGCGGACCTATCGATGAGACCGACCGTGTCATCATACCAAACGGTTCAGCAGTGGGCGAGGGTCATCACATGTATAAGATAAACGGCATGTATTACCTCATCTCCACCGATTACAAACCAAACGGACGCACTCTCTGCTCACGCTCGAAGAACATTCACGGGCCATACGAGACATGCGTCATCACTGCCGACGAGACTTTCGGCTATCACCCTGTCGGTCTTACCCAGTGGCGTGGTCGCATAGTGCCAAATGGCAGCAAGTTTGCCATTGGTCATGAGGATGTCAATGCCACTGCAGCCACCAACATCCATCAAGGTGGAATAGTGCAGACTCAGAAAGGCGAGTGGTATGCTCTGCTCATGCAGGACTTCCACTCAATAGGTCGCACCGTCACTCTTGCACCTATCACATGGAAGGACGGATGGCCAATGATAGGACTCGAGGGCAACTTCGGTCGTGCTCCTCGCACATGGACAAAACCTGACATTCCAGGAGCAGAGAGCATTGTGCCACATGCAGCATACGAACGCAATGAGAATTTCAACGGAAAGAAATTAGGTCGTGTGTGGCAATGGAACCACAATCCTGACGATACTAAATGGAAACTGAAGGGTGGACGCCTTCAGCTCAACACTATGCCGGCAGAACAGCTCATGTGGGCACGTAACTCACTCACCCAGCGAGCAATAGGGCCACGCAGCATCTGCACCGTAGAACTCTACACAGCAGGCATGAAAGATGGTGATGTGGCAGGTCTCGGTAACATCAACGTGCCATGCTCATGGATTGGTGTGGTTAAAGAAGGCAACAAACTAACACTGCGTTGCTACGAGCAGCTCAATGACCACACCAACACACTTGATGTCGACATCCCTAAGAATGGCAATAAGATTTACCTTCAGATGGTGGGCGACTACGACAAGAACCTCATGCACTACTGCTACTCAACAGATGGCAAGAACTTCCAGCCTGTAGGTGGGGCAGAGGCAGAGATGCGTCTCTCGTATCAGCTATGCACCTTCCAGGGAGTGCGTGTGTCGCTTTTCGCCTACAACCAGAAAGGACACAACGGCGGTACTGTAGAGTTCGACAACTTCACATGTCAGGAACTTGATGCCGACCGTTCCGGCAACATTCCTTACGGCAAGACATTCCGCATCATCAACCTTGCCACTCAGTTGCCTATGCATGCACAGCCTCACGGACTCATGTACGACATCGATGCCAAGAACCAGTCGAAGCAGGTGCAGTTCCGCATCATCGACCGTGGCAACGGCAAGGTGGCACTACAGTGTGCTGACGGACGATATGTGTTCGTAAGCGGTATGGGACTCCCAGGCGATGTGCGACTGACAGCCGACGAGTCGCTTGCCGAGGAATTTATGTGGCAGGACTATCTAGATCATCAGTTCATGCTCATGAGTACACGTACCCACACCTACATAGGTAAGAGCCCAACCACAGGCAGTCCATATTCAATGGACTACAAGGGTTCAGACCCAGCACGTATCAATGGAGCCGTGTTCCGTTGGGAAGAAGTGAAATAAAACAGTCCGCCACATCCCCCTCAATCACGAAGATACATACAAAGAAACGCATCATAGGCAAATCCTGTGATGCGTTTCGTTATCCTTTATTAGAAAACACTCGCTTATATGATTTTGAACAGCTGCTTATTCTGTTATTTGAATGCTTTCTGTGCGAATGTTACATGATACCTGCGCCAGTTCTTCCAGATATGACCATCCTCCGACTCGTGGTATTCGTATGCATATCCCTTACCATCCATGAACTTGCGTAGTCCCACGTTCTGTTCATACAGGAAGTCAGTCTTGCCAATGGCTATCCAGTAGAGCATAGGCTTGTTTTTTGCAGAGAACAGAGTGGCAAACTGCTTGCTCACTGTCTCATTGCCAGCCAGCTGCTGGTCTATGGCACCCCTGCCACCACCCATGTTGATGGCAGCCGAGAACAGACCGATGTATCCGAATTTACCAGGGTACAACTTCGAAATGGCAAACGTGTGGTAACCACCCATCGACAAACCGCAGATGGCAGTGTTCTGCTTGCCCTTCATCACTCTGTAGTGATTCTCGATGTACGAAACCACATCCTTATATGCTTCCTCTGTCGAAGCCTTCGCACGAGACTCGTTATGCCCCATGAACGATGGTTTGTACATACCCTTGTGCCATTCGCCCGGAGCAGCATCGCAGTTGGCGTTGCCATTCGTCATCACCACAATCATTGGCTTTGCCTTGCCCAAGGCAATCAGGTTATCCATTATCTGTGCAGCACGACCGAGTGACACCCATGCCTCTTCGTCACCTCCAGCACCATGCAGCAGATACATAACAGGATATTTGCCACCCTCCTCATACATAGGAGGAGTGTAAACCGTCATGCGACGCTTCGTGCCCAACGTAGGCGAGTCATACCACACGCGGTTCACATTGCCATGAGGCACATCATTGACAGAATACAGATAACCAAGGTCACCCCTCTCCTTTGTCACGATAAACATGTTGGTGAACGATGCAATGTCACGATTGCGGTACACGTTGGCAGGATCGAGACACTCCAAGCCATCAACGACAAACTTATACGAGTACAGTTCAGGTTCGAGCGGTGGGGTGGTGTACGACCACACCCTGCCGTTCTTAGTCATAGCAGCAGGAGCATCCACCTCAGCAGTCCTGTTATCAGGAGTCTGCACCACCTTCTTAGGAACACAGTCACCAGTCACCAACACACTCTCAGCCTTAGGAGCAGACATGTTGAATGTGACACTGCCATCCTTGCCCACCACGGGCGAATTAGTGTTCTGATTGTTAAACAGCGCCTGCTGAGCCCACGCACCAGCCCACGCCATGCACATAGTTGCAAGCAACACAAAAGTCTTTTTCATGAGTTATAGTTTTTTAAATGGTTAGTTTTAATCCGAAGTGTCGATTCTTCGAAGCATCGGTTGCTCGAAACATTGATTCTTCGAAAATCTTTATCGCCATCTTTATCCCCTCCCCCTTAAAACTTCTTCACTCTCACATGGCAATACGGTTCGCCACCAGTCTTCTCGTAGTATTTTTGGTGAAACTCCTCACCAATCCAGAATATGCCCTCGTCAAGAAGAAGAGTGTTCACCACGTCACCCCTATCGCGCAGAATGTCCATCACTTTCTCTGCCACCGTGCGTTGTTCATCGTTGCTGACGAAAATGCAGCTGCGATATTGAGGTCCCTTGTCAGGCCCCACACCATCAGTCTCTGACGGATCGTGAATCTCGAAGAACACCTTGCATAGCTGCTCGTACGAAGTGACAGAAGGGTCATACTCCACCACCACAGCCTCTACGTGATGCGTCTTGTGGTCGCGAACCTCGGCATACCGAGGCATCTGTTCCTCACCGCCAGTGTATCCCACCAGGGTGCGTATCACTCCTGGCTCTCTCTCAAACTGATGCTGCACCCCCCAGAAACAGCCTCCGGCAAATATGGCATGCGCAGTGCCATCGGCAGGACGATACATCTCCACCTTCGAACATTGCTCAATGGCAGCCTTCACCATCTCCAGCGCCTTACCGTGCTTCTGTTGCAGGCGAGGGTACGCCTTCCCACGTGCATAGTTGTGCTGTAGGTCGTAGTACTTCACTTGCAGGGCAATAGGGTTGCCCGAGTCAATAATTCTCTGCACATATTCGAAATAATCCGTACCCCTCTCATGAGTGAGCAGACGCAGAGCGTTCACCACTCCCGTTGGGATGCCCCCGTTCAGCAGATCGTCAAAAGTGTATTCCGTGTCCTCCACCACATCATGCAGAAAACCAGCAGCCCTCTCCTCATCGGTGTGTCCCATCATGCCAACAGTTATAGGGTGCAGGACGGCAGGATACCCGTCCTTGTCCTTCTGTCCTTCATGAGCCTTCGTAGCAATCTGCAAAGCCCAGTCAATAAAATGTCCATCCTTCTTCATTGCAAACATCTTTTCCAAGTAAAACTTGTACGCAAAGATACGATAAAAATAAAAATTACAAGATAAAAAATGAGAAAAAAAACAACCGATACACAACCTATACTCTTTTTATCTTATCTTTTTGTATAAATAAAAAAACTTTGTTACCTTTGTTAACGAAATACGTATGTTACGAGTTCTGCGAAACATGAATTGCAAAATAATATGACACACAAACCAGAATTGATAGTGATGCTCACTCACAATGACTTCACTGTAGAAAATGCTGCTGAGATATTTGAGGCATGCAAGGAATCAAAGGCAAAATATTGGGGATTCAAGGAGCACCCGCTACCTTTCCACGAGATGAAAACACTGTATGCTCGTATGAAAGAATGCGGGAAGACCACGTTCCTTGAAGTGGTGGCATACACTGAGGATGAAGGACTTGAAGGAGCACGTATCGCTGCCGAGTGCAAGTGTGACATCCTTATGGGTACGGTGTTCACCGAAAAGATAAATGACTTTTGCAGACAGCATGGGTTGAGATACATGCCGTTTGTCGGTAGCATCACAGGTCGTCCGTCTGTCCTCACAGGCAGCATTGAAGACATGGTGAGCGAAGCCCAAAGGTACATAGCAGCAGGTGCATACGGCATCGACCTGTTAGGCTATAGGTATGAGGGAGATGCACTCCTCCTCAACAAGACCTTAGTGAGCGAGGTCGATGCACCAGTCTGTCTGGCAGGCAGCATCGACAGCTTTCGCAGACTTGACGAGGTGAAGTCGGTCAGTCCGTGGGCATTCACCATCGGCAGCGCATTCTTCGAGAACCGCTTCGATGGCACATTTGCAGAACAGATAGACAAGGTATGTGACTATTGTAAGTAAGTGATCAGAATAAATTTGATATGGGAAATAAAAATGAAGTTGTGGCTTACTATGACACGATAGCAAGCGAATACGACGAGAGCAGGTTCAACAACTCCTATGGACGGTTTATCGATTCAGAGGAACGCCGCATATTGGACAAGATAATAGACTGCAGCGAGGGCAAACAGCGGCTGGAGATAGCATGTGGCACAGGTCGCCTCACCAACTATGCAACACACGGACTCGATGCCAGCAACGAGATGATGGCATTCGCACGTAAGCGTCACCCCAATGTCAGCTTCGTCAATGCCAGTGCCCTGGAGACAGGTTTCGATGACGAGTCCTTCGACACGGTTTACACCTTCCACCTGCTCATGCATCTTGGAGTCGATGACATACGCAAGATATTCGATGAGGTATGGCGCATACTGAAGCCGCAAGGACACTTCATCATGGACATCCCCTCGCAGAAACGCCGCAAGCTGCTGCATCACAAACAGCAGTCATGGCATGGAGGCACAGAGCTCTCAACGGCAGACCTGCTCGGATTCATCTCCGACAAATACGACCTGCGCAAGAAGTTCGGCATCATGATGCTGCCAGTCCACAAACTGCCAAAATGCATGCGAAAGCCATTGACAGGCATGGACTATATGATGGCAAACAGCTTCCTCAAGGAATACAGCTCATACCTCGTGTACGACTTTGTAAAAAAGTAGAATATGGCAAAGAAGAAATTATTCTGCGAGCTCGGACCATGGGCATACGCAATCTCACTCCATAAGGAGAGAATCAAGCGACACGTGAAGAACATCATCAATGCAAAATCCTTCGCAAAGACCTTCTCCGCAGACCGCCTGCCAGTGCTGGTGGCAAGCCATGTAGGCAACATGATAAAACGCGGACCCGACATCGACCTGACCCTGCAGTACAACAAGGCAGACAACATACGGTTGGCATGCAGCAGGATGAATGGGGTGGTGATAAAACCAGGCGAGGTGTTCTCGTTCTGGAGATATGTCGGCAAGACATCCCCCGGCAACGGATTCAAGGACGGACGAGTCATCGTGAACGGCAAACTCGTCTCAGGAGTCGGAGGTGGACTGTGCAACCTTGCCAACACCATCCACCTGGTCGTCATGCACAGTCCAATGACGATAACAGAACTTCATCATCACTCCGATGCCCTCTCACCCGACCCGGGAGGCATCAGAATCCCATACAGTGCAGGCACATCCGTCAACTACAACTTCGTTGACTTCCGTTTCCGCAACGACACCACACAGCCCGTCCAGCTATGCACATGGTGCCATGGCGACGACCTGTGTGTCGAACTCCGTACCACAGAAGAGTTCCAGTACATTTACAGAATCAGTGAAGAGAACCACCATTTCCACAAAGAAGCCAACGGCAAATACTACCGCATCTCACAGATCTACCGTGAAGTGCTCGACCGCGACACCCAGACCCTTCTCCGCAAGGAACTGAAATGGAACAACCACTCAAAAGTGATGTTCGACCCAGAACTCATTCCCAAAGAGCTAATCCGATGACAGCACACTCTTTCCTCCTCTCGGAGAGCAACACCGCATCATAGAGAAACTCATAAACAAAACAAATATAGATTAACGTGATTTTGACGATTGTGTACTGCTCTTTACAAAACGAAGAGTTTTCGCCTTTTTAGTGCTAAAGTATTTTTAGCACCTCTGACTATTTTTCAAAAACAAGAAAAAAACAGGTGATAAAATTTGGAGATGATGAAATAAAACTTCATCTTTGCAACATCATTTTCAAATACTAAACCTTAAAAATCGCAATCGTTATGATTATTCCTTTAGTAGCATTTTTAGTTATCCTCCTATTGCTTGCAGGAGGATGGAGTCTGGTTCTCTGGGTGGCAGCAATAATCATTTTCGGTCCACTCGTACTCACACTCATCTGCCATTACACAGGCATCACTCGCAAGGTGTTCAACAAGGCAACTGACGAAGCCATCATGCGAGGAGAGATTTCATTTGACGATGCATGGAACGACAAGATAAAGTATGGCGACACGGGGTACTTTGACTCGTACAAGGAGATGGCAAAAGCATACGGACTTGAAAAGAAAAAAAAATATTTTAAACCAGGCAATACACCTTTAATGTGGGAATCTCAACCAGACGATAAACATACGAAAAAAAACAAAAAACAATTAAAATCTGGTGGCAACAGAACAATTAAGCAGATAGATTTGTAGGAATAAACACACATTAATTCTTTTAATCACACTAAACTGACAGCACAGATGGCAACATTCGTTAATGAAGACAAATCCATATTGCTCCTAAGGGTTTCCTCCTCTGTTCCTTCTCTCTTCCTCCTCCCTTCCTTCTCCATATATGCGGTCGGAGTACGGTCGGAGTAGGGTCGGTATAGGGTCTGAGACCGCATTTGTCAAAAAATTGCGAAAAGTAATAAAAACACAAGGCAAGGAGATGGTACGATACTGTTGCTGTGGCATACATTGATATGGGTGCCAGTGCCAAGCGAGGGAACTGTTTGAGGGTTGAGGGCGTGTGTTGGTCTTAATAGATGATGTGGTTCCTTGGTTTATTTCCCCAATCATGCAAAATTATTGCAATTATTTTTGGAGATGACGAAATAAAACTTCATCTTTGCATCATCATTTCGTAATGACGAAATCCTGGCGGTTGTTCTGTTTATTATGAACTCCTGCTTTATGTCTCTATTTTTGTAAGTTATATATATTTTGGCATATGTGCCTTCTGCACTTATGTTTTTAGGACGGTCGTTCCTCCCTTAAATTCTCTTCAATTTAACTTCAATGTGACTTCAATTATTGCATAAACATTGTAGAAACATTGCAGAATAATTGCAGTAAATTTTAGTGAAGCGTCCAAAACAACTAAAGACGCAGTCTTAAATAACACGATGCCAAATAGTATATAGTTACCCTATTTTTTGTAAACAATTTTCTAACTAAGTAAATTTGGATTTATTATGGGAAAGAAAGGTTTTTTGGTTTTTTGTATGATGATATGGATGACGGCTGGTGCTTTGACGGCTCAGGTTGTCAAGAGTAAATGGACGAATTGCCGTTGGACTTCGGGTGATGAGGTTATTGCTGCCCATCCTCTTGATGGTCAGAAGATTCTGATGCTCGGTGCCGGTTACATGGATGCTGGTTATGGTTGGGCGTTCAGGGTGAAACAGAATGCGTACAATGACTATAGTCTTATTCCTGTTCCGGCTTCACAGGTGAAGCTGCCAGCTGAGGAGTATGGCTATCTTGGTTTGAATGAACCGGAACGGGGTGACAGCTGGCATCGTCAGTTCTTCCAGGGAGTGGATGTTGTGTTGGTGAAGAATGCCAAGGGTGAGATTAAGAGGGTGTATGCTCCTCTCGACCCTGGTCAGGAGATGAGTAACAGGGAGGAGCAGATGCTGTGCATATTGCTATGCGGCAGTTTCTATGATGCAAGCCGTACGTACACTTCCAGCGACGGAAACGAGTATGTGTTCTCTGATGACGGCACTTGTGTGTTTGAAGGTGAAAGCATGACATACACGTTTGGTTACGATGCGAACATGCCCGTGCCTGTTGTGGTGCTGTCAAATGGAAGCCGTTATAAGTATGTCGTGACAAAGGATGGCATTGATCTTTTTAACGTGTCGTACGATGAGGATGAGGCAATGCACGAGGATGGAGACCTTTATGCTTCGTTGAGTGTTGACAACAGTCAGCCACGTTGGGGCATCCTTGAGGACATGGTCATCTGTAACAGTTTCGTTGAGGGTGTGGCTCCTGATGCTTTGCGCATAATGCGAAACGAGGTATGGGCGCGTCATGGATACAAGTTCACTGATGCTGCTCTCAATCAGCATTTCCGTTCGTGTCCATGGTACAAGCCTGGTACGGACAACAGCAAGGTTAAGCTCTCGCCTGTTGAGTCACTCAACGTGTCTCTTATCAAGTACGTGGAAAATCATAGATAAAAGACCCTCCCCAACTGTCCGTAGAGGTTAGAGACGAAAACTTAAACTAAAACGGAAACGTAAATCGGGTAGAGGGTAGAGTCGTTTTTTCTTTTTCGTTAGAGGGTTTAAAAAGAGAACAGAGGGGCAAACAGCTCCTCTGTTCTTGCTTTTGTTTGTTATGTTGCCCGGACAAAATGCCTGGTCGTTGCTATGTGTTGTTTGGGCAATTATTTCATTTTTGCTCCAGATACGGCGAATGTGCCGTTCTCTGTGATGATGATGATGTTGCCGTTGCTGATGGTCTTCTTTGTAGAAAGGTTGGCAGCCTTGTCTGCAGTTGCACTCTTGATGGCTGTTGGGTTGTCGAGTGAGATGCTGTAGATGTTGATTGCTGCTGCGAGTTCGATGGTGTTGTCGCCTTCCTCGATGTCGAACTCAAAGATTGTGTATGCCTTGTTGGTGGCTTCGCCGGTAGTGATGTCTACGGCATTGGCATCGCTGAGGTTTTCGCTGTTGCCGTTGATGCTGATTTCGCGTTCTTCCGATGAGCTTGCACTGCGGGCGCATACATAGAGTGTTCCTGCTGTCTTTGAGTTGAGAGTGAGTGTGAGCTTGCCGTCTTCAGTCTTGGCACCACTCTTGAAACGAGAAGTGAATCTTGCGTATGCGTTTTGTGTGCCGAAGTAAGCGCTGCCTGCGTCAACAACTGCCTTGTTGTTTGGGTCAGAGATGGAGAGTGTGAGGTCACCACCGATGAGGTTGAGTCCGTTGAGCGACTGTCCGATAAGGTCTTCTGTGAAGATGATGCTGCTTGTCTCAGACACAACTATGTTAGGGTCTTTTGCTACAATCTCGCACACGTTAGATGTTGCAGACCCCTTGCTGTTTGTGGCAACGGCATATACGTAGTATGAACCAGCTTCTGATGGGGTGAACTTGTATGTTGCACCTGTTGCACCTGCGATTAGCTTGCCACCCTCGTTGCTTGCTGTTGTGTTTGAGTACCACTGCACCTCAGGAGCAGGGTAGCCCTTGATGTTTGCAGATACAGACACCTCGTTGCCGAGGAGTACTGCTGCTGATGCTGGTATTGATACGGTTGGTGCTGTCTCTTCGATTGCACCAGATGCCTCAAATCCGAATCCGTATGCCATCAGTTTTGAACCGTTGACGGCAAAGATGTATGATGAGTTAGCCTTTACATCGAATGATACGAGGCATGCTCCTGATGCAGAGAGTGTGCTGCCGTTTGACTTGTCAGCACCATCAACCTTGAATCCGCTTGCCTTGACGCCGTCCTCGTAAAGATACATTGGCTTACCGCTGTTGATGTTGGCAACAATGACCACTGTTCCTGCCACTGCTGGGTCGAACTTAACGAAACATCCCGATGTAGGAACTGAAGTTTCTGGCTTAGGGCTTGGGTTATTGGCTCCGCCAGTACAGAATGTGAACTCCTCGCCTCCGTATGAGATGGATGGTTTCTCACCTGAGTTCTTCCAGTCGTCAGAGATGGTGATAGTCAAGCCAGTGATGCTTGTAATCTGGGTGCCGTTGGTAGGAGCCTCTGTGAACTTGTAGATGCCCTGAGCCATGGCTGCTGTGGCAAACATGATGCCGAGAAAAAGAGTAAAGATTTTCTTCATAAGCAAATTAGTGTTAGTTATTTATTAGAGAAATTGTATAAACATCGGAATGTAATCTTGACAAGATGCTGTCATACATCTTGTTGCGTTTCCTGTTAGGGGTGAACAATATCAATTTGCAAAGTTAGATAAATTTATCCGATTATTAAAATATTATATACTCAAGTTTCGCAAACTCAACTTGAAATGGTACATGGTACATTGGAATGGTGCATAAATTAGCGTGCATTTTGACATTTGACTAATGTCACTTTCCTGAATCTGGCAAGATAGAGGATGGCGGCAGCGGTAAGTCCGAAAGGATAGCCAAACCACACTCCGGCACAGCCTCCGTCGAATATGATGCCGAACAGGTATGAAAGTGGAATGGAGATGACGATGTAGGCAAGGAACGAGTATTTCATCAGCACCTTCACATCGCCATATCCACGAAGTGCATTGACGTATGCCGTCTGCATGCCATCTCCCAACTGATACAGCACAAGTGGCACTGACGATGCAGCCACGATGGCAGAGATGCGTTCAAGCATGCCGATGTCATCGGTGGAGATGAACAGAGCCGACACATCGTGACGGAAGGCAAACACGGTGACCGATGCCACAATGCCCATGGCAAGTATCATCTGGTAGCCGGCATTGGCAGCGGCACGCACCCCGACCTTGTCCTCAAGTCCGTGATAGTTGGCAACACGAATGGCTATGGCTGTGCCTATTCCGACATAGAACATGTATATCAGGTTTGCAAGTGAAATCATCACTTGGTTGGCAGCGAGTGCCGATGTGGCATCCCACGATGTGCCGCCCCAACCAAGGAAGAGCGAAGCACCGGCAAATGAGGCAATCTCAATGCTCATCTGTATGCCAATGGGCCATCCCAGACGAGTGAGCTGTATGACCCTTCGTCGTGACACCTTTGCCGTATGCCAGTGTTGCAGATATTCTTTGTAACGCTTGGTGCCGAAAATGACGAATACGAAAAGCAGAAGCATCAGCAGACGACTGCTTGCCGTTGCCCATGCGGCACCATCGACACCCATCTCGGGGATGCCAATCTCTGGTCTTCCGTATATGAAAAGCCAATTGAACAGGATATTCCACGCATTGCTGGCAAGGAGAATCCACATTGAGGTGCGAGTGTCGTTGATGGAGTCGGTGAATGGTTTGAATGCGCTTGCCAATGACAGCAGAGGCAGCGACGGCAACAGTATGAGAAAGTAGTTCTGCATCGGGGTGAGAAGGGCATCGTCCAGCCCCATGTGTGGCAGACAAAAATAGACGATGGTCATGAGTGCTGTCACCACCATTGCCTGTATGCCGTCAGCCACGATGCTCGATTTCAGCACCGACATTATGTCCTCCTTGCGGTTCTGCGTGTAGAGAGCGCCGATTACAGCAACAGCACCTTGGCAGAAACCCATTGACAGCATGATTGCCACCACCATGATGGAATTGACGAACCCCACCGCCGACAGTTCATCCGCACGGTGCTGACCCACCATGATGGTGTCAGCCATGCCCTGCAGCGTGAATCCTATCTGAGCAATCATGATCGGGACGCCAAGACGTGTCAAAGCCTTGTATTCTTGCTTGTAAAACTTAACTCTCATTCTATTTTTTTGCAAAGTTAGATATTTTTCTTTGATTTTCTATCTATAGTAATACATTATTGAATTAGATTTTGTACATTTGCAATGGAAAATTTTTTTAGAGTTGAATTAGTTGAAGAAGATGACTTCCTCAACTTCCTCAACCATAAACCCCCTTAAACTACTAACCTCACATGATATGAAAACGAAAATCAAATACCTGTTGCTGATGCTGTGTTGTATTGTGGCGTCATGCTCAACAATACAGCAGAGCACATTTGTCACCGTGAAAGACGGCAAGTTCTATCAGGGTGACAAAGAGTACCGTTATGTAGGCACCAACTTCTGGTATGGCGCTATCCTTGCCAGTGAAGGAAGGGGAGGCAACCGAGAGCGATTGCTACGTGAACTCGATGACATGCAGGAGGTAGGCATAGACAATGTGCGTGTGCTCATAGGTGGTGATGGACGCGAGGGCATTCCAAGTCACATTGCACCTAAGTTGCAGCTACAGCCTGGCGTGTACAACGACACCATACTGCAGGGACTCGACTATCTGATGGCAGAACTGGAGAAACGCGACATGAAGGCAATCCTTTATTTCAACAATGCATGGGAATGGAGTGGAGGCTATGGAGCATATCTCGACTGGGTCGGTTTCAAGGGTGATGTGCAGAGCAGCGACGGAAGCGGAACCATGAAACATTTCGACCAGACACCTGTGCCAAGCATTGACGGTTGGTGGGAGTACATGCAGTATGTCGGTAACTTCATTCTCAACGACTCAGCCAAGGCGTTGGCAGCACAGCATGTGCAGAACATGGTGACACGCACTAACAGCATAACTGGAAAGCCATACACTGAGTCGCCTGCACTCATGGCGTGGGAGATAGCAAACGAACCTCGCTGTTTCGTCAACGACTCTATACACCGGGAGAAATTCGTGGAGTGGATTGATCAGCAGAGCACACTGATAAAGAGTCTTGACCCAAACCATCTGGTCACTACTGGTAGTGAGGGACAGCATGGATGTGAGGACGACTGGTCGTTGTTTGAACGCATACACACCGTTCCAAACATCGACTATGCTTGCATACACATCTGGCCTTATAATTGGGGATGGATAGGCAC
Organism: Bacteroidaceae bacterium; assembly: GCA_045616905.1. Taxonomy (GTDB): domain Bacteria; phylum Bacteroidota; class Bacteroidia; order Bacteroidales; family Bacteroidaceae; genus Minthosoma. Next base: position 36,896 of record JAZLHP010000062.1, read on the forward strand.
ATACAATCAGAACTACGATGCCGACAAGACCACCGAGGGCGACGACCCTATAGTTACAAAGGTCGATACCGCCTGCATCAACACACTCGACTACATCAACCGCAGCTATGAACTGATGCATCGGGCAGGTCGCCCTATCGTGCTTGAGGAGTTCGGATATCCACGCGACGGATTCGTGTTTGCCCCTGGCACACCCACAACAGGACGCGACACATATTATAAGTATGTATTTGACATAATACATGAGTCGGGCAAGATAGCAGGCTGTAACTTCTGGGGATGGGGTGGCAGTGCAAACGTGCGGCACACCATCTGGCAACCGTATGACGACTATGTGTGCGACCCTGCGCAGGAAGAGCAAGGACTCAACTCCGTATTCAAGGCAGATGTCAGCACCATGAACATAATAAAAGAAATGACGGGCAAATTGAAATGATAAGAGTTGATTTAGTTGAAGAAGATGACTCCCTCAATCCTCATCCCTCAAACCTTTCAAATATGAGCAAGATAAGAATAATTACAATGCTGTTGGCTGTCATGCTTGCAACAGTCATGAAGTCACAGATAAGAGGTAACGACATCACCGTCAGTGTGGTGCCTGACCGTTTGGGATGGACATACAAGACAGGTGAGACAGCCACGTTCAATGTCAGCGTGTGCCAGTCGGGAGTGCCGTTGCCTGAAGTCGCCATCAGTTACGAGGCTGGTGCCGAGATGTACCCCGATGTCAAGAAGGAAATGACACTCAAGGACGGCACGGCACGTATATCCGGCAAGATGCAGAAGCCAGGGTTCTATCGCCTCACGGTGACGGCTCGTGTCAAGGACAAAGAGTATCGCGGATGGGGTACGGCAGCATTCTCTCCCGAAAAGATAACTCCCAAGGCACAATGCCCGTCAGACTTTGATGTCTTCTGGACAAAAGCCATATCCGATGCACGGCATACAGCGCTGGAACCTACCATGCAGCTGCTCCCTGAACGCAGCACCCCCGACGTCAGCACCTATCATGTCAGTTTCCAGAACGATCGCTGGGGACGACGCGTCTATGGCATCCTCAATGTGCCGACAGCACCAGGCAGATACCCTGCTTTGCTGAAGGTGCCAGGAGCAGGAGTGCGTCCCTACACTGGCGACGCATCGCTCTGCAAGCAAGGCATAGTGGTGCTTGAGATAGGCATTCATGGCATACCTGTGACCAATCAGCAGAGTTATTACGACCAGCTGTTCACGGCTGCCCTTGCCGACTACTGGACACACGGCAGCAACAACCCCGACCGCAGCTACTACAAGCATGTGGTCACAGGATGCATACGTGCCATTGACTTCATATCCACCCTGCCATCATGGGATGGAGCAAACCTCGCCGTCACAGGATCGTCGCAGGGAGGATTCCTCACACTCGCCACCACGGCACTCGACCCTCGTGTCAGTTGCTACGGAGCAGTGCATGCCGCCATGTGCGACCATGAGGCATCGTTGAGCGGCACCGCATGCGGATGGCCACACATGTTTTACAACATAGCCAAACCCGATGCAGCCGAAGTGTCTGCCATGCGATATTACGATGGAGTCAACTTTGCCCGACGCATCAAGGTGCCAGGATGGTACTCATTCGGATACAACGACGATGTAGTGCCTCCAACCACAGCATGGGCTACATACAATGCCGTTTCCGCAGAGAAGACCATATCGCCATATCAGCAGACAGCACACTTCTGGTATCAGGAGCAGTATGACGAGTGGTTCGATTGGCTCGTGAAGAAACTGAAAAGACCTACCCCTTGAACAATATGAGAAACAGACTTACAATATTATTATCTGCCATGGCGCTCATGGCGAATGCACAGACCTTCAACGTGGCGGGCAAGTCAGCTGCCGCCGAAGTGGAAGTGGCAGCAAGCGATGACGAGGCAGTGAAGATAGCTGCCGAAAACCTGCGCAGCGACATACGCACCGCCTATGATGGCACCATCACGCACAGCAATGGACACCGCATAATTGCTGGCACCATAGGTGGCAGCACTCTGATTGACTCGTTGGTGCAGTGTGGAGCAATCAGTGTTAATGATGTACGAGGACAATGGGAGAGTTATCTCATTACAACCAATGGAGGCGACCTGGTGGTGGCTGGCAGCGACCGCCGTGGCACTGTGTATGGCATCTATGAACTGAGCCGTCGCATCGGCGTGTCGCCTTGGGCATGGTGGGCAGATGTGCCTGTCAAGAAGCAGAAGACGCTCAGCGTCAGCGCATCACGATACGTAAAGCCATCGCCCTCGGTCAAGTACCGTGGCGTGTTCATCAACGACGAGGACTGGGGACTTAAGCCATGGGCATCCGACAACTACGAGAAGGAGTTAGGTGACATAGGTCCCAAGACATACGCACGAGTGTGCGAACTCCTGCTGCGTCTCGGTGGCAACATGCTTGCACCAGCGATGCACTCATGCACAGGTGCTTTCTACACTCACCCTGAAAGCAAGGAGGTGTGCGACCGCATGGGTATCATCATCACCACCAGTCATTGCGAACCGATGCTGTTCAACAACGCATGTGAGGAGGAATGGAACAGCCAGCGTGACGGCGAGTGGAATTATCGCACCAACCGCAACACCATACTCGGCAAGTTCGCATCGCGAGTGGCAGAGGCTCATGAAAAAGACAACATATATACCATAGCCATGCGAGGCGTACATGATGAAGGTATGCGTGGACAGACCACACCTCAGGAACGAGTGGCAGTGCTCGACGATGTCATACGCGACCAGCGCATGTTGCTTGAACTCTTCACACGCAAGTCTGCCGACGAGGTTCCACAGATATTCGTGCCATATAAGGAGACGCTCGATGTCTATGAACATGGACTCAGGGTTCCAGATGATGTGACCATCGTGTGGCCCGATGACAACTACGGTTACATGAAGCGTCTCAGCAACCCCGACGAACAGAAACGCAGCGGAGGCTCGGGTGTGTACTATCATCTCAGCTATCTCGGTGCACCACACGACTACCTTTGGTTGTGTACCACACCACCAGTGCTCATGTACGAAGAGCTCAGTAAGGCATACGCAACAGGAGCCGACCGCTACTGGTTGCTCAACGTGGGTGACATCAAGCCGATGGAACTCGACATACAGCTCTTCTTCGACCTTGCCGACAATGTCGGTGCATTTGACTTCAAGAAGATAAACACCCATCAGGCAGACATGCTCGCCAACATATTTGGAGAAAAGCATCGCCTTGCATTTCAGCAGATACTCGACGAATACTACCGCCTTGCCTGGAGTCGCAAACCTGAGTACATGGGTTGGGACAGACAGTGGGATCGCCACGACTGGGAGAGAATCCGTGACACAGAGTTCTCTTTCGAGAACTACAATGATGCACAGCGTCGCCTTGCCGACTACTACCGCATAGCTAATCGCACACGTCAGCTCATGCAGTCGCTCCCTGCACACCAGCAGCCTGCATTCTTCCAGCTGCTCGGATACTCAGTCATGGCAGCAGAACAGATGAACCGCAAGTTTCTGCTTGCACAGCTCAACCATGAGCAACACCGTCAAGGCAATGCAGCACAGGCAAACTGGGCAGCCGACCAGTCACAGGCAGCCAACGACAGCATAAATTCCTTGTGCCACATTTATAACACACAGCTTGATGGCAAGTGGAATCACATGATGACTGTACCGCCAGGCTTTGTGTCGCTCTATCAGAACATGCCAGAACTGCAACGTACCCCTGGCGTGCAGCCACAGGCGGTTGACCTTGCCACCGATTCACGTAAGGATAAGCTTGATGGTTGCACTGTCCTTGACCTCACGCAGGCACGTAGCGGAGTGGTGCACGGACTTGGTTATGACTGGGATGTGCTGCAACTGCACGACGGAGCCACCCACGACTTCACCTTCACCACTGCAGCCGATGCCGACAGTGTAACCTTGCACTTATATGCTCTGCCGTTCTTCCCAATATATGCGGGGAAAGGTAATGCGTACGGAGTGAGCATTGACGGAGGCAGCATGACAGTGGTTGAGAATCCATTCAAGGAATATGAGGAACGATGGAAACGACAGGTCATGATAAACGGAAAGTACAGCACCGTGCGACTGCCACTTGACACCACACGCCGTACGCATACCCTGCGACTCCACACCATTGACGAAGGACAAATCATTGAGCGTGTCATCATAGATTGGGGAGGACTCCGACAATCATACATAGGACCAGCCACTCATAAACAATAAACCTTTAAACTTTTAAACTATTAAACCTTTAATCCCTCATCATTTTAAACTCCCTTCCTTTTACGTGTAGCTACCGTATGTAAACGTGATTAAATGTCACGGTTTAGGAAGCGATCGAACTAAGCACTCTTAGTGAGGACGGGCCGTTGAGGAGGATCTTTTTGTAATCATGGAAACAAACAACAATCAGCCAAAACGCACCTATCGCTGCAACGACTGCGGAGGTGTCATCTATCGTCACGAAGTGTTCTGCAACACATGCGGAAAGAAACTTGATAACTACGATTTCGAAGAATAATGTCACGTTCATTCCTTTATTTCATTTGCTGCGTGTCAGCTATGGGAGGTCTGCTCTTCGGATACGACTGGGTCGTTATTGGGGGAGCAAAGCCTTTTTATGAGATGTATTTTGGTATCAGTGACTCACCTTCGCTGCAAGGCCTTGCTATGACGACGGCAAACATTGGTTGCCTTGTCGGTGCAATGATGGCAGGAGCTCTTGCAGATAGATGGGGACGAAAACCCTTGCTTACTGCAGCAGCTTTGTTGTTTACAGTCAGCGCTGTTACAACTGGTGCATTTAATGATTTCACGCTTTTCAACATCGCTCGTTTGGTGGGAGGTGTAGGTATTGGCGTGGCATCGGCTCTTTCACCAATGTACATAGCAGAGGTGTCACCTGCAGATATTCGTGGTCGTATGGTGAGTCTTAACCAGATGACCATCGTGTTAGGTATCTTAGGTGCTCAGGTTGTAAACATGCTCATTGGCTCAGATGTGCTTATGGAGTGGGGCAGAGAGTGGGGATGGAGATGGATGTTCTGGGCAGAGACGGTACCTGCTTTGATGTTCCTTATCATGGTGTTCTTCATTCCTGAGAGTCCTGTGTATATGAGGATGAAAGAGATGCGTAGAATGGGGAATGTGTCAGAACAGAATAATTCCAAAAACAGAAATGGACTGGCAGTATTGTTTGAGGGTAAGTACCGTAAGGTGCTTTTGCTCGGTTTCGTCATAGCAGTGTTCCAACAGTGGTGTGGTACGAACGTGATTTTCAACTATGCGCAAGAGATATTTGCAGGTGCAGGTTTCGATGTTGACGGCATGTTCATCAACATTGTCATCACAGGTATTGCCAATGTACTGTTTACATTCGTGGCTCTTTATACTGTGGAGAAATGGGGTCGTCGCACGCTCATGCTTATTGGTGCTGGCGGACTTGCAATAGTGTACCTTGTTATTGGCACCTGTTATTATACAGAAGTTAAGGGAGTGGTTATGGTGATAATGGTAGTGCTCGCTATCTCATGTTATGCCATGACTCTCGGTCCTGTCACTTGGGTGTTGCTTTCGGAGATATTCCCAGACCGCATACGTGGAGTGGCAATGGCGACTTGTACATTCGCTCTTTGGGTAGGCTGCTGCACCCTCACATATTCATTCCCTCCAATGAATGCAGCACTCGGCAGTTATGGCTCATTCTGGATATATAGTGCTATATGTATGTGTACATTTATATATCTGTTACGACATTGCCCAGAGACAAAGGGTAAGACTCTTGATGAGTTAGAGAAAGAACTGACAACAGAAAAAAGAAACTAAACAAAAAAGATATGGTTAAAGCATGGACGGAACAGGTTGTAATACCAACCTATGAAATAGGCAAGGCAGAAAAGAATCCAATATTCTTGGAGAAACGTGTGTATCAGGGTAGCAGTGGTGTTGTTTATCCTTATCCTGTGATTGAGAGCATAAGCAATGACAAGACAGACCACACGTATAATGCAGTGTTCCTTGAGAATGAGTATATCAAGGTGATGATTCTTCCTGAACTTGGTGGTCGTGTGCAAATGGCGTACGACAAGATAAAGCAGCGTCATTTCATATATTATAATCAGGTGATTAAACCTGCACTGGTTGGTTTGGCTGGTCCGTGGATATCGGGAGGTATTGAGTTTAACTGGCCTCAGCACCATCGTCCGAGTACATACATGCCTGTGGATTATAAAATCCATCAAGACGATGACGGAACGGTGATGGTATGGATAAATGAGCGTGAACGCATGTTCCACCAGCAAGGACAAGCACGTTTCATTCTACGCCCTGGTTGTGCTTACTTAGAAATTCAGGGTAAATTGTACAATCCGACAGAAACGCCACAGACTTTCCTCTGGTGGGCGAATCCTGCTGTTGCTGTCAACGATGCTTATCAAAGTGTATTCCCACCAGATGTGAATGCCGTATTCGACCATGGCAAACGTGCAGTCAGTTCATTCCCTATTGCTACTGGCACATACTACAAAATGGATTATTCTGCAGGCGTTGACATTTCTAACTACAAGAATATATTCGTGCCTACTTCATACATGGTAGCAAAATCAAAGTACAATTTTGAGGGAGGGTATGAAAACGATACACAAGCAGGTATGCTCCATGTGGCTGACCATCATGTAGCTCCTGGTAAGAAACAATGGACATGGGGAAATGGAGACTTCGGACGTGCTTGGGATCGTAATCTCACTGATGAAGACGGTCCTTACATCGAACTCATGGCAGGTGTCTTCACGGAGAACCAACCGGATTTCTCTTGGCTGATGCCTTACGAGGAAAAGACCTTCGTGCAATACTTCATGCCTTATCGCGAACTTGGCATAGTGAAGAATGCCAACAAGGATATACTTCTGAATGTAACAGAAATTGAAGGTACAGACAAAGTTCGATTGCAGTTATTTGCCACTTCTGCACAGCATGTTGAGATTAAAGTTATCAGCGATTCTGGTACAGAACTGTTCATGACACCTACAGGTATCACACCAGAGAACATCTTCGAGCATGAAATAGATTTGCAAGGTATTCCATTTAATGAAATCAGCGTTCGAGTCTCTGGCACTACACGACTGTACTGGCATGCCGAACCTGATGAGATTAAACCTATCCCAGATGCAGCAGAAGCCGCACTACGCCCAGAGGAGATTAAGACTACAGAGCAACTCTTCCTCACAGGTTTGCACCTTGAGCAATACCGTCATGCCACATGGTCAGCCCTCGATTACTATGAGGAGGCACTACGCCGTGACCCTATTGATGTACGATGCAATAATGCAATGGGTCTGTGGTACCTCCGCAGAGGTCGTCTCGACAAAGCAGAACCATTCTTCCGTACAGCTGTCAAGGTGTTGCAGAAAAGGAATCTCAACCCATACGATGGTGAACCAATCTACAATCTCGCTCTTTGTCTCAAATACGAGGCAATGCAAGAGGGTTTGAACACTTCACGAGCTAAGGAACTGCTAGACGAAGCCTACGATTGGGCATACAAATCAACTTGGAATGCAGCTTGGCAACAGGCAGGTTTCATGCTATGTGCTCAGATCAGCTTCACTCAAAATCGCCTTGCCGATGCTCTCAACGAGGTGGACAAGTCGCTCCTCAGTGGTTGGCACAACCACAAGGCAAGGGCACTCAAAGCCGCGATTCTTGGATACAATGCCTCTTCTGAAAAGGTACATGATGAAAACAAGCAACAAGCTCTCATTAAGGAATCGCTTGCCATCAACCCATTCAACTATGTTTGCATAATGTTGCAACATGAGAAAGATGAGCTTTTCTTCCAACACAACCAAGAGGCTTACGACTTGATGCACAATGACATCAACAACTACCACGAAACAGCTCTTGACTGCATTGCTGCAGGCATGTGGGATATAGCCGGATTCATACTCAACCATGCAATTGAGATAGGCATTGCCACACCAATGACATACTATTATCTGTCATACGCTGAATGCTCGCAAGACGGTTCACACGAGATGAACAGCATTCTCGAAACAGCATCACAGTGCAGCATCGAATACTGTTTCCCTAATCGCATAGAGGATGTTATCGTACTCACCGAAGCATTGAAACTCAACCCTAATGATGCCAATGCGTCATATTTGCTTGGCAATCTTTACTACGATAAGCGCCAGTATGACAAAGCATTAGAGTATTGGACACAGAGTGCACAGCTCAATCCGTCTCTTCCTACAGTACACCGCAACCTTGCCTTGCTATATTACAATAAGATGCAGGACTCTGTTCGTGCTCTTCAGGAAATGGAGTTGGCGTTTACGCTTGACCAATCTGATGCTCGCATCTTCATGGAGCTTGACCAGTTGTATAAGAAACTTGATACTCCATACGCCGAGAGACTCCAGAATTATGTGGCATTGCCAGATATCATATCACAGCGTGACGACCTCATACTGGAACATGCAACACTCCTTAATCAGCTTGGCAGATATGAGGAGGCAAAGTCAATCATAGATAACCATGTGTTCCATCCATGGGAAGGTGGTGAAGGAAAGGTGAGTGGTCAGTATCAGCTTTGCCGACTTGAGATAGCTAAGTCTATAATAGAGGGTGTTGAGGCTACAGAACATGATTCCGCGAACACTTCAGATAACAGCACCTCTCTAACAAGGGCTATCCAGCTTCTTGAGGAGTGTCTTGTGTTCCCACATTCTCTTGGCGAAGGCAAGTTGTACGGTGCGCAAGACAATGATTTCTATTATTATCTCGGACGTGCTTTTGAGGCGAAAGGTCGTGAGCTGAAGCGAAATGAACAAAACTATGAATCGGAGCGAATCTTCAACAAAGCTACGAAGATGTACCGTTTAGGCACTCAGGGACCTAATGAGCCTGCGGCAGCATTGTATTATAATGATGCTAAACCAGAAAAAATCTATTTTGCAGCCTTGTGTTACCGTGCTCTTGGAGAAGAAGACAAAGCTCGCAGCTTGTTCCATAAACTGGTTAACTATGGTCAGCAGCATTATTTTGATGAGGTGCGCATGGATTATTTTGCAGTGTCGCTCCCAGACTTGCTGGTGTGGGATGAGGATTTGAATGTGCGGAACCGCCGTCATTGCAAGTCAATGATTGCGTTGGGAAGCAAGGGATTGAATGGTTACTTATAATTATTGTCGAATAAATAATTGCTGAAATGCGATAGTTGCAACAGTTCGAAATATCTTTGCATTGATTTCATTTTCATAGGTGGGTTCTGATAAATAGTGCTCCAAATATTTCTCGGAACCTGCCTTTATTTATTAATTTTTTTAATGTAAAGGTATTATGGAGAAAGGTATGTTTTGCTATCAGTGTCAGGAGACTGCTCATGGCACGGGTTGTACTGTAAGGGGCGTGTGTGGCAAGGAGTGTGAAACGTCGGCTGCGATGGATTTGCTATTGTCGGTGGTGAAAGGTGTGTCGGTTGTGGCATGCTCGTTGCGTAAGGAAGGGGTAGAGGTGTGTGATGATGTGAATAAGTTTGTAACGGATGCCTTGTTCACCACCATCACGAATGCCAATTTCGATAATGATGCTATAGTGGCAAAGGTGGAATGGGGACTGTGCCTGAAATCATCGCTCCTGCATCTGGCTGAGGCTGAGGGGGTGGATGTGCCGGATATTTCGGAGGTGACATGGAGCGGGGGCAGGGAGATGTACTGCGAAAGGGCGAAGGTGGTAGGTGTGCTGCGCGAACCGTGTGAGGACAAGCGCTCCATGAAGGAGCTTATAGTATATGGTCTTAAGGGCATAGCCGCATATCATGAGCACGCCATGCGGCTTGGTTTCTGCGATAATGACATTCATGACTTCGTGCAGTGTGTGTTGGCGAAGATTACGGTGGGCAAGCGTTCGGCATGTGAGTTGGGCAACCTGTTCACTAAGGTGGGTGAATATGGGGTGAGGGTTATGGAACTGCTCGACAGGGCTCACACCGAGTCGTTTGGGCATCCTGAGATGACGAGGGTGATGATGGGTGTAGGCAACCGGCCCGGTATCCTCATAAGCGGGCATGACATGAAGGACATGGAGGAACTGCTGAGACAGACAGAGGGTGAGGGTGTGGATGTATATACTCATGGTGAGATGCTGCCAGCTCATTATTATCCTGCTTTCAAGAGATACCAGCATCTGGTGGGTAACTATGGTGGTGCGTGGTGGAGACAGCGTGAGGAGTTTGCTCGTTTCAACGGACCGATATTGTTCACTTCAAACTGCATTGTTCCGCCTCGAGAGGGTGCAGAATATTTGTCGCGTGTGTTCACCACTAATTCTGCCGGTTATTCAGGATGCAGACATGTCAAACAGAATGAGGATGGCAGCAAGGATTTTTCTGAGTTGATAGCTATGGCTAAACGCAGCAAGGCTCCTGAGGCTATAGATTGCGGTGTTATTACGGGTGGTTTTGCCCATCATCAGACTGATGCTCTTGCCGATGAGGTGGTGGAGGCTGTGAGGAACGGTGCAATAAGGAAGTTTGTGGTGATGGCTGGGTGTGACGGCAGGATGCCTGAACGTGAGTATTACACTGAGTTTGCCAAGGCTTTGCCTGACGATTGCGTCATTCTGACTGCAGGGTGTGCCAAATATCGTTACATTAAGTTGAGGCTTGGTGATATAGAGGGCATACCTCGCGTGTTGGATGCAGGTCAGTGTAATGACAGTTATTCGCTTGTGCTCACCCTGCAGAGACTGCAGAAACTGTTAGGTTATGACTGCATCAACGACATGCCTGTCGTGTACAACATTGCTTGGTATGAGCAAAAGGCGGTCATTGTGTTGCTGGCTCTTCTGTCATTGGGAATAAGAAATATACATATAGGTCCTACTCTGCCTGCTTTCATGTCTCCGTGTGTGCGTAAATTCCTGATGGAGAAATATGATGTGGGTACAATATCCACGGTTGAGAATGACTTGAGGGAGATAAAAGTTGAAGGTTAAAGTCCTTCACCCTTCATCCTTCAACAGCAAGAAGAGTGGGCAGAGATATTGACTTTATGTCGGTTTCTGCTGCCCACTCTGAAAAAGAGTTGTTATCCTGTGTAAACTGTGTTATCTGTGATTACGTGGAGTTGTCATTGGACGAGGTGCTGGTGCAGGGGTCCTATGGTCAGGAGCCGTTGTGTGGTGGTGCATGTGCTCACGTTCCATTCTCATCCTGACAATCTCGTTGTGACGGATGTCGTTGCATGTAGGGCAGTTGCAGTGTGGCACTGGTCGTACTGCATTGGCGAAGCGGATATCGCGAGCATGCAGCATGAGTTCGTGGCATGTGTGGCAGTTGCAACGGTGGGTAGGAGTTACTCTTACCATCACGTTGTGCTCGTGGCGGTGAGCGTCTGCGTTCTTTACTGTGGCTGCTGTGTTGTTAGCGAAGCCGTTTGTTGTGCAGATGAACATGAAAGCTGCGATTGCTGTAGTGATGATAGTTCTCATATTACTTTTTGTTTTTAGGGCCTTTCGGCGCGGTTTATAATTTTCTTTTGTTTTGTTTTCTGATGCAAAGATAGGGTGTTTGTATATGCCTGCAAATTGTTTTCTCCTAATGTGAAGGAGAAAATTCCTATGGTTGAGGAGGAATTCCCCCTTCAACCTTAAAAACGAATAGTATTGTGTTCTATTGAACTGTTTGGGCTATCGCCGGAGATACTCTCGTTCGGAAAAACATAAATATATTTTGTTTTTCTCTCACTTATTCGTATCTTTGCACACGACAAATTTATAAGGTGGGTTTTATGGCTTCGTTGAACCTGCCATAACACAATCAACACAAAACAAATAAAGGATTTATGAAATTAGGTTTTGATAACGACAAATATCTGAAGATTCAGTCGGAACATATCAAGGAGCGCATTGCGCAGTTTGGCGATAAGCTGTACATGGAGTTTGGAGGCAAGTTGTTTGACGATCATCATGCGAGTCGTGTGCTTCCGGGTTTTCAGCCTGACAGTAAGCTGCGCATGCTGATGCAGCTGAAAGATGATGCTGAGATTGTAATGGTGATTAGTGCTGCTGACATTGAACGCAATAAGGTGCGTGGCGACCTTGGCATCACATACGATAAGGATGTGTTGCGTCTGCGTGACGTGTTCACTGAGAGGGGACTGTATGTCAGTTCTGTGGTGATAACTCATTTCAATGGTCAGGCAAGTGCTGTTGCTTTCCGCGAGCAGCTTGAGCGTCTGGGTGTGGCAGTGTATTACCATTATCTTATTGAGGGCTATCCTCATAACGTGGGACTGATTGACAGCGACGAGGGTTTCGGCAAGAACGATTTCGTAGAGACCACACGTCCGCTGGTTGTCGTTACGGCTCCTGGTCCTGGCAGCGGTAAGATGGCTGTGTGCCTGTCGCAGCTTTACAATGAGAACAAGCGTGGGGTGAAGGCTGGATATGCCAAGTTTGAGACCTTCCCTATATGGAGCATTCCGTTGAAGCATGCTGTCAACGTGGCTTACGAGGCTGCGACTGCTGACCTGAACGATGTGAACATGATTGACCCGTTCCATCTTGAGGCTTACGGCAAGACGGCTATCAACTATAATCGTGACATTGAGATTTTCCCTGTGCTGAATGCCATCTTCGAGGGCATCTATGGCGAAAGCCCATATAAGTCGCCTACTGACATGGGTGTGAACATGGCTGGTTTCTGCATCAGTGATGACGAGGTGTGTGGTGAAGCATCAAAGCAGGAAATCATACGCAGGTATTACACTGCCCTGTGTGATCTGGCTGAGGGTAAGCCAGCAGAGGAGGAAGTGAGCAAGATTTCGCTGCTTATGCGTCAGATGAAGCTCACGACAGCATATCGTCGCCCTACTGTGGCAGCAAAGGAGGAGAGGGAGCGTACTGGCACAAACTCATCAGCCATTGAACTTGCTGACGGCACTCTCATCACTTCGCACACAAGCGATCTGCTGGGTGCAAGTGCTGCATTGCTGCTCAATGCCATGAAGCATCTGGCAGGCATAGACCACGAACTGAAACTTATCCCTCAGGATATGATAGAGCCTATACAGCGCATGAAGACTTCCTTGCTGCACGGCAAGAATCCACGTCTGCACACTGACGAGGTGCTCGTGGCTATCTCTGTACTGAGTCAGCACGACGAGAACTGCCGCAAGGCTCTCGACACACTGCCGATGCTCGACGGATGTCAGGTGCATGCTACGGCTATGCTGAGTGAGGTTGACCGAAAGATATTCAAGAAGCTCGGATGCGGTGTGTCATGTGACCCAGTGAAGAAATAAAAAAGTAATGCTACTTTCTGTTTTTTACATATTATTAGGATTGGTGCTGCTTGTCAAGGGTGGTGACTTCTTGGTTGACGGCTCTGTTGCAATAGCACAGAGAGCTAAGTTGAGTCCTATGGTCATAGGTCTCACGGTCATAGGGTTCGGCACGTCGGCACCGGAGTTGCTTGTCAGCACTCAGGCGGCGGTGATGGGTAGTCCTGGCATTGCGATAGGCAATGTGGTAGGCTCCAACATTGCCAACATCGCACTTATCCTCGGTGTCACATCCATAATATGTCCGATACCGACCAAACGTATGACCTTGCAGGTTGATATGCCTTTCATGGTGTTGGCTGCTGCCGCATTTGTGGCAGTTGCAATGACAGGCACCATAGGTCGTGTGCCGGGTGTCTGCGCTGTTCTGGCATTATTGGCATTCGTGTCATGGCAGATACGCCATTCACGCAAGAAAGGTAATGCAGCACCTGTAGGTGATAAGAAGCCTATGGCATTGTGGAAGGCTGCATTGCTGGTTGTTGTGTCGATAGCAGCCATGGTGTTCGGTAGCGACAAACTCATAGAGGGTGCGTCAGACATTGCCATGGAGTTAGGCAAGGCATTGGGAGCTACACAGGCAGAGATGGAACGACTCATAGGACTGTCCATAGTGGCAGTCGGCACCAGTTTGCCAGAGCTGTTCGCATCGGTGATGGCAGCACGCAAGGGACAGACCGACATGGCTATTGGTAACATTATAGGTTCGGTCACGTTCAATATCCTCAGCGTTGTGGGAGTGGCATCAGCAGTGTGTCCTATACATAACAGCGATGTGGGATTTGGTATCGACTACATCGTAATGATGGCACTTTCCATCGTGTTGTGGATATTCCTGTACACCAATAGATTGCTCGAACGATGGGAAGGGTGGCTGCTCCTCTCCGTATATGTGGCGTACATAGCAAAGACAATCATGTGTTAATGAATTACGGAATATGAAATATAAGAATATTGTTTTTGATCTTGGTGGTGTGATAGTTGACCTTAAGACACGCGAGTCGGTGCAGAAGTTTGTAGCGATGGGCATGGACATGCCAGAGGACTTGGCGAGTGGAAAGACGGTGAACGGCACGAGCGAGGGTGGTGAGTTCCTGAAGCTCATCCATGCTGTTGACCTTGGTGAGATAAACGGCGATGAGTTCATAGAGATTGTAAAGTCAAAGTGTAACCCCGGCACCACATCGGAGCAGATTCTTGAGGCATACTGCACGCTCATACACATGCCTGAGTCGCGTGTGAAGCTGCTGTTGCAATTACGCAAGAGATTCAAGGTGTATCTGCTCAGCAATGTTGGCGACCTTCACTGGAAGGCAGCATGCGATGCCTCCGAGGCAGTGGGAGTGACGTTCTCCGACTGTTTCGATGACATGATATTGTCGTACAAACTGCATTTGGCGAAACCTGACCCAGCCATCTTCCAGGCACTCATTGAAAGGACAGGCATAGTGCCACAAGAGACACTATATATCGATGACCTTCAGGCAAACATAGATGCAGGAATAAAAGCAGGTCTGGCAGGATATAAAATCGAGCCAAACCGACTGGAGGATTATCTTGAAGATTTAGAGAAGATACTGGATTAGTAGGTTTCTCACCTTATTTCATAAACACGAAATACACGGCAGCTATGAGGCAGACGAAAGCAGCAAGGTGATTCCATTGCAGTTGTTGTCCCTGAAAGAGCAGATTAGCAATGACGCAGAACACGATCAGAGATATTGCCTCCTGTATCACCTTCAGTTGCATTAGAGAGAACGGACCGCCATTGCCCTCAAATCCGATGCGGTTAGCAGGCACCTGACAGCAATACTCCAGAAAAGCTATAGCCCATGAGAAACCAATAACGGCAATCAATGGCCAGTGCGAACTAACCCCCGACTGTGCAAGTTTCAGGTGTCCGTACCATGCGAGTGTCATAAACACGTTGCTGAGAAGCAGCAAAAGGATAGTGTAAAATGTTGGCATAATGATATATATTTTTATTGCTATTTGTACAATCTCTCAAAAAAGTTACAAAGGTACGATTAAGCGAGCGAAATACAAAATTTAGTGCAAACCGAATGCAGAAAAACTTGTTTTTATGCTGAGGTGCCGCCTAAATTCGGCAACAGCCAGATTTTTTTAGTATTTCCGAGCGTGAGTACCTTCGGCGATACTGACAATATGGAAGCAAGTCGTATTATGACACGATATGGTCATTTCATGCCACGAAACCATCATTTCATGTCGCAATACGATGGTATCATTCCACAAAACAATTGAAAACACAGGGAGAAAAAGTAGTGAACACTACCTATATAAAGTTGCAACACCTATAGTGGGCGATTCTCAACCATAGTATCATACAGATTCCATCTCCATCATAAGTTAAGATACGTCCCTTATTAGGCTTAATTTTGATTGCTATTGTATCGGCATAGCATGCTATTGGGTCAATTTATCTGCAGAAGAGATTATTGCTATGTCATCCCATTCTTCATTCTTGATACTTTCGCTAAAACGTCGGAGAGTGTCACTATGTATCCTAATGATTCAAATTGAATCTTCAGGTTGTCTTTGATGGGATGGTGGCCTATGATAATAACTTTATGAGAATCACTCATGATTAATCAATATATGTATTGCTGTTTATTTGAATTTCCAGTGATTCGTTTTGATGAACAAGTGTGTCTGGTATAGCATGACGCATGGTATGAAAACTTCAAATATGAGGAGTGCCGATATGATGATGGAACCGTATTTCCATACCTTCAATAAGTTATCGAGATAAGCATTTGAAACAGAGTAGTATGCCATAAAGGAAAAGATGAACACCACGACTATGGTAGTCAATGCATAGCATAGACTGGCTTTCCTGAAAATGTAATGGTTTGAACCCAAATAGCATACGAATCCGAATATGCATGACATGATGACATCTAAACCTGCGAGTGCTAATTCTGTCTTGTCGCCCATTGAGTCACCAATGATGTCGCTGGAAATGGAGATTATTATTGTTGCCACTCCTGTTGCTATGATTGTTTTTCGGTAACTACCTCTCGCAAGTATGAATCCAACGAGTATGAAACCGATGATCGTGAGGCTTTCTGCTATGTTGCCAAGTATCGTCAATCCATCTGCCATGGTAAAAAATGATATAGGAGCTTCTTGCCCATGTTCCATCATGTTGCACGCTTTCACTATGTTGCTGGTGAACTCCAGAAAGTATACGAACATGACGGTGCTTGCAACTATTGATAATATCCACACATATAAGGAACAGTTCATGAGTTTGTATCTCCTGACATAGTCGATGTCTTCTGTGGTGTCATCCTTTTGCATGCCCACAACCTCTATTTCGTCTTGGTTGTTTGGTTGATTCTTGGATACGGAGTCCTTTACGGGGCATCCGCAGTGTGGACAATTATCTGCTCTGGTGGACACGTCATGCCCACATTCCATACATTTTATGATAGCCATAATCTGTCTTGAAAACTATGTTCGTTAGTCTAACATAATACTTGGTGTCTCAGAGATTGTTACTTCTTGTCTTGTGCCGCTTTGTTCTTGTTCTCCACTTTGTCTTTCACCATGTCATGACCACTCTGTGGCTGTGGTTTGGTTCGGTTGCGTACGGTTTCAGTGATGGCAGCGAATGGGTTGTCGTTTTCCGGTTCAGCATCAGCTGCAGTGGGTTCAGTTGCTTCTGCTCCTGCTGCTGTTTCTGCATGATTCTCTTCAGGTGCTTCTGCGTCATCTTGTTTGCTGGCGTCTTCTTTCTCTTTTGCCTTGTTGTCTGGATTTTGCTTGTCTAGTCCCGTTGGAGTGACAAAGGATGGGTTGCTTTGACGTTGTTGAGGCACGTGGCGTGTGGTGTCGGTGTTCTCAATCTTTCCCTTTTCTGGTTCGTTCTGCTCGTTGCTATTGTGCATGAGTCCTGGCAACAGGAAGAACACACCGGCGCCGATTAGTATGATGATGATGAACATGACGGAGAATATTGCACCGAGTCGGTTTTTCTTCTGTGCTGTCTCGTCTTCCTCTTCCTTTCCTGCTTCCTCTATTGGCTCTGGGTCACTCGTCTGCTGCTTTGTAGTTGTTGGGAGTTGTTGGGAGTTGTTGGGAGTCAACTCTTTCATCTTGCTGACATGTGGGGTCATTACGGCTTCAATGTCTTCACTGTCGTCAGCAGAGGTTTTGTCTGCTGGTTCTGTCTTTGTTGAGACGCCAGCGCTGCCTGTCACTTCTAAAATGTGTATTATGTGGGCAGAGTGGTTGTCGCGGCTGTCATTGCTTGAGTTGATGAGCATGTTCACTTTCTCCTCGTCTGTGGCATCAGACTTGCCGAGTATGAAACACAGGTTTTCGTCCTCCATCTGCTCGAGCATGCCGTCAGAACAAAGGAAGAAATAGTCGCCGGACTGTATGTCTGTGGTTGTGTAAATGTCTGCCTTTGGACGACGCTCAAGGTTTGGCATCATGGCACGTGTTATGACATTCTTCTGCTTGCTGTGTCGTGCCTCTTCCTCCGTCATTTCGCCTATTTTGATGAGGTCGTTGACGAGAGAGTGGTCGCGTGTCACAAAAACAGGACGATTCTGACCTGGACGGATCTGATATACACGGCTGTCACCGATATGGGCGATGGTTGCTCCTCCGTCATGCAACTTCAGGAAGGTCATGGTGGTGCCCATCTTCTTTGTCGTTGCCTCTGGGTTTGTATCAAGGCTGTCAAGCTTGTCGAGAGCATCTTTGAGAGCGTCTTTCAGCATATCCTCGTTAAAAGGTGCTTCTGCGTCTGGACTTTTGCTGAATATGGACTGGCTCATTGCCTGACATACCGCTTGACTGGCAACCTCGCCATTTTCGTGTCCGCCCATGCCGTCGCAAAGGATGAAGAGACGGTCGTTGTCAGTAGCTTCTCCTTCCTTTGGGAAAATGCAGTCTTCCTGGTTCTTGCGCTGTCCTAACTCGAATATTGAGTATGGTTTTATCTTGAATTTCATGTGTTAAAGGTTTATGGTTGAGGGTTTATGGTTGAGGAAGTTTACATGTTAAACACAAGTTCCTCGCTTGCCATTTTTATCACGTCGCCAGTTTTCAGGATGATGACATCGCCATTGTTTATCTGTTTTCCGTTAACGAAAGTGGCGTTTTTGTTTTGTGCATTTGACAGATAGTGTACCATGCCTTTGCCTGCAACCTCCTTAATGTCAATGCATGAGTGCTGTCGGCTTATGTGCATGTCGGAAGTCTCGAATTGCACGTTTGCCTGTGACGACTGTGCCTTGCGGCCGATTATGTTTGTTCCGAACGACAGTTTTAGTGCTTCGCCGGTTCGTTTCAGTGTCAGTGTGCCTATTGAGGATTGTAAAGTGTCTTCAGAGTACTGGGTCTTCTCATTGTAATTGGTTGCTTCTTCGTAGTCAGTCTTGTCTGCATCCTTAACCTTAGGCTTCCATAATTTGAATTCAGTGAATTTTGATCGTGTCTTGCAGTTAGGGCAAGTCACACTTTTTGACTCAAGTCCTGGCATTGGTTTCACCGAAAGAACTACGGCGCAATGTGGACACTTTATTTTGATGATTTCTGGTTCCATATACTATATTCGTTGTTGTTTATTGTACATGTTTATCTTACCATACCATTACAGGCATTGTCTTGCTGAAGTTTCCCCACATCACTGGGTGCTGCTCACGGTTTGAGCGTCTCTGCACATCGGCACTGACATAATCGAAAAGTTCTTTTGCAGTAACCGTACGGTCGCGATTTACATCTGCTAATCCTTTCAATCCGTTTATGAGTGAGTATGTGAAGATGCTGTTAGGTAGCTTTGGATCCTCGAGCGATGTCTCAGTGCCTCGTGACGATAGGAACAGCATTACGTTCGACTGCTTGCTTTGTGCTGATGTGTCACGTTTGTTTCTGCGAATGTCTCCTGCGAAACAAGCATCGATGAACATCATCTTGTTCTTGCTGTTGCTTTCGGAATAAGCATTCCTTATCCTCTGGTATGTGAGAATGCCGTTGTAGGTTTGCAGTCCTCCTGCCACACCATGACCGCTGTAATAAAACACCACAATATCTCTTGCCGATGCTTTCTTGAACAGGCTTCGCATGCTTGATATGATGTTCTCCTTCGTTGCCTGTTTGTTGAGGAGCACTATAGACTCAACTGCTGAGTTCTTGTCATAAAGCTGCTTGATGCATCGTGCATCATTTGCACATACGTGTAAATCCATGTCAGTGCCAGGGTAGTCTGTAATTCCTGCAGACACTAAGTATATCTTGGCATTTGTGGTGAAAGGCATCAATAATGCAATTATAAGAGTTAAGATTATTCTGTTCATTGGTGTGGTGTTTATTACAGTTAATAAATGTGTCAGTTTGGGTCCTAATTATACGTATGAGAGACTGTCTGCATCGTTTACGAAGTCTGGCATGTCATCGTTCGACGCATACTCGATATTGTCATGCTCATAGTGAATTTCCTGATATGCCTGAAGATCCTCAACGGTCATGCCAGCATCCTGAATGTCATAGATTTCGTTGTCAGATATGCTTCCATCATGATTTGTGTCTATTATGGCAGCATCAAAATTTCCGTCAACATCAACATCTACGAGCACCACTTCCTCATCCTCGATGAGCACGTCTGCCACTACCATATCCTCTCCATCGTCATTAGTGACATGCTCTATGCCAAGCACCTGGATGTCTTCTTTTTCAGAATGATTGTCCTCAATGACCTCTTCTGAGTTTTCTGCATTCACGGTATGGTGTGCAAGGCTGTGATCGTTGCTCTCGTCTGTGACCACATCATATTCGTCCATTGTCTTTCCTTCCCAGTTAATGTGGCTTCCGTATTCTGCCTTTTCAGCGTCGCTCATGCTGTTCCATTCTGTAGCGTAGTATGTTCCGTAGATACCTCCGTGCCATTCAAACACGCCACCAGGACCTACGTCAGCTCGTGCTGCTGCAAATGCCTCACTGAATGACATGCTGTCGTCAACTGCGTTGCTGAATTCAAGTTCTCCGTCAAGGTATGGAGGGTATGGATCCTCTGGTTCTACAGGTTTTGGATCCTCTGTTGGAATCTCTGCTTCCTCTGCTGTGATAGCACTTGTGAGCAATGTTCCGCCTGCTCCGAGAATGATTCCAGATACACCACCGATAGTGATTGTCTGCCATGCTGGTGTGCTCTTCTTCTCCTGAGTTGCAGGGTTTTCTGGTGCTTCCGATACTATTGTGTTTTCGTCTGTAGCGCTTTCGAAAACAGTTTCTTCGTTGTTATATATTGTATTTTCGTTTGTCATAAGGCTTTGCGAATTTATTGTTGAAATTATTAAGATGTTGGGTGAGTTCTTGTTTCTGTCCCCCCCCCCTAAAAAGGGGAGGACGCTATTTTAGATTTCTGTCATCATGTCGCTTTCATAGTCACCACAGCAATCTGTGCTTGGATCAATAACCATTTCTTCTTCGTATGATGTGTAGGTTGCTTCTGGGAGACCGTCTATGTCATCATTTGCTGCATAGATGTTGTCGTCGGATGTGCTTCCGTTGAGTTGGTTCTCTGTGTAGTAAGCCTGCTCAACAGTGTTCATGTTGATGTTCTGGTCGCTTACATCATGTAATTCGTTTTCTTCAATCTGACCGTTCTTGTTGTCGTCATGAATGAGGACGTCAGCTGTGCCGTTGTAGTCTGCATCAACGAGGAGAGCTTTGTCGTCACCACTCTGTAGGGTTGCCACTGCCATCACATCGCCGTCATCAGTAACCACCGTCTCATATCCTACTACGTGAATGTCGTCAGGGTCAACTTCCTGTCCTCCTCCAGTAGTTGCGAGGTAGTCCTCGTGCAGAGTTTCCATGCTGATGTTCTTGTCGCTTATGTCTTGAATCTCGTTTTCTTCAATCTGACCATTCTTGTTGTCATCGTGAACGAGGGCGTCAGCCGTTCCGTCTCTGTCAATGTCGTAAACGAGAATGTGTTCATCACCACTTTCAATGAGTGCCACATCCATCTCTGTGCCGTCAGAAGCAGTGACTGTCTCGTAAGCGATAACGTGTGGTTCGTCAGATGGACCGTGTACTGTTTGTGTAGGACCAGCCTGTCCTCCTTCGCCCGGAGTTGTAGGTTTGTGTTCCTGAGTGTAGTCAACGCCAACACCAGTTGGTTCTGATGGAGTGTTTGTGTGCTCAACTACTACATGCTCTTCGTGGCGGACAGTCTGTACGTTCTCTTCACGTACGTTTGTTTCTTCCTCTTCCTGCTTCTCCTCTTCGTTTGTATTTAGGTCTTTTACTTCTTCCTTAACTTCTTCTGGGTTTAAGAGTTGCTGTCCTCCTATTGTTGCACCGATACCTGCTGCTACGCCTACTGCTGCTACACCTGCTGTTGCCAATACTTTCTTTTTCTGCTGTTCCATAATGTTTTGATTTTTTTTAATTGTTAGTACTTGTTTTTTGATTACGATGCAAAGTTAAGGCGTTTTCTCCGTGCCTCCAAGGATTATTTTGTATTACGTATGAAATACCCACTTTTATACACGAAATGCTGTTTTTGTATATTTTTAGGTGTTGAAAACATGGGAAATCACCATACTGCCACAGAATCTGCTACTACATATTCACTATAATCCTCATCATCGTATGCAATACTGTCCTCCTCTTCTGCTTCTACAGACTCGTAGTCGGAATACTCATCGTCATATTCATTATTATACTCATTATAACTACCGCTCGTAATCTTGATAGCAATAACGATTCCGAGTATTAAGAAAAGTCCTGCGAAGATAAGTCCTATAATGCAACCTGTCTTTGGCTTCTTCTCTTGTTTTATGTTGTCATTTTGCTGTGCCGTATGTCTTGCAGCATTATAATTTGCTTTCCCCTCATTGTTTTTCTGGTATGGCGATGCTGGTTTTTGAGGTTGTGGTTGAGGCTGTGGCTTGTTTTGTGTAATTATAGGTTGTGGTTTATGTGTCTGTTGTGGTTGCTGTGATGCCGCAGCGAGACTAATCCTGGTTGCCTCTTCGTCAATTGACACCAATGTCTCTTCCACATCATTGTTTGTGCTTCCCTTTATGCGGTTCCAGAATTCATTGACTGTCTGTATGCGTTTCTTTGCAACAGGTTGCATAGCATCCACTACAACATCCTGCAAAGCTTTGCTGACATGCGCTTCGTCCATCATGTTTGTAAGCAGTTCGTCGTCATTCAGTACGTCAGAAGCAGACGGAGGCGTTTTGCCAGTAAGCATCTTGAATAATGTGGCACCGAGCGCATACACGTCGATGGTAGGACGGAATTCATTGTCGTTCTTCGACTTCTTACCTTGCTCAATAGGTGCATATCCTTCTGTGCCTAAACCAACAGATGTGGAGCTTTCAGGTTCGCCGTTGTCAGTGTAATGTTTGCTCAAACCGAAGTCGATGAGGAAAACTTTCATGTCAGCGGTGCGAATCATTATGTTACCAGGCTTCAAGTCAAGGTGCAGCAGTCTTTTTTCTGAGTGCATGTAGTTGAGGGCGCTGCATACCTCACCGATAATCCTGACAATATCACTTTCTGACAAACGATGGTTTTTCAAATATACGTTCAGGTTGCAACCGTCTATGAAATCCATCACATAGTAAAATGTGTTGTTGGCTTCCACGAAGTCAATGACCTTTACTATATTAGGATGATCCATCATCGCGAGGTTCTCTGCCTCGCGACGGAATTTCTGTGCATAGTTGTATGCAATGCCGCCAGGAGTGATGCCTGTTATGGAACCCGAACCGTCTCGCGAGTTCACCTCTTTCATGTAGAACTCCTTTATTGCCTTAGGAGTGCTTGACTCCACGAGTTCTTCGCCGAAAGCACCTTTCATGCGAGTGAAAGCCTTTGCTTTGTATGTCACACCAAAACTTCCTTGCCCAAGCACATCTGTGATTTTGTAGGAAATGTGTTCTCCTTCTAATGTGTTGCCAATCTGTAGCGTTGTTTTATTATCCATGATATGGTAATTTATTTATCTATTACTTAATATTATTTTTGCAAATTAACACATTTTTAATAATTAATACAAATAAAAACATTATTAAGTTAATGATAAGTCGCATTTTTTAGTTACCTTTGCCATGAAATCTAAGTGATTTGACTCAATTTCTTTACCATGACAACAGAATACCTATATCTAAATTCACGTGACGAATTGCTTCGTATTGATATTAGCAAAATCGTGTATTTTGAATCTGATGGGAATTATACCAATATCGTGCTTGCCAACAAACTAAAAGGTGTGGTGACAATGAATCTCTCGCAGATGCAGAAAGTATTGAGCGACAGGTTGAAAGAACGTGCAACAATATTTGCGAGAGTCGGCAAGCGTTACATCATTAACCTCAACCACATATTTCTCATCAATCCGCTTCAGCAGAAATTAGTGTTGAGCGACGGCGATCGCTTTGCTTTCCAGATAGGCATCAGCAAGGACGCACTCAAGTCGCTGAAAGACATGTATGTGAACTCAGCGCAGAAGAAATCAAAGGAATAATATAAGTACAACAAATAAAATGGAAATATTAGTAGGAAGAGAACCGGGTAAGGCTCGTTTGCTTATCACATGCGGTGATAAGACAGCAACAATAGGGACAGAAGGAACTGTGCCAAACGGAGTAAGCCGCACTCGTCATTGCGTGATACATTACAATAGTGACAATGACATTGTTGTAGAGAACGGCAAACCTGAGAATGTGACTTATGTCGATGGTGCAGAGATAGAGAAGAAAAGCGCCACAATCAACAGCCGTATAGAACTTGGCAGATGCCGTTATGACATAGACATAAAGTCCGTACTGGCAGCTGTAAAATCAGCAGATAAACCAATGGCGTCAAATCCACAAGTTAATGCAGGAGGACAGAAACCAACGGCTTCTGCTCAAGAACCACCTACATTCTCATTGCGAGTGCTTGAGCCTGTATGGGAGAAATATGATAAGGATATCATGGATATGCAGATTCAGCAGGCAAAATCGCAGAACAAGATGCGTCTGCAAGGTCTTTTATCAATGTCTGCCACTTTTCTTGCACTTCTCCAATTAAATGACTATCCTGTTATCTCAATCTTACGATTCGTACTGATGGGTGGAGCACTTGTTTTTGCTGCATATTCATTCTGGAAGAGTGGTCAGACAGACAATCTCTTCATTGTTAAGAAGAAAGAACGCGACAACAGGCTCCAGAAAGATTACACTTGCCCTAATCCTGCATGTAAAGTTCCAAAAGGCTTCATGCCATTCAGCCAGCTCAAATATCAGCCTGGATGTCCTCACTGTAAGTGTAAATATGTGTATAAATAGATGTCCATAATTAATTTTGATTACTTACTTACCTACTTAGAACAGGTGTTAATACAACATTTAAATAATGGCAAATAAAGAATTTGGGCATTTCGACGACAAGGCTCGCGAATATGTCATCACCGATCCTGCAACACCATTCCCATGGATCAACTATCTTGGTAACGAGGATTTCTTCGGTCTTATAAGCAATACAGCCGGAGGATATGATTTTTATAAAGATGCAAAGTTCCGTCGTATAACACGTTATCGTTATAATGGCGTGCCTATGGACAATGGCGGTCGCTATTTCTACATCAATGACAACGGAACAGTATGGAACCCAGGTTGGAAGCCATGTAAGACTCCACTAGACAGTTACGAATGCCGCCATGGCATGAACTACACACGCATAACAGGTGTAAAGAACGGCATTGAGGCGAGCGTGTTGTTCTTCGTACCTTTGAAGACATGGGCAGAGGTGCAGAAGGTGACACTCACCAACAACACAGGTGAGGTGAAAACCTTGAAACTGTTCTCGTTTGCAGAGTGGTGTCTGTGGAATGCTGCTACTGACATGGAAAACTTCCAGCGCAACTGGTCAACTGGAGAGGTCGAGATTGACGGTTCCGTCATCTACCATAAGACAGAATACAAGGAACGCCGTAACCATTATGCATATTATGCTGTGGCAAACGCAAAGATTGATGGTTATGATACTGACCGTGAGTCGTTCATCGGATTATATAACGAGTTTGCCGACCCACAATGCGTTATGGCAGGAAAGCCAAGCAACTCGCTTGCTCACGGATGGAGCCCTATAGCATCACATTACATAGAGGTTACCCTTCAGCCAGGAGAGAGCAAGGATTACATATTCCTTCTCGGCTATGTTGAAAATGAGCAAGACGAGAAATACGACCCACGATATGCAGAATTAGGATATACTGATGCCGAGAAGCCAATCACATCACTTGGCGCACTCGACCACACTCTTGTAAACAAGACAAAGGCACAGGCAACAATCAGTAGGTTCAGCACAGTAGAGGCTGTTGATGCAGCATTTGACGAACTCCACAAGATGTGGGACGAACTCTTGGATAAGTATGTGCTTGACAGCAGTGATGACCGACTTAACCGTATGGTCAACATCTGGAATCAGTACCAGTGCATGATTACATTCAATTTCTCACGTTCTGCAAGTTTCTTCGAAAGTGGAGTGGGCAGAGGCATGGGATTCCGCGATTCCAACCAAGACCTTGTGGGCTTTGTTCATCAGGTGCCAAGTCGTGCGCGTGAACGTATCATCGACATAGCAAGCACGCAATTCCCTGATGGTGGATGCTATCATCAGTATCAACCTCTTACAAAACACGGAAACAACGACATAGGTGGTGGATTCAATGACGACCCATGCTGGCTAATCTTTGGAACGGTGGCATATATCAAGGAAACAGGCGATTTCTCTATCCTTGACGAACCTGTGCCATTCGACAATGTTAAGGGCTCAGAAGTGTCTCTCTTCGAGCATCTTAAGATTTCCTTCAATCATGTTGTCGAGAACCTCGGTCCTCACATGCTGCCACTCATAGGACGTGCCGGCTGGAACGACTGTCTTAATCTCAACTGCTTCTCGTGGGATTCAAACGAGTCATTCCAGACAACTGAGAACAATAGCGAAGGCTCTAAGGCAGAGTCGCTTATGATAGCAGGTCTTTTTGTCGTCACAGGCAAGGATTATGTTGAGCTGTGTAACCAAATCGGCAATACCGAAGAGGCAAGTCGTGCTCAGAAATGCATCGACTCAATGGTTGAGGCTGTCAAGAAACATGGATGGGACGGCGAATGGTATCTGCGTGCATACGACTTCTACGGAAACAAGATTGGATCCAATGAAAATGAAGAAGGAAAGATATTCATTGAGTCTCAGGGATTCTGCACAATGGCAGGCATCGGCATAGAAGACGGAATGGTCGATAAGGCACTTGACTCATGTAAGAAATACCTTGATTGCGAACATGGAATGGTGCTCAACTGGCCAGCATACACCACTTACCATGTGGAAATGGGAGAGATTTCGTCTTATCCTGCGGCATATAAGGAGAATGCAGGTATGTTCTGTCACAATAACCCATGGGTTATCATTGGTGAGACCGTAGCAGGTCGTGGTAATGACGCATGGGAACACTACACCAAGATTTGTCCTGCGTGGATAAAGGATCAGACACTCCACAAGATAGAACCATACGTTTACTCTCAGATGGTGGCAGGTAAGGATGCTGCAAAACCAGGAGAAGGTAAGAACTCATGGCTCACAGGCACAGCAGCATGGAACTGGTACACCATCACTCAGTTCATTCTCGGCATCAAGCCTACATACGATGGAATACAGATAGACCCATGCATACCTTCTGACATGAAAGAATACTCTGTAAAACGTGTGCTGAGAGGTGCAGAATTTGACATTACCGTCAAGAATCTTAGTGGCGCTCAGAAAGGCGTTAAGAGTATAACCGTTGACGGCAAACCTGTGGATGGCAACATCGTGAAGCATCAGGCAGGCAAGCATGTCGTTGAGGTGATAATGTAATACAAAGGTAGCTATAAACCATTTGACCCTGATATGAAGCTTTTCGCTTGCGGAGTGCTTCATATCAGGGTCAAATTCATAGTAAGTGATTAGAATTAATTTTAACCCAAATAGTTCATTAGGCTCGTAATACATTTTGATTAGAGCCTATACAGATTTTTTCTGGCTTTTGAGTGAGTGATGCGGGCATCATGACCGAAAAAACAGGGAAAAGATGTAAGGAAATAATCAAAATGGATACGAGAACCTAAAAAAAACAAATATCATTGTGTCCTAATGAACTATTTGGGTTAAAAGAAACTTCTTATTAAATTCTTTCAATCTCAAAACCGATAGCCTCAACAGCCTTGCAGATGGCATCATCGTCAAGATGCTCGCCACTCACGTTAGCAGTTCCTGCATGCAGATCGACTGTAACCTCCTCCACTCCATCAACACGCATTATCGCTTTCTCCACATTAGCACGGCAATGATTGCATGTCATACCCTTGACGCTGTATTCACGGGTCTCATCTTCCTCACCATGGCAATGTCCACACTGGCAACCACCCTCGTGTTCATGATGTCCGCATGAGCAATGTCCGTCATGGTTGCCATGACCGCCCGATTCACCATGACAATGACCACAGGAACAAGTCTCCTTGTGCATCAGTCGCAGACGCAGCACATTCAGCAGCATAGCCACTAACAATGCAGAGCATGTCCATGCCAGCCACCCCGTCTCCTCATGACAACAACTGCCTTGAGCATCGTGAAGCCCCATCGTGAACCACTCACGAGGCAGCAGGTAGTCAATGGCAAAACCGAAGCACAATGCACCAGTCACTATCGCTATCAGGTACAGCACCAACGTCTTCCTACCCATCACCTTATTAATCACGAGTATAGAGGCGGCATTAGCAGCAGGACCAGCCATCAGCAGCACTAAGGCACTGCCAGGTGTGAGTCCCTTCATCATCAACGCCACAGCAATAGGAATGCTGCCCGTGGCACATACGTACATAGGTATGCTGATGGCAAGCACCAGCAGCATGCTAAGCAACGAGTTATCCTTGAATATTCCAAACCACTCATCTGGCACAAAGGCAGTTATCATACCTGCAATGATAAGTCCCACGATAAGCCATTTGCCAATGTCCTCCATCATCTCCACGAACCCGAACTGCAGAGCAGCTCCCACCTTCTGCACAAATGACATATCGGCATTCTCCGACATATTGCGCGCCTCATCATGCTGCACATCATCCTCACCTTTCTCAAACGAGTTGACAAACACACCACCGAGAATGGCAGTCACAAGAGCCACGATAGGACGCACCACAGCAAACGGAAGTCCCATCAGCGAGTATGTGGCAAAGATGGAATCAACTCCCGTCTGAGGCGTTGCTATCAGAAACGACACCACCGCCCCCTTGCCAGCACCTTCACGACGTAGCGACATTGCAGTAGGTATCACACCACACGAGCACAACGGCAGCGGCACACCGAATACAGCAGCATTTATCACCGAACGCAACGAATTGCCCGACAGATACTTACTGAACCATCCGTTAGGGATGAACGCATGCATCACTCCTGCTATCAGGAATCCCAACAACAGATATGGCGACATCTCATTCACAATGTCAACCACAGCATCAAAGAATGTCATTATAAAGTCCATACATCAATTATTTTAGCAACTGCATACCGGGCAGATTGTATATACCCAGATTATGTCATTACTTTTAAATTCACTGCAAAGTTACGGAACATTTTCTGCAAATAAGTTGCAAATGCCTCCGTATTCTTGCGTCACCATTCCGAGTCTGTTTCTGGTCTCTTCCGAGTCCATTTATGCAGTCCTTATGCACTCGTCATGCAGTCGTTATGCAATCTATGAACACATAACGAACACATAAGTAACACATAACGAACACATATATCCACTCCGAACAGAGGCAATGATGGGACTCATTATAGAGAGTAATCCCCACCCCTTATAACACCCAATGTCCGTCCCTTATAAGGGTCATCGTTCATCCCTTGTAAGGAACGACACCCATCCCATATAAGGATAAAAAAGAGCAAGCAGAGGGGCAAATCAATACATAAAACAATAAAGTTTTGTAAAAACGAAAGGAAATACAGCAGAAGTGGTTAATATGTGGATATTTATTTATAATTTTGCGAATATAAATTGACTGGATACTTAATTTAGAGACAAAGCTATTGCAAAAGGGAACTTGAAGACAACAAAACTTGAAGACCTATGGAAATAGTCTATGAATCCTACCGTTATACCCCCTAAAGCATAATGGTCGCAAGATTAATTCTTATATCATTATTGATAACACAGAGTCTGTCTGGCAATGCACAGGCAGACTCTGTGCTGTCAACAGGGTCGGAAATCGGGCATGTGATGACATGGGAAGACTTTGTGGGGGTGATGGCTGATGAAAATGATGAGGACTACAGTGTTGACGAGGAACTGTTTGAGCAACTGTATGAACTGCACAACAATCCTATAAACATCAACAACGCAACGAAAGACGACCTGATGATGATGCCTTTCTTGGACGAGGGAATGGCCGATGCAGTGACGAGCTACGTGGAGAAGAACAAACCCGTGCAGTCATTGGGCGAGCTGATGTTCATCAGGCAATTAGGGAAACGTGAACGCAGCATGATGAGGCTGTTCTTCGTGGCGGGAGAAACTGGCACGAATGGGAAAGCAATAACGCTACCGACATTGATACGCAACACACAGCAGGAAGTGAACTGGCGAAGCGACATCCCCCTCTACAAAAAGGCAGGATACCACCCCATCACCGCCGAGGAATATAAGAAGTCGCCAAACAAAGTGTACCGTGGCGACAGATACTACCATTCGCTACGATACTCGCTCAACTCAATGAACAAGGTGTATGCAGGCGTGCAGATGGAGAAAGATGCAGGAGAACGTGGAGTGGACTACATATCGGGGTACCTGATGCTGAAGGACATAGGCATACTGAAATGCGCCATCATAGGCGACTACCGCATAAGTTTCGGACACGGACTTGCCATCAACACATCAATGAAGTTTGGCAAAGCAATGATGCTGAGCCAGGCACACCGTCTCGATGCAGGCATAACGAAACACTCATCGACAACGGAGTCGGGCTACCTGACAGGAGCAGCCGCAACCATCAATGTGGGCAAGAATGTGCAAGCATCGGCATTTGCCTCATACAGAAATGCCGACGCGACATTCAACTCCAACAGTCAGAGCGTGTCGTCGCTGAAGACCGACGGACTGCACCGCACGAAATCAGAGCATGACAGAAAGGGCAACTTAGGCATGACCACATACGGAGGCAACATACACTGGAGCAACGAATCACTGCAACTGTCAGCCACCGCCGTCATCAACCACCTCTCAGCACCACTCGCACCAGCCCACAACACACAGTCCACACTATACCGCCTGTACAACGCACACGGCACAGACTTCGCCGTGGGCAGCATGGGCTACTCATGGCACAACAAGAAAATAACACTCACGGGCGAGACCGCAGTGAGCCACAACGACTCAGCCAACGGCATGGCATCTGTGAACACACTCAGATGGAACCTGGACGATTACAACACACTGACCCTCACAGGCAGATACTACGAGGCAAAGTACGTAAGTCCGAACGGCAAGGCATTCGGCGAGAACCCCACTCCGCAGAATGAAGAGGGAGTGTTGATAGGATGGACATCAAACACCTTCAGGAACCTTCAGATCAACGCATACGCCGACCTCATGCACTTCCCCTGGATGAAGTATCAGGTAAGCGGCAGCTCATATGGCTACGAAGGCACGGTTCAGGCAGAATACTCGCCACGGAGAAGATGGTCGTTCCTTGCCCGATACCGCATCAAGGCAAAAGAGCGCGACTTCAAGTACAGAGCATACGGAAAAGACGTAATGCGACTGATGTTCAAGACAAGCCAGAACATAAAACTCCAGGCAAACTACGAAGCCAGCAGCAGCGTGACGCTGAGGACATCAGCCACAGGAGTGACGACGCACCACGGCAATAAGGACGAGATGGGATTCGCCATCAGCGAAAGCGTAAACTGGAAAAGCCCACAGAGCAAGCTGCATGTCAGTGCAACAGTGACCAGCTTCAATACCGACAGCTACGACACACGCATTTACAGCTACGAGCAGACCCTACCCCACGCCCTCGGATTCACCTCCTATTACTACAAAGGCATACGCACCACCCTGCTCGCCGACATCCCCTTTATGAAAGACAAGCTACACATTACAGCAAAAATAGGATGCACGAAATACTTCAATCGCGACAACATAAGCAGCGGCACAGAGATGATAAATGCAAATCACCGTGAGGACATGCAGGTGCATCTGCGATGGAGATTGTAAAAACATATAATCAATTAAATCCTCTGCCCTAAAACGGCACACCTTGGTATTAACTTTGTGCCAAAATCATAAAAAATCACATATGTCACAAAACCAAATGAACAAATATGTATGGCTGGTTGATACTATCCATCGTGCTGGAAAAATCTCTCTGGAGGACATTAACCGTAAATGGCTGGATAATGACCTCAGTGAAGGTATTGAAATTCCCAAGAGAACATTTCACAAGTGGCGTATTGCCATAGAAGAAATGTTCGGTCTCATTATCGAGAATGAGAATCGCGGCGAATATCGCTATTTCATTCTCAATGACGACGAGATTGAAAAGAAGGGTATAAAGTCGTGGATGATAGACACCATCAGCACAAGTAACCTGCTTATTAACAATGTAAGCCTAAAGGATAGAATTATCCTTGAAGATGTACCATCAGGAAGAGAGTATCTTCAGCCTATTCTTGGTGCAATGAAGCAGAACTGCTTAATTCACATTACATATTATAATTACTGGCGTGATGATGAGAGGCAATATTATCTGAAGCCTCTATGCATTAAACTCTTCCGTCAACGCTGGTATATGGTTGGTGAGAGCTGGAGTACAGAGCGCAGAATCATCTTCTGCTTAGACAGAATACGAGATTTTCGTTTATCGAGTCATACCTTTGAATATCCAAAAGATTTCTACCCAGAAGAGTACTTTGATGGTTGTTACGGAATTATAGCTGCAGATGATACTGACATAGAAAAAGTTGTTTTGAAAGTAAATACTGGACAAGCAAACTATATCCGTGATTTAAGACTACATGAGTCCCAGGTAGAAAAAGAGCGTAATGACCAGTATAGTGTTTTTGAATTGAGAGTAAAACCTACTTTTGACTTTCAACAAGAAATCCTATGGAATGGCGAAGACATGGAGGTGATTGAACCAATGTGGCTTCGTAAGGAAATCGCAGGAAAAGTAAAACGAATGTG
Source organism: Bacteroidaceae bacterium (assembly GCA_045616905.1). Lineage (GTDB taxonomy): Bacteria > Bacteroidota > Bacteroidia > Bacteroidales > Bacteroidaceae > Minthosoma. The sequence goes on from JAZLHP010000062.1 coordinate 69,523, forward strand.
GAACAAATATAAGGAAGATTAACTATGGCAGACATTAGAATTCATGACGGCATGGCATTTGATTTCTCTGATGTTGTTGCAATGGAACTTGTCGGAAGATACACCGATGAGCCAACTCAGATAAGAATCATCTTCAAGCAAAGACCTGTTTATGTGGAAGATCCTGAAACAACAGAGCCTGTTCTGCATTTTGTCCAGGATGAAGCAAATTTCGAATATCCCGAATACGAGCAAGCCGTAAAGGTACTTGAAGAACTTACTGACTTGTGGAAAAAACTAAGGGATAGGCCATGGCAGCAAAAGACTTTAACTTAGAGCGTTTTATATCAGCTCAAAATCAATATAATACGTATCAAACAGCTCTTCGGGAACTTCTGGATGGGGAAAAAAGAAGCCATTGGATTTGGTTCATTCTTCCACAAGTGAAAGGCTTGGGAATAAGTAGTCATTCGCAGTATTACGGACTTGACGGAGTTGAAGAGGCGAAAGCATATCTGGAGAACACAGAACTCTCCACAAGACTTCGGCGTGTTTGTGAGATTCTCATACAATGGGCAGGTAAGGGTAAATCTATGGAAGATTTACTTGGTCATCTTGACGCAATGAAAGCAAAATCCTGCATAACACTATTTGACCTCGCTTCACCCGACGAGTTTTTCGGAAGGACTCTTGAAGAATGCTTCGGAGGAGAAAAAGACATAAGAACAATTCAACTATGTAATCAACAATAGAGATGCAAAATTTCGCTGCAATAGATTTTGAAATAGCCAACAATGAACGCTCGTCTGTATGTTCCGTTGGTGTTGTTATAGTTCGGGATGGTGAGATTGTAGATAAATTCTATTCTCTTATCAAACCAGAGCCAGAATATTATAATTACTGGTGTTCTCAGGTGCATGGGCTTTGTGCTGAAGACACAAGTAATGCTCCTGTATTCCCTGATGTTTGGGCTCAAATTGAGCCTAAGATAGCAGGTTTACCTTTAGTGGCTCATAATAAAACCTTCGATGAAAGTTGTTTGAAAGCAGTCTTTAGAGTATACCAAATGGATTATCCTGATTATGAATTTCACTGCACTTGCATTGCTTCACGCAAAGCATGGCCAGAGGGTCACCATAACCTTGATGTTATAGCAGCTCGTTGCGGTTACAATCTGGAGAACCATCACCATGCTCTTGCTGATGCGGAGGCATGTGCTGCAATCGCTTTAGAAATCTTATAGTTCAAAAATTTAAATATAGTAAATTATGGAAATCTTTATAAAACAAACAATAGATAGCATTCGTGAAGACTTAGGCTATGAAGAATGGGAAGACGTTAATGATGATGATCTTCTCTTTCAGCAAGGATACAATGGCTATACCATCGAAGTGGAAGATGGTGATTCTTTTGAAATTCCTGAAGGTACTCAGGGGAAAATCACTGATGAAGCATCATACTTCATGAATGTAGAGATATTTGATGATATGTTTGAAAAGGAAGAAATTGAAGGTGACCTTGATGCTGGACTATATCGTTTGGAAGGTAACTTGATTATCCCGGAAGAAGACAATGAATTTTAACTAAAGAACCGTTTGTTATGATTGACAAAGTAAAAGGAATAATAAACAGGGATTCTAATGAATGGACAGAAGAATTTTCTGAACTCGTTAGTGATGTCGGTTATGGAGTTTTTTGGAAAGACCAAGTATCAGATTTGAATAGTATTCTCGGAGTACTAAGGAAAAGAATCAACGAAGATGGTTTCTTCTACTACTACAACATTTCCAGCAACATGACAAATTATAAGGCTAAGGTTGTAGATTTTGCCACAAAAGAGACTTACAAAGATGTTGTTGACGATTGGAAACAGAAATCAGCAGCTTGGTTAAGTGATACTTTTGACGGATATTCTGACGATAAGAACAATAGAGCAGCCATAGCATTTTTGGTATCAGAGTTTGTTGAAATCCCCAAATCCGAAAGGTATAACATCTCGCAATTCGAAACTTTATGGGGAAAGAATGCTTGGATTAAGAATGCTGTTGCCTATACAAATATACTTACTAAAGAATTTATGAAAATGAAAGAAATAAGAGACATCCTTTTGACAAATCATAATATAGTACTCAATGGTGCACCTGGAACAGGTAAGACTCATCTTGCACTTGAACTTACAAGGCAACTGGAAGCAGAGTATAGTTTTGTACAGTTTCATCCATCTTATGATTACACAGACTTCGTTGAAGGACTACGCCCAATTAAACAAGAAGGTAAAGATATTGCTTTTGAAAGAAAAAATGGAGCATTCAAAAAACTGTGCGAACAAGCTGTCAAATCAATTCTTGATGGAAATGAAACAAAGTTTATCATGATTATTGATGAGATAAATCGTGGTGACATGTCTAAGATCTTTGGTGAAGGATTTTTCTCTATTGATAAAGGTTATCGTGCTAAAGCAGAATATATTAGAAATCTATTGCAGACTTCAACCACTGAAGAATTACGTCAAAAAGCTCTTCAAAGAATCATGCCAATAGAAACACAATATCAAAATCTCATCAACCCAAACAGTGAGGATTGCTTTAGATATGGTTTCTTTGTGCCGGAAAACGTCTACATTATTGGAACCATGAACGATATTGATCGTAGTGTGGAAAGTATGGATTTTGCAATGCGCAGGAGATTCGTATTCAAGGAGATCGTTCCTGACTTTGCTGCTGATGCAATGGGATTATCGGATATAGCCAAGAACAAAATGAAAGCAATTAATAGTATTATTTGCAAGAGCGAGAGTGATGGTCTTGGCAGTTCCTATCAGGTTGGTCCTTCTTACTTCAAAGAGGTTGATGACTTTGAAACTTTATGGCAGCAAAGCATAGAACCTCTCCTTGAAGAATACTTACGTGGTAATCCTATTAGACAAAAGCTGATCAATGAACTGAGAGAAAAATATAATGCCGCATGATTCTTGACTGCAATAGATATAACGGTGGTTCATTAATGTCCAAAAGTGAACTTGGAAGTCTTGTACGTATAGGCAACAAACCTATAAGAGAGATTTGCAAGAAGCACCCTGGATTGTTAGTGTTTCCAAACTGCATAGAAGACTCATTAGCTTCCAAGTACGACGACCCTCATGTGTTTGATTTTGTACAAGATGAAGAATGTGATGATAACATTATCATCTATACTAACACAATCATGGGATTCATCGGAAACGGGAAGCAGTCGCTTACTATATCTTCAAGATTTGACAGGAATGAGCACAAGAATTATTTTCTTCAATATATGTTGGAGAAAGTATTCTCAATAAATATGTTTGACTTGCCTGTTTCATCAGACACAAACACGACTGCTTTTGATTTAATGTTGTTGTTTCTTCCGTATTTTCTCAATAAGGCTGTATCACAAGGACTGTTTCGATCATACAAAACAAACAACTATAATGATGCGCGAATCAAAGGTAGTATTGATGTAACACGTTTCCTGCGCAAAGATGTTCCTTTCAGGGGAAATGTAGCTTATTCTGTTAGAGAATATGTACATGACAACGACCTTACCCAATTAGTAAGACACACGATTGAGTATGTTCGCACCCAACCAATTGGTAAGCGTATATTAAATGTTAATCAAGAAACACAAGCTTCGGTTGCAGCAATCATCGAATGCACACCATCATACTCGAAACAAAAAAGATACAATGTAATTCAGAAAAACCTGCGTCCAGTTAACCATCCATACTATACGGCATATAAAACACTACAGAAATTATGCTTACAGATTCTGAGACACGAAAAAATCGGTTTTGGCAAGGCTGATAATAATGTCAATGGTTTGTTGTTTGATGGAGCCTGGTTGTGGGAAGAGTATGTTGCACATCTAATAGATCCTGTGTTTACTCACTATACGTACAATAGTCCTCAACGTTTCTACTTATTCCAGCTTGATAATGGTGCAAAATGTCAAAACATTATCCCAGATTATCTGGCACAAACAAACAATGGCACATTTGTAGCAGATGCTAAATATATACCCCTTGGAAATGATTCATCTCTTTCTGCTGACAGGGCTGAATCTATTTACTATAAGACGATAATGTATATGTACCGTTTTAATTCAAAACACGGTTTTCTCTTTTTCCCCCATTCCTTAGATTATGATGGAAAAAGTGATTTGACTCGACACATTATTGATGTCCCAGGCGCATGTATTAACGAAATCGGATTGAAGGTGCCTAACTATACAGACAAGTCTTTATATTCTGACTTTGTGAAGAAGATGAAAGTCTCAGAAGACTTATTCAACGACTCAATAAACAATGCTCTAACTTTCTGATGATAAAATTTATATCTGACATACAGCATTACGAAGAAGTTCTTCTCCTTGCATCTAAGGCAAAACAATCACTTTGGATAGGTACAGCTGACATCAAAGACCTCTATGTCATCCAAGGAAAGACGGAAAAGCCATTCCTTGGTGTACTGTCTGATTTAATCGGGAAAGGCGTTGAGATTCGTATGCTTCATGCAAAAGAACCTGGACAGAATTTTCGTGATGACTTTGATCGTTACCCACGGCTGTTTGATGGCATGGAACGCTTCATGTGTCCTCGCGTACACTTTAAGATAATTGTTATAGATACGAATGTATGCTATATTGGAAGTGCAAATCTTACTGGTGCTGGCATGGGCATGAAAGCTCCCAACCGTCGAAACTTCGAAGCTGGCATACTTACGGATGAGTCATCAATTGTAGAAGCTGCGATGGATGAGTTTGATAAAGTATGGTGTGGCATCGAATGTAAGAAGTGTAAAAGAAAGGAATATTGCGGTGATCCGATAAAGACAATCAGATAAATTTCGACTTTTTTGAAAAATACTTGCGACCTGTGCCCGTAATCGGCATAGGTCGTTTTTAATTTTGCACCCAACAATCAAATATAATCAGTATGGCAAATAACTTTGAAAATTTCATATCGGAAAAAGTCATAAACAGAAGTCAAAGGAAGGCTTTGGAAGTGTTTCATACGAAGATGTCTGGAATCTATATACTCGTTTGGCAAGTATCATCAGTGAACATCTTCATGCGTTCCTTAAAGCATCAAAAGGAACATCTGGAGGTGTACCAAGTATTATCCATTCTTCAAATATAGAACAAGGTCATCGGGAATGGCTGAAAATAATACGTAAAATGATATACGCTTTTGACACATATTTGACTTTTGATAGCTCTCAAAAATATGAGAGAGAGTCTGAGGAAGCAATAAAGGTGAAAGAAGGGATGCAGTTATTTATAGACTACTTCAACTACTTATGGATATAATACTGAGAAAATGACAATACAAGATATTTATAACTCTCCAGCCGTTAGAGAAATAGAATTGCAAATTATTCTGTTGCTTCGAAAGAGTGAAAAGAACTGGCGCAGCGGTGATGCAGATAGTATTGCCTTGACACATTTATTGAAAGTTCGGAAAAATTTACTCGATAGCATGTTCATCATGAACGATGAGTATAAGACCTTATTGACGGACTTCAATGATGCTATGACAGAACAGTTATTAGAAATGCGTAAACAAACCATACAAATGCGAGATGCAATCCTTCAAACCAACATAAAAGGGAATAATATAGAAGTTGTTGGAAAATGCTTCTTGGGATATGAATACTCCAGAATTCATCCTATTCAAACATATCGAGCAAAAGCAATATGGTGTGTCTTGAATGGTACTTGGGATGACTACATTCCTTTGTATAGCGATGGCGTAGATGGAGGATTCCGCTTGTGTGGCGATGAGGAACCTCCTTCAGAAATACAGTTCCTGTATTATGAAGAAGACCTCGACAACTGGAACGAGGGACTTGACAGGGAAATGACCAAAGATATGCATCTGACCAGAGTATTCCATAATCTATATGATCACATGGAGTTCTCCATCTTTGATCTTCTATGGGTTCGTGACTTTAATATTGAGGTATCGGTTGAGGTAGATTCTTCTTCATATCCTACTGGGTATGAATACGAAGATATAGATCCTCATAGAGATTATTCTAAAATCCTAAACAATGAGTGATGAAGATATTAAAAGTTATGCAGATTGCATTGAAAATAATAGAGACCCATTTTCTTGTTGGGCATATAATCACATACTTAATTCTCTAAATGAGTGGAATGATGTGATGTACGAATTATCCACATCAAGTTGTTACAACGATGATTTATATCATGAAGTAGGTGTAAACCTTGATTATTATTGGCTCTTGGAATGTAGGAATGAACAAGAGGTACTTGCACTGTTACAGTCATGGTACAAAAAACTATTGAGATTTTGTAGAACATTTTAATATCAATGATTTATGGCACTTTGGAAGATTTCTGTTAAGAACAGCACTAATGCTGCATGTAAGAACAAGCGACAAAAGCTTGAAAAAGGCATGTTCGTCGAGACGAGCACCATGTCAACGTCAAATCCTCTCGGATTGACTCGTGAACATCCTATGTTGGCACAGCTCTTTATGAGTAAGTACGGCATAGATGTTGATCCAAGCCACATGAACTATTCATATTTCAACAGCGAGAGAATTGGATAGTTAAACTAACAAGCCGTCTGGTTATAAGCAATTATGCCTATAGCCAGACGGTTCTAATGTTTGAAGACATGATTTAGCTCCCAATGTATGCTATGATTACATCTGGATTTCGTCAACAATCTTATCGAAGGCAAACTTCACTGCATTACGCTGATATTTGTCATCAGAGGTGAGAAGAGGCAGTTTCCCCATCTGAGCATCTATTCCTTAGCAAAAAACATGCCACTATTACATATTGCTGAAATACAAGCGATTTGCATGTTTGATATTTTTTTGGTAACTTTGCACCGCCAATGGCATTTATTTCCACATACATTTTTACTTCCTGTATGTGCCCCATACCGCTTCACTAGGGGGAGTGGACTTTATTCAAATTCTTTTTTTATGATGAACATTATTAAGTATGCGAGGGTTGCTGCAATCTTCGCAAAGGGGATTCTTGGTTTTCGCAAGAAGGAGTATCGATTGTCTTTTGTCTTTGTTCCAGAGGATAACCTTTGGTACATTGATATGCCTTGGCCTGGTGACAGGTATAATCTGGCAATGGTGGCTGGCAGTGACAGGCTTCTGGATTTTTTGAGTGATGAAGACGATGGTAACAGGGTGACAATTCATGTCAGACCCCGGAAAGACAAGGAGAAGAATCCTGGTTGGATAGAGTGTAAGCGAACGGCCTGCTCACTTACCGGTGGAAGCTTCTATGATGTGAATTGTCTGAAGGGATTTACCCGTGGCATTTGGATTTGTCCTGTAACGCTTTGCGTATTGGGATATTATCCTAAATACATATACATAATAAAGGAATAATTCTCATTTTCACGCATGCGGGGCAACCTTCGGCGTAGCCAAATACTATACAGTTTCCTCAATTTTCTTGCAAATCGCATCGATAATACGGAATAATTCTGTAACTTTGCAATCGGTAGTCTTGGTCGGTGTTTTTGTTATTTTATTGATTTACAGTCATGATTTCACGAAAAGACATTTCTGGCCTCCAATTTTATTATTATGTTTATGGGATTCCTGTCCCTATATGGCGTATGACAATGAATAAGGATGTGATAATTGAAAGGTTGGTGAGCCGCAACATACGCCCCACGGCTAACCGTATCTTGGTAATGGAGAGATTGATGGGGATGGGGCACCCGGTGAGTCTTGGGGAGATGGAGGAGCTGCTGGTGACGATGGACAAGTCGAGCATCTTCAGGGTGCTGACGCTGTTTGTGGAGCAGCGTCTGGTTCACTGCATTGAGGATGGCAGCGGATGCATGAAGTATGAGGCGTGTGGTGGTGAGCATCGTCACTCGGTGGAGGATGAGCATGTGCATTTCCATTGTGAGGTGTGCAACAGGACTTTCTGTCTGGAGGATGTGGGGGTGCCGAGGGTGAGTGTGCCTGACGGTTTCGTGACTCACTCCATCAACTGCATTGTGAAGGGTGTGTGCAGGGAGTGCAGGGCTGCAGGGAACAATGTGTACGACCCTACTGATAAAGTTTATTTTGCCTGATGTAACGTGCCACCTGTTCATCGACCCATTCGTGCATGGTGATTCCCTGGCTGAAGGATTGGCGCAGCTGTGTGGAGCTGATGTCGTAAAGTGGGGTGTCGACTATGTGAACGCGTGGCGGCAGCGACTCGTCTTTGACATCGCATCCGGGACGGCGATAGACGAGGACATCGTGGTGAGCCGTTATTTCGTCGCTTCTGTACCACCGGTCAAAGCATGCCCAGTTGTCGGCACCTATCACTAACACGAACTCGTGCTGGGGATAGGCTGAACGCAATGCCTCGAGGGTGCTGACGGTGTATGACGGTAGCGGCAGATGGCTCTCGAAGTCGGACACGCTGACTCCTCCGACACGCTGTGTGGCAAGTTCTGCCATGCGCACACGGTGCTGATAGCCGGCAATGCTGCTGTCCTGTCCCTGTTTGAGGGGATTGAGTGGCGACACCATGAGCCACACCTCATCGACCAGTTTCTGGCTGACAAGCGACGAGGCAAGGCGTACATGCCCTTTGTGTATGGGGTTGAAGCTTCCGCCGTATATTCCTATTCTCATGATGATTCTGTGCTTTTATGTAACGGTAAAAAAAACGCAGGAGGTCATATAAGCTTCGCAAGTTCAACTTGAATGTACACGGTAAATGGTACATGGTGCGTAAACTGAGCAGGTTGACAACCCCAGCGAATGTTGAATTATCCATTTTTACACGTTACTTGTATGCAAAAGTAACACATTTTCAACAATATTTAGTGTTCATTGCCCTTTTTTCACTAACTTTGCACAAAAATAAACCATTACTATACTCAAAAAAATGAAAGAAATCGTATTAAGTGGCATTCGTCCAACCGGCAACCTGCACCTGGGCAACTACTATGGTGCCGTGCAGAGCTTCGTGAAGATGCAGGAGGATTATAACTGCTATTACTTCATTGCCGACTGGCACTCGCTCACCACTCACCCTAAACCAGAGGACATTCAGCGTTCGGCCCGCACAATCCTGGCTGAGTATCTGGCATGCGGCATTGATCCTGAGAAGTCAACAATATACATTCAGTCGGATGTGCCTGAAACCATTGAGCTGTACCTGTATCTCAACATGAACTGCTACCTCGGCGAGTTGGAGCGTGTGACAACGTTCAAGGAGAAGGCACGCAAGCAGCCTGAGAATGTGAATGCGGGATTGCTGACCTACCCTACGCTGATGGCTGCCGACATTCTGCAGCACCGTGCTGCAAAGGTGCCTGTGGGCAAGGATCAGGAACAGAACATGGAGATGGCACGTAAGTGTGCGCGCCGTTTCAACAACATATATGGCGTTGACTTCTTCCCAGAGCCACAGAACTTCTACTTCGGCGACCATGCCATCAAGATTCCTGGACTGGACGGAAGCGGCAAGATGGGCAAGAGCGAGGGCAACTGCATATACTTGTTTGAGGATGCAAAGAGCATTGAGAAGAAGGTGAAGAAGGCGGTGACAGACTCAGGTCCGACAGAACCTAACCAGGAGAAGCCTGAGGTCATCAAGAACCTGTTCACACTGATGGAGATTGCATCAAGCAAGGAGACATACGACTATTTCAACGAGAAATGGAACGACATGAGCATCCGCTATGGTGACATGAAGAAGCAGTTGGCTCAAGACATAGTGAACACGCTCGCTCCTATTCGTGAACGTATCTTGGAGTTCTCAAGCGATGAGGAAAGACTGAGCAGGATTGCGAAGATGGGTGCAGAGAAAGCGCGTGAAAGTGCTGCTGCCACTCTGAACGAAGTGCGCAAGATCATCGGTTTCCGAGTTTACTAAGTGTTTTCAAAAGGTAATGCCACACGGCATCCTACATAAATAAGAAAAGTGTTCAAGGACTTTTTCAAATATAAGAGGCCATCTGACCAGCGGGCAATCATCTTGCTCATGGCGGTGGCCACTTTTTGTCTCACGGCAATAGTGGTGGTGCAGTACCTGCGGACGAAAGATGAACCGTCGGGAATACAACCGTCACTAATCATTGCACAGGGCAAAGAAACGAACGGGCATGTGAATACTAATGGCAATGAGGCGAAGCTGAGAGAGTTTGACCCGAATGAGGTTGACTCGTTGACGCTTATTGAGATGGGGATGAGTGCTTATCAGGTACGCAGTCTGTTGCACTACAGAGAGGCAGGTGCTGTGTTCTCTTCGGCAGAATCGCTGGGTCGTGTGTATGGATGGGAGGCTAAAGATGTTGAACGTGTGACACCGTATGTGAGGATTGCTGATAAATACAAACGAGGGGGCAAGGCGCATTACGACACTCATAGCCAATATTCAAGGTCAACGGAATATACTGCACATGATTCAAAGGCATACAATGATGGCGATGCAAGCAACAGGCATCATGCAGAGAAGATGCGGCATCTGACGGTGATAGACCTCAATGCTGCCGACTCTGCCTCGCTTAGACAGGTGCCAGGCATCGGCGAGAAAATCGCTTCTGCAATAATAAGACGCAGGGAGAAGTTAGGCGGATACTACAGCGTGGAACAGATGAGAGAGATTCCCATAGTATCGCCTGAACTGCTTGAATGGTTCAAGGTGACATCGCCCGATGAAGTGGAAAAGATACACATCAATTCTGCAAGTTTTCAACGCCTGAACTCACACCCTTACATTTCATACGACAATACGAAGGCTATACTGCAGTACCGCCGTCTGTACGGCAGTTTCTCCAGCATCAGCCAACTTGTTACCGCAGGGATTCTCAACCAGAAAGAACTTGACCGACTTACACCATACATCGAATTATGAAGAAAACGCTTATCACCATCATAGCATCTTTCCTGATGCTTGCTTCGTGCAAGGTGACTCACCATGCAGGGTATGTACCCGTAAGTGCCGGAGGACGCATATATTATGAATGCGAGGGCAAGGGTGAGGATGTCATCTTACTGCACGGACACACCCTTGACATGAGGATGTGGGAGCCACAGATGAAGGCGCTGACATCGAAGTATAGAGTCATCCGACCTGAGATGCGAGGATATGGCCACTCATCACGTCAGGAAGAAGGTATGCAGTTCACACATACTGACGACATCATCACGCTGATGGATTCTCTCCATATCAAGAAAGCACACATTGTAGGATTGTCAATGGGATCATTCGTTGCAAGTGAGCTTTTAGCAATGCATTCCGACAGGATGATAACCGCCACGCTTGCTTCTGGCAACATACGTAAGCGCCCCGGTCCATCCACACCAATAAGTGAAGCGGAACTGGCAAAGCAAGAGGAGGAGATTGCAGCAAACAAGGCTAAGGGGGTGACTCTCTGGAAAAAGGAATGGATAGAGCAACTCATTAAAGGAGGAGGTTCTAACAGCGAGAGCATACGCAAATCCATCACTCAGCAAATAAATGACTGGGACGGGTGGCTGCTGCTACATCATGAGGGGAGAATCTATTATGCAGATGAAGCATGGGACACGCTGAAGGCAAGAAAACCAGAAGTGCCTACTCTGATATTGTCTGGCGAAATGGAACACAAATCGCCACGTAATGCCATGTTACCTTACTTGCCAAACGGACACCAAGTAGTCATACCTGACTGCGGCCACATGACTAACATGGAACGTCCGAAAGAGTTCAACAAACTACTGTTAGAGCATCTAAGCAGGTAATCAAAATTAATTTAATAATGTATAAGCAGGACGTTTTTGTAATATCTGCATACAAATAGAGCACATCTATTATAAAACTAATTATGATTTCCTGCTTAAAAGAATAAAAGATAATCAATAAAACTAACCATTATGAAAAGAACATTATTCATCATTGCATTGGCAGCATTTGCACAGTTGTGCATGGCACAGTCTGCCCAGGAGAAATTATTCAACAAGTACAGCAAGGCAGAGAACGCTGAGACTATGAACATTGACAAAGCCATGCTCAGCATGGCAATGGCAATAGCTGGCGACAAGGTTGAGAGAATGGAGTTCCTCAAGAATCTCGACTGCATTAACATGATAAAAATCGAGAAAGCTACTGCAAAAACCGTAAAAAAGGTGAAGAAGGACATAAAGAAGTTCAAAGACAAGGCATACAAGGAAGTCGCTTCTATAACGGAGGGTAACAAACTGATGAGAGTGCTGACATCTTCAGACAACGACATATTGAAAGGTTTGCTTCTGATGATTGCAAGTGATGATGACGTATGCATGTTTGTAAACCTGAAAGGCAACTTACCAAAGGAGGTGTTTGAAAAACTTATTAGCAACGGCAACCTCCTTGACAAGGGTTTGAATGACATCTTTAAGTAAGCGCTTACTCATAGTTACAATTTATATTAACTCCCACTAACTAAGTAACGTGTAAGTGATCAGAATTAATTTTATATTATCACAGGACATTTACTTGAGAATTATTAAATTAAATAAATTTTGATTTCTTACTTAAAGTAAGAAAGTAAAGAACTTTTTATTTATGAAGACTTCCATTTTGTCATTTTTTATAACGCTGTTTTCCATTGGTGCTGTGGCACAGACGGTAAGCGATACTGTTTGGGTTCAAGGTGATCACGGACGGCTCAGGGCGATTGTGCAGCACCCTACCCTTGCAGAAGGACAGAAATGCCCGGCAGTGATTATCTGCCACGGATTCTGCGGAGAGAAAAAAGCATCTCTTCTGCAAGACATTGCAGATAAGTTATTGTATAATGGTGTTGCAGCCATCAGATTTGATTTCAATGCACACGGTGAAAGTGAGGGTGCATTTGAGGACATGACTGTGCCTAACGAGATAGAAGATGCTAAATGCATATACAAGTACGTGCGTGGATTGAAATACGTATCAAAGATTGCGATTGCCGGACATTCACAAGGAGGCGTCGTTGCGAGCATGCTTGCAGGAGAACTTGGTGCTGAGGAGATAAGTGCTGTGGCACTGATGGCACCTGCTGCTGTATTACGAGATGATGCTATTAAAGGATGCACTATGGGAGCCAACTATGACCCTCTTAATCTCAAAGGTGACTATGTAGAGCTGCCAAACCATGTGCGACTCGGCAAGAACTTCATAAACACGGCATTTTCGCTTCCTATATATGAGACTGCCGAGAAGTACAAAGGTCCTGCCTACATCATCCATGGTACAGGCGACCGTATTGTACCGTACACATACGGAGAGCGCTACCACAAAATATGGAGAGAATCAGAATTGCACATCATCCCTGGAGAGAATCACGGATTCACTCTTCACTCTGACAGCGTAACAAAAATGGTCAGTAACTATCTGCTGGGGCAATTACTGTACAAGCCAACACTCACAAAAGGAGACAAGGCACCAGATTTCACATCCACTACAAACGACGGCAAAAGCGTTTCTCTGAAAGATTTCAGAGGGAAATACGTCATTATCGACTTCTGGGCTACATGGTGTGGCGACTGCCGCTATGAGTCCCCATTCTTCAAGCAACTATACAATGAGTACAAAGACAAGGAAATCAACGGCAAAGGCATAGAATTCATTAGCTTCAGCTTTGACAACAACCGTAAAGCATGGACTAACTACATTGAGAAAAATCAGTTAGAATGGACTCAGATAAGCAATCTAAAGAGAACCGTGGAAGACTCTGTGTTCAAGGATTATAAACTCCATTGGATACCAGCATTCTTCATCATTGATTCTGATGGAACTATCGTTACTTCCACTATTACTGTTGATGGACTAAGAGCATCATTAGAGTCTCTATTCTAACGCTCCTTCCTCTTCTAACAAAGCACGTTTTTTATCAATCATCTCACCTTCACGTTGACCGTTAAATCCACATAAGGATCCATTGGATGAGATAACTCTATGGCAAGGAACTTCAGGTGCGAAAGGATTACGCCTTAGTGCCTGTCCGACAGCCTGCGCACTACGGCACCCAATTCTTTTGGCTAACTCACCGTAAGAGATTGTCTCACCCAGTGGTACATTAAGTAGTTCTAAATACACCTTTCGTTGAAACTCTGTAATATCTCTTGACGACAATACTTTCTGACGAATATCCATATCTATAGATAGATTAGTTCCTGATAGATTAAACTTCAGGGATGTTCAATAAAGTTGTTTAAGATGCGTAATAGAGAGTAATAGTTATACAATTTTAGAGAAACCTTAATACAATTTATAGAAATACTTTAATACAAATTTTAGAAACACCCTAATACAATAGTATTGAAATACCTTAATACAAACTTATGTATTCATATTCATTGCCAACAGAATACAGGTATTTCTCAAATTCTGCATGACTAATGACAACTGTACCACGACAATCATTAGGGTGGAAGGACAATGTTTCTGCATTTTGTAAGTGTTCATCTAAGAATAGATAAACATGATTATCAGTGTCATTGATCAATCCAAATGGAGAAACACTTCCTGGTTCCAGTCCGAGATACTTCATCATTCTCTCTGGCGAAGCAAAAGAAAGCTTGCCACATGAAGGTAAACCTTTTGATAATAGAGATTCCTTCAGTTTATGCTCAAGGTCATGAATATCCAATTCATAATCACAATGAAAGCACACAAGATAATGCTTGTTACCCTTATGATTTCTAAAGAATAGATTTTTACAATGTACACTTCCATCATCCTTCCACCAACGTTTTGCTTCTTCTATCGTCTTTCCTTCCGGATGATTATAACAAGTGTACTTTATGTGATTAGTATCTAAATAGGACAGAACAATTTCTTCTCTTGACATATATAATAAAAAATAATGTGTAAGGAAATCCTTGCGAGCACTCCCGACCGACTTGCACGAACGGCAGTTTTCACAGGGACGCCCCGGACCGCGCGGCTGCCCGGCAACGGCCGGGGGACGCGAAAGATGTCTCGCCCCCCCATGCACGCACAAAA
>JAZLHP010000063.1:0-24488 GCA_045616905.1 Bacteroidaceae bacterium
TCCTTACATCTTTTCCCTGTTTTTTCGGTCATGATGCCCGCATCACTCACTCAAAAGCCAGAAAAAATCTGTATAGGCTCTAATCAAAATGTATTACGAGCCTAATGAACAATTTGGGTTAAAGCGAAGAACTTGAGGGCATTTTCAGTTGAGATTTTCATTATGGATTTTTCTTAACTAAAATCATAACTATTATCTTTATAAAAAATACGCTCAAGTTCTTCGTTTTTTAGAACGATTATTAAGGGATTGCTTCTATATAACAATTGTTATAACCCTATTTCGTTTGTCGTTTACGGCAATGGAAATTTCGCTCGACATCTAAACTAAAATCTCACTAAAATCAACAAAAAACCTTCTTCCTTTTAGAACTGGAAGTAGTTCTTTGCGTTGTTGTAGCAGATGTCTTCCACCATCTGGTGAACACGCTTCTTCTCGTATCCCTCGTAAGGAATCTCGCCATTCTCAATGTCTGTAGCGATGAGGTTACAGAGGATGCGGCGGAAGTACTCGTGACGTGGGTATGAAAGGAATGAGCGTGAGTCTGTGAGCATTCCCACGAAACGGCTGAGAAGTCCGAGGAGTGAGAGGGCGTTCATCTGCTTCTGCATGCCGTCCTTCTGATCGAGGAACCACCATCCTGAACCGAACTGAATCTTACCAGCCACGCTTCCGTCCTGGAAGTTGCCGAGCATAGTGGCGATGACTTCGTTGGCACATGGGTTGAGGTTGTAAAGGATTGTCTTTGCAAGGCATCCTTCAGCATTGAGCTCGTCAAGGAAATGCGACATTGCTTTGGCTGTAGTGAACTCGCCGATAGAGTCGAAACCTGTGTCGGCACCGAGTTTCTCAAACATCTTTGAGTTGTTGTTGCGGATAGCGCCATAGTGATACTGCTGAGTCCATCCTGAAGCATAGTCCATGCGTCCTTGCATCTTCATGTAGGCATGCTTGTACTTGCGCTCCTCTTCCTTAGTGACTGCCTGTCCTGCGAGTGCCTTTGACATGATGCTGTCAATCTCTGCATCTGTGTAAGGCTCGTCATAGAACTCTTCAATGCCGTGGTCAGAGAGCTTACAACCCATAGTTTCAAAGAAGTCGTGACGCTTCTGAAGTGCAGCTGTGAGGTCTGCAAAGTTCTTGATGTCAACATCAGCAACAGCAGAGAGTTTCTCAATGTATGCCTTCCATGTTGCAGCCTCGATGTTCATTCCTGCATCAGGGCGCCATGTAGGAAGCATGCGTGTCTTTGCTGTTGGGTCTTCCTTTACGATTTTATGCCATTCCAATGTGTCAGCCGGGTCGTCAGTAGTGCATACAACCTCTACATTGTAGTGCTCCATCATTCCACGTGGGCAGAAACGGTCTTCTGTGGCAATCATGTCGTTACACTTGTCGTATATCTCACGTGCGTTTTCTGGATTGAGTGTTTCCTCAATGCCAAAGGCAGTCTTAAGCTCGAGGTGTGTCCAGTGGTAAAGAGGGTTACGGAATGTATAAGGCACTGTCTCTGCCCACTTTTCAAACTTCTCCCAGTCAGTAGTGTCCTTGCCTGTGCAGAATTTCTCGTCAATGCCGTTTGAGCGCATTGCACGCCACTTGTAGTGGTCGCCCATCAACCATATCTGTGCAATTGATTCAAAACGCTTGTTCTCGGCAACCATTTGTGGTATCAGGTGGCAGTGGTAGTCGATGATAGGCATTTTTGCTGCATGCTCGTGGTAGAGTTCCTTGGCAACTTCGCTCTGGAGGAGGAAGTCCTTGTCCATAAACTTTTTCATAGGTAAATGTGTATTTTTAGATGTTAGTATGTTTTTTTATTGTAACAAGGGCAAATTTACGGAATTAATTTTGATTAATTGCAACAAAAGCCTTAAATTTGTCGGAAAAATATACTAACTAACATAAACTTATATCAAAATGAAGTCTCTTAACGCACGTACCGCTCCAAAGAGCAGCGCTCCTGAGCGCATCATCCAGTTTGGTGAGGGTAATTTCCTTCGCGCATTCGTTGACTGGATTATCTATAACACAAATCAGAAGACCAATTTCAACTCAAGTGTTGTTGTCGTTCAGCCTATCGAACGTGGTATGGTTGATTGGCTCAATGGTCAGGATTGTCTCTACCATGTAAATCTTCAGGGTCGTCAGAACGGTGAACCTGTCAATGAACTTACACGTATTGACGTCATCAGTCGTGCCCTCAACCCATACTCACAGAATTGGGCGTTCATGGCACTTGCTGAGCAGCCTGAAATTCGTTTCGTCATCTCAAACACAACAGAAGCAGGCATAGCATTTGACCCATCATGCAAGTTGTCTGATGCTCCTGCCTCATCATATCCTGGCAAGTTGGTTCAGCTTCTCTATCGTCGTTATCAGACATTTGGCGGTGATCCAAAGAAGGGACTTATCATCATGCCTTGTGAGTTGATTTTCCTCAATGGTCACCATCTGAAGGAGTGCATTTCGCAGTATATTGAACTCTGGAAGGAAGACCTTGGAGCTGATTATGAAGGATTCAAGGAGTGGGTTGAGAAGTATAATTATGTATGTGCAACACTCGTTGACCGCATCGTTCCTGGATTCCCACGCAAGGATATTGCACAGATTCAGCAAACAATCGGTTACAAGGACAATCTCGTTGTTCAGGCAGAAATCTTCCACTTGTGGGTTATCGAACGTCCTACAAATATGACTATCGAGGAACTCCGTGCAGAATTCCCAGCAGAGAAGGCTGGTCTTCATGTCCTCATAGCTGAGAGCGAGGCACCATACCATGAGCGTAAGGTAACTCTCCTCAATGGCCCTCACACAGTGCTTTCGCCTGTTGCATACCTCAGTGGTATCAACATCGTTCGTGATGCGCTTCATGATGAAGTGGTCGGCAAGTACATTAAGAAGGTGCAGTACGACGAGCTCATGCAGACACTTAACCTCCCAATGGATGAACTCCAGCAGTTTGCTGCTGACGTTCTCGAACGTTTCGACAATCCATACGTTGACCATCAGGTTACAAGCATCATGCTCAACTCATTCCCTAAGTATGAGACACGCGACCTTCCAGGAGTTAAGGTTTATCTTGAGCGTAAAGGTGAGCTTCCTCAAGGTCTTGTCATGGGTCTTGCTGCCATCATCACATATTACAAGGGTGGCACTCGTGCCGATGGAGCAGAAATCGTTCCTAATGACGCTCCTGAAATCATGCAGCTCCTCACAGACCTTTGGGCAACAGGCGACACGCAGAAGGTTGCTGAAGGCGTACTCGCAGCAGAGAATATCTGGAAGGAAAATCTTAACGAGACAGTGCCAGGGCTCACAGCTCTCGTAAAGGCAGACCTTGATCTCATTCAGGAGAAAGGTATGCTTGAAGCTGTCAAGACAATCCTCTAATACTAATAGATTCGTATATAAGAAAAAACCTCCAAGGTATGCCTTGGAGGTTTTCTTTATTATTTCCCTAACAAATCAGGTCGTAATGCTTTTGTGCGAGAAAGTGCTTGCTCGTACTCCCATTCCTTTATCTTTGCCTCATGACCTGACAGCAGTACAGATGGTACTCCCCAAGTCTCTTCTGGATTGCTGACAGGGTGATATTCTGCAGGACGAGTATAAACAGGTGGCTCCAGCAGATTGTCTTGGAAAGAGTCAGAAAGAGCACTTTCCACATCACCGATGACACCAGGAATTACACGTACAATAGAATCTGCCATAACGGCAGCAGCGAGTTCGCCACCTGTAAGTACGAAGTCACCTATGCTGACTTCCCGTGTGATGATATGTTCACGAATGCGGTAGTCAATGCCTTTGTAGTGGCCGCATAGAATGATTATGTTCTTCTTCAGCGACAACTCGTTTGCCATTGGCTGGTCAAACTTCTCACCGTCTGGTGCAGTGAAGATAATCTCGTCATACTCGCGCTCTGCCTTTAGTGCAGAGATGCAGGCATCAATGGGTTGACATTGCATCAGCATGCCAGCTGCACCTCCAAATGGATAGTCGTCAACACGCTTGTGCTTGTCGGCTGTGTAATTACGCAGGTTATGAACATGAATCTCAGCAAGACCCTTTTTCTGAGCCCTGCCGAGAATACTTTCTTTTGTGAATGGTTCTATCAGTTCGGGTAGAACCGTGATTATGTCTATACGCACAATATTACTTATAAATTAAAAAACTATAAGTTAAAGTTAAACGAAAGAGTTAATTGTAGCGATGCTCTTCACAATGACGCCACGAAATCCATATCTTCCGTATTGCCCACTCCGGTTATTGAAAGTAGTTGTCGAATACGGTTAGAATTCGCTCCATGCCTTTATCTCAATGTCATCGAGCGACTTGTTGCAGAATGCATTTATAAATGCAGATGCAAGTCGTGGATTTGTAATAAGCGGAATGTTGAGGTCGATGGCTGCACGTCGTATCTTGTAGCCATTGCTGAGCTCGCTAACTGTCAAGTCCTTAGGGACGTTTACAACCATGTCAATCTCCTTCTTATGAAGCATCTCAAGTGCCTGTGGCTGTTTACCTTCTTCTGACGGCCAGTACACGAGAGTGTTCTTTATTCCATTCTCAGTGAGGTAACGTGATGTACCACCTGTAGCGTAGATGTTGTAACCGTGCTTCTCAAGCATCTTTGCAGCATCAAGCATTTCTGCTTTTCGCTTTCCGTCACCTGTAGAAAGAAGGATGTTCTTTTCTGGTACTCGCTGACCTACTGAAAGCATAGAACAGAGGAGGGCAGATGCAGTATCGTCACCTATACATCCCACCTCGCCTGTCGATGCCATGTCTACACCAAGTACAGGGTCTGCTTTCTGGAGACGGTTAAATGAGAACTGCGATGCTTTGATGCCCACATAGTCGATGTCGAACAGATTCTTATGTGGCTTCTCAACTGGTGCACCAAGCATTATCTTTGTGGCAAGGTCAATGAGGTTTATCTTGAGAACTTTGCTTACGAATGGGAATGAACGTGAAGCGCGAAGGTTTGTTTCGATGACGAGGATGTCGTTGTCCTTTGCCATGTATTGGCAGTTGAAAGGTCCTGAGATGTTGAGTTCCTTTGCAAGCTGACGAGAAATTTTCTTGATGCGTCGCATTGTTTCTACATACAGCTTCTGTGGAGGGAACTGAAGTGTGGCATCACCAGAGTGTACACCTGCAAACTCTATATGCTCAGATATTGCGTATGCTATGATTTCACCATCCTTTGCAACTGCATCGAAGTCAATTTCCTTGGCGTGCTCAATGAACTTGCTTACCACCACAGGGTGCTTTTTGCTTACGTTGGCAGCAAGCTTAAGGAATCGCTCCAATTCGTCCTGATTAGAGCATACGTTCATGGCTGCTCCAGAAAGTACGTATGATGGTCGTACGAGTACAGGGAATCCAACTCGTTCGATGAACTGGTCGATATCTTCCATGCTGGTGAGTGCAGCCCATTCTGGCTGGTCAATGCCGAGACGGTCGCAGAGTTGTGAGAACTTGTCACGATCCTCGCAGTTATCAATGCTTTCAGGAGTGGTTCCTAGGATAGGAATGTTCTCTTGATGCAGACGCATTGCGAGGTTGTTAGGTATTTGTCCTCCAGTTGAAACGATAACTCCGTGTGGATTTTCCAACTCGATAATGTCAAGCACACGCTCGAATGTGAGTTCGTCGAAGTACAGACGGTCGCACATGTCATAGTCGGTTGACACGGTTTCTGGGTTGTAGTTTATCATGATGGAGCGATATCCCTCCTTACGTATGGTGTTGAGTGCTTGAACGCCACACCAGTCAAACTCAACTGATGAACCGATGCGATAAGCTCCTGAGCCGAGCACAACGACTGACTTGCCGTCGTTTTCGTACTCAATGTCGTTGGCAACACCAGAGTAAGTCACGTAAAGGTAGTTTGTCTGTGCTGGATATTCAGCAGCAAGAGTGTCAATCTGCTTTACAACTGGTGTGATGCCCATTTTTTTGCGGTACATGCGCACAAGACTTATTCCTTCCTCTTGATCTATCTGTGTTTCAAGACCTACGGCACGTGAAATCTGGAAGTCGGTGAAGCCCTGTACTTTTGCAGTACGCATAAGTTCTGCACTCACTCCCTTGAGTGAACCGCATTTCTGCAAGTTGCCGTATGTGTTGTAAATGTTCTGAAGTTTCTGAAGGAACCACTTGTCAATCTTTGTGAGGTCGTGAATCTGATCAATGGTATAACCCTGGTGGATGGCTTTCTCGACTACGAGAATTCGCTTGTCGGTTGGTGCTTTGAGAGCAGCATCGATGTCGTCAATACGAAGCTCCTTATTACCAACGAATCCGTGCAACCCTTGTCCTATCATACGAAGACCTTTCTGTATTGACTCTTCAAAGGTGCGTCCGATTGCCATCACCTCACCTACTGACTTCATTGAAGATCCGAGTTCACGGTCAACGCCACGGAATTTACCGAGGTCCCAACGTGGTATTTTGCAGACAACATAGTCAAGTGCTGGTTCGAAGAAAGCAGATGTTGTCTTTGTAACAGAGTTCTTGAGGTCGAACAATCCATAACCAAGGCCAAGTTTAGCCGCAACGAAAGCAAGAGGGTATCCTGTTGCCTTTGATGCGAGTGCTGATGAGCGTGAAAGACGTGCATTAACCTCGATGACGCGATAGTCTTCTGATACAGGGTCAAAAGCATACTGCACGTTACACTCTCCCACGATGCCGATGTGTCGGATTATCTTGATGGCGAGTGCGCGAAGCTTATGGTACTCTGAATTTGTGAGTGTTTGTGATGGAGCAATGACGATTGATTCTCCTGTGTGGATGCCGAGAGGGTCGAAGTTCTCCATGTTACAAACGGTGATGCAGTTGTCGAAACGGTCGCGTACAACTTCATACTCAATCTCTTTCCACCCCTTGAGCGACTTCTCTACAAGCACCTGAGGTGAGAACGAGAATGCCTTCTCTGCAATTTTATTCAGTTCTTCTTCATTGTCACAGAAGCCTGAACCCAAACCTCCGAGTGCGTATGCTGCACGTATGATAACAGGATAGCCGAGTTCCTTTGCTGCAGCTCTTGCATCTTCAATGTTGTCACATGCCTGACTCTTGATGGTCTTTACATCAATCTCATCAAGTTTCTTGACGAACAACTCACGGTCTTCTGTGTCTATGATTGCCTGTACTGGTGTTCCTAACACCTGTACGTTGTATTTCTCCAATATCTTCTGCTCGTAGAGGGCGACACCACAGTTGAGGGCTGTCTGTCCACCGAAAGCGAGGAGAATGCCTTGTGGCTGTTCCTTCTGAATGACTTTCTCAACGAAGAAAGGAGTTACAGGAAGGAAGTATATTTTGTCTGCCACACCTTCTGATGTCTGCACTGTAGCGATGTTTGGGTTGATGAGGATGGTCTCTATGCCTTCCTCCTTAAGTGCCTTCAATGCTTGTGAACCAGAATAATCGAATTCTCCTGCCTCACCTATCTTCAACGCTCCTGAACCAAGGAGCAGGACTTTACGTACCTTATCCCTGCCTTCCCATGTAGGTGAAGGTGTTGAGGTTGTATTCATTTCTATATTATTGTCTGTCATATTGTCTATTCGTCTTTAGTTGTTAATTTTATTACACCCTATCTGTTCTCGTTCCCCATAAGGAGGGTTGGGTTGGGTATCTTACAGAAGTTTTATGAAATCATCAAACAGGAACTCTGTGTCCACTGGTCCTGATGCAGCTTCTGGGTGGAACTGCGCAGAGAACCAAGGGAATGTCTTGTGCTTGATGCCTTCGTTTGAGCCATCGTTCATGTTAACGAATAGTGGTTCCCAATCAGCGGGGATGCTGTTGTTATCAACTGCATATCCGTGGTTCTGCGAAGTGATGAAGCATCTTGTGGTACCTACTTGCTGTACAGGTTGATTGTGTGAACGGTGACCGTACTTGAGTTTGTAGATGCTTGCACCTGCTGCCTTGCTCAATAGCTGGTTGCCCATGCAGATGCCCATGCATGGTCGTACCGTGCCTCCTTTTTCAGCCTTAGCCTTCTCTGATGCGAGGAAAGTCTTGATATTCTCTACTGCATCAACGGCTGTGTCTGGGTCGCCAGGACCATTAGCAAGGAACAAACCGTCAAATTCAAGTTCATTGAAGTTGTAGTTCCATGGAACACGGATAACCTCAACGCCTCGCTTGAGCAAGCAACGTATAATGTTGTTCTTGACACCGCAATCCACCAGCACCACTTTCTTCCCTAAAGGTTTAGATGCAATAATCTTGAGTGCCTCGACATCACCCTCTACAAGATCTTCTGGCTTGTATGTGATTACCTCCTTACAGCTCACTTTGTCAATGAAGTTGACACCTTCGTATTGTGCAGTAGGAATATTGTTTGGTTCATCGTCAAAAACGATTTTACCCATCATGACTCCATGTTCGCGTAACACCTTAGTCAGCTGACGTGTGTCGATACCTGTTATTCCTGGCACTTCCTCACGCTTAAGCCATTCTGCAAGGCTCTCCTTTGCATTCCAATGTGAATACTCGGTGCTGTAGTCGCTTACGATGATTGCTTCAGCGTGAATCTTCTCACTCTCCATGTATGTGGCAATACCGTTCTTCTCTACGCTGAACTCAGGTACACCATAGTTTCCCACGAGAGGATAAGTGAGTGCCATCAGCTGACCTGCGTACGAAGGGTCTGTCAAACTCTCTGGGTATCCAGTCATGGCAGTGTTGAAAACAACCTCGCCGGCTACAGGTTTCTCGTATCCGAAACTCTTGCCGTGGAACTTGGTGCCATCGTCTAAGATAAGTGTTACGTTTCTCATTTTCTATATTGTTTTTGTTTGTTTTCTATTGTTATTATACGTTCTATTTATGAACTGCAGTATCTCTTTGTCTATACCTGTGTTGTTTGCGCCAGGACGCTTCCATCGCACTTTTGCTATGTGAAATTAAGCCGTCCTGATTCTCTTTGATAAACCTCTTCAAAATAGTTTATGTATGCTTGATTCACGAGCCGAATGCCACCGGGAGTAGGGTAGTCGCCCGAGAAGTACCAATCGCCAGGATGGTTTGGACATGCCTTGTGAAGACCTTCCATGCTTTGGTAAACGATTTCTATCTCGCTCGTCACGCCAGGTGCTCTCAGCATCTCAACCATTTTCTTGCTTATCTCTTCGTCGGTGAATGGTGCGTAAATCTCTTTCACGTAGTTCACCATCATCTCCTTCGGTGTGTTGACCTGTGACTTGCATTTCTGGTACACTCTGTAGATCAGTTGCTCCTTATTCTTGTCTTTAAGCAGTTCAATGGCTGCCTTGAAGGCGATGAACTCGCTCATCTTTGCCATGTCGATGCCGTAGTAGTCAGGGTAGCGTACCTGTGGCGATGAACTCACTATCACAATCTTCTTTGGGTGTAGTCGGTCGAGTATGCGTATGATGCTCTCACGCAGAGTCGTTCCTCGTACTATTGAGTCGTCAATCACCACAAGATTGTCCACGCCTGGCCGCACACTTCCGTATGTTATGTCATAGACGTGAGCTGCAAGGTCGTTGCGGCTATCGCTTTCTGTGATGAACGTACGCAGTTTTATGTCTTTGAGCACAACCTTCTCTGTACGTACCTGAGGGTCGATGATGTTGTGAATCTCTTCCTCTGTAGGTTTGTGGTCAAGAGCAAGCAACTGCTTTATCTTCTTCTCGTGCATGTAATCCTTGAACCCGTCAGTCATTCCGTAGTATGCCACCTCTGCCGTGTTTGGTATGAATGAGAACACGGTGTTTGCCACATCGCCGTCTATGGCTTTGAGTATTGGTTGAAGCAACTGGCGTCCGAGCGCCTTACGCTCTTGATAGATGTCGCGATCACTACCACGGCTGAAGTAGATGCGCTCGAATGAGCATCGCTGATTCTCTTTCTCCTCGATAATCTGTGAGAAGCGCACGTCGCCATACTTGTTCACTATTACCGCTTCACCTGGGTTGAGTTCATGTATCTGTTCGCAATCGAGGTCGAGTGCTGTTTGTATGCAAGGTCGTTCGCTTGCCACTACGAGTATCTCCTCGTCCATGTACCAGAAGGCAGGTCGTATTCCCCATGGGTCACGCATGGAGAACATCTCGCCGCTTCCTGTCTGTCCACATACCACATAACCGCCATCCCATAGCGGTGCAGCTGTGCTAAGCACGTTCTCCATCTTTATGTTATCCTCAATGTAGTCGGTTATGTCATATCCGGTAAGCCCCTTGTCGTCAGCTTCCTTCCACAGACGCTCCGATTCGCGGTCGAGTCGGTGACCCACTTGCTCCAGCATTATGTAGGTGTCGCTATAGATGCGTGGGTGCTGTCCGGTCTTTGCTATCTCTGCGAAGAACTCGTCAACATTTGTCATGTTGAAGTTTCCGCATAAGCACAGGTTCTTGGCTCTCCAGTTGTTTCTCCTCAGGAAGGGATGGACAAAAGAAAGACCACTCTTGCCGGTCGTTGAATACCGGAGGTGGCCCATATAAAGCTCCCCAGCAAAAGGGAGATTCTTCTTAGCAAATGCAGCGTCAGACACTTTTTCTGTAGAATAGTCGCGATAATGCTTGTGAACATTGGCGAATATCTCGGTGATGGCACCCGATCCGAGAGCCTTCTCGCGAAACATGTATTCCTCACCAGGATTAGCAGTCAGCTTAACGCAACTGATGCCGGCTCCTTCCTGACCTCTGTTATGCTGCTTCTCCATCATGAGATAAAGCTTGTTGAGGCCATACATCCACGTGCCGTATTTCATCTGGTAATATTCCAGCGGCTTGCGCAGACGAATCATTACTATTCCACATTCATGTTTTAGTGGCTCCATTGTGTTGATTTGATTTTGTGTTTGTTTATGTTTGTCTTATTCTACGGTGACGCTCTTTGCAAGATTTCGTGGCTGGTCAACATCTTTTCCCTTGCATACGGCTATGTAGTAAGCCAGCATCTGCAGAGGGATTGAAGCCAACAACGGTTCGAGGCACTCGAGTGTGTGAGGCAGCTCTATGCATTCGTCTGCCATGTGGGCAATCGTCTCGTCGTTCTTGCTGACGATGGCGATAACACGAGCATGTCGTGCCTTGATTTCCTGAATGTTGCTGAGCACCTTGTCATATAACGTGTTCTTTGTGGCAACAACCACTACAGGCATCTCTTCGTCAATAAGGGCGATAGGGCCATGCTTCATTTCTGCCGCAGGGTATCCTTCTGCATGGATGTATGAAATCTCCTTAAGCTTCAAAGCGCCTTCAAGTGCCACAGGATAGTTGTATCCACGACCAAGGTAAAGGAAGTTACGTGCGTATGTGAAGATTCTTGAAATGTCCTTGACATGCGAAGAAATCTTGAGCAGCTCCTTCATCTTATCAGGTATGTCGCTGAGTTCTTTTATATGATTTATGTAATCTTCTTCTGATACTGTTCCCTTCTCCCTTCCGAGAGCAAGGGCAAGCATTGTGAGTACAGTGACCTGACCCGTGAATGCTTTCGTTGAGGCAACACCTATTTCTGGACCTACGTGTATGTAGCTGCCGGTGTGAGTGGCACGAGGAATGCTTGAACCGATGGCATTACATATTCCATACACGAAAGCTCCTCGTTCCTTTGCCATTTCAATGGCAGCAAGTGTGTCTGCCGTCTCACCTGATTGTGAGATTGCTATCACCATGTCCTCTTCTGTGATGACAGGGTTGCTGTATCTGAATTCGCTTGCATACTCCACCTCAACAGGTATCCTGCATAGGTTCTCTATGAGCTGCTTTCCGATGAGTGCAGCATGCCAGCTTGTGCCACATGCCACTATTATTATGCGTCGTGACTTCAGCATTCTTTCCTTGTGGTCGATGACTGCTGAAAGCACTACGTTGTTCGATTCCACGTTCACACGTCCT
This sequence comes from Bacteroidaceae bacterium, assembly GCA_045616905.1. Lineage (GTDB taxonomy): Bacteria > Bacteroidota > Bacteroidia > Bacteroidales > Bacteroidaceae > Minthosoma. The sequence goes on from JAZLHP010000063.1 coordinate 11,892, forward strand.
CTCATGCAATCCTTAAGGCACTCTGGCTGCTCGAAAATCTCTTTGAGCATGAAGTGTGGGAAACCGCCTTTCTCTATCTGAGCAAGGCTGAGAGCCACCTTTGTTACTTCGTGATTGATTTTTGCATTGTTGAAATCGACCACTTCAACAGGTTTGCCTCTATGGATTACGGCAATGTCCTTATCGTCAAGATAAATGACTTTGTCGGTGTATTCGATGATAGGACTTGCATCGCTACCGATGAAGAACTCCTCCTCACCAATGCCCACCACGAGAGGGCTGCTCTTGCGTGCTGCTATTATCTCGTCAGGATTGTCCTTGTCAATAAGTGCTATTGCGTATGCGCCGATTACGGAACGGAGAGCAACGCGAACAGCCGTCAGAAGGTCGAGGTTCTGTTCGTTTCTTACGAACTCAATGAATTGCACCAGCACTTCCGTGTCTGTGTCGCTCTTGAACTCCACGCCTCTCTCCTGAAGCATCTTCTTCAAGACAGCATAGTTCTCAATGATTCCGTTGTGAATGATGGCGAGGTTGCCCGATGTTGAGTAGTGAGGATGTGCATTAGTGGTTGTAGGTTCACCATGCGTTGCCCATCGTGTATGAGCTATTCCCACACATCCGCTGGTGTCCTTGTCGCTGGCATAGTTCTCAAGGTCTGAAACCTTACCCTTTGATTTGTAAACTTGAAGATTACCATTGTCGTTGATGAGAGCGACTCCGGCACTGTCATAGCCACGATATTCAAGTCTTTTCAGACCTTTAATAAGAACTGGATAAGCGTTTCTTTTACCGAGATAACCTACTATACCGCACATATTATCTTATTTATTTATGTGTATTTTGTGTTGATTGTTGTACGAATGATTTCGCAAACTCTAAAATTTGTGCAAATTTACGGAATTATTTCAAATCTTTATTCATAATGAAAAGTTTTTTTGTTCATTGACAACATTTTGTTACGATAAGCATTGCTGGCATAAAAAAAGAGGGGACGCAAATTGCATTCCCTCTTGTAAGTATGTGAATTGTTTCAGATTTTTCATGAAATCAGCTTGTGCTCATTTCTTGCTGAAGGCAATTCATCAGATAAGCTCGATGCTTCTCTTGACGAACTTTGTCAAAGCCTCGCCCTTGAGCATTCCGTTCTGGAGAAGAGCAAGGTCGATGAGCTGGCTCACAACCTCTGGCTTTGCCTCCTTGATGCTATCCTTGATGAGCTTGTGGTCGGTGTTGAGCACGAGGTTAATCATCGTTGGCATGTCGCCATAGAATGCCATTCCTGGTTGCAGACGGCTCATGTCCTTCATTCTGCGCATGTATTCGCTTTGAGTCATCACAACTGGAGCTGCTGCCTCTCCGAGTGCCTGAGGCTCCACGTTGAACTCAATCTTGTCAATCTTTGGCAGCGCATTCTTGAATGTCTCCGTCAACGATTTCTTCTCTTCTTCAGGAATTTCCTCTTTCTTGTCATCGTTCTTCACGATGAGGCGGTCAACAACATCAGAGTCAACGCGAGTGAAGCGGCTCTTCTCAAACTTCTCCTCAAACATGCCACACATTGCTGGGTCGAGCTGTCCGTCCATGAGCAACACGTTGTAACCCTTGTTCTGGGCAGCATCGATGTAGCTGTACTGGTCGTCCTTATTGTTGGCATACAGATAGATGAGGTTGCCGTCCTTGTCCTTCTGCTGATCCTCAATGAGTGTCTTGTACTCGTCGAAAGTGTATGCCTTGCCTTCTGTGTCCTTCAGCAGAGCAAAGTTCTTTGCCTTCTCGTAGAAGTCGTTCTCAGAGAGCATTCCGTAGTTGATGAAAATCTTGATGTCGTCCCACTTCTCTTCAAACTGCTTCCTGTCTGTCTTGAATATTGAAGAAAGGCGGTCGCTCACCTTCTTAGTGATGTAAGTGCTGATTTTCTTCACGTTAGAGTCACTCTGCAGATAGCTTCGACTCACGTTGAGTGGAATGTCTGGCGAGTCAATCACGCCATGAAGCAATGTCATGAAGTCAGGCACGATGCCCTCTACCGAATCCGTTACGAACACCTGATTGCAATAAAGCTGAATCTTGTTCTTCTGTAGGTCAAGGCTGTTCTTAACCTTAGGGAAGTAGAGGATACCGGTGAGGTTGAACGGGTAATCAACGTTGAGGTGAATCCAGAACAAAGGCTCGTCGCTCATTGGGTAGAGCTTCTTGTAGAAATCCTTGTAGTCCTCATCCTTCAGCTCGCTTGGCTTCTTTGTCCATAGAGGAGTGGTGTCGTTGATTATGTCGTCCTCATCCGTCTCAACCATCTTGCCGTTCTTGCCATCCTCATCTGTTTTCCATTCGCTCTTCTTGCCGAAAGCCACTGCTACAGGCAGGAATTTACAATACTTATTAAGCAGCTCTGTAATCTTGTACTTCTCGAGGAAGTCCTTGCAATCGTCGTCAATGTACATCACGATGTCTGTACCACGATCCTGCTTGTCCGCCTCCTCAATAGTGAATGAAGGGCTGCCGTCGCAGCTCCACTTAACAGCCTTGCTTCCTTCCTTCCAGCTCTTGGTGATGATTTCCACCTTCTTGCTCACCATGAATGACGAGTAGAATCCAAGTCCGAAGTGTCCGATTATGGCGTTGGCATCCTCCTTGTACTTGTCGAGGAAGTCGTTGGCACCCGAGAATGCAATCTGGTTGATGTACTTGTCAATCTCCTCCTCTGTCATGCCGATGCCACGGTCGCTAACGGTCAGCGTTCCTGCTTCCTTGTCAAGCTTAACCTGTACGGTCAGGTTGCCTGCCTCTTCCTTCAGTTCGCCCTTGCTTGCCAGCGTCTTCAGCTTCTGGGTTGCGTCAACAGCATTGCTGACTATCTCGCGAAGGAAAATGTCATGATCTGAATAGAGAAATTTTTTGATGACGGGGAAGATGTTCTCTGTCGTAACCCCGATGTTTCCACTTGTTGCCATATTGTTTTTAATTTAATTATAATATTACTTATTACTGTCAATCTGCAAGCATCACTTGCGTGCTTCCATAAAATACGATTGCCAAAAAAATGCCAGCCGTTTGCCGACTGACATTTTGTCTTATTATTGGTTCGAGTGTCAACATTTCTTGACCTTGAGTGAAATCTTGTCATTGTCAACCTCTGCCACGATGGTGTCGCCCGGTTGCACCTCTTCCTCCACAATCATCTCGCTGATGCCATCTTCAAGATGCTGCTGAATGGCGCGTCTGAGTGGTCGCGCACCGAACTGCTTGTCGTATCCCTTCTCGGCAATGAACTTCTGTGCCTCTTCGCTTATCTCTAACTTGAAGCCAAGTTCCTCCACTCTGCCGTAAAGTCCCTTCAGCTCCAAAGCGATGATTTTCATTATAGCTTCAAGTTCCAACTGGTCGAATGTTATTATCTCGTCCACACGGTTCAGGAACTCTGGCGAGAACTGCTTGTTCAGAGCCTTCTGTATGACGCTTCTGCCCACTTCCTTGTCGTCCTTGCCTGCCATGGCTGAGAATCCAACACCTCGCCCGAACTCTTCCAGCTGGCGTGTTCCCACGTTTGATGTCATGATGATCACGGTGTTGCGGAAGTCAACGGTGCGTCCGTTTGAGTCAGTCAGTCGTCCGTCATCCATCACCTGCAGCAACAGGTTGAACACATCGGCGTGTGCCTTCTCAATCTCGTCGAGCAGCACTATCGAGTATGGCTTTCTGCGCACCTTCTCGGTCAGCATTCCACCTTCCTCGTAGCCCACGTATCCAGGAGGCGCACCCACCAGTCGGCTTACGGTGAACTTCTCCATGTATTCGCTCATGTCAATCCTGATGAGCGCATCAGACGAACCGAACATGTGGTCGGCGAGTCGCTTTGCAAGGTATGTCTTGCCCACGCCAGTTGGTCCGAGGAACATGAACGTGCCTATTGGCCGTGCCGGATCTTTAAGACCCACGCGGCTACGCTGTATGGCGCTCACCAGCTTGTCAATGGCTTGGTCTTGAGCAATCACGGCGCTCTTCAGTTCCTGACGCATGCCTTTCATTCTGATGCCCTCAGCGCTTGCCATCTTGCTCACAGGTATGCCTGTCATGAGAGATACTGTCTGTGCCACATCGTCAGCCGTGACTGTCTGTCTGCAATCCACGAGCGACTCCTCCCACTTCGCCTTCATCTCCTTCAACTCGTCCTCAAGTCGCACCGAACGGTCGCGGTAGCTTGCGGCGAGTTCAAAGTTCTGGCTCTTCACAGCAGCCTCTTTCTTGGCAATGAGGTCAGCAATCCTCTCCTCCATCTCCTCAATTTCCTTCGGAGCGTCCGTGTTGTTTATCTTCACTCGCGAACCGACCTCGTCCAGCACGTCAATTGCCTTGTCGGGGAAGTGTCGGTCAGTCACGTATCTTTCCGGCAACCTGACGCATGCCTCAAGCGCATCCTCCGTGTAGCTCACGTTGTGATGCTCCTCATAGCGCCCCTTGATGTTGTGCAGAATGGTCAGCGTCTCTTCCTGCGAGGTAGGTTCCACCACCACCTTCTGGAATCGTCTTTCCAGGGCTCCGTCCTTCTCGATGCTCTTCCTGTACTCATCGAGAGTGGTTGCACCAATGCATTGCAGCTCGCCTCGTGCCAGTGCAGGTTTCATCATGTTGGCGGCATCCATCTGACCCGCCTGATTGCCAGCACCCACGAGGGTGTGAATCTCGTCGATGAACACGATGATGTCCGGATTAGCCTTGAGCTCGTTTATGATGCTCCGCATTCTCTCTTCAAACTGACCACGGTATTTAGTGCCAGCCACCACGCTGCTCATGTCGAGAGTTATGATGCGCTTGCCAAACAGCACCCGTGCCACCTTGCGCCTGTTGATTCGCTCAGCAAGACCCTCCACGATGGCGCTCTTGCCCACACCTGGTTCGCCTATCAGCACAGGGTTGTTCTTCTTGCGTCTCGACAGTATCTGAGCAAGTCGCTCTATCTCACGCTCTCGTCCCACCACAGGGTCGAGCTTACCCTCAGCCGCTGCTTTGGTGAGGTCGAAGCCGAAGTTGTCAATGGCTGGCGTGTCGCTGTTGCCGCGTCTCTTCTTCTCAGCCATTGCCGTTGGTTGCTGCGCTCCGTTCGATGGTGGAGGCAGGTTGTCCTCGTCCTCGTCCTCGTCAAAGTCAACACTGTTCTGTGGAGTCACTTTGCTGGCCGATGCTGTCAGGGAGTTGTAAAAATCGTTGTATCTCACGTTCTTGTCCTCTAATATCCTTGCCGGCAGATTGTCGCGCTGTTTCAGAATTGCAAGCATCAGATGGTCGGCATCGCTCGCCTCCTTGCGCATCACCCGTGTCTCCAGCACGCACAGTCTCATTATGTTTGATGACTTGTCGTTGAAGTCGATGCTGTTCGACATCAGATTAGACTCTACGTCACGCACCTTATCCTCAAGCAAGGACTTCAGCTCCCTCAAGTCCACGAGGAACCTGTCCTGCAGAATTCGTATGCAGTCGCTCTCGCCGTCGCGTATGAGAGCCAGCATCAGGTGCTCAGGACCTATGTAGTCATTGTTAAGCCGCAGAGCCTCCTCGCGGCTGTAACCAAGTATTTGTGTCAGTTTTTCTGTGTATTTGAAATTCATTGTAAATGTTGAAGAGCAATCTATCCCTTATGATGAGTCATTAAGCCTGTTGCATCCTTCCGTGTCATGATAACATCAAAACATGTGCCAGCCAAGCGTTTACCTAAGCCATGCTGACAATCTGTCAATGATCTCTGCCTTCATGTCCTTTGGCATGTTGCTGATGCGAGCCGTGTGGCTGCCACGTGGCTGCACGTAAACCCTCATGTTCTTCTTGTCCTTGCAGTCGAGCCAGGTACACACTCCGCTTGCGCTCCAGGGGTCAATCTCGCCGTATATGAAGATGTGCTTGGGATCCTCCTCCTGCAGGTACTTGACCGTGCGGTTGTAGAGTGTAGGGTCGAAGTCGTAGTGACGTAGGCTGTCAGGCAGCATCAGCTGTTTCAGGTAGCCCCTGGTGTCCTTCAGCGATGCCCATTTCTTGATTGCCTTCAGCGAATATCCATAGTAACCGAGCTCGCGAGCTGCCTGCACATCGAATGGCATGAACTTGTTAGGGTATGAGAAATAGTCGGGTTCAGATGTCTTTATCAAGCTGTCAAACCACTCCTTGTCGCTCGCCTTCAGTTCCGGGATGGTCGATACCGGTGTGCCCCATTGCCAGAGTGCAAACGGATACTCAAGCACGCAGTAGTCGTAGATGTCAGCCGATGTTGTGTAGTATCTGTATCCTTTCTCTGCCGTGTACGACTCAAACATAGGGAGCAGCCTTGCCTTTCTCTTCATCAGCTCCTGCTGAGCCTTCACTATTGCCTTTCGCTCTGCCTTCGTGCCTACCTGCTTCTCAAGGAACACCTCGTGTCTGCCGTCCTCGACGCTTCTGTTCAGAGGCGCCACGTAGCTCACGCTCACATCCACATCGTCGGGGTAGGTGGCACGGTAGAACATCGTTGTCTGTCCGCCCTTGCTTATACCCGTGCTGATCCACTTGCCCGTCAGCACCTTGCCAAACTCCTGTCGCACGTGGTGATAGTCGGCAAGCGAGTTGTCAACCGTCATGAAGTCCCAGTTGGTAGGTTGAGGCACGCTCTCTGCAAAGTAGCGGTATTCGCACAGCACCACATTTGCATCGAACATCTCGCACAGTTCCTCGGTGTAGCCCTCACGCAATCCGTAGTCGGCGAAGTAACCCTCGGTGACCAGCACCGTAGGCTTGTCGCATCCCTTGTAACCCACTATTATGCGTTCGTCGAAAGAGCCTTGAGCCATCGACTTCCAGTCAACCTGCTGCCTGAACTTCAGCACATACTTCTCGGCAAACAGCATAGAGCCGTCAGCACGCTTCGCGATGCCGACAGGCTTCACCTGACTCACGCCCTCAATGCCGCATAGCATCTTCATGAAAGCCGTCGAGTCGTTCTGCGCCATTATGCCCATTGTCAGCATGGCAAAGAATAATAGAGTAGCGTATAATCTTCTCATTGTGTAAAGATGATTTTGTTAGATGTTAATTCAAACTTGAAGTATTGTTGTGCAAAGTTAACAATTACATACGAAACAGCAAAGAGAAGAAATGCTTTCTTTGCACGAGTCCCCGAACTTCATTCGTGTCTGTCCACATTTTTTGCGATTTTTATGGTATTTCATTAACTAATTGGATGAAAAGTTGTAATTTTGTGGCGTGATGACACACACACAGCTTATGAACCCGAAAGCATTGGGAAAAACTTAATGAAAAAAGGCATGGATAGAAAGAAATCTCTTGTAATGGCATTGATGATGGTTCTGATGCTCCTGTCAGCACAACAGGCACATAGCCAGAGCGTGCTTGAGACAATCAAGAACAAAGCGTCGAGCATGTGGAACTCTGATACGAGAAAGAACATTTGGAAGAAGACTAAGGAGGTGGCATCCTCAGTCATGGAAGCCGACATTCTGCAATCAGTAACGTATGTAGTGCCTGTCACGGGGAGAGACTTCTACAACTTTATCCCTGACAGTTACATGCTCACTGCCAGCAGCAAGCAGTACGCATTGTACCTCAGGAGCAACAGCACATCGACTGATAAGCAGAAAAAGTCGCAGGTGAGTCGCGTTTCGAACAGACTTATCAAGGCTGCCAATGAACTTCTGGATGAATGCGGCAAGGACGATGAACTCGATTCGTATCAGTGGGAAGTGAACCTCGTGCGCAATTCCGATGCCAACGCCTTCTGCATGCCAGGTGGCAAGATTGTGGTGTATGATGGCATCTTGGAGTTTGCTAAAGATGATGCGTCGCTTGCGTGTGTGCTTGGACATGAAATCGCTCACGCCATAGCCAAGCACAGCGCAGAGCAGATGACAAAAGGGATGATCTCTACTGCAGGCATGGCTGCTCTGATTGCCATGATATCAAGCTCGGATATGAGCTACACGAAGAAACGCATAACAGCTATCCTTGCGTCGTCGGGCATCACGCTGGCTAATCTGAAGTTCTCGCGATTGAATGAGACGGAGGCTGACAGGTTAGGGCTTATACTTGCTGCAAAGGCAGGTTACGACCCAAGCTCGGCTGTGGGGTTCTGGCAGAGAATGGAGGCGAAGAGCAAGTTTAAGACGTCGCGCGACTGGTTTTCAACTCATCCATCTCACGCAAACAGAATCAGCAACATAAAATCCTTTCTGCCTGAAGCTAAGACATATTACCGTGCCAGATGAATAATCACAGTAATCACAGATCACAGTTATTTGAAAATCGAAAATCACTACTAAAATAAGATTATATAATATTTTATATTATATAAAATTCTGTTTGAATATTTTTTCAATTACTGTTTATCTGTGATTTGTGATTCTGTGATTTTTGAAGGGTGAAGGTGAAGGGTGATTTTCAATAAACTCGCAATGATTTGAAAAACACCCCGAGTTTAGGGCAAAGAAATTTGTCGGTGTGCAGAAGTGTTCGTACCTTTGCATCGGATTTGAGAGTCGCCTCAATCCCGCCATTACTTATCATCGAAGTTGGCAGTGATTTATGACAGGCGCCAGTCATAAATTGCGGCTAAATTTAGGATAAAATGGCACACTTTTTGCTACGTCACAGGGCAGTAACATGTTCCGTTGAGGCTTTCTTAATAATCACAGTAATCACAAATCACAGATAAACAGTAATTGAGAAAATATCCGAACAGAATTTTGTATTATATTATTAGGCACCTATATACTATTTGGCATCGTGTTAATTAAGACTGCGTCTTTAGTTGTTTTGGACGCTTCGCATAAATTTTCTGCAATTATTCTGCAATTATTCTGCAATTTTTGAAGATAAATTGAAGTTTAATTGAAGCAAAATTGAAGAATATTTGAGGTAGGAACGACCGTCCATAAAACATAAGTGCAGACAGCACGATGACGATGAAGACAAAGGGGTCTCCAAAACGCAGACCCCTTACGGAGTTCAGTCAATTGTTCTTATCGACGAGAGCGAGCTTTACTCTCTCATTATAATTTCTGAATAATTTCTGGGTAATTTCTTTCAGTTAAGCCCTTCGCATGTGAAGGGCGTCATTATGGGTCAAGTTCTATATAGTTACCATTTTTTATTACAAGAGAGGAAAACCGCTCCAAAGAGCCCTGTTTTCTCAGGAAAATAACGTTTTCACAATTTGTCCGTCATCTTTTCACAAATTGAAATTCGTGTGTAAGAATATCGCAATTTTAAGGCGTTTTAATAGCAAAAAAGTTAATTTTAGAGTTAAATCATTGTGATTGTGTCGTTTATTTATAGATAATGTGTAACTTTGTACATTAAAAGTCATTGGAGATGTAATAATTCTCCGCGTATCCACAAATATCTCCCAAAATCATCCAAACGATAAAAATCAAACATTAAATATGCGTACCTTTGCGGTCGTGACCGCAAAGAACAAAGCGCGGCATACAAACAATAAAACAACATACCACTATGGCAACATTAACGATACAACCTGAAGCAAATCAAATGATTGTAACATTCGACGATATTAGCGTGATGCAGCAAGTAAAGAAAACCCTTACTTTGATTAAAGGCGTAAAGTCCATCTCCATGCCACGCAAAAAGCGCATGTGTGGCCTTGACCGAGCATTGAAGGATGTAGAAGAGGGACGCGTGTATCGTGCTGAAAGCGTAGAAGATATGTTCAGGCAAATCTTGGGCGAAGACTATGTACAGCGTTGAATATACAGGAGCTTTCCGCAAAGACGTTAAGCTTTGTGCAAAGCGAGGATTGAACATCAAGCTCCTTCAGGAAGCCATTACAATCCTAGCCCGGGACGGGAAGCTGCCTGCAGAATATCGTCCGCACATCCTCAGCGGCAAGTATACCGGCATTTGGGAGTGCCACATCAAGGGTGACTGGCTCATGACATGGCGACAGTATGATGATCGTCTTGAACTACTGATGCTCAACACCGGTACGCATTCTGATTTATTCTAACCTCCCCTAATCATCAACCATCCATCATCAATCACTAATTACCCCCCAATCCCTCATGACCGCACTCTTCCCTCCATACCACACTTCTATTAGCGCCAGCAATGGTGCTAACTTGCTGTGTGCTATCGTTTTAGGGGGGGGTATTACAGGCCTATAACGCACAGATTTTTCGTCGATTACAGAGCCTTCCAGAGGTGCTTACGGGCATCTTTGGAAGGCTCTGCTGCGTCTGTATGTGACCGATGACATAGGACATCAAGGCTGTAACAAAGTATGAATATAAAAATTATTAATCATCAAAATACATTAACTCTATGAAACAAACAAAACAATTTTTACGCCCGCTGCTCATGGCGATAGTCATGATGGTGGGGATGCTCATGCCACAAGGGGCGTGGGCACAAATGTACCTTATAACCGAATCGGATGATGAAATTTGGTGCGAAGACATTTTTGTAGCGCTGAATATTTTGAGGAATGATTCATGGATGTTGGGTGACGGACCAATTACCATGCGCTTTGATGGTGACAATGCATTTTCTGAAGAGCTTGACTGTCAGAGTTTAGGGCGTGACATCACGATTGATTTGAACGGCTATGTCTTAACTAATGCACCGTGGGCTGCAGACTGGATGTCTTGCATTGTTGTTTTTCCTAGTGGGTGTGATAATAGAATAACTATCCAAAATGGAACGATAGAGTCTAATGAATTAGATGCCATTTATTTTCAAGGTTATGATTGGAACCTCCATCAAAAACTAATTCTCAAAAACGTCAATGTAGTAACTCGTCAGGAAGGTCGCCATTGCCTTTTTGATAAGATGTCATGGGATTGGGGAGATTGGGGGTATGTAGATGATCCAGAAAGTTCTCCAAAACTCCAGATAATTGATTCTCAGTTTCATTCCAATGGCTGCTCGGCAATCAGTTTCACCCTCCAGAGGAACGATGAATATGTAAAGTCTATTCTGCCTGTTGGTCATAGTTTCTATAATGCTAACACGGATGTAGAACTGAAAGAGTGTGTAGACAGACCGTTTGTAGATGAGAATGGTAATCCTGCTACTGATATCAGAACCGGCGTTTCACCAGATTTGCCAAAGATAAAAAACAATTATGAGGAATACTATGGAAACTTTAAGCAGGCTATGGATGACGGTTTTGGGGAAATAACATTGACGCTGCTTGATGATGTCAAGGAGGGATTGTATACAACAAACTACGGTAAGTCTGTGACAATTGACCTTAACGGACATACTCTGGATATAACCCACTTATCTACTAATTACGGTGATAATTTGAACATCATTGACAGCAGCGAAGGTAAGACGGGCAGGTTGATAGTCGAGAGGTTTGATGTCTACGGACAAACAGAAAACAACGCTGTCATTGAAGGAAATGTAAAAACATGGGACGATGACATTTTCACGAACAATGGTCTGGTGGAATATGTAGATGGAAGTTTCATCAACAATGGTGACTTTATCACGAGCTGGACATGGGCAGATGATCACTCATCGGCTACTTTGCGCATAAACCATGAAGATGTTGATGCAGTAGTAACTAACGAAGACACTACCCCCGCTACTTGTATCGCATCTGGAGTGCGCACCTATACAGCCGCTGCTACCTATCGTGACAGGAATTATGCGGATACCAAGGATGAGGAAACTGCCATCGATCGTAATGCTCATAGCTACACCAACCATACCCTGACCGCATCCCCTGTCGAGGATGGTCTCTATGCCTATGCTTGTGACAATGGCTGCGGACAAGGCGATGAGCACCGTTTCATCAAGGACTTCAACGGCGCAGGTATTCACCTTGAGCTGACAAAGGACGGCGAAGGCAACTACTCTACAAGCGAGGATATCACTCTCGCAGATGCTAATGGCTTCGTGTCGCCTGTTGACTTCTCTGCTCCAAGCGTGACCTACACCCGCACAGGCATCAAGAACCAGTGGGGAACCATCGTAGTGCCATTCGATGTTAACGGCAGTGGTGCTGACTATGACCTCTATACACTCTTTGAAATGGACGATTATAATCTCACTCTGTCGAAGTTTAACGGTACTCTACCTGCCGGCACTCCTGTTATCTTCCGTCTGCATGACAATTTGGCTGGAGATTATACTCTCACCCTCACCGCAGCAAACACTACCGTTTCTTGTTGGCTTGAAGAAGGATCTGATGCCGACGGTTTTCAGCTTGTAGGTACATACGAGACAATTCAACTTAACGAATATGACTACTACATCTCGAAGAATATGTTCTGGATGGTAGGTGATGCATGGGCAGAGGGTGTCAAGGTTGCTCCATTCCGTGCATACATCCATCCTACTTGGGCTATGGCCAATGCACGTTCGCTCAGCATCAGCATTGCCGGTGAAGACAATGACGTTACAGCAGTAGAGACTCTCAATGCTATCACCGATGGCACTGCTGAGTACTACGACATTAACGGTCGCTGCATGGGCAGCCTCCAGCAGGGTGTGAATATCGTGAAGTATGGTAATGGTAAGACAATAAAGGTTACGATTAAGTAATTTATTTTAAACGTGAATGACCGTAAATGAACCGCGAATGACCGTAAA